>JBEVJP010000103.1:0-13200 GCA_040510155.1 Solirubrobacterales bacterium | reverse complement strand
TGTGCCTGGCCGGCGACGGCTCGCTGATCATGAACGTCCAGGAGTTCGCCACCTGCGTCGACGAGAAGATCCCGGTCAAGGTGTTCCTGATGAACAACGGCTACCTGGGCATGGTCCGCCAGTGGCAGGAGCTCTTCTGGGACCTCCGCTACAGCTAGGTCGAGATGGGTGCCAGCCCCGACTGGGTGAAGCTGGCCGAGGCCTTCGGCGCCACCGGCCTGCGCTGCGACAAGGCTGACGACCTCGAGGCGACGATGAAGCAGGCGCTGGAGACCGAGGGCCCGGTCCTGCTCGACGTCCGCGTCGCCCGCGAAGAGAACTGCTACCCGATGATCCCGCCCGGCCAGGCTGCCCGCGAGATGGTCGAGGCGCCGCAGGAGGTGCAGAGCTGATGGAGGCCGGGACCCCGGATCTCCTCAAGCTCGAGGACCTGCACGTCCCCGGCCAGCTGAGCGGCCGCAAGCACGTGCTCTCGATCCTGGTCGAGAACAAGCCTGGCGTGTTGGCGCGCGTCGCCGGCCTCTTCTCGCGCCGCGGCTTCAACATCGACACGCTCGCCGTCGGGCCGACCGACGACCCCAGCGTCTCCCGCATCACCCTCACCCTCGACGGCGCCGTCCACCCGATCGACCAGGTCACCAAGCAGCTGCACAAGCTGATCAACGTCCTGAAGATCCGCGACATGGAGCCCGAAGAGACGGTCGCCCGCGAGATGGCCCTCTTCAAAGTCTCCTCGGCGGTCGAGAATCGCGCCGAGATCATCCAGTTCGCGGAGATCTTTCGGGCCAAGATCGTCGACGTCGCCCGGCGCACGATGACGATCGAGGTGACCGGCTCGGCCGACAAGATCGAGGCCTTCGAGCGAATGGTCCGCCCGCATGGCCTGGTCGAAATGGTCCGCACGGGCGAGATCGCGATTGCCCGAGGCAGCGACTAGCCAGCTGCTCAGCGGGCTGCGCGATGCCGTCGGCGGGGCAGCCGGGCGCCGCCGCCGGACCCTGGTCAGCGTCACCGCCGAGATCGAGCTGGCCGATCCCTGCGCCGCGGTCTTCGCTTCGCGGCTCGCCTCTGATCGCTGGTTCTGCTGGGAGCAGCCCGATCGCGGCTTCGCCCTGGCCGGGCTCGGCGTCGCCCAAGAGGTCGTCTCGCGCGGTCGTGGTCGCTTTGCCGACATCGGCCGCGAGTGCCTCGAGATCGGCCGCGACGCCGTTCTGGAGGAGCCGATCGGGCTTCCCGCCGGGGCTGGCCCGGTCTGGCTCGGCGGCTTCGCCTTCGCGCCTGACGGCAGCGGCTCGCCGACCTGGTCCTCACTCCCGCCCGCCTCGATGGTGCTCCCAGAGCTCTCGCTCTGCCGCAGCGGCGGCGCTACTTTCCTGACCCTGAACGCCGTCCTCGGCGCGAGTCCGTCCCAAGGCGCACCCGGCGGGCACGAAGGCGGTCTCGCCGCCGTGGCCGCTCTCGAGACCCGGCTTGCGGGCTTGCGCGAGGCCTCGCTGCCGATGCTCGATCCGCACCCGACCGCACCGGCGTCGATCCGCAGCGCCAGGCCGCCGCGCGAGTTCGAAACCGCGGTCGAGACAGCGACAGCGCGGATCGAGGCGGGGGAGATGTCGAAGGTCGTGCTGGCCCGCGAGGTGATCGTCGAGGCCGCCTCCGCCCACGACACGGCAGCCCTGTACGGAGCGATGCGCGAGCAGTTCCCGTCCTGCTTCTGCTTCTGCTGCGGGACGTCCGAGGCAGCCTTCGTCGGCGCCAGCCCGGAGCTGTTGGTGCGTCGCAGCGGCGCCAGCGTCTCGACGGTTGCCCTGGCGGGCTCAACCCGGCGCAGCTCCGACCCGGCCGTCGACGATCACCTCGGCGAGCAGCTGCTGCGCAGCGACAAGAACCGCCGTGAGCAGCGGATCGTCGCCGAGCGGATCGTCCGCGCGCTGCGCCCGCACGCGGTCTGGGTCGAGGCGGCGGCGGAGCCGGAGATCGTCAGGGTCGCGAACATCCAGCACCTCGCCACCCCGGTGATCGCCCAGCTGGCCGAGCCGCACTCGGCGATCGAGCTAGCGGGCATGCTGCACCCGACGCCGGCGGTGGGCGGTGAGCCATGGCGGCCCGCGGAGAGCGTGATCGCCGAGCTGGAGGGCATGGATCGCGGCTGGTATGCGGCGCCGGTCGGCTGGATGGACGCCACCGAGGACGGCGAGTTCTGCGTGGCGCTGCGCAGCGGCCTGATTCGAGACCGCCAGGCGCATCTCTTCGCAGGGGTCGGCGTCGTGGCGGGCTCCGATCCTGCGGCCGAGTTGGCCGAGACCGAGGTGAAGCTGCAGGCGTTGCTGCCGTTTTTGGCTGAGTAGGGGCCCCGGCGCCTGCTCAGAGGGACGCGACGGCGGCGCTGACGGCTTCGGTGATGTGGCGGTGGGTTGTGACGTTGGTGGTGCGGTCGGTACGGGCCTCGATCAGGGAGGTTCCGGCAGCCAGGGTGTCGGGGAGTTCTGTGAGGGACTCCAGGCGGTGGAAGGGCACCTCGAATAGGGCCGCTGCCTTCTCGACGTTGACGCCGCGGGGGGTGCCGAGGAGGGCCTCGAACTCCTCGCTGGAGAGTGCCTCCTGCTGCGGGAGGAAATGGAAGATGCCGCCGCCGTCGTTGTCGATGACGACGATGCGGACGGGGGTGTCGACGTGGCGGAGGGCGGCGAGGGAGCCGAGGTCGTGGAGGAGGCCGAGGTCGCCGGTGACGATGGTGGTGGGGCGGCCGCTGGCGGCGGCGGCGCCGATGCCCGAGGAAATCAGGCCGTCGATGCCGTTGGCGCCGCGGTTGCTGAGGAAGAGAGCGTCGGCGTCGGTCGCGGCGAGGAAGGCCTCCTGATCGCGGATCGGCATGCTCGAGGCGGTGTAGATGAGGTCGCCGTCGCCGTGGGAGGCACCCAGGGAGCGATGCAGAGCTGGCTCGCTCAGCCAGTTCTCTTTGGTCGAGGCCGTGCGCTCGCCCGGACCGGCGGGCCGTGTCGCACCTGCATCGCGGCGCCGCTCGGAGGTGCCGTCGTCCGACGCGTGGCTCAAAGCCGCGCCGCCAAGCGCCGCCTCGATCGCCGCCTGCGCCGCCCGCTCCGCCGCGAGCCAGCGTTCCGGTGCCGGTCGGTCTTCCTTCTCCAGCCGGGTCGCCCAACCCGCCGCGAGCTCGGTCGGATCGGCGCGCAGCAGCGCCGCGGCACGGCGGGTCGGCTCGTTCCAGCCGCCGCGCGGGTCAACCACGATCTCGTCGGCGCCGCTGGCGGCGAGCCAAGCACGCAGGGGCTTGCTGGTCGGCATCTCGCCGAAGCGGATAACCAGGTCGGGGACGACCGAGCGGGCGAAGTGCTCGTCGCGCATCATCAGGTCGTAGGAGGCGACGACGTAGGAACGGTCGTGCGGCCCGCAGCGCAGCTGCGAGGTCGGGTCGGCGAGGATCGGGAACCCCGAGGCGCGGGCCAGGTGCGCGAGTGGCTCGCGCAGCTCCGGATCGAGCTGGCGGCCGGCGACGATCACCCCGGCGATCGCGTCGCCGATGTGGCCGGCGACCTCGTCGAGCAGGAAGGGCGAGGGCTCGACGTCGACCCGGGTCACCGCGGTCAGCGGCCTCCCCTCGCGGCCATGCAAAGCCAGCGGGTCGGTCGCGGTCACCGCGTTCTCGACCGGGATGGGTGCGAGCGGCTCGCGCCAGGGGAGATTGATGTGGACGGGACCGGGTCTGATCTCACCACGGGCCAATGCCAGCGCCCGGGCCGCCACCGAGCGGTAGTGCAGCAGCCCCTCGTCGTCGGCGAGGTGCGTGCCGACCTCGCAGAACCAGCGCACCGCCGAGCCGTAGAGCTTCACCTGGTCGATCGTCTGGCCGGCACCGACCCCGCGCAGCTCCGGTGGCCGGTCGGCGGTCAAGACCAGCAGCGGAAGCGCCGATTCGTCCGCCTCGCAGACCGCTGGGTGGTAGTTGGCCGCCGCGGTCCCAGAGGTGCAGAGCAGCGCCACCGGCTCGCCGCCCGCCTGCGCCGCGCCCAGCGCGAAGAACCCGGCCGAGCGCTCGTCGACGATCACCGTCACCTCGATCTCCGGCTGTCGCCAGAGGGCAACCGCCAGCGGCGTCGAGCGCGAGCCGGGGGAGACAACCGCCCGCCTCAGTCCACCGCCCGCCAGCTCCTCCGCGAAGGCCGAGGCGAGGGCGGTATTGGCGTTGGTCGTGTCCACGGTGGGGCGGATTTTCCCGGATGGGTGGGAAGAGGGCGCCCCGCAGGCTAGAGGCGGTGCGCCCGCAGCGCGTCCTCGTCGATCTCGACGCCGAGGCCGGGGGCGGGGGGGATGTACAGCTGGCCGTCGCGCAGCTCGCACTCGACAGCGGCGACGGTGGAGGCAAAGAGGCGCTGCGTGGCGAGGCCATGGGCGAGGTCGAGGCGTTCCGGATGCTCGCTGGAGGCGAGCGTTCGCGCTACCTGGGCCGCCGCCGCAATACCGACCGGCCCGTCGAGGGCGCTCGATACGTAGGCCGGCAACACGTCGGCGATCGCGAGCGCTTCCTCGGGCCCGCCGACCTTGGAGAGCTTGATCCCGGTGAACTCGCAGGCGCCCATCGAGGCGGCCCGCTCTGCATCGGCGCGGCTGGCGACGCTCTCGTCGGCGGCGAACGGGATCGAGGTCACGTGGACCAGTTCGGCCATCTGCTCCAGCGAGTCGACGGGTTGCTCGGCCAGCTCGATCTCAAAAGGCTCGAGGGCCGCCAGCGCCAGCTTCGCCGCCTCCAAGTCCCAGGCAGCGTTGACGTCGATGCGAATGCGCGCCTCTGGCCCGACCGCTTTGCGCACCGCCCGCACCTGCGCGAGGTCATCGCCCACGCCCAGCTTGAGCTTGAAGGTCGTAAAGCCCTCGGCTGCCCAGGCGAGCGCGTCCTCGGCAACGGCCTCCGGCTCGCCGGCGACAAGCGTCGCGTTGCAAGGAATCGCCAGGCCTGAGGAGGCGTGTTCGTTCTTTGTCTCGCTATCCGAAACAAACAGCGAACGCACTTCGCCCGGCGCACTGGCCGCTGCCTCGCCGGTCGCCGCGAGACGGCTGCGCAGGTCGAGCAGGGCCGTCATCGCCGCGCACCGCGCCGGCGCCGAGAGCGACGGCGCGGCGGCCTCAACCGCCGCCTCGTCGAGCTGCTCCAGCTGCGTCAGGGCCTCGAGCTCACGCACGACCGTGACCAGCGTGGCGCCGCCACGAAGCGAGAGCGGAACCGCTTCGCCAAGGCCGACGATGCCGTCCTCAGATCGGAGGCGCAGGAGCGCCATCTCGCGCTGCTCGAGCCGCCCGCGAGCAGTGACGTACGGCCGCCGAAAGGGCAGCGCGTACGGGATCACCTCAGCGGAAGCGAGCTTCATGCATACAGCCTCCCACCTGGACTGGGCATCGGCGAGGGCGCAGGCGGACTCGACGATCGGGGACCCTTGGCTCCGCCGGTCTCCTGGCCGAAGACGGTCGTCCTCGACTGAAGGCAATTCGGGTCGTCAGCTCGAGATCAGCAGGCCGGCCGATACGAGCACGCTGAAGACCGCCAGAACCGCCCCCGTCGCCGCCAGCACGCCGTTCAGAGCCGGCCCGTCGGTTCGCGTCGCCAGCGTCCGTGCCGGCCGGAGCGCCATCGGAGCCGCCAGCAGTCCGATCAGCGGCAGGGCGCTGGCTTCGCCGGCGGCAAGCGAGATCGGCAGCAGCAGGAAGGCCCCCGCCACCAGCAGCCGGTAGAGGTTGACCGCGTTGGCACGGCCCATCCGCACCGCCGAGGTCATCTTGCCGGCTCGCCTGTCCGTCTCCAGGTCGCGGACGTTGTTGACGACGAGGATCGCCGTGGCGAGGAAGCCGACCGCGATCGAGAGCCCCAGCGGCAGCGCGTCGAGTTGCTCGACCTGCACGTAGTAGGAGCCGTTGACGGCGACCAGACCGAAGAAGAGGAAGACGAAGACCTCGCCGAGCCCGGCGTAGCCGTATGGACGCGGCCCGCCCGTGTAGAGGACTCCGGCGGCGATCGAGACTGCGCCGATGAGGAGGATCACGACCCCGGCGACGGTCGCCAGATAGATGCCGCACACCACCGCCACTGCAAAGGCGATCCAGGTGGCGGTCAGCACCCGCTGTGGCGTCACCAGGCCGGCAGAGGTGACTCGCACCGGCCCGAGCCGGTCGGCAGTGTCGGCGCCGCGCCGCGCATCCGAGTAGTCGTTGGCGAGGTTGGTGCCGATCTGGATGAAGATCGAGCCGACCAGGGCGGCGATGAAGGCGCCCCAGCGGGGCAGGTGCCCGACCCACTGCACCGCCGCCGCGGTCCCGACCAGCACCGGCGCGATCGCCGCCGGCAGCGTCCGCGGCCGCGCCGCCATCAGCCAGATCCTCATCGTCCGTCCCCCGTCTCCGTCGCGCTCACGGCCGGCGCGGGAACTTGTCGAATTCCGGCTGACGTTTCTCCTTGAACGCCTCGCGCCCCTCGGCGGCCTCCTCGCTGCCGTAGAAGAGCAGGTTGGCGTCGTGGGCGAGCTGCTGGATGCCGGCGTAGCCGTCCTCGTGCGCGTTGAAGCTGGCCTTGACGAGCCGCAGCGCGAAGGGGGAGAGGGCGAGCATCTCGCGGCACCAGGCGACCGTCTCGCGCTCCAGCTCAGCGAGTGGGACGACGGTGTTGACGAGCCCCATCTCCAGCGCCTCCTCGGCGTCGTACTGACGACAGAGCAGCCAGAACTCCTTCGCCTTCTTGGTCCCGACCAGGTCACGAAGCAGCGAGGCGCCGAAGCCGCCGTCCCAGGAGCCGACCCGCGGTCCGGTCTGGCCGAAGACGGCGTTGTCGGCGGCGATCGTCATGTCACAGCAGACGTGAAGGATGTGCCCGCCGCCGACGGCATAGCCGGCGACCATCGCGACCACCGGCTTCGGCAGGCGCCGCATCTGCACCTGCAGGTCGGTGACGTGGAAGCGGCCGACGCTGGCCCCCTCGGCCATGTAGCCGGTCTCGCCGCGCACGGTCTGGTCGCCGCCCGAGCAGAAGGCCCGCTCGCCGGCCCCGGTCAGCACGATCACGCCGATCTCGACGTCCTCGCGCGCCAGCTCCATCGCCGCGCTCACGTCGATCAGCGTCTGAGGTCGGAAGGCGTTCAGCACCTCGGGGCGGTCGATCGTGATCTTGGCGATGCCGTCCGCCTTCTCGTAGCGGATGTCTTCGTACTCGCCGACGCTCTCCCACTCGATCGGGGCGTACAGCTCCGCCTCCGGCAGTGCTTGCTTGTGACGCTTGGGCAAACCGTCCTCCAGGTCAGGGTTCGACGCGGGGCAACGATAGCCAGCGCGCCCCTTCTCGTAACGTTCGCCGCCGATGAAGCTCGACGACTGGCTCGCCCAGAGATCGCAAAGCTGCCCCGACCGCACGGCGCTGGTCGCCGAAGGGACCGCGGTCACCTACGCCGAGCTCGAGGCCGAGGCAACCTGGGTCGCACGTCGCCTCGCCGCCCACGGCGTCCGCCGCGGCAGCGTCGCGGCCCTGACCATGCACGCCCGCCGCGAGCAGGTCGTGATCGCCCACGCGCTGATGAAGATCGGCGCCGCGCTGCTGCCGCTCAGCCCGCGCCTGACCGCGGCCGAGCGGGAGGCGGTGATCGCCGCCGAGGAGCCGATCGTCGACCTCGACGACGCCGGTGAGCTGACCCAGACGGAGGCCGACCTGCCGCTGCTCGGCGAGCACGACATGGACGACGTCTGCGCCCGCGTCCTGACCAGCGGCAGCAGCGGCAGCCCGCGGCCGGTTGGCCTCAGCTACGGCAACTTCCTCTGGAACGCGGTCGGCTCCGCCTTCAACATCGGCGTCGAACCCGAGGACCGCTGGCTCTGTTGCGTGCCGCTCAGCCACATCGCCGGCCTCGGCATCGTCATGCGCTCCGTCATCTACGGGACCGCCGCCGTGGTCCACGACGGCTTCGACGTCGACCGCGTCGCCGCCTCGCTCGAGGAGGACGGGATCACGATCGTCTCGCTGGTGACGACGATGCTGGGTCGTCTGCTCGACGCCGGCGCCGACCTCTCCGGGCCCCGGGCGATCCTCGTCGGTGGCGGGCCGGTGCCCGAGGAGGCGCTGGAAGAGGCGATCGCCAAGGGCGCCACCGTGGTCCAGACCTACGGCCTCACCGAGACCTGCTCGCAGGTGACGACCCTCGCCCCGGCCGATGCCAAGCGCAAGCTCGGCTCCGCCGGCCGGCCGCTGCTCACCACTCACCTGCGGATCCGCGAGGGCGAGATCCTCATCCAGGGACCGACCGTCGCCCCCGGCGCCGCCGACGCCGACGGCTGGCTGCACACCGGCGACCTCGGCCGCATCGACGAGGAAGGCTTCCTCTACGTCGAGGATCGGATCGACGACATGATCGTCAGCGGCGGCGAGAACGTCGCCCCCGCCGAGGTCGAGAAGGTGCTGCTCCGCCACCCCGAGGTCGCCGACGCCGCCGTGATCGGCCGCGAGGACCCGGAGTGGCAGCAGGCGGTGACCGCGGTGGTGGTGCTGCGCAGCGGTTCCGCCGTCACCCCGGACGACCTGCGCCGCCACTGCGCCGAGTCGCTGGCCGGCTTCAAGGTGCCGAAGCGGGTCGAGCTCGCCGCGGCGCTGCCGCGCACTCCGTCCGGCAAGCTGATGCGCAGGGCGCTCCGATAGCCTGCCCGGCCATGCGAACCGACGACATCTTCTACGACAAAGACGCCGATCTCGGCAAACTCGACGGCAAGACCGTCGCCATCCTCGGCTACGGCTCCCAGGGCCACGCCCACGCCCTCAACCTGAAGGACTCGGGGGTCAACGTGGTCGTCGGCCTGCGGCCCGACTCCGCCAGCCGCGCCAAGGCCGAAGAGGCCGGCATCGAGGTCCTCGACGTCGCCGCCGCCGCCGCCCGCGGCGACCTGGTGATGGTGCTGCTGCCCGACGAGCGCCAGGGCAAGGTCTGGCGCGAGGAGATCGCCCCCGGGATCGAGCCCGGCAACCTGCTGCTCTTCGCCCACGGCTTCTCGATCCACTTCAACGAGGTCGAGCCCCCCGAGGGCGTCGACGTCGGCATGGTCGCCCCGAAGGGCCCCGGCCACCTGGTTCGCCGCCAGTACGAGGAAGGCAACGGCGTCCCCTGCCTGATGGCCGTCCACCAGGACGCCAGCGGCAACGCCCACGATCTCGTCCTTGCTTACGCCTCCGGGATCGGCGGCGGCCGCGCCGCGGTGATCAAGACCACCTTCAAAGACGAGTGCGAGACCGACCTCTTCGGCGAGCAGGCCGTCCTCTGCGGCGGCGCCTCGGAGCTGGTCCGCGCAGGCTTCGAGACCCTGGTCGAGGCCGGCTACGACCCCCGTCTCGCCTACTTCGAGTGTCTCCACGAGCTGAAGCTGATCGCCGACCTGATGTACGAGAAGGGGATCCAGGGGATGCGCTTCTCGATCTCCAACACCGCCGAGTACGGCGACATGACCCGCGGCAAACGCGTCATCGGCGAGCCCTCGCGAGCGGCGATGAAGGAGATCCTCGGCGAGATCCAGTCCGGCGAGTTCGCGCGCGAGTTCATCGCCGAGAACGAGGCCGGCAACGAGAACTTCGACCGCATGCGCAAGGAGGGTGCCGACCATCAGATCGAGGAGGTCGGTAAGGAGCTGCGGTCGATGATGCCCTGGATCGATCAGGAGTTCTAAGGGGCGGCGAGGTCGCGGGGTCGGGTGGGCTCCGCGGGAATTGAGTCGTGGCGCCCATAGGGCGCCCGCGACTCAATTCGCCCAGGGACCTACCGACCCGCCCCTAACGGTGACTCTCGCCCGGCGACAAGTTCCCGTCCCGCCCCACGTACCCACCCTTCCCCCCGACGACGACGTAAACAGCGTCCTCGCTGTCGCTGAGGTTGTGGAGCTTGCGGTGGGTGGGGGCGTCGACCCAGGCCAGACCGCCCGGCTCGAGGCGGTGTTTGGTGCCGTCGCCGAACTCGATCTCGACTTCGCCCTTGTGGAGGAAGTAGAGCTCCTCCTGCTCGTCGTGGAAGTGGCTGCCGGTCGAGTAGGAGGGGGGCAGGACGATCGCGTTGACGCCGAAGGCGGTGACGCCCAGCGGCGTGCGGATCTTGCGGAAGCCAGGGCCCTCGCCGAGGTCGTCGAGATTGGCGACCGCGTAGCCCTCACCGCTGGTCACGTCGTGCTCACTCATCGTCAACCTCCTAGATAGCCGGCGCGGCTGGCGCCGCGGGCGGGGTGGGGGGAACGGGTGGTCCCGGCGGGACCTGGTCGCCCGAGGGGCGCGCCGCCTCGATCCCGATCGGCGGGTAGTCGTCGGTCAGCAGCGCGTAATAGCCGAAGACGCGGGCATAGAAGCTGTTGACGAAGGTCAGGGTCGAGTTGAGGCCTTCGGGGAGATAGCCGCGGAAGACGATCGTCAGCCAGGCGAGAACGGCGACGAAGAGATGGATGTAATTGACCGCGTAGATGACGATCAGCAACGGCAGGATCAGGATGATCCGGAAGAAGGCCTTGAGGCGGCTCTGGCGCTCGGCCGGCGGGGCGATGTTGACCCGGATCGGGTAACGCGGCTCCTCGCCGATCCCGAACGAAGGCCAGGCGTCGGTCTGCAGGTAGGCCCAGGCGTAGAAGCGGATCGCGTAGCGGACCACGCCGGCGTTGAAGTTGTAGAGCCATTCCGGGTAGCGCCCGAGGATTACCACCGCGACCCAGGCGAAGAGGTGCGTGAAGCTGGCGAGGATCAGGTAGACGTAGAGGACGATCACCCACGGGATCGCCAGGATCATCCGGAAGAAGGTGGTCCACCGGTTCGGCGTCGGGTTGAAGTCCGCTTCGTAGGTGATCGGGTACATCTCGCTCCCCTTCGTTTGACATGCCACTAACTCAGGCGCCGCCAGCCTAAACCGGTGATCGGCGGCCTGTGTGTTGCCCACCCGGCGGGGTCAATAACCTGTCGAGCCCGATGGCCGCGACAAGCACCGACACCGCCCGAATTCCCGCTGAGCTGAAGCCCGGCGACGGCCGTTTCGGCTGCGGTCCCTCGAAGGTGCGGCCGGAGGCGCTGCAGGCGCTGGCCGATCGTTCCGACCTGATGGGCACCTCGCACCGGCAGGCGCCGGTGCGCGATGTCGTCGCCCGCGTCCGCGGTGGTCTCGCCGAGCTCTTTTCACTGCCGGACGGCTACGAGGTGGCGCTCGGAAACGGCGGCACGACCGCTTTCTGGGAGTCCGCGGCAGCCTGGCTGGTGCGCGAGCGCGCCCTGCACCTCACCTACGGCGAGTTCTCGCAGAAGTTCGCCAAGGCAACCGCGGCGGCACCCTTCCTGGCCGATCCGATCGTCGTCGCGGCTGACCCCGGCGACGCTCCGGCGCCGACCGCCGACCCGGCCGCTGACGTCATCACTTGGGCACACAACGAGACCTCGACCGGCGTCGCCGTGCCGGTCGTCCGACCCGGGGGTGCCGGCGACTCGCTCGTCCTGATCGACGCCACCTCCGGCGCCGGAGGCCTGCCCGTCGACGCCTCCCAGGCCGATGCCTACTACTTCGCTCCCCAAAAGTCCTTCGCCGCCGACGGTGGGATCTGGCTGGCGCTGCTCAGCCCAGCCGCGATCGCCCGCATCGAGGAGCTCGATGGCGCCGCCGATCGCTGGCAGCCGGCCTTCCTCTCGCTGCAGACGGCGCTGGAGAACTCGCGCAAGGAGCAGACCTACAACACGCCTGCTCTGGCGACCCTGCTGCTGCTCGCCGATCAGGTCGAGTGGATGCTCGCCAACGGCGGTCTCGATTGGTGCGCCGCTCGCACCGCCGACTCCTCCGGCCGCCTCTACGGCTGGGCAGAGGCCTCCGAGTTCGCGTCCCCGTTCGTCGCCGACCCGACCAAGCGCTCGCAGGTGGTCGGCACGATCGACTTCGACGATTCGGTCGACGCCGCCGCCCTCGCCGCGGCGCTGCGGGCCAACGGCATCGTCGACGTCGAGCCGTACCGCAAGCTCGGCCGCAACCAGCTCCGGGTCGGGATGTTCCCGGCCGTCGAGCCCGACGACGTCGAGGCGCTGACCGCCTGCGTCGACTGGGTCATCGCCAACGTCGAGGGGGTCGCGAAGTGAAGGTGCTGGTCAAGGAGAAGATCGCCGACACCGGCGTCGAGCTGCTGCGTGAGAACTTCGAGGTCGAGCTCGGTCTGGAGATGTCCGACGAGGAACTGCGCGAGCGGATCGGCGAGTACGACGCGATCCTGATCCGCTCGGCGACGCAGATGACGCCGGAGCTGATCGACCTCGCCGACAACCTCAAGGTGATCGGCCGCGCCGGCACCGGCGTCGACAACGTCGACATCCCGGCCGCGACCCGCCGCGGCATCGTCGTCGCCAACGCCCCGGAATCGAACTCGGTCGCCGCCGCCGAGCACACTCTGGCGCTGGCCCTCTCGCTCTTCCGCAACGTCCCGCAGGCGCACGGCTCACTGGTCGAGGGCCGCTGGGACCGCGCCAAGTTCAAGGGCGCCGAGCTCTACGGCAAGACACTCGGCGTGATCGGCTTCGGCCGGATCGGCCAGCTGGTCGCCAAACGGGCCCAGAGCTTCGAGATGGACGTCGTCGCCTTTGACAAGTTCGTCTCCGCGGAGCGCTTCCGCGAGCTCGGCGTCGAGGGCGTCGAGAGCGTCGAGGAGCTGCTCGGCCGCGCCGACCTCGTCACCCTGCACGTGCCGAAGACGCCGGAGACGATCGACCTGATCGACGCCGAGGCGATCGCCCAGATGAAGGACGGCGCCCGCGTCGTCAACTGCGCTCGCGGTGAGCTGGTCGACCTCGACGCCCTGCTCGCCGGCCTCGAGTCGGGCAAGCTGGGCGGCGCCGCGCTCGACGTCTTTCCCTCCGAGCCGTTCACCGAGCACCCGATCTTCGCCCGCGGCGACGTCGTCGTCACGCCGCACCTCGGCGCCTCGACGGCAGAGGCGCAGGACCGCGCCGGCGTCGTCACCGCCGAGCAGGTGACCGCCGCGCTGAACGGCGGCGTCGTCACCAACGCCGTCAACATCGCCGCCGTCCGCCCCGAGGCGAGGGAGGCGCTGGCTCCCTTTGTTCCCCTCTGCGAAAAGCTCGGGCGGCTCGCCCAGGGCCTCGGCGACGGCAGCGTCGACCGGGTCAGCGCCGAGTTCCGTGGCCGCATCGCCGCTCACGACACTCGGCTGCTC
>JBEVJP010000102.1:0-20928 GCA_040510155.1 Solirubrobacterales bacterium | reverse complement strand
GGCGCTCGGCGAGCTGCGCGAGATCGCCGCAGGGACCGAGTCCCAGGTGATCGCCTCCGGCGGCGTCGGCACCCTCGCCGACCTCGAGGCCCTCGCCGAGCTGGGCGCCTCGACCCCCAACCTCGAAGGCGCGATCGTCGGCCGCGCCCTCTACGAGCGTCGCTTCACCGTCGCCGAAGGCGTCGCCGCCCTAACCTGACGGGGAT
Organism: Solirubrobacterales bacterium; assembly: GCA_040510155.1. Classification (GTDB taxonomy): domain Bacteria; phylum Actinomycetota; class Thermoleophilia; order Solirubrobacterales; family 70-9; genus VAYN01. Next base: position 20,722 of record JBEVJP010000102.1, on the reverse strand, counting down.
GGTGCTCAAACGCGTCATACCGTGCCTCGACGTCGACGCCGGGCGGGTGGTGAAGGGGACGAACTTCGTCGGGCTGCGCGACGCCGGCGATCCGGTCGAGCTGGCCGAGCGCTACGACGCCGAGGGGGCCGACGAGCTGGTCTTCCTCGACATCACCGCCTCGCACGAGAAGCGGGAGACGATCGTCGAGCTGGCCCGCCGCACCGCCGACAACGTCTTCATCCCCTTCACGATCGGCGGCGGCATCCGCTCGGTAGAGGATGCGCAGGCGGTGCTCGACGCCGGTGCCGACAAGGTCTCGGTCAACTCGGCGGCGCTGGCCCGGCCCGAGCTGCTGAGCGAGCTGGCCGACCAGTTTGGCGCCCAGTGCGTGGTGATCGCGATCGATGCCAAGCGCGAGGTCGAGGAGAGCGGGGTCGCCTCACCGACCTGCGCGGCGCCGCCCGGATGGAACGGCGAGGGCTGGGGCGTCTACGTCAACGGCGGGCGCAAGCGGGTGGACGGGCGCGATGCCGTTTCATGGGCCCGGGAGGCGGTCGAGCTTGGAGCCGGCGAGGTGCTGCTGACCAGCATGGACCGCGACGGCACTAACGACGGCTACGACATCGAGCTGACCCGCGCCGTCGCCGAGGCGGTGCCGGTGCCGGTGATCGCCTCCGGCGGCGCCGGGGAGCTGGTGCACCTCAGCGAGGCGATTCGCGACGGCGGCGCCGACGCGGTCCTCTGCGCCTCGATCTTTCACTACGGCCGCTTCAGCGTCCGCGAGGCCAAGCAACGGCTCGCCGACGACGGCGTACCGGTGCGGCTCTAGCCGGCGCATATCTGCGTCCTCGGTCGCTCACGTGCAGAGCACGCTTCGCTCCCTGCGTCCTTGATCTGCTTGGCTAGGGCTGCCCGGAGGCGAGGTCTTCGGCCAGGCCGGAGACGCCGCTGGAGCCGAGGATCTCGAAGCGCGCCAGTTCGTAGGGGCTTTCGCGATCCGCATAGTCGGAGATCTCGGTGGTCGCGCCGACGTAGCCGGCGGCTTCGACGGCGGCGATGACGGTGGGGTCGAACTGCCCCGCCGGGTAGCAGAAGTCCCTCACCGGGACGCCGTACTGCCGACGCAGGATCTGCCGTGAGCCCGCCACTTCTTCCCGCAACGAGGCGGCGTCGAGGGTGGTCAGGTCGGAATGGTCGATCGTGTGCGAGGCCAGCTCCCAGCCGGCGGCGATCATCGCCTTGACGTTGCTTTCGTAGAGGTCGGAGCCTTCGGCCTTGAGGTTGAGAACACCGGGCCAGCCGTGTTTGCGCAGCTCCGGCAGCGCGTAGGTGAACTGCGGGCGGTAGCCGTCGTCGAAGGACAGCACCACGGGCTTTTCCGGCAGGGTTCCGCCGTGGTACCAGGCTTCCTCGACCGCTTCCAACGTCACCGCCTGGTAGCCGTGCGCGTCGAGCCAGTCCATCTGCCGGTGGAAGTCGGGCCGGGTCACGTACAGCTCGGGATAGGGCGCGTCGGCCGGCGCCGCGCCGAGCACGTGGTACTCGAGGATCGGCGCCGGGCCGGTGTGCGGCTTCCAGTCGGGCTGGGGACTGGCGTTGCGGGCCATGCCGCCGCTCGCCCGGGCGGGGCCCCCGCCGGGTTCCGCCGAGGAGCCCGCGCCGGAGGTAGCGGCAGCCGAGCTGGCGCCGTGCTGTGCCGCATGGGAGGTCGAGCTGCCGCCACTGCCGGCAAGAAGGACGACCGCCCCGGCCACGACCGCGGCGGCCAGGCCCAGGGAGCCCGCGACGAGCCGGCGGCGTCGGGCCTGCCGGCGCCGCTGCCCCTCGCGGCGCGCGAGCAAGGCGGCGCGCCGGGCATCCGGCGTCTCCTGCCCTTCTGTGTCTCGGCTGGCCATCCGCGCAGCGGATCATGGTAGGGAGGGGCGATGACGAGCAGCGGCAAATCCGAGATGGACCTGGCCGGGATGGTTGCGCGCGCCTACCCGGAGCTGGAGACGGTCCGTGCCGCCGCTGAGGCACCGGTCTACCTGGTCGGCGGCGCCGTCCGCGATCTCCTGCTCGGTCGCGGACGAGCCGACGTCGACCTGGTGGTGGAGGGCGACGCCATCGCCCTGGCCAGCCGCCTCGGCGCCGAGGCGAGGGAGCACGAGCGTTTCGGCACCGCCACGGTGCGACTCGACGGCCACGGGGTCGACGTCGCCAGCGCCCGCCGCGAGAGCTATCCGCGGCCGGGGGCCCTGCCGATCGTCGAGCCGGCTGCCTCGATCGAGGAGGATCTGCGCCGCCGCGACTTCACGGTCAACGCGATGGCGGTAGCGCTGCAATCGCCGGCGCAGCTGATCGATCCACATGGGGGGGAGGCGGACCTGGAGGCCGGCTTGCTTCGCGTGCTTCACGCGGGCTCCTTCGCCGACGACCCCACCCGCGCCCTGCGCGCCGCCCGCTACGCGGCCCGTTTCGACTTCGCGCTCGAGCCCGAGACCGAGCGCCTGCTGCGCGAGACCGACCTCGGCACGGTCTCGGCCGACCGTCGTCGCGCCGAGCTGCTGCGCCTGGCGGCTGAACCGACCGCACCGGGCGGCTTCGAGCTGCTGGCGGGGTGGGGGCTGATCGAGCCGCGGGTCGGCGCCACCGAGCTGGCCCGGGAGGTCGCCGGGCTGTTGGCAACGCCACCGTGGAGGGACTTCGTCGCGCCCGACCGCGCGGTGCTCGCGGCCGCGCTGCCCGGTGAGGGAGCGACTTCGGCAGGCGAGGACGCGCTGATGCCCGCCACCGAGTCGGGGGGCGGCGATCCCGCCGCTCGAGCCGAGGCGCTGGCGGCGGCGCAGCCCCGCCTTCCCTCCGAGGCCGTCGAGCTGGCGCGCGGTCGCGACCCGGTCGAGCTGGTGCTGGCACGAGCTCGCGGCGCCGAGTGGCTGGACCGGTACCTGGCGGAGTGGCGTCACGTCGAGCTCGAGATCGACGGCGAGGACCTGCTCGCGGCCGGGATTCCGCAGGGACCCGCCCTCGGCCGCGGCCTCCACGCCGCCCTGGCCGCCAAGCTGGACGGCGGGGCGGCGGGGCGCGATGCGGAGCTGGCCACCGCCCTCGCGGCCGCTCGCGAGTAGCCGGCCCACCTCGCTGACCTCCCTTGCCTTGCAGCGTCGAGGCAGTGCGAAAGCAGCCGATTTGCTTTGTTACGCCGATGGAGTGGCGTGAATCGATCGGCCTCCGCTGGCTCGAGGCGGATCTCGGTGCAGCCCGGGTCGCGTTCACGACCCGGCTCGGCGGGGTCAGCAAGCCGCCGTTCGACAGCCTCAACCTCGGGTTGCTCACCGACGACGATCCGGATGCGGTCGGTTCGAACCGCTCCCAACTCGCCGCCGCCCTCGGATTTCCACCCGACCGCATCGCCTTCGCCCGCCAGGTCCACGGCGCCGAGCTCGAGATGCACGCCGGCCCACCGTTCCGGCATCACTTCAGCCCCGATCGCGATGCCAAGTCCCAGGGAGGCGAGGAAGCACCGGAGGCCGACGGGCACGTCCTCACCGAGCCGGACACGGCCGCGCTGGTCTTCGTCGCCGACTGCCTGCCGGTGGCCCTGCGTGGCCCCGGCGGGGTGGCGATGCTGCACTGCGGCTGGCGCGGACTCGCGGCGGGGATCGTCGCCCGTGGCGCCGCTGCCGTGGAGGCGACCGAGGCCGCGATCGGCCCCGGTATCGGCGGCTGCTGCTACGAGGTCGGCGAGGAGGTGCTCGCCGCGTTCGCCGGTGTCGGCGAGGGAATCGCCGACGAGCGGATGCTCGACCTCGCCGAGGTGACTCGTCGCCTGCTCGTCGAGGCCGGCGTCACTCGTGTCCAGACGGCTGGGCTCTGTACGAGCTGCGAGCCGGAGCTGTTCTTCTCGCACCGGCGCGACGCCGGTCGGACCGGTCGCCAGGCGGGCGTCGCCTGGCTCGACCCTGGAGCAGACTGAGATGCCAGGCCTGATTCACGGCATCGAGGCCACCAAGGTCGCGGCCAACCTCGCCCGCGTCCGCGAGCGCGCCGGCGCCAGCGTCGAGATCCTCGTCGCAACCAAGTACGTCCCGCTGGAGGAGATGGGCACCCTGGCCGAGGCGGGGGTGACGCTGGTCGGCGAGAACCGCCAGCAGGATTTCGCCGCCAAGCACGAGCGCTGGGGCCCCGCCTTCACCTGGGATTTCATCGGCAACCTGCAGAGCCGCAAGGTCAAGCAGGTGCTGCCGCTCTGCCGCCTTCTCCACTCCGTGGCCACCGACTCGGTCCTGCGGGAGCTCGGCAAGCACGGCGATCCCGAGACCGCGGTGCTGGTCGAGGTCAACGTCGCCGGCGAGGAGGGGAAGGGAGGCGTCGCCCCGGCGGCGCTCGGCGAGTTCATCGCCCGCTGCCCGGTCAGGGTCGCCGGCCTGATGACGATGCCGCCTTTCAGCCAGGATCCGGAGGCCTCGCGACCGCACTTCGCCCGGCTGGCCGAGCTCGCTGCCGAGCACGATCTGAGCCAGCTCTCGATGGGGACCTCGCAGGATTGGCCGGTCGCGGTGGAGGAGGGGGCGACGATCATCCGGTTGGGAACCGCGCTCTTTGTGTGAAACGGCGCTAACCTGAGCGAAATCGGGTAAAGGAGTCGGCCGCCCTAGGCCGAAACAACGCGATACCGATGGCCCTACGCGATACCTGGCACAGAGCACTCGTCTACTTCGGCCTCGCCGAGGACCACGACTACGGTCCCGAGTACGAGGAAGACTTCGAGCCGGAGACCGGCAGCGAGGAAGTCTTCGAGGCGCGCCGCGAGCGCGGCGACCGTGAGTCCGGCTCGGTGCGTCGCCTGCCGACCTCGCGCCGCTCCCGCCGCGACGAGATCGACGACATCTTCGCCGACGACGAGCCGATCGCCGCCAGCCGCACCCGCACGCTGCGCCCGGTCGACAACGGCGGCGCCGACGTTCAGGTCCACCTGGTCATCCCCCGCAACTTCAACGACGCCCAGCAGGTCGCCGACCAGTTCAAACGGTCGGTGCCGGTGATCCTCAACCTGCAGACCGCCGACCACGAGCTCTCGAAGCGGATGATCGACTTCTGCTCCGGCCTCACCTACGCACTCGACGGTGGCATGCAGCGGATCGCCGAGAAGATGTTCCTGCTGACTCCGCGCAACGTCGACGTCTCCGCCGAGGAAAAGGCGAGGCTCATCGACAAGGGCTTCTTCAACCAGTCCTAGTCGCGCCCGATCGCCGGCCTCTCCCGGCCACGCGATCTTCACATCGAGGCAACCGCTCGGCCACATTCCCTCCCGGGGCCGAGCCTAGCTTGCGGTTTGTCCCGTCAAGCCTCGAATTCCACCACCTCAAGGGAGGGTCAGATGAAGGCCAAGCGCCTTACCGCAGCGCTCGCGGCGCTGCTCGTGGTCTTACTCGCCGTGGCCGGCACCGCCGCCGCCACGGGAGCGTTCGACCAAGGTCGTGACAGCAAGGAAAAGGCAATCGCAGCCGCGCTTCGCGATCGCAAGCCGAGGAACGTGATCTTCCTGCTCGGCGATGGCATGGGCACCCAGGAGATCACCGCGGCCCGATACTAGCAGGGAGTCCAGAATCCACTCAACGTCGATCGCATGCCGATCACGGGCTTCGACACGACCTGGTCGGTCAAGCCCGGTGCCAATTCCCCGTACCTCCCCGACTACGACCCTGACTCGGCTTCGACCGGCACCGCCTGGGCGACGGGGCAGAAAACGATCGATGAGCGGATCTCACAGGGCCCCAGCAGCGCCGAAAACGTCCCCGGGGCGAACCTGACGACTGTCCTCGAGCTAGCCCAGAAACGAGGCATGAAGGTCGGCGACGTCTCCACCGCGGAAATCACCGACGCGACTCCGGCCGTGCTCGCCTCGCACATCTCGCTGCGCGCTTGCCAGGGCCCGGCCAACATGGCCACCTGCCCGACCGAGACGAAGTCCGCCGGCGGCCTCGGCTCGATCGCCGAGCAGGAGGTCGACCACAAGGTGGACGTGCTGCTCGGCGGCGGTCGCTCCCGCTTCGAACAGACCATCACCGGCGGTCCGGACAACGGCAAGACGGTGATCGAATCGGCTCTGGCCAAGGGCTACCGCTACGTCACCGACGCCGACGGCCTTAGCACCGCCGGCAGCAACAAACCGGTGCTCGGCCTCTTCAACGCCGGCAATATGTCGCTGGAGTGGACCGGGCCGGCCGCCTCGACCGGCAAGGGCAACGCGCCGGTTGCGTGCACCACCGGCCAGCGGCTGCCGAACGAGCCGAGCCTGGCGGCGATGACCCAGCGAGCGATCGACCTGCTCGCCGACAACCGCGGGCGCGGCTTCTTCCTGCAGGTCGAGGGAGCCTCGATCGACAAGCAGGACCACGCCACCAACGCCTGCGGCCAGATCGGTGAGACGGTCGCCTTCGACCGGGCGATCGGCGTCGCCCTCGACTACCAGGAAAGGCACCCCGACACGCTGGTCGTCGTCACCGCCGACCACTCGCACACCAGCGAGATCGTCGGCGAGGACGCGAGCGGCGCCGGTCTGCCGACCGGATACTCGACCAACCTCACCACCAAGGACGGCCAGACCCTGGCGCTGACCTACGGGACCGCTGGCTACGGCGGCGCTCCCGGCGCCGGGCCCGCGGCGGTGCCGCCGAGCCAGCAGCACACCGGCGCGGTCGTACCGGTTTGGGCCGCCGGCCCGGGCTCGCTCGGCGTGCTCGGCACCAACGATCACACCGACCTGTTCGAGACGCTGGGCGGGTGACGCGTCGCAACCATGGCCCGGGGATAGTCTCCCGGGCCATGGTTGTGGGTTTCATTGGTTCCGGGAACATGGCCGCGGCGATGGCTCGTGGGTGGGCCGGGCGGGTCGAGGGGATGCTGTTCTCGGATTCGGGCTCGGGGCGGGCGCAGGCGCTGGCGGAGGAGCTCGGCGGCGAGGTCGCTTCCAACGCCGAGATCGCCGAGCGGGCCGACGTCCTCGTTCTTGCCGTCAAGCCGGCGAAGCTGGACGAAGTGGCTCCCGACCTGGCCGCGGCGAAGAGCGTCGTCTCGGTTCTCGCCGCGACCTCGCTGGAGAGGCTCGGTGCCGCACTGCCTGGAGCCGAGATCCTCCGGGTGATGCCGAACGTCGGCGTCGAGGTCGGTCGTGGGGTCCTCTGCGTCGCCGGCGAGGCGAGCCCGGCGGCGCGCGGGAAGCTGGCCTTGCTGGGGCTCGTGGTCGAGGTCGCCGACGACCGCTTCGACCAGGTCACTGCGGTGATGGGCTGCACGCCGGCCTACTTCGCGCTGGCGGTCGAGGCACTTGCCGACGCGGGGGCAGCCGCTGGGCTCGATCCGGGACTTGCGAAGGACCTGGTCGTCGAGACCGCCGCCGGGACCGCCGAGCTGCTCGCGCACCACGACCCCGCGGCACTGCGCCGCGCGGTCGCCTCGCCGGGCGGGGCCACCGAAGCCGGCTTGGAAGCGCTCGATCGAGAGGGCGCCGCCCGTGCCTTCGCCGCCGCCGTCGAGGCCTCCCTGGAACGGATGCGCGGATGACGACCCTGCTGGCGGTCACCCGCGGCGACGTCGCCACCTACGTCGAAGCGCTGTTCATCGTCTACATCGTCCTGATCTTCTGCAACATCCTCATCTCCTGGATCCCGCGGATCCCCTACAGCCCACCGCTGCGCGCCGTCCTCGACTTCGTCAAAGAGACGACCGACCCGTATCTCAACCTCTTCCGCCGCTTCCTGCCGCCGATCGGCGGCGGCGGCTTCGCCCTCGACCTCAGCCCGATGATCGGGATCATCGTCCTCTTCGTGCTGCAGGCCGTGGTCGTCAGCCTGATCGCCGGGTGAGCCCGACCGCCCGCGCCTGGGCCCTCGCCGTCGCCCTCTGCGGCCTCGTCGTCGCCGCCGACCAGGCCGCCAAGGCGGCGATCGAGGCCAACTTGGTGATCGGCGAGCACGTCGACGTCGTCGGGCCCCTGGAACTGACGCTCTCGCACAACCGCGGAGTCGCCTTCGGCCTTGCCGGCGGCGGTGGCGTCGGCCTGATCGTGATCGGCCTCCTTGCCCTCGGGGTGGTCGGCTACCTGTTCGCTCGCGAACCCACCCGGCCCTGGATGTGGCTGGCGACCGGGCTGGTCGCCGGTGGCGCCCTCGGCAACCTCGCCGACCGTGTCCGCGCCGACGCCGTCACCGACTTCATCGACCTTTCGCCCTGGCCGCCCTTCAACCTCGCTGACGTGGCGATCACGGCCGGTGTGATCGTCCTCGTCGTCCTCTATCTGCGCGACGCCGCCGGCGAGCAGCGTTCCGATGGCTGAGCTGACGCCGCGCATCGTCCACCTCGACGAGGCGCTGGCGGTGATCGACAAGCCGGCCGGCCTGGTCGTCCACCCGGCGCCTTCGCACCAGGGACCGACCCTGGTCAGCGAGCTTGCCGAGATCCTCGGCGGCGGTGACCCGGAGCGGCCGGGGATCGTCCACCGGCTCGACAAGGGAACCAGTGGCCTGCTCGTCGTCGCCCGCAGCGACGAGGCTCACGCCGCCCTGCAGGCGCAGGTCCAGGCGCGCGAGGTCGAACGCGTCTACCTCGCTCTGGCCGGCGGCCACCTCGCCTCGCGGACCGGCACGATCGACGCGCCGATCGGGCGCGCTCGCCAGCGTCACCGCATGGCCGTCTCCGGCGCCGCCTCGCGGCAGGCACGGACCCATTTCGAGGTCCTGGAGGTCCTGCCGCGGGAGACCTACCTCCAGGCCCGCCTGGAGACCGGCCGCACGCACCAGATCCGGGCCCACTTCGCGGCCATCGGCCACCCGCTGAGCGGCGACGCAACTTACGGGGGCGCCGAGCGCTACAGCCTCGAGCGCCAGTTCCTGCACGCCCACCGGCTCGCCTTCGAGCATCCGCTGACGGGGGAGAGGCTGTCGTTCGAGTCGCCGCTCGCCGCCGACCTGGCCGCGGCACTCGACGCGGCCCGCGCCGAGTAGCCGCCTCCCCCTACAATTCTCCTTCGCAAACTAACCCCCGTCGGCAGCAAACCGGATCCTGCCCAGCGCGAAGCGCGCCGGGTCCCGGCAAGTGGGGCGGGGAGCTTTACCCACACAAACAAGGAGAACCGTTTTCATGCCAGAGGCAGGCCTTACCGAGCTGCTCCAGGCCGGAGTCCACTTCGGCCATCAGACGCGCCGCTGGAACCCGAACATGCGCCGCTTCATCTTCGGCGAGCTCGACGGGATCCACATCATCGACTTGCTGCAGACCGAGGCGCTGCTGGAGAACGCGCGCCGCTTCGCCGGTGAGCTCTCCAGCGGTGGCGGCACCGTGCTCTTCGTCGGCACCAAGAAGCAGGCCGCCGACTCGGTCCAGGAATGGGCCGAACGCTGCCAGATGCCCTACGTCAACAAACGCTGGCTGGGCGGGCTGCTGACCAACTTCAACACGATGTCGGGCCGGATCGCCCGTCTCCACGAGCTCAGTGGCTGGAAAGAGGAGGGCAAACTCGACCTCCTGCCGACCAAGGAGCGGATGGGGATGGAGGCCGAACTCGCCAAGCTCGAGTTCAACCTCGGCGGCGTCCGCGACATGGAGCGACTGCCCGACGCGGTCTTCGTCACCGATCTGAAAACCGAGGAGATCGCGGTCCACGAGGCGGCTCGCCTGCGAATCCCGATCATCGGCCTGGTCGACACTAATTGCGATCCGACCCCTGTCGACTTCGTGATTCCCGGCAACGACGACGCGATCCGCTCCTGCGAGTTGGTGATCGGCACGATCGGCGGCGCCGTCGAGGAGGGCTCGAGCGCCTGGCGGGTGCAGGAGGAAAAGCGCATCGCCGTCGAGATGGAGCGCCGCAAAAAGGAGGAGGAAGAGCGGCGCAAACGCGAGGAGGAAGAGAAGGTGCGGGTTGCGGCCGAGGAAGCGGCGAAAAAAGCTGCGGAGGAGGCTGCGAAAGCAAAAGCCATTCAGGACCAAGCGGCCCGGGCCGCGGGTCCTGTCGTCGGCGACGCCGCCTCGTCCTCGCAAGCTGCGGGCGAGGCCCCATCGCCGACGCCACCCCCGGCACAGGCGGCTCCTCCCAAAGCCGAGGCTCCAGCCGCCCCGGCGAAGCCTGCGGCAGCGCCCGCGGCCGCTCCGAAAGTGGAGGAGCCGGCTCCGGCCGCCGAGGAGAAGCCCCAATCCTCGCCGGAGTCTCCGTCCCCTGAGAACGCTGCGAAAGAGGGAGGCCAGTCGTGAGCATCTCCGCTGCCGATGTGAAGGCGCTCCGGGATCGCACCGGGGCGGCGATGATGGACTGCAAAGCGGCGCTGGCGGAGGCCGAGGGCGACACCGAGCGCGCCGTCGAGTTGCTGCGCGTGAAGGGCCAGGCCTCGGCCGCCAAGCGGGAAGGGCGCGGCACCAACGAGGGCGTCGTCTCCTCCTACATCCACGCCAACGACAGGGTCGGGGCGATGGTCGAAGTGCAGTGTGAGACCGACTTCGTCGCCCGCAACGAGGACTTCAAGGTCTTCGCCTATCAGGTGGCGTTGCACGTCGCCGCCACCGCTCCCAGCTACGTGTCGGTCGAGGAGATCCCGGCCGAGGAGCGCGATGCCGAAAAGCGCGTCTTCGAGGAGAAGGCGCGCGAAGAAGGCAAGCCCGACAACGTTGTCGAGAAGATCGTCGAGGGGCAGCTGAAGAAGTGGGGCAGCGAGGTGGCGCTGCTCGACCAGCAGCACGTCAACGCCGAGAAGCACGACTCGAAGACGATCGAGGAGCTCCGCCAGGAGCTGGCGGCGAAGACCGGCGAGAACATCCGCATCGCCCGTATCGCCTACTTCCGCGTCGGCGCCGAATAGAGTCACCGCAACGTGACGTCTTCACCCGAGCCGCGCTTCGGGCGCATCCTCCTGAAGCTTTCCGGTGAGGCGCTGATGGGGCGCCTCGACTTCGGCACCGACGCCGATGAGGTCGACCGGATCGCCAAGCAGGCGGCGGCGCTGCGCGGTCGCGGCGTCGAGGTCGCGATCGTGGTCGGCGCCGGCAACATCTACCGCGGCCTCGACGGCGCGGCCAGCGGGATGGACCGGGCAACCGGCGACTACATGGGGATGCTGGCGACCGTCCTCAACGCCCTGACGCTGCAGGACGCGCTGGAGCGGCTCGGCCAGCACACCCGGGTGATGTCGGCGATCGACGTCAAGGAGGTCGCCGAGCCCTACATCCGCCGCCGCGCCATGCGCCACCTCGAGAAGGGCAGGATCGTGATCTTCGCGGCCGGTACCGGCAACCCGTTCTTCACCACCGACACGGCGGCGGCGCTGCGGGCGCTGGAGATCCACGCCGAGGCGATCCTGATGGCGAAGAACGGGGTGGAGGGCGTCTTCGATGCCGACCCGGCGACCCATCCCGACGCCAAGTTCATCCCCGCGATCACCCACCGGGAAGCGATCGAGCGGGGCCTCAAGGTGATGGACTCGACCGCGCTCTCCCTCTGCATGGACAACGATCTGCCCATCTACGTCTTCAACATGGGCGATGAGCGCAACATAGATAGGATCGTCTCCGGTGAGCGGGTGGGCACCCTGGTCTCGAACGCCCCCGCCAACTAGCGAGGACGGGAACCTGTGGAGCTGATCGACGAACTGCTCGAAGACGCCAAGGAGCGGATGACCAAGTCGGTCGAGTCGAGCCGTGGCGAGTTGGCAACTGTTCGCACCGGCCGCGCCTCGCCGCACCTGCTCGATCGGATCGTCGTCGACTACTACGGCAACCCGACCCCGCTCAAGCAACTGGCCAACGTCGCCGCCAGCGACGCCCGGCTGCTGACGGTCACCCCGTTCGACAAGGGCTCGATCGGGGCGATCGAGAAGGCGATCCAGGAGTCCGACGTCGGCCTCACTCCCAGCAACGACGGCAACGTCGTCCGGCTGGCGATCCCGGAGATGACCGAGGAGCGCCGCCGCGAGATGGTCAAAGTCGTCCACGGCGTCGCCGAGGACGGCCGCATCGCGATCCGCAACGTCCGCCGCGACATCATGAGCGACCTGCGCGAGCTGAAGAAAGAGGGCGAAGCGGGGGAGGACGACGAGCGCCGCGCCGAGGCGGCCCTGCAGAAGCAGACCGACGAGGCCGTGGCCGAGATCGACGCCCTGCTGAAGGGCAAGGAAGAGGAAATCCTCGAAGTTTGAGCTCGCCGCGCTACGTAGCCATCATCACCGACGGCAACGGGCGCTGGGCGGAGCGCAGGGGCCTGCCGGTAGTAGAGGGACACCGGGCCGGCGCCGACGTGGTCAAGGGCCGGCTCCGCGATGCCGTCGAGTTCGGGATCGAGGAGCTGACCGTCTTCTCCTTCTCAACCGAGAACTGGACGCGTCCGGCCGAGGAGGTCGAGGGGCTGATGCGGATGCTGGAAGAGCGGATCGCCGGCGAGACGCCGGAACTGAACGAGGAGGGCGTTCGGATGCGCTTCGTCGGACGCCGAGAGGGCGTACCGACTCCCTTGGTCGAGCGCATGGAGTGGGCGGAGGCGCTGACCGCCGCCAACGATCGCATCTCCCTCTTCATCGCCTTCAACTACGGAGGGCGGGCGGAGATCGTCGACGCCGCGCGTGACTTCAAGGGCGGCAGCGAGGAGGAGTTCCGCGAGCACCTCTACGCCCCGGAGATGCACGATCCCGATCTGCTGATCCGCACCAGCGGCGAGAAGCGGATATCCAATTACCTGCTCTGGCAATGCGCCTACTCGGAGCTCGTCTTCGCCGAGGAGCTCTGGCCCGACTTCGACCGCTCGGCCTTCGAGCGGACGCTCGGCGAATACGAGACCCGGCAACGACGCTTCGGAGCCCGGACGTGACCGTGGACCTCTTCGACGACGAGATGTTCGAGGAGGATCCGCCGCCGCCGAAACGGCCGCCCCGCGAGCCGCGGCGCCGCCGCGGCAGCGGCGAGACGCTACGACGGGTGATCGTCGTGCTGCCATGGATCGCCGTGGTGATCGCGATCGTGGTCGCCGGCGGGGTCGTCTTCGCGGCGGCGATGATCGCGATCGGCGCCTTGTGTTTGCGCGAGTTCCTGACGATGACCCGGGCGGCCCGGCCGCTGGCGATCCCCGCCTACCTGGCCGTGGCGGCGATGATCGTCGCCGCCCATTTCGGCACCTCCTTCAACGTCCTGCTCGTCCTCGCCGCGTCCTTTCCCGTGCTGTTCGCCTTCGGCGCCGACGCCAAGCACCGCGACGGCGTCACCACCTCGCTCGGCGTCACCCTGCTCGGCATCGTCTGGATCGGCATCCCCCTGGTCCACGCGGTGTTCCTGCGCGATCTGCCGAACCACGGCGCCGGCCTGCTCGTCGACGTCCTCGTCGGGACCTTCGTCGCCGACACCGCCGCTTACGCGACCGGGCGGATGTTCGGCAGCCACAAGATCGCCCCGACCCTCTCGCCCAACAAGACGATCGAGGGCCTCGTCGGCGGCTTCGTGATCGGCACGATGGGCTTCTGGTTCGCCGGCCTCTATCAGGACTGGCTCTCCGGAATCGACGCCCTGATCATCGGTGCCGCCGTGGCCGCCTTCGCCCCGGTCGGCGATCTCTTCGAGTCGATGCTGAAGCGAGACCTCGGCACCAAGGACACCGGCACCCTCTTCGGCCCCCACGGCGGCATCCTCGATCGGCTGGATGCCGTCTTCTTCACCGTGGTCGTCGGCTACTACCTCGCGGTGGCGCTGGTCTACTGACGCGTCTGCAGTTGCTCCCCCTATAGGTGCGTAAGTGCAGACGCGTGGCGTCCGTATCCTTGGTGGACGCATGAAGAAGGTCCTCGTGCTCGGCTCGACCGGGTCCATCGGAACGCAGGCGCTCGAGGTGATCGGGCGCTCGGCAGAGCTGCAGGCCGTCGGCCTGGCAGCGGGCTCGGGCTGGGAGCTGGTCCTGGAGCAGGCGCGCGAGCATGGCGTCCCGACGGTGGCGTTGGCCGACGCCGACGCGGCGGCGCGAGCGGGGGAGGCCTGGAGCGGGCGGGTGCTCTCCGGCGAGGAGGGGGTCCGGGAGTTGATCGCCAGCTCCGGCGCCGACCTCGTCCTCAACGCGGTCGTCGGCGCCGCCGGGCTCGGCTCGACGATCGTCGCCCTCAGCGAGGGGATCGACGTGGCGCTGGCCAACAAGGAGAGCCTGGTGATCGGCGGCGAGCTGATCACGGCCCTGGCCGAGGCGACCGGGACGCGCCTCCTGCCCGTCGACTCCGAGCACTCGGCCCTCTTCCAGCTCGTCGGAGGCGAGGCGCCGGGAACGGTCGAGCGGTTGGTGCTGACCGCCTCGGGCGGGCCCTTTCGCGGCCGCGAGGACCTCGCCGACGTCAGCGTCGAGGACGCCCTCGCGCACCCGACCTGGCGAATGGGAGGGCGGATCACGATCGACTCGGCGACGCTGATGAACAAGGGCTTCGAGGCGATCGAGGCGCATCACCTCTTCGCCGTTCCCTACGAGCAGATCGGGGTCGTCGTCCACCCGCAGTCGCTCGTCCACTCGCTGATCCACCTCAACGACGGCTCCTCGTTGGCCCACCTCGGCTACCCCGACATGCGGGTGCCGATCTCCTACGCGCTCAACTTCCCGGAGCGGGCCGACGTCGACGTCCCGCGGCTCGATCTCGCCGCCGTCGGTGCCCTCACTTTCGAGGAGCCGGATCTGACCACCTTCGCCTGCCTGCGCCTGGCGCTCGACGCAGGCGGCGCCGGGGGCACGGCCCCCTGCGTCCTCAACGCAGCGGACGAGGTCGCGGTCGCCGCCTTCCTCGACGGCCAGATTCCCTTCACCGGCATCGCCGCCGTGATCGAGCGGGTGCTGGAGGAGATGCCGGCGCAGCCGGTCGGCCACTTCGACGACCTCTTCGCCGCCGACGCCGAGGCCCGCCGCCGCAGCGAAGACCAGGTTCAGGGGTTGATGCCAGCATGAACTGGATCTACATCTTCCTCGGCTTCTGCCTGCTGATCATGCTGCACGAGGCGGGGCACTTCTTCGCCGCCAAGGCGACGGGGATGCGGGTCGAGCGCTTCTTCCTCTTCTTCGGCCCGACGATCTGGTCGTTCAAACGCGGCGAGACGGAGTACGGCGTCAAGGCGATCCCGCTGGGCGGCTACGTGAAGATCAGCGGCATGAACCCGGAGGAGGAGCTGCCTCCGGAGGTCGCGCACCGCGCCTACTATCGCCAGAAGGTCTGGAAGCGGATCGTCGTCATCGCCGCCGGACCGGCGGTCAACATCGTCCTCGCGTTCCTGATCTTTGCCGGCGTCTACTTCTTCGCGGCGCAGCAGGTCAGTCAAACCGTCGGCGAAATCCGCCCGGGCACCCCGGCGGCCAAGGCATTGCAACCGGGCGACAGGATCCTTGCCGTCGACGGGAAGAGCTTTGCCGGGCTGGGCGTCGAAGAGCGGCTGACGAAGTTCGGTGAAACGGTCGGCGCCCACGAATGCGCCGGCAAGCAGGTGGACGGCTGCAAGGCGGCGACGCCAGTGCTGCTGAAGATCGAACGCGACGGCCAGGTGCGGACGCTCAGCGTCGTCCCCGAGTACAGCGCCGAAAACAACCGTGCCCTGGTCGGCTTCTCCTACGGCTCGCACGGAGTCTCGATCGGCCCGGGAGCGGCGGTCAGCCGGGCCTGGGACTCGGTCTGGATGATCACCTCGAAAACGGGTTCGATCTTCGCCCACATCTTCGAATCGGAGGAACGCAAGCAGATCTCGGGCATCGTCGGAACCAGCGACGTCGCCAACCAGACGATCGACGTCGGCCTCGCCCAGGCTCTGCTGCTGCTCGCCGTGGTCAGCCTCTCCCTGGGCCTGATCAACCTGCTGCCTATCCTGCCGCTCGACGGTGGCCACATCTTCTGGGCGATCGTCGAGAAGCTGCGCGGCCGCCCGGTCTCGCTGCGGGTCATGGAGCGCGCCAGCATGGTCGGCTTCGCGCTGGTCGCGATGCTCTTCTTCATCGGCCTCAGCAACGACATCGGCCGCCTCAGCGGCGAAGGCTTCAAAGTCCGCTAGCGAGGGTTGGCGGGTTTCCGCCGCCCTCGTCTAGGGGCGCCGTACGATCCTGAAGGCGAAGGAGGCGGGGGAGGGGTCGACCGTCTCACTGGCGTCCCGCGCCCTGACCAGGAAGCGGTGACGACCGTAGGCGAGCGGTTTGAACGTCAGCGGCGAGGAGCAGATATGGAAGTTGTGGCGGTCGAGGCGGCATTCGAACTCAGCTCCGGCCTCGTCGACAGCGAAGCGGAAGGTCGGCGTACGGTCGGTCCCGCGCTTGGCGGGGGTGACGCGCAGCGTCGTCTGCGGCGGGCCGCCGCGGTTGCCGCTGCCCGCCGGCCCGCCGGCAGAGCCAACTTCTTTCGGCGACTGGCCGGCCGTCGGCGACGATTCGCAGGGTCGCTCGCTGGCGGGCGACGAGTTGGGTCGGGGGCCTGGGAAGACGGCCGAGAAGTCAGCGGCGCTGTTGTCATGGTCGTCGGTGGGCTCGAGCAGCGTCGCGCAGCCGGGTGAGATGAGGCGGCGCAAGGCCATCGCGTCGGGAATGCCGCCCGGGGTCGCGGGGGAGCCGGTGGGCGACGGCAGCGAGCCGCTGAAGCTGCCCCAGGAGACGCAGTCGATCGTCTCCCAGCAGACGGCACCGCCGCTGGGGTCGAGCTGACCCGAAGGGGACAGCGGCCCATCGGCGACGATCCCGAACTGGGATTCCGCCTCCGGCGTGGCCAAGATCAGCGTGCTCTGATCGTCACCCCCCTTGACGTCGGCGGGGAAGGCGTCGGTGGCGAGGACGTTGCCGGTCGGCCCGTAGGCCCGCAGGAAATGGCCCCCCACTAAGTTCTGGCCAGCCGCGTACATCTGCAGCTCCACGTACTCGGAGCCGGGACTGGCGGCGGAGCCCGCGTAGACCTCGCGGATCTCCATCAGGTGGAAGGTGGCGGCAGCGGGCGAGGCCGCGAGGCCCAGCGAAGCGACCGCGAGCGCAAGCGAGCACGAGAGCCAGCGCAACCTCATCTGCGACGCACCACCTTGAAGGAGAAGCTAGCCGGGCTCGGATCGGCCTGGCCACCCACCACGGCGCGGACCAGGAGCGTGTGCTTGCCCGGGGCGAGGGTCGGCGTCGTGTAGGGCGAACGGCAGACCTTGAACGGGCCCTTGTCCAGCTTGCACTGGAAGCTGGCGCCGGCCACCGCCCGGAAGCGGAAGGTTGGCGTGCGATCGGCGGTCTTCGCAGCGGGCTTGGCGGCGATGGTCGTATCGGGGGTCAGAGTCGGCGGTTGAGGCTCCGGCTTCCGCGGATCGCCGCCGGCTGAAGGGGATGGGACGGGGCCACCACCACCGCCGCCGGACCCCGGATCGCTCGGTGGCGCCAGCACGACCTGAAAGCTGTATCCAGCGGGGCTGGGGTCTTTGTTCAGGCTCGGATCGATGGCTCGCACCTGAAAGCTGTGCGCCCCTCCGGCCAGGCCGGAGTAGGTGATCCCGGCGGTCGAGCAGGCGGCGAAGGCGGCGCCGTCGAGGGAGCATTCGAAGCTCGACCCCGGCTCGTTCGATCCGTACGTGAAGCTCGCGGTGGAGCTCGTGCTCGGATCCGCCGGCTTCGCCAGGATCGTCGTCTGGGGCGGCGTCGTGTCGGCCAGCGAGTTGTCGACTTCCCAGCTAAAGCTGGTCGGGGTGCTCTGCGGGTTGCCGGCGAGGTCGGTGGCGCGCACCTTGAAGACGAATTGACCGTTGGGAAGCGCCGTGTAGGTCTTCCCGGAGGTGCACGCCGAGAAGGAATCCGGCTGTCCGGTCGGGACCGCGCTGCATTCGAATTTCGCCCCCGTCTCGCTGGCGTGGAAGGTGAAGGCGGCGCTGTCGCCGCGGCTGGGATCGACCGGGTGGGTGTCGAGCGTCGTCGACGGCGCGGTCGTATCGACGGTCCAGGTGTAGCTGGCCGGCGTCGGGTCGGGGCCGGAGACGTTGAAGCCCCGTACCTGGAAGGTGTGACTGCCCTCGGTGAGGCCGGTGTATTCCTGGCCGTCGATCGGGCAGCCCGCGAAGGCGGCGGCGTCGAGCTTGCATTCGTAGCCGGTTGCAGTCGGAGCTTCGTAGGTGAATTCGGCACTGGTGGCATTCGAGCTCAGGGCCGGTCGGTCGTCGATCGCCGTGTTCGGCGCGCCGGCGCAAGTGGCCTCGGTGATCGCGCTGGCGTTGTTGCGCGGCGCCGGCGTCACCTCGGCGAAGTCGGTGGCGCTGCTGTCGCTGTCGTCGCTTTCCTCGAGCAGGGTCGGGCAGCCCGGAGCGATCGAACGGCGGAGCGCTTTACCGGCGCCAATTCCGCCCGCGGACGCGGGCGTGCCGACGCCGGTCCCCGCTGAGGTCTGCAGCGCGGTCCCTCCCGTGAAATTGCCCCAGGCGACGCAGTCGGCCGGGAGGCCGCCGGCGTTCCAGCAGACCGCTCCGCCGGCCGCGGGGATGCTCAGCGCCGAGTCGACCAGGTCGGGAGCGACGCCGTAGGTCGCCTGCACGCCGCTGTCGCCGATCAGGACCGTGCGCTGGTTTTCCGCTTTGGGGACCGTCGAGTTGAAGGTCGAGCTGTGAACCAGCGCGCCTGCCGTGTTGTAGACGGTCAGCGAGTGGGTGGCGAGGAAGTTCTGGCCGGAGGCGAACATCTGCAGCTCGACATAGGCGTCGTCGCCGCTGCTGGGGTGGATCTCCCGCACCTTGATCAGGTGGAAGGTCCCCAAAGCGCTCGGAGCCATCAGCAACAGAGCGAACAGTGCGCCTGCCAGGGCCAGGCCGCAGCGCCTCAGGCCCGATCGTCTCGTCATCCCGCGATTCCCCTCTCTCCCTTGGTAAACCCGAACGTTTACTGTATACGGGCCGCCCGGGGCAAAGGTTCAATCGGGCTGGGGGATCGGGACCTATACGCTTCGAATATGGCTTCGAAGCGGCAGATATTCGTCGGCAAGGTCCCCGTCGGTGGCGGCGCGCCGGTCGCCGTGCAGACGATGACCAAGACCGAGACCGCCAACCTGGCGGCGACGATGGAGCAGATCCACAAGGTCGCCGAGGCGGGGGCCGACATCGTCCGCTGTGCTGTGCCGCGCGAGCAGGACGCCGAGGCGCTGAAGACGATCGTGCGGGAATCGCCGATCCCGGTGATCGCCGACATCCACTTCAACCACACGCTGGCGCTGAAAGCGATCGATGCCGGCGCCCACTGCATCCGCCTCAACCCCGGCAACATCGGCGGTCGCGACAAAGTCGCCGAGGTGGCGGTGAAGGCGACCGCCGCCGGGGTGCCGATGCGGATCGGCGTCAACTCCGGTTCGCTGCCAAAGCATTTGCACGCGCTCGAGCGCGAATCGCCGGTCGAGGCCCTGGTCGCCGCAGCTGTCGAGTTCGTCGAACTGATGGAGGGCCTCGAGTTCGAGAACTTCAAGGTCTCGATCAAGTCGACCAACGTCCCTTACACGATCGCCGCCAACCGCCTGCTCTCCGAGAAGATCCCCTACCCGCTGCACCTCGGCGTCACCGAGGCCGGGACGAAATGGGGGGGATCGCTGAAATCGGCGGTCGGGCTCGGCACCCTGCTGGCCGACGGGATCGGCGACACGATCCGGATCAGCCTCTCGACCTTCCACGCCGAGGAGGAGGTCAAGGTCGCCTGGGAGATCCTCAAGGCGCTGCAGCTGCGCGAGCGGGGCCCGGTCCTGATCGCCTGCCCGACCTGCGGCCGCCTCCAGTTCGACATGGACTCGGTTGTCGCCGAAATCGAGCAGCGCCTGGAGTCCTACACGGAGCCGATCGAGGTCGCCGTGCTCGGCTGCGCCGTCAACGGCATCGGCGAGGCGAGCCACGCCGACTTCGGCATCGCCGGTGCCAAGAACGAGGGCCTGATCTACGCCCACGGCAAGCCCCTGCGCAAGGTTCCGCAGGAGACGCTGGTCGACACCCTCTTCGAGGAGATCGACAAATCGCTCGACCGCGGCGGGGTCGAGTTCGACGAGGACGAGTCGCGCGAGGGCGCGGCCTGGCTGGCGAAGATCGAGGAGGAAAACGCCGACGAACTCACCCCCGAGAAGATCGCGAAGATGGAGCACGAAGCGGCCGAACGGGGCGAGTCCGACAAGGTCCTCCTCGACGAGGAGGACTCGCCGACCGCAGGAAGACGATTCACACGGGCCTAGCCGTCCCGGCGAGCGGGTCCTGTCACAGGGAGACGGACCTGCGGGCGAGGTTTTCGTTCTCGGCCCGTCTCCCTGTGCCACCCGCTCGAGGAACGGAGAGGTTCCGCGCGTGACTCGCCTCAGCCAGACGTTCCTGCCAACGCTTAAGGACGCGCCCGCCGACGCGGAGGCGCTCTCGCACAAGCTGATGGTGCGGGCGGGGTTGATCCGGCAGCTGGGGGCGGGGCTGTGGACGTGGCTGCCCGCGGGGTGGCGGGTGGAGCGGAGGGTCGAGGGGATCATCCGCGAGGAGATGGAGGCGATCGGCTGCCAGGAGATGCTGATGCCGGTCCTGATGCCCGCCGAGAACTGGGAGAAGACGGGTCGCTACGCGATCGACGAGCTCTTCAAGCTCGAGGACCGCAAGGGATCGCCGATGGTCCTCGCGATGACCCACGAGGAGGCGGTCACCGACCACATCTCCCGCGACGTGCGCTCCTACCGCGACCTGCCGCTGATGCTCTTCCACATCCAGACCAAGGAGCGCGACGAGCCGCGGCCGCGGGCCGGGGTGCTGCGCACGCGCGAGTTCACGA
>JBEVJP010000101.1:0-7041 GCA_040510155.1 Solirubrobacterales bacterium | reverse complement strand
GAACGGGTGTAGTTGTTGCAGCAGTTGTGCATCGGTCTCCTCAGGGCCTCATTGCAGGATCAGCTCGGGGCTGACGCCGATCAGCTGCAGCAGCGCGTTCTGGCGCATCGCCCGGTAGGGGCCTTTCTGCCAGCTCGCGGTGATCAATTTCTCCGAGCGCTGGGAGAGGTCGAGCAGCTCGGCCCGGTGCTCGGGTCGCAGCGCCGGCTTGGCGCTCTCGGTATATGGCGCCTCGAAGCTGCCGCTGTCGGCCTTCGAGACCGGGATCGCGCAGGCGGCGCCGAGCGACAAGATCCTCGTCTCGGTCTTCTTCGACGGCGGCATCGACGCGATGAGCGTGCTCGCCCCGGTCGGCGACCCGCGCTACACGCAGCTGCGGCCGAACCTCGCCTTCGCCCCCGGTGCCGGCACCACCTTCAGCGAGGACGACCGCCTGCAGTGGCACCCCGCCGCGAGTGGCCTCGCCACCCTGCACGCCGAGGGCAAGGTCAGCGCCTTCCCGGCGATCGGCTACGACCACCCCGACCAGTCGCATTTCACGTCGCGCCATTACTACGAGATCGGCGAGCTCGAGGTCGGCTTTCGGACCGGCTGGATGGGCCGCTACCTCGACCTGGTCGGCGACGACGAGAACCCCCTTCAGGGACTCTCGATGGACGGCTCGCTCTCGCCGATGATCGCCACCGCCAACAAGCCGGTGGCGGCGATCGAAAGCGTCGACGGCTACGACCTCTGGAGCCCGGTGAGCGACCCGGTCGAGACGGAGATGATGCGCAGCTTCGCCCGCTTCGGCTCGCTGCCGTCGGACTCCCCGGGCCTCACCCAGGTCCGCCGCGCCACCTCGCAGACCGAGAAGCTGCGCGAGGAACTGGCGGGCCTCAGCGACTTCACCAGCCCGGTCGCCTACCCGGACAACTGGTTCTCCCACAAGCTGGCCGGGCTGGCCGCCTACATCGACGCCGGCTTGCCGATGCGGGTGGTGACGGTCCGCGCCGAAGGCGGCTACGACACCCACGCCGACCAGGCGAAAGACCTCGCCGACAGCCTCGGCCGGACCTGCGAAGGGCTGCTCGCCTTTCAGCGGGACCTGGAAGCACGCGGGCTGCAGGACCGCGTGCTGATCGAGCTGTGGAGCGAGTTCGGGCGCCGACCCGAGGAGAACGGCTCGCAGGGCACCGACCACGGCGCCGCCGGCTGCGCCTTCGTGATCGGCTCGAAAGCCCAGGGGAAAATGGTCGGTGAATTTCCCGGCCTCACGAAACTCGATGCCGACGACAACGTGCGCGTGACCAGCGATTTCCGGGCGATGTACTGCGCACTGCTCGAGCAGTGGCTGGGCCAGGATGCGGGCCCGATCATCCCCGGCGCCAGCAGCTTCGTGCGGCCGACGCTGGTGAAGGCGTGAAGCGGGCGGCACCGGCCGCCGCGGTGCTCTGCCTCGCACTGGCGACGAGTGCGGTCGGCGCTGGCACCGGGGCGGCCGCGGGGGCGCAGGCTGGCCCATCGACGGGGACCTCGGCCGCCGCGCAGGGAGCCGGAGCGGCTCCCCCCGGCTGCACCCCGCGCCGCCACAGCAAGCCGATCATCCGCCACCTGCGGAAGCACGGGCGGCTGCGCACGGTGCGACGGGTCCGGCGCTGGTGGACCTGCGAGCCGACCCCCGCGCCAGCCGGCGGCGAGGCGGCTCCGCCGTCCCCCGGCCAGCCCTCTGAGATCCCCGCGGCACCCGCACCGGATGCGCCGTCCCCGGGACCGGAACCCGAACTCGAACCCGGTCCGACCCGCCTCGGCGTCAAGGCGGCGGAGTACAGCTACACGCTCTCGCGCCTGACCCTGGCGGCCGGCGATGACACGATCGAACTCGACAACCGCGGCCAGGACGCGCACAACCTCAACCTGCAGCTGGTCGGCGGCACCGAAGCACCGCTGGAAATTGCCGAAACCGAGTCGCTGCAGCGGCGCACCGCCCATTTCACCCTGCAGCCCGGCACCTATCGGCTCTGGTGCAGCCTCCCCACCCACGACGAAGAAGGGATGCACGCGACGCTGGTCGTCGAGGCTCCCTGACCGCCGGGGGCGGCTAGTCCAGTCGCTTCGGGTGCCCGATCGAGCCGACCTCGGAGATGTCGCGTTTGAAGGGCAGGCTGGCGGTCCAATCGATCACCGCCCGTGCCTTGCGGGCGGCGCCGGGGATCTGGCTCATGTGGTAGCTGCGGGCCAGCCACCAGGCCGGGAAGCCGCGGAAGGTGCGCTCGCCGATCCGGCCGACGGCCTTGTAGCGGCCGAGGTTGACGAAGGACGCTTCGCCGCGGTACCCGAAGGGCCGCGACGAGCCGATCCCCAGCTCAGCGGCGATGTTGCGGGCGGCCACCGGGCCCTGCCGCACCGCGTGCTGGGCGGTCGGCGGACAGAGACCGCCGCGCGGGTCCGGAGCGGCGGCGCAGTCCCCGATCGCCCAGACCGAGTCCATGCCCTCGACCCGCAGGTGGTCGTCGACCGGCACGCGCCCGCGCTCGTCGAGTGGGACGTTGAGGCTGCGCAGGACCGGCTGCGGGCTGACCCCGGCGGTCCAGACCACCGTGCGGGTCGGCAGGGTCTCGCCGCTCGAGAGGCGCGCCGTGCTCGCCGTCACCTCGTCCAGAGTCGTGCCGAGTCGGATGTCGATGCCGCGCCCGCGCAGCTCGCGCAGCGCGTACTCGGCCAGCTGCTGGTCGATCTCGGGCAACACCCGGTCGGTCGCCTCGACCAACACCCAGCGCATCCCGTGCAGGCGCGCCCGCGGGTAGCTCTCCATCGCATCGGCGGCGAAGTCCTGCAGCTCGGCCAGCGCCTCCAGTCCGGCGTAGCCGCCACCCACGAAGACGTAGGTGAGCAGTTCGTCGCGGCGGGCCGGGTCTTCGCTGGCGTTCGCTTCCTCGAGCGTCTCGACGACGTGGTTCCGCAACCAGATCGCATCGGCCAGTCCCTTGAAGCCGATTGCGTGCTCAGCGAGGCCCGGCACCGGAAGCGTCCGCGAGACCGAGCCCAGCGAGAGCAGCAGTTGGTCATAGGGCAGCGTCTCGTGCTCGCCCGCCTTGGTGCGCAGTTCGACCGTCTTCTCAGCCGGGTCATGGCCGACGATCGAGCCCAGTCGCAGGTAGGTCCGCTTGAGGATCTCCCGCAGCGGCGTGACCACGTGCCGCGGCTCCAGCGTCCCGGCAGCTGCCTCAGGCAGGAACGGCGTGTAGAGCGCGAAGTTCGTCTCGTTGACGAGAACCAGCCGAGCCGCCTGCTTGGGCAGCAGCCGCTCCAGCTCCCGCGCCGCCGCCGCCCCCCCAAATCCACCACCGGCGATGACGACGTTCCAGGCCATTGCGGCCACCATAGCAAGCTTGTAACACGTTGTTACAAAGTGACAATGCGGTCAATCTGCCAACGGCTCGATGTAGCGCTAAAGTTTCGGTCATTCGGTGGATCCACAGACGACCCCGGGCCTGCAATGCCCGGGGTCGTTTTATTTGTGCGGTGGGGACCTAGCGGTCCGCGAGCTTCGAGGCGAGCGCGATCAGCGCCCGCAAGACACCCGCGTATGCGAGGTGGACCACCGCTTCGGCGTAATCCACGGCGGAGCAAGGCTTAGGCGCCGCACCGCTCTCCCCGCTAGAGACCGAGCTGCTCCCGGATCAAGCGGGTGACCTCTCCCCCGTCGGCACGCCCCTTCGTCTCCTTCATGACGGCGCCGACGATGGCGCCGATCGCCTTGCCGTTGCCAGCTTTGATCTGCTCGGCGGCGGCGGGGTTGGCCTCGACTGCGGCGGCGACTATGGACTCCAGCTCGCCGCTGTCGGAGATCTGGGCGAGACCCTCGCGCTCGACGATCGCGGCCGGGTCGCCGCCCTCGGCGACCAGGGCGGCGAGGACGTTCTTGCCACTGCCGTGGGAGATCTTCTTCTCGGCCACCAGGGCGACCAGGGAAGCGAGCGCCTCCGGCGTCACCTTCGAGTCGGCCGCGGCGACCTCCTCGTCGGTCTGGCGCAGCGCCGCCGCAAGCTCGCCAGTGACCCAGTTGGCGACCGTGCGGGCCTCCAGGCCGGTGCCGGCCGCCACCGTCCACTCGAAGAACTCGGCGGTCGCGGGGTCGGCGGCAAGGGTCGCGGCGACGTCCTCGGCCAGGCCCAGCTCGCTCACGTAGCGCTCGATCCGTGCCTCCGGCAGCTCCGGCAGCGAGTCGCGGGCTTCCTGGAGCATCGCCTCGGTCGGCGCCAGGGGCACCAGGTCTGGCTCGGGGAAGTAGCGGTAGTCGTGGGCTTCCTCCTTGGAGCGCAGCGAGGTGAGGCTGCCACTGGCCGGGTCGAAGTGGAGGGTCTCCTGTTCGACCGTCCCCCCCGCCTCGACCAGCGCCTTCTGGCGCTCGATCTCGGCTTCGACGCCGCGCTGCAGGAAGCGGAAGCTGTTCATGTTCTTCAGCTCGGTCTTGGTGCCGAGCTCCTCGCTGCCGACCGGGCGCACGGAGACGTTGGCGTCAACCCGCAGGCTGCCCTCCTCCATGTTCACGTCGGAGACGCCGAGCTGGCGGACGGTCTCGCGCAGCAGCCGCGCCCACTGGGCCGCCTCGGCGGCGCCGCGCAAGTCCGGCTCGGTGACGATCTCGACCAGTGGCGTGCCGCCGCGGTTGAAGTCGACCAGTGAGGCCCCGGAGCCGTGGATCCGCCCCGACTCGCCGACGTGGATCATCTTCGCCGCGTCCTCCTCGAGGTGGGCGCGGTGGATGCGGACGTCGCCGAGCCGGCCGGCGCCGCAGATCGGGATGTCGTACTGGCTGATCTGGTACGCCTTCGGGCTGTCGGGATAGAAGTAGTTCTTGCGGTGGAAGATCGAGCGTGGGGCGATCTCGCAGTTGAGCGCCGCACCAATCTGCAGCGCGTAGCGGATCGCCTGCTCGTTGACGGTCGGCAGCACACCCGGGTGGGCGAGGCAGATCGGGCAGGTGTGGACGTTGGGCTCGTCGCCGAAGGAGAGCTCGCAACCGCAGAACATCTTCGTCCGCGTCGCCAGCTGGACGTGGATCTCGAGGCCGATCACCGCTTCCAGATCAGCCATCCGTCCCTCCACCCGCCGCGGCACCCAGGTAGGGGACCGGGTTGGCAGCGGCGAAGCCGACCGCCTGCTCGAGCGCGTAGGCGGCGTCGAGCAGGCCCTGCTCGGCGAACGCGGGAGCGGCGATCTGGAACCCGACCGGCAGCTGGGGCCCGCCGCCTTCCGGCTCGGCGAGGCCGGCGGGGATCGAGATCGCCGGGATCCCGGCCAGGCTCATCGGCACCGTGAAGAAGTCGTTCATGTACATCGCCAGCGGGTCGTCGCTCTTCTCGCCGAGCCCGAAGGCGACCGAGGGGGCGGTCGGGGTGACGACGAAGTCGACCGCGTCGAAGGCGCCCCTGAAGTCCTCGGCGATCCGCGTCCGCACCCGCTGTGCCTGCCCGTAGTACGCGTCGTAGTAGCCGGAAGAGAGCGCGTAGGTGCCGAGCAGGATCCGCCGCTTCACCTCGGCGCCGAAGCCCTCGGTGCGGGTCGTCTCGTACATCTCGACCAGGTCACCGTCGCCGCCGCGGCGCACCCCGTAGCGGACCCCGTCGTAGCGGGCCAGGTTCGAAGAGGCCTCGGCCGGGGCGATCACGTAGTAGGCGGAGATCCCGTGCTCGGCATTGGGCAGGGTGACCTCGGCGAGCTCGCCGCCGAGCCGCTCGATCGTCTCCAGGGTGCGCTCGAAGACCGCGCGGACGCCGGCGTCGACCGCGTCGCCGGCCAGCTCGGCGGGGACGCCGAAGCGCAGGCCGGAGAGGTCCTCGCGGTCGGGCAGGCGGATGCCGCTCGGGAGGCCGACCGAGGTCGAGTCCAGCGGGTCGCCGCCCTGCAGGATCGCCAGCAGCAGCGCCGCGTCGCTGACGTCTCGGGTGAGCGGCCCGCACTGGTCCAGCGAGGAGGCGAAGGCGATCATCCCGTAGCGCGAGATCGCGCCATAGGTGGGCTTGAGGCCGACGATCCCGCAGAAGGCGGCGGGTTGGCGGATCGAGCCGCCGGTGTCGGTGCCCAGCGCCCAGGGTGCCAGGCCGCCGGCCACCGCCGCCGCCGAGCCGCCCGAGGAGCCGCCGGGAACGCGGCCGCGATCCCACGGGTTGAGGACCGGCCCGTAGGCCGAGTTCTCGTTCGATGAGCCCATCGCGAACTCGTCCATGTTGGTCTTGCCGAGAATCGGCGCCCCGGCTTCGAGCAGCTTTCGCACCGCGGTAGCCGAGTAGGGCGGCCGGTAGCCCTCGAGGATCAGCGAGGCGGCCGTGGTCGGCACGCCCTCGGTGGTGAAAATGTCCTTGACGGCGATCGGGGCGATGCAATCCCGCTCGACAGCGAGTCCCGGCGCAGCGGCGCCCGCGTTGTGCCAGAGGTAGGCGTTGAGCTCGTCGCCGGCCGCGGCCTGGAACCAAGCCGCGGAGTGCTCCGCCGGCGAAAGCTCGCCGGCCATGCCGGCGGTGTGGGCCTCGAGGACCGAGAGATCGAGCAGGTCGGCCACGGTCTACTCGGCCTGCGGAGACGGAACCCGGAAAGCCCCGTCCTGCGGTTCAGGCGCCTGCGAGAGAGCGACCTCACGCGGCAAGCTCTGCCAGGGCGCCTCGTCACTGCGAAGCACGTTCTCCAGCGCGACCACATGCGAAGTCGGCTCGACCCCCTCCAGATCGAGATTGCCGATCCGATCCACATGCTCGAGGATCCCCGACAACTCCCCCACCATCACCTCCACTTCGGCGTCAGTGAGGCGGAGTCGGGCCAGTCGGGCCACATGCAATACCTGCTCGCGGTCGATCACCGCGCGGATTCTAGGTGCCTGAGACCCGTCGAGCCGAGAGGGGTGGGTGGGGGTGGAGCGTCTTGTACTTTTTTGCCGCTGCGCATCTCGGACGGCCCCCGCCGCTCCGCAAAAAAGTCAAGCGAGACCCCCCCCCCCCCCCCGCGGGCCCACAGGCCACCCCCCCCCGTAGAGTCCCCCCCCCTGCAGGGGCCGAAGGCCGC
>JBEVJP010000100.1:0-3524 GCA_040510155.1 Solirubrobacterales bacterium | reverse complement strand
CGCGGCGGCTCGGCGGTTCGCGGTCCACTCGTCCATGTGGGGGAGCAGGACGCGGAGGCCGGCGGCCTGGAGCTCGTCGAGGCGGGAGTTGTAGCCCGCCTCGGTGTGGGTCTTCTTGTCCTCGGAGCCGTGGAAGCGGAGGCGGCGGGCGCGAGCATCGACCTCGGCGTCCGAGGTGACGATGCCGCCGCCGTCCCCGAACCCGCCGAGGTTCTTGGAGGGGAAGAAGCTGAAGGTGGCGGCGTCGCCGAGGGCGCCGGCGGCCTTGCCGTCGAGCTTTGCCCCGGCCGCCTGGGCCGAGTCCTCGAGAACCCGCAGGCCATTCGCCGAGGCGAGGGCGCGGAGCTCGTCCATCGGTGCCGGGTTGCCGTAGAGATGGACGGGGACGAGCGCCTTGGTGCGATCGCCGATGGCCGCCTCCGCGGTCGCCGCGGTCATCGTGAAGGTCGCCTCGTCGACGTCGCAGAAGACCGGCGTGGCGCCCGCGTTGACGACTGCCTCCGCGGTCGCGTAGAAGGTCAGGGCCGGGACGACGACCTCGTCGCCGGGGCCGACGCCGAGTGCCCGCAGGGCGATCGTCAGCGCGTCGGTTCCGTTGGCGACGCCGATGCAGTGGCGCACCCCGAGGAACTCGGCGAACTCGGCCTCGAAGCCCTCGACCTCGGGACCGAGGATGTAGCGACCGGAGCGCAGGACCGCCTCCTGGCGCGCCGCGACCTCCGCGAGCAGCGGCTCCAGGACGGGCCTGGTCGCGAAGAGCGGGACGCCCATCGTCAGGCGACCGGGCGGAAGGTCGTCATCGCCAGCGCTCCAGCAGATCCTCGTCGGGGACCTGGCGGACGCTGCGGCCGGGGACGCCCATGACCACGCTGCGCGGAGCGACGTCGGCGACCACCACGGCGCCGGCGGCAACGAACGCCTCTGCACCGATCTCGACCGCCGGACAGACGACGACGCCGGCGCCGACCCGGCAGGCGCGTCGCAGCAGCGGCCCCTCCAGCTCCATCTCGGGAGCGTGTCGATCCATCGTGTTGTCATTGGCCAGGGTCACGCCCGGGCCAATGAAGACGTCGTCCTCGACCACCGTGCCGGCGGAGAGGTAGCAGCGGGCCTGCACGCTCGCCCGGGTGCCGATCACGACCCCCGGGTCGACCGAGCTGAGGCTGCCGACGGTGGCGCCCGGTCCGACCCTGGCGCCGTCGCGAATCTGCGCGTGGTCGCCGATCCTCGCCCCGTCGCCGATCTCGACTCCGGCATGGATGACCACGTGGCCGCCGATCAGTACGCCCTCGCCGATCCGCACGCCCTCACCGAGCAGCAGCCCGGGGGCGAGGTCGGAAGGCTCCAATGCTGCCCCGCTCATCGCGCCAAATTCTCCTGATCTCTCGACTGGCTGAAGATGGCGGCATGCTACCCCCGGCGGAGGCAGAACGAGTGTCTAACGGGGAGGCACTTCGAAGCCGCCAAGCCAGGAGGTGAAGTAGATCGTCTCCTCATCCGAGCCCGCCGCCCGGTTCGCGGATTCCTGTTGAACGGCCTCGATCGCCAGGCGGGCCTCTTCCTGGATCTTCAGCACTCGCAACTTCGCCTCGCGATCGAGGACGAGGCGGGTCCGCGAGAGCTGGAACTCCTCGTCTGAG
The DNA here is from genome assembly GCA_040510155.1 of Solirubrobacterales bacterium. GTDB lineage: Bacteria > Actinomycetota > Thermoleophilia > Solirubrobacterales > 70-9 > VAYN01. The sequence goes on along the minus strand of JBEVJP010000100.1, from coordinate 1,884 downwards.
CCGACCATGCCGGCCCGAACAGACGCCACGAAGTCGTCGAGGCCGGGCTGGACGAAGTCGCAGAGCACGTCCGTTTTCGCCGTGGGATCCAGTTCGTTCCACTCCTCGGCGGCGATCAGGTGGCGCTGCGTCGCGCGATAGAAGTGCTCGACGGCGCCACGCACCGGCCTCTCGTCGACGAGCTCGGCGCAGTCGAGCTTGACGAGGCGCTTGACGTGATGGCTCACGCCGGGAACTTTGTCCTTCGGCATTCCCAGGGCCGCCGCGAGTTCCTTCGGGCTCGCCATGCGTTCGGAGAGAAGCAGCAGGATCTTCGCCCGCAGGGGATGGGACATCGCCACTAACCGGTTCTGCCGGGCCTCTTGCCGCTGTTGCCTGGTGGTGCTGATCATGGCTGCGCCTCCTTTTACAGACGCCCTGATCGTTGGGATTGCCTCGCTCGGTGAAACATTTCACTCCAAAATACAAAGTTTTTCGCTGCACGACCACTTAGCGATGCATCGACCCTTAGCGTTGGACCGGTCTCCTGGGAAGCATCCGACCAGGGAAAGGAGGTAAGGGGGCGATGAGAATCCAGACCGCGAATCCGCAGGTCCCCATCCACGCACTCGGGAAGGGCAACTAGCCGAGCCGAGCGGCGCCCCGCGGCCGACCTGGGCGGTTGGGGCGCCGCTTCTTAACTGGAAGAAACGGAGCTTGAGATGAACAGCGCTGCAAGGACGGCCTACGACACGTTGGCGCCTGCCTACGACGAATACACCCGAGCGAACAACTACGAGCTCTGGCTGGGCGAATTTCTGCTGCCGGAGCTGCAGCGCCGCGGTCTCAGGCGGGGTCGTGCGCTCGACGTCGGCTGCGGAACGGGGCGGGCGTTCGAGCCGCTGCTGCGGCGGGGATGGGAGGTCGTCGGCTGCGACGTGTCGCCGGCGATGCTCGACCAGGCCCGGGCGAAATTCGGGGACGCGGTGCCGATCGTCGAGGCGGATCTGCGCGAGCTCCCGGTGCTCGGCTCCTTCGACCTGGTCCTCGCCCTGAACGACGTCCTCAACTATCTGACCGAGGACGGTGAGCTCGAGCGGGCCGTGCGAAGCCTTGGTGCCAACCTCGCTGCCGGCGGCCGTCTTCTCTTCGACGTCAACACGCTGCGGCTGTTCCGCGCGATGTACACGCCCGACGCCGAGGCGGAGGGGACCTACGAGACGATCCTCGACGACGCCGGCGTCACCCCGCATGCCCACCGGCAGCGCCACTCCAGCCAGCAGAGACTGCGGGCGGCGATCGCCGACGCGGGACTCGACCTCCTCGCGATGCTCGGGCAGAGGGAGGACGGCGACTCGATCGTGCTCAGCGAGGAGATCGACGAAGACCGGGACGACAAGATCGTCTGCATCGCGGGGCTGCCTTAGACAGGACAGTCCCGCCTCCGTCACGCCCGTCGGCCGGCGCAAGCTTGGCGCGCCTCCACACGTTGTCCGTGCATGAGCGATAAGAAGACGATCGGCATCGTGGGTCTGGGCTACGTCGGCCTGCCGCTCGCGGTTGCCTTTGCGGAAGCCGGCCACGACGTCGTGGGAATCGACTCCGACCGGCGCAAGGTCGACGGCATCAACGCCGGCAGGAGCCACGTCGAGGACATCGCCGAGGAGACGCTGCGCGCTCTCGGCAGCCGCCTGCGCGCCACCGCCGAGGAGGGCGACCTCGCCCCCTGCGACGCCGTGATCATCTGCGTCCCGACCCCGCTGACCAACTCTCGCGAGCCCGACCTCACCTACCTGCTCGCCTCCGCCACCTCGCTCTCCCGGGTCCTCCGCTCCGGACAGGTGGTCGTCTTGGAGTCGACCACCTACCCCGGCACCACCCGCGAGCGCCTGCGCCCGATCCTCG
>JBEVJP010000099.1:0-21893 GCA_040510155.1 Solirubrobacterales bacterium | reverse complement strand
CCCCCCCACCCACCCCCCCCCCCCCCCCCCCCGCGCCCCCCCCCAACCCCCGGGTGCGGCCGGGGCCGGGGGCGGGGCCCCCCACCCCCCCCCCCCCCCCGAGCCCCCCCCCCCCCCCCCCCGGGGCCCTTCTCGCAGCAGGCTTAGATCAGCCCAAGCTGACTGACTGCATCGCGCTCCTCTTGGAGCTCCAACACGTTGGCGTCGATCCGCTGACGCGAGAACTCCGGCACCTCGAGGCCCTGGACGACTGACCACTCCCCACCCGTGCAGGCGCAGGGAAGGCCGCAGATGATGCCCTCGCCGATTCCGTAGGAACCATCGGCCGGGACTCCCATCGAAACCCAATCGCCGTCCGGAGTGCCGAGCACCCAGTCGTGGATGTGGTCGATCGCCGCATTGGCGGCGGAGGCGGCGCTGGAGGAGCCACGCGCGTCGATGATCTCGGCACCGCGCTTGGCAACCCGCGGGATGTACTCATCGGCGATCCAGGCCTCGTCGTCGACGGCCTCCCAGGCGCTCGCACCGTCTACCTTGGCGTTGACCAGGTCCGGGTACTGCGTAGCCGAGTGGTTGCCCCAGGTGGTCATGTTGGTGACCGCGCTGACCGGCCTGCCGAGCTTGTTGGCGAGCTGGCCGATCGCCCGGTTGTGGTCGAGGCGCATCATCGCCGTGAAGCGCTCGCGCGGAACGTCGGGCGCGTTCGACATCGCGATCAGGCAGTTGGTGTTGGCCGGGTTGCCGACCACCAGCACCCGCACGTCGTCGGCCGCACCGGCGTTGATCGCCTCACCCTGCGGCTTGAAGATGCCACCGTTGGCCTCGAGCAGGTCGGAGCGCTCCATGCCCGGTCCACGCGGACGGGCGCCGACCAGGAGGCCGACGTTGCAGCCGTCGAAGGCGTACTTCGGATCGTCGCTGATGTCGATCTTCCGCAGCAGCGGGAAGGCGCAGTCGTCGAGCTCCATCGCCGTGCCCTCGGCTGCCTTGACCGCATCGGGAATCTCCAACAGGCTCAACTCGACCGGCGTGTCCGGACCAAGCATCTGGCCGCTCGCAATCCGGAACAACAGCGCGTAGCCGATCTGACCGGCAGCGCCGGTGACGGTGACTTTCACGGGGGTGCTCACTGAATCGTCTCCTCGGAGTCGGGGTTTGGGACCGTTACGCCATCGCCCGCTGGAGGTTCTCGTCGATCGAGGCCAGGAACTCCTCAGTGGTCTGGTACTCCTGGCCGCCGCCGACGAGCAGCGCAAGGTCTTTGGTCATCTTGCCGCTCTCGACCGTCTCGATGCATACCCGCTCGAGGGTCTCGGCAAAATCGCTCACCTCGGGGGTCTCGTCCATCCGCCCGCGGGCCGCGAGGCCGCGGGTCCAGGCGAAGATCGAAGCGATCGGGTTGGTCGAAGTCGGTTTGCCTTCCTGGTGCTGGCGGTAATGGCGGGTGACGGTGCCGTGCGCGGCCTCCGCCTCGACGGTTTTGCCGTCGGCGCTCATCAGCACGCTGGTCATCAGGCCGAGCGAGCCGAACCCCTGGGCGACGGTGTCCGACTGCACGTCGCCGTCGTAGTTTTTGCAGGCCCAGACGTAGCCGCCCTCCCACTTCAGAGCGGCGGCGACCATGTCGTCGATCAGGCGGTGTTCGTAGGTGATGCCAACGGCCTCGAAGTCAGCCTTGAACTCATCCTCGTAGACCTCGGCGAAGAGGTCCTTGAAGCGGCCGTCGTAGCGCTTCAGGATCGTGTTCTTGGTCGACATGTAGACGGGGTAGCCGCGGCTGAGCCCGTATCGCATCGAGGCCCGGGCGAAGTCGCGGATCGACTCGTCGAGGTTGTACATCGACATCGCGATGCCCCCGCCGGGGAAGTCGTAGACGTCGAGCTCGACCGGCTCGGAGCCGTCCTTCGGGGTGTAGGTGAGGGTCAGCGTGCCCTCGCCGGGGACGACCAGGTCAGTCGCCCGGTACTGATCGCCGAAGGCGTGGCGGCCGATCACGATCGGCTTTGTCCAGCCCGGCACGAGGCGCGGCACATTGGAGATCACGATCGGCTCGCGGAAGATGACGCCGCCGAGGATGTTGCGGATCGTTCCGTTCGGCGATCGGTACATCTCCTTGAGGCCGAACTCCTCGACCCGCGCCTCATCGGGGGTGATCGTCGCGCACTTGACGCCGACCCCGTACTGCTTGATCGCTTCGGCCGCCTCGACGGTGATCCTGTCCTCCGTCGCGTCGCGACTCTCGATCCCGAGGTCGAAGTACTTCAGCTCGAGGTCGAGGTAGGGAAGGATCAGCTGGTCTTTGATGAACGACCAGATGATCCGGGTCATCTCGTCGCCGTCGAGCTCGACGACCGGGTTCTTGACACTGATCTTCGCCACCGGCGCGCGATGCTATCTACATGCCACAATCGGGGCCGATGGCAACCGTCGAGCGCTCAGGGATCGGCAACCACGAGGTCTTCAACCAGCCGCCACCGCTGGTCGACTACAACGTCTACGAGAGCGATGCGCCGCTGCGCGAGGCAGTGCGGCGCGAGGGTGCCGAGTGGGCCGAGGAGCGGATCGCCGCTGCTGGCGAGTTTGCCGGCAGCGAGCGCGCCCAGACGCTCGGCCGGCTCGCCAACGAGAACGGGCCGAAGCTGCGTACCCACGACCGCTACGGCAACCGCGTCGACGAGGTCGAGTTCCACCCCGCCTGGCACGAGCTGATGACCGAGGCGGTCGGGTTCGAACTGCACTCCTCCCCTTGGAGGGAGCCGGGCCCGGGCGCCCACGTCGCCCGCGGCGCCGCCTTCATGTGCTTTTCGCAGGCCGAGGCCGGGGTCGGCTGCCCGGTTTCGATGACCTACTCGGTGGTGCCGGCGCTGCGCACCCAGCCGGAGCTGGCGGCCGAGTGGGAGCCCCGCCTCTTCTCCCCCACCTATGACCCGAGCAACGCACCCGCGAGCGAGAAGTCGGGTGCCCTCGCCGGGATGGGGATGACCGAGAAGCAGGGCGGCTCCGACGTCCGCGCAAACACCACTGCCGCGCGACCGGTCAACGGTGGCGGTCCCGGCGCCGAGTACCAGCTGAGCGGCCACAAGTGGTTCATGTCGGCGCCGCAGTGCGACGCCTTCCTCGTCCTCGCCCAGGCCGACGGCGGCATCTCCTGCTTCCTCTTCCCGCGGTGGACGCCGGACGGCGAGCGCAACCGCTTCCGCCTGCAGCGGCTCAAGGACAAGCTCGGCAACCGCTCCAACGCCTCCAGCGAGATCGAGTTCGACGCCGCCTCGGCCTGGCTGGTCGGCGAGGAGGGCGCCGGGGTGCGGACGATCATCGAGATGGTCAACCACACCCGGCTGGACTGCGTGATCGGCGGGGCGACCGGTATGCGCGCCGGCGTGGCCCAGGCGATCCACCACGCCTCTCACCGCTCCACCTTCGGCCGCGAGCTGGTCGAGCAGCCACTGATGCAGAACGTCCTCGCCGACCTCGCGGTCGAGTCGGAGGCGGCGACGATCGCGGCGATGCGCCTGGCCCGCGCCTACGACGAAGCTATCGCCGGCGAGGAGGACGCCACCAACCTGAAGCGGATCGCCAACGCCGTCCTCAAGTACTGGATCTGCAAGCGGGCGCCGATGCACGCCGGCGAGGCGCTCGAGTGCCTCGGCGGCAACGGCTACGTCGAGGATTCGGGCATGCCCCGCCTCTTCCGCGAGAGCCCGCTCAACTCGATCTGGGAGGGCTCCGGCAACGTCCAGTGCCTCGACGTCCTGCGGGCGATGATCAAGAGCCCCGCCGCCCTTGAGGCGTTCTTCGCCGAGGTCGACGAGGGCGCCGCCGGCGAGCCCCGCCTCGCCGCCTACGCCGATTCCCTGCGCGCCGACCTCCCCGGCGACGTCGCGACGATCGAGGTGCGCGCCCGCGCCCTCGTCGAGCGCATGGCTCTAGCCATCCAAGGCTCACTACTCGTCCGCTTCGGCGATGAGGCCGTCGCCGACGCCTTCTGCGCATCCCGCCTCAGCGGCGACTGGGGCCAAGCTTTCGGCACCTTGCCTGCGGGCACCGATTTCGCCCGCATCATCGACCGCCACCGCGCGGTCGCCTAGATCGCTTGATCGTTTGTGCGCCGTATAGGCGCACAACTGACCAAGCGATGAGCGGCAAATCGGTTAGGCCCTCCCCGCGGCACGGAATTCGCCCACATCGTCAGTTCTCACCGCGCTCAGTAACGCTGACCAAGCAGATCAAGGACGCAGGGAGCGTGGCGTGCTCCGCACGCGAGCGACCGAGGACGCCGATATGCGCCGCGTCAGCGCTACTGAGCGGCCGCGTCCCGGAGGGCTCGGCCGACCTGCTCGGCAGTGATCACGCCGGAGAGGCGGCCGTCGGCATCGACCGCCATCAGGGCTCCGAAGCGGCGGAGGTTCTGGTTGGAGAGCAGCGAGTCGAGGGGGGCGTCGTCTCTCACCTGGAAGGCGCCGTCGCCGTGCTCGACGACGTCGGAGACGAGGGAGTTGGCGCGGGAGACCTCGGGGACCTCGTCGGCGCGGTCGCGGACGATCAGGCCAAGGAAGCGGTGGGCGGCGTCGACGACGGGGAACCAGGGCCAGCGGTAGCGGAGGAAGTACTCGTCGAAGGCCCGCTCGACGCTGAACTCGCCGGGGATCGTGACCGGTTGGCGATCCATCACGTCGGAGACGCGCAGGTCGCTGATCCGGCTCGAGATCGCCGTCTGCATCGCGGCTCCGCGGGCGGAGCCGTTGATCACCATCCCGACCAGCGCCAGCCAGATTCCACCGAAGACGCCGAGGACGGCGCCGGTGACCGCCATCAGCAGGCCGGCTCCGATGAAGAACCAGCCGAAGATGCGGCCGAGGCCGGCGGCGAAGCGGGTTGCGGCGCCGCGGTCGCCGGTCCGCGCCCAGGCGATCGCGCGGGCGACGCGACCGCCGTCCATCGGGAAGGCGGGCAGCAGGTTGAAGATCAGGACGAGAAGGTTGATCGAGGCGAGCCAGGCGACCATCGCCAGCACCCCGGAGGCGCCGGAGGTCGACTCGACCAGAGCCGCCTCGCGGAACTCCCGGGCGCCGCCGGCGACGATCCCGCCGGCGGTGAGGAGGACGACCAGCGCCAGGGTCACCAGCGGGCCGGCGATCGCGACGCGGAATTCCGTCCCAGGCGTTTCCGCTTCGCGATCCATCCGCGCCATGCCGCCGAAGATCCAGAGCTGGATGCTGGTGATGCCGATCCCGTTGCGGACCGCGACGAAAGCGTGGCCGAGCTCGTGGAGGAGGATCGAGCCGAAGAAACCGATCGCGCTGGCCACCGCGAGCAGGAAGGGAGTGGTCGAGGAGGCCGATTCGCCGAGCAGGTCGCCGAAGAACCTCGACATCCAGAGGATGACCAGGAAGAGGACGACGAACCAGGACCAGTCGACCGCGATCCTGATCCCGCGGACATGGAAAAGCGTTATCGAGCCGCCACCGAGCATGCCTCAATGGTAAGTGGGTAGCGTCACCGCCCGATGGCGATCGACAAAGCGAAGCTGCGCGGCTGGCTGGAGGAACTGGAGCGGATCGACCGGCCGTCCGCCTCCGAGGGCGAGCGGCGGGCCGCCGAGTGGTTGGTCGCCCGCTTCGCCGAGTTGGGCGCCGAGGCCCGGATCGAGGCTGAGCCCGCGCACGGCACCTACTGGTGGCCGCTCGGGATCGGGGCGGCGTTGGGAGCGCTGAGCGGGGCACTGGCGTTGCGCGGCCGCCGCTTTCTGGCGACCCTGCTCGGGGCCATCGGCGCCGCCGGCATCGCCGCCGACTTCCCGCCCGGCAAACGGCCGCTGCGCCGCCTTCTGCCCCGCCGCACCACCTACAACGTCGTCTGCGAGCTGGGGGACCCCGAGGCCGAGCGCACGATCGTCCTGATCGCCCACCACGACGCCGCCCACTCCGGCCTCGTCTTCCACCCCGCCCTGCCCCAGATCGGCGACCGCCTCGGCCTGATCGAGCGCACCGACACCAGCCCGATGCTGATGGCGCCAATCGTGGGCGGGCCTTTGCTGGCGGCCCTCGGTGCGCTGACCGGCTGGCGACCGCTGTCGAAGCTCGGTGCCCTGCTCGGACTCGGCTCGGCGGCGGCGATGGCCGAGATCGGCGCCCGCGACGTCGTCCCCGGCGCCAACGACAACGGCACCGCCGTCGTCGCCCTGCTGGCGCTGGCCGAACGCTTCCGCGACGAGCCGCCCAAAGGGATCAAGGTCGTCCTCCTCTCCGTCGGCTCCGAGGAGTCCTTCAGCGAGGGCATCATGGCCTTCGGGGAGCGCCACTTCGACGAGCTCCCCCAGGAGAGCACCTTCTTCCTCTGCCTCGAGACCCTCGGTTCGCCACACCTCCTCGTCCTCCGCGGCGAGGGCTTCCTGAAGATGCGCGAGTACCCTGAGAAATCGCTCGCGCTCATGGACGGTCTCGCCGAGGACCTCGGCATCTGGCTGTTCCCCAACCTCCGCCTCCACAACGGCACCGACGGCCTTGAGCCCCTGGCCGCCGGCTACGAGTCAGCTGTGCTGGCCAGCTGCACCGACCTGAAGCAGCCCGCCAACTACCACTGGTGGCACGACCTGGCCGAGAACGTGAACTTCGACACGGTCTCGGACGGCATAAGACTCGCCGAAGCCACCGTGCGCCGCCTCGGAACCAACTGGCTCTAGGGAGAGCCGGGGGAGGGTCGAACGAGCCTCCCCGCTGTTGCGAGGGAGACCCTCCCCCGGCTCTCCCTCGTCCCAATCGAATTCCGACTGCGGCCTAGGATTTCGGCTCTATAGGATCAGCCCTCGTGCCATCCCATGACGTACTGGTCATAGGCGCCGGCCTCGCCGGTCAGCGCGCCGCCCTCGCCGCCGCAGAGCAGGGTGTCTCGGTCGGGATCATCAGCAAGGTCCACCCCGTCCGCTCGCACTCCAACGCCGCCCAGGGCGGCATCAACGCGGCGCTCAACCCCGACGACAGCTGGGAGTCGCACGCCTTCGACACCGTCAAGGGCTCCGACTACCTCGGCGACCAGGACGCGATCGAAGTGATGGCCCGCGAGGCCCCCGAGGAAATCCTTCACATGGAGCACCTCGGCGTCACCTTCCACCGCAACGAGGAGGGTCGCCTCGGCACCCGCGCCTTCGGCGGTGCCTCCGCCGCCCGCACGTACTACGTCGCCGACATCACCGGCCAGGCGATCATGCACGTGCTCTACGAGCAGCTGATGAAGTACTCCGAGGACGTCGCCCGCTACGAGGAGTGGTTCTGCACCGCCCTGGCGATCGACGAGCAGGGCGAGTGCTGCGGCGTCGTCACCCGCAACGTCGCCGACGGCTCGATGGAGCTCTTCGAGGCGAAGTCGGTGATCCTCGCCTGCGGCGGCAACGGCCAAGTCTGGAAGCCGACCACCAACGCCTTGATCTGCACCGGCGACGGCATCGCGATGGCCTACCGGGTCGGCGCCAAGCTGATGGACATGGAGATGATCCAGTACCACCCGACGACGCTGGCGGGCAAGGGCTTCCTGATCACCGAGGGCGCCCGCGGCGAGGGCGCCCACCTGCTCAACGCCAACGGCGAACGCTTCATGGAGAAGTACGCGCCGAACAAGATGGAGCTGGCCTCGCGCGACGTCGTCTCCCGCGCCGAGCAGACCGAGATCAACGAGGGCCGCGGCTTCCCGGATGGGACCGTCGCCCTCGACATCACCGTAGTCCCGAAAAAGCGGGTTCACGAGGCGCTGCGCGAGATCGTCCTCGTCGGCCGCGACTTCGCCGGCGTCGACATCACCCGCGAACCAATCCGCATCAAGCCGGGCAACCACTACACGATGGGCGGCGTCAAGACCGACATCGACGGCCGCACCGACATCCCCGGCCTCTACGCCGCCGGAGAGACCGCCTGCGTCTCCGTCCACGGTGGCAACCGGCTCGGCGCCAACTCGCTGCTCGACACGCTGATCTTCGGCAAGCGCTCCGGCTTCGACGCCGCCGCTCGCGCCAAGCGGATCGATTACTCCCCCACCTCGCGCCGGGTGCTCGAGGACGAGGAGACGATGATCGCCGACATCCTCTCCCGCGAGAAGGGTTCCGGCCGCCGCGTCTCCGAGATCAAGCTCGAGCTGGGCCAGACGATGGATGGCAAGGTCGCCGTCTTCCGCGACGAGGCCGGGATCCAGGAAGCGCTGGAGATCGTCCGCCGGCTCAAGGAGGAGGCCGCGACCGCCTACGTCGACGACCACGGCAAAATCTTCAACCAAGACCTGCTGGGGGCGATCGAGCTTGGCTACATGCTCGACAACGCCGAGTGCACCTGCATCGGCGCGCTCGAGCGCAAGGAGAGCCGCGGCGCCCAGTACCGCACCGACTTCCCCGAGCGCAACGACGAGGAGTGGCTCAAACACATCGACCTCGAGCTCGGCGACGACGGTCCCCAGATCTCATACTCAGAGGTGACCATCACCCAGTGGGAACCCGAAGAGAGGAAGTACTGATGGCCGAGTACACGATCAAAGTCCGCAGGTTCCAGCCCGAGAGCGGCGAGGGTCCCTTTTGGGAGGAGTTCAACGTCGACCTCGATCCCTCCCTCTCCGTCCTCGACGGCCTGCTGCAGGCCAAGGACCGCGACGACGGCTCGCTGGCCGTCCGCTGCTCTTGCCGGGCGGCGATCTGCGGCTCCTGCGGGATGAAGATCAACGGCCAGTCCGGGTTGGGTTGCAAGACCCAGATCGGCGAGGCCCAGGAGCAGGCCAACAAGATGGTCGCCGCAACCGGCGTCACCGCTGCCGAGGCAAGCAGCCCGATCGGCCCCCAGTCTCCGGAAAGCCAGGACCGTGTGCGCGCTGCCGGCCAGGAGGAAGCGGGCGAGGGTCGCCTCGCGAGCACCACCGAGAGCGTCGCCCCGATCGTGATCGAGCCGATGGGCAACATGCCGGTGATCAAGGATCTGGTGACCGACATGGAGTCGACGCACTGGACCAAGATCCGCCGGGTCACCCCCTGGCTCCTACCCCACGGCGAGGCGCCCGAGCGCGAGTACGTCGTCGAGCCGGAATCGATGCTCGACATCACCCAGTCGATGGCCTGCATCCAGTGCGGCGCCTGCGTCTCCTCCTGCCTCTCGATGGAAGCCGACCCGGACTTCATCGGCCCGGCCGCGCTGGCCAAGGCCTACCGCTTCGTCGGCGACCCGCGCGACGCCGAGACCGTCGAGCGCCTCCACGACCTCGCGCAGGACCCACACGGGATCTACGACTGCACCCACTGTTTCAGCTGCATTGACGCCTGCCCGAAGGACGTTGCGCCGATGGACCAGATCATGAGGCTGCGGCGCAAAGCCGGCGAACACGGCGTCGAGGACCCCAACAGCGGCCATGACCACGAGATGGCCTTCGTGAAGATCATCGAGAAGAAGGGCACCCTCGACGAGTCGCTGCTGCTGCAGGAGTCCTTCGCCCCCGGCCTCAAAGGCAAGCTCAAACCGAGCAAACGGGCGATCAAGGAAATGCTCGGCTCACTGCCGACGGCGTTCCGCGGCATCAAGTCGGGCAAGATGCGCTCCCTGCCGAAGCTGATTCCCGGCGTCCACCACAAGCTCCCGGGCAACGCCCAGGACGAGGTGCAGGCCATCTACAAGCACGCCGAGGAGCACAACGAGGAATTCAACCTGTACATCAAGGGCGACGAGGGCGAGCTCGCCGAGATCGAGGCCGAGGAGATCCGCGAGGAAGCGGCCGAGGCCACTGCCGCCCCCAGCGCCAGCGAGGAGACCCCGAATGGCTGACAAGATCAAGGTCGCCTACTGGCCCGGCTGCGTCTCGCGCGGCTTCACCCCCGAGCTGCACGGCTCGATGGCCTGGGTCGCCGAGAAGATCGGCATCGAGCTGGTCACCCTCGACCGCGCCAACTGCTGCGGCGCCGGCGTCATCGCCGAGCACAACCAGGAGCTCGCCGACACGCTCAACGCCCGCACCTTCGCCCTTGCCCAGCAGACCGGCCTCTCGATGATGAACATCTGCTCGACTTGCCAGGGCGCCCAGTCCGAGTGCCAGCAGCGCCTCGACGCCGACTCCTCCTACCGGGCTCACATCAACGAGGTGCTCTCCGGCCAGGGCCTCTCTTACGAGAAGTCCGAGGACGGCGCCTGGAACAACAAAAACTTCCTCTGGCTGCTTGTCGAGGACTACGGCCTCGACAAACTCGCCGCCCAGGTGACGCGGCCGCTTTCCGGCCTCCGTGTCGGTCCCTTCTACGGCTGCTACATCGTCCGCCCCAAGGAGCGCCTCGGCTACGCCGAGTACCCCGACCGCGACGTCTACCTGGAGCAGGTGATCAAGGCCCTCGGCGGCGAGGTCGTCGAGTACGACGGCGCCCGCAAATGCTGCGGCTTCCCGGTGATCACCATGAACCGCGAGACCTCGCTGCGCCAGGCCGGTACCCACCTCGGCGACGCGATCGACGCCGGCGCCGACTGCCTCGTCACCCCCTGCCCCCTCTGCCACCTGAACCTGGACATGCAGCAGCCCGAGGCCGCCAAGGTCGTCAACCGCGACCTCGGCCTTGCCGTTCTCCACCTGCCGCAGCTGGTCGGCCTCGCCCTTGGCGCCGAGCCGAAGCAACTGGGCATGAACGGGCACATCGCGTCGACCCGCTGGGTCCAGGATCGCCTCAACAGCGTTCCTGCTTGATTCACCTTTGAGCGCAGGGGGCGAGTGCCGCTGGGTCGGCGGACGCGCTTTGCGCTGAGTGTCCGGCGACCCAGCGGCACTCGCCCCTTCCGATTCGAGGGCGGATCATGCCGACAGGCCGTCGCCTCAGTGACTGGGCGGCGGGACGACTCGATCGTCAGTGGCCGTGGTGCGCGATGCCGGTGGCGATCGTCGCGGCGACAACCGCGATCCATACAGCCACGTAGGCGTACATGGCCCATTGCAGGGTTCGGGTGGAGCGTTCCCAGTTCTTGCGCTCCAGGTCGCGGACGCGATCCTCTAGACGCTCTATCTTGGCTTGCTCCCAGGTCTCCAGCATGGGGACGAGGGCAGCAGACAAAACGTTACGTCGAGTCTGCGGGACGGCGTTACGCCGGGACGCCGACGAGGCCGCGCTCGACGAGGAGCTCGGCGAGCTGGACGGCGTTGGTAGCGGCGCCCTTGCGGAGGTTGTCGGCAACGACGAAGAGGTCGAGGGCGCGGTCGTTGCCGGGGTCGCGACGGATGCGGCCGACGAAGACGTCATCGCGGCCGGCGGCCTCGGTGGCCATCGGGTAGAGGCCGGCAGCCGGGTCGTCGGCGACGGTCACTCCGGGCGCCGCCGCCAGCAGCTCGCGAGCCCGCTCGGGGCTGAGCGGCTCGCGGGTCTCGACGTTGACAGCCTCGGAGTGGCCGGTGACGACGGGGACGCGGACGCAGGTGGCGGAGACCTTGATGCTTGGGTCGCCGAGGATCTTGCGGGTCTCGTTGATCAGCTTGCGCTCCTCGTCGGTGTGGTCGTCACCATCGGCGAAGCTGCCGGCCTGGGCGAGGGCGTTGAAGGCGATCTGATGGGGGTAGATGCTCGCCTCGGCGGGCTCGCCGTCGAGCACCGCCCGGGCCTGCTCGCGGAGCTCGTCGATCGCCGCCTTGCCGGTACCGGAGACGGCCTGGTAGGTGGAGACGACCAGCCGCTCGATCCCAGCCGCGTCGAAGAGCGGCTTCAGGGCGACGACCATCTGCATCGTCGAGCAGTTGGGGTTGGCGACGATGCCGCGGTGGCCGGCAAGAGCCTCCGGGTTGACCTCGGCGACGACCAGCGGGACGTCGTCGTGCATGCGCCAGTAGCTGGTGTTGTCGATGACCACGGCGCCGGCCTCGACCAGGCGCGGGGTCCACTCGGCGCTGATCGAGCCGCCGGCAGAGGAAAGGACGATGTCGAGACCCTGGATCGAGTCCTCGTCGAGGGCGCGGCAGCTGACGCTGCCGCCGTTCCAGGCCAGCTCCTTGCCGGCCGAACGCTCGGAGGCGAGCGGCACCAGCTCGGCGACCGGGAAGTCGCGGGCGGCGAGCAGCTCGCGGATCGTCGTCCCGACCAGCCCGGTCGCGCCCAGTACCCCGACTCTGTATCCGTCGCCCGTCATTCGTCCGAGTATGACGGGCCGCTTAGCCGGCGACCGTGGGTCGGTGCTCGGGGCCGGTCGGGTCCTCGGGCCGGACCGCCTCGTCGCCGAGCTCGAAGGTGCGATGCAGAACCCGGACCGCGTCGGCGACGCGCTCGGCGGGGATGACGCAGGAGATCTTGATCGGCGAGGTGGAGATCATCTCGATGTTGATCCGCTCCTCGCCGAGCACCTCGAAGACCTTGGCGGCGACGCCGGGGTGCGAGCGCATGCCGGCGCCGACGATCGAGACCTTGCCGATCTGCTCGTCGGTGCGGACCTCGAGCGAGACGTCGCCGAGGCCGGCGATCGCATCCTTGGCAGTCGGTAGGTCGTCGCGATCGACCGTGAAGGAGAGATCGGCGAGCTGGTCGCCGCCGATCGGCTCGTTCTGGATGATCACGTCGACGTTGACGTTCGCCTCGGCGAGGGCGGTAAAGATCCGGCCGGCGACGCCGGGCTCGTCACGGACGCCATGCAGCGTCACGCGGGCCTCCGCGTTGGAGTGGGTGACGGCGGTTACGAAAGGTTGCTCCACGGTCTCGTCCTCGGCTACGACGAGGGTACCGGGGCCGTCCTCGAAGCTGCTCCGACAGTGGATCCGGACCTCGTGGTTCCGTGCGTACTCGACCGAGCGCAGCTGCAGGACGCCGGCACCGGAAGCCGACATCTCCAGCATCTCCTCGAAGGAGACGCGGCCGAGCTTGCGGGCCTCGGGGACGATCCGCGGGTCGGCGCTGTAGACGCCGGCGACGTCGGTGTAGATCTCGCAGACCTCGGCGTCGAGGGCGGCGGCTAGTGCCACCGCCGTGGTGTCGGAGCCGCCACGGCCGAGCGTGGTGACATCGCGACTCTCGGTCGAGACTCCCTGAAAGCCGGCGACGAGGACGATCCGGTCCTCCTCCAGCGCCTGGCTGATCCGGTCGGCGCGGACGTCGACGATTCGGGCCTTGGTGTGGAAGGAGTCGGTGACGATCCCGGCCTGCGAGCCGGTCAGCGAGATCGCCTGGTGGCCCATGTCGTGGATCGCCATCGCGCAGAGCGCGCAGGAGATCCGCTCGCCGGTGGAGAGCAGCATGTCCATCTCGCGGGCGACGGGGCGGTCGGAGATCTCCAGCGCCTGGGCGACCAGTTCGTCGGTGGTCTTGCCGCGCGCCGAGAGCACCGCGACCACCCGCTTGCCGGCCTCGCGGGCGGCGACGATCCGCCCGGCAGCACGCTTGATCTGCTCGGCACCCGCCACCGAGGTGCCGCCGAACTTCATCACGACGATGTCGGATGCCTGCTGGCTGGTGTCCAGGCTCGCTTCGCTCACGAAGGCCTGAGGATAAAGGGGCCGCTAAAGCAACGCCCGGGCACGCCGATAACCCCGCCCATGGAGCCGATCACCGCCAGCGTCTCGCCCGCCAGCCCAGCTGCTGGCGCCTCGCCGCAGGCGCAGCGGCTGCTGGTCGCCAGCCGGGTCGCCACCAACCTCGCCGCCGCAGGTAGCGCCGCCGAGGTTGCCGGGATCGCCGTGCGACTCCTGCACGAGTCCTTCGACTACTACCTGGCGGTCGTGCAGCGGCTCGATCCCGACGGGATGCTGCGGGTCGTCGCCGCGGCCGGGCCGCTGGCCGAAGAGGTCGACGGCTTCCTCGCGCTCGAGCAGCCGGTCGAGGTCGGCGTCAACGGCCGCGTCGCCCGCGACGGCGAGCCGGTGATGGTGAACGACACCCGGCTCGACTCCGACTACCTGACCCGCAATGCGCGTACCGACCCCGGCTCGGAGCTGTCGCTGCCGATCTCGGTGGCCGGCTCGATCTGGGGCGTGATGAACCTCGAGCAGGTCGAGCCCGGTGCCTTCGCCGAGGACGACCTGCTGCTCGCCCACGTCATCGCCAGCCAGGTCGGGGCGGCGCTGCACCGCTGCCAGCTGGTTTCCGAACTCGAGGGCGCCTTTCTGACCACGGTCGGCGTGCTCGCCGACGCAGTCGAGCTGCAGGACGCCTACACCGCCGACCACGCCAACGAGGTCGCCGAGCTGGCCGCGCGGGTCGGCGAGCGGCTCGGGCTGGGCGGCGCCGAGCTGGAGCGGCTGCGCTACGGGGCGCTGCTGCACGACGTCGGCAAGATCGGCGTCCCCGGCGAGATCCTCCGCAAGCCCGGCCCCCTCACGGACGGCGAGCGGGCGCGGATGGACGAGCACACCGCGATCGGCGCCCGGATGCTGGAGCGGATCCCCGTCCTCGCCCCGGTGGCGCCGCTGGTCCGCTCAGCCCACGAGCGCTACGACGGCGGCGGCTATCCCGACGGGCTGGCCGGAAACGAGATCCCGCCAGGAGCGATGGTGATCGCCACCTGCGACGCCTACCACGCGATGACCTCCGATCGCACCTACCGGCGCTCGATCGGCCACGAGGCCGCGATCGCCGAGCTGGAAGCGCACGCCGGCAGCCAGTTCGACCCGCTGGTCGTGGCCGCCCTGGTCGCCGAGCTGTCCTGAACTACTCCGGCCCGCCGAGGCTGCCAAGCATCGCCTGTTCGGCCATCCGCACCAAGCCGAGACCACTGTGGGGACGCATGTCGCTGCTCCGCACCCGAACGTGGGATCCGTGCGGCCCCACGACCTCGACGATCGTGCAGACGTCGCCGATTTCGCAGTCGTCCCCGTAATCGCCTTCGATCGCCTCCATCTGCTCGGCCACCACGCGACCGATCTTGCTTTGGTCCAGCGCCATCTCCGTCCCTTCCCTCGAGTTCTCGGCTGCGCTGACCATAAGCGATCCACTTCGCTCGACCCGCAGGCTCGGCGTCTGTGACTGGTATCACTTTTCGATATATCGGAGCGATATATGTTGCGGAAGATGGATGAGCTCAGCCCCACCGCCTACGTGATCCTCGGCATGGTCAGCAAGGAGCCGCGCTCCGGCTACGAGATCAAAGCGGCCGTCGATCAAACGACGCGCTTCTTCTGGGCAGCCAGCTACGGGCAGATCTACCCCGAGCTGAAGCGACTCTCCGAGACAGGGCTGGTGAGCGGGGTCGACTCCCCCACCGGCGGCCGCAAGCGGACCGTCTACGAGATCACCGCCGACGGCGAAGCGGAGCTGAAGGCCTGGCTGCGGCGACCGCCGCGCACCTACGAGATGCGGGACGAAGGCTTGCTGAAGCTCTTCTTCGCCGGCGTCCTGCCGCGCGAGGAGGCGGTCGAGATCCTCCGCGAGATGAAGGAGTACCGGCGCAGCGTCAACGCCGAGCTGAGGGCGATGGAACCGGACAAGGCAGCTTCGCAGAGCGATGACCCCTTCCCCCTGACCGTGCTGCGGGGCGGCATCGAGTTCACCGACTGGTTCGCCGATTGGTGCGAGCGGATGGAGGCGGAAATCCTCCAGGCGCCCGCACCCGAGAAAAGGAGCAGCTGATGTTCGACTCCCTGGCCCGACTCGCGGACAGCAAGGCCCGCCGCGTCGGCCTCTTCGCGATCCTCTTCTTCATCGTCGCCAGTGTCTTCGGCGGCTCGGTGGCGAGCCGTCTCGATCCCTATGGGGCCGACGACCCGGCGACCGAGACGGTGCAGGCGCGCGAACGCCTCGAGGACGCCGGCCTGCGGGCACCGGCGGTGATCGCGGTGGTCGACGGAGCCGTCGCCAGGCCCGCGACGCGGGCGCGGGTCGAGTCTTTGGAGCGGGAAGTACGGGCACGGCCCGACGTCGCCAGGGTGACGGGCTACTACGAGACCCACTCCCCCGCCTTCGTCGCCGCGAATCGCCGCTCCAGCTACTTCGCCGTGACCCTGAAGCCGACCGACGACAAGCAGGTCCAGGAAGTCGGCGGCGAAATCGCCGACCAGCTCTCGGGCCAGCCCGGCGTCACGGTCGGCGGCTTCGCGGTCGCCCAGGAGCAGGTCAACAAACAGGTCGAGAAGGACCTGCGGACAGCGGAGATGCTCGCCTTCCCGCTGCTCTTCCTGCTCTCGCTGCTGTTCTTCCGCAGCCTCGTCGCGGCGCTGCTGCCGTTGATGATCGGCGGCCTGGCGATCGTCGGCACCTTCCTGATCCTGCGCCTCGCGTCCGAGTTCGGCTCGATCTCGATCTTCGCGCTCAACCTGACCACCGCGCTCGGGCTCGGCCTGGCGATCGATTACAGCCTCTTCATCGTCTCCCGCTATCGCGAGGAGATCGCCAAGGACGGGCCGGGGCTGGCGGCGATGCGGCGGGTGCTCGCCACCTCCGGGCGCACTGTCTTCTTCTCTTCGCTGACGGTCGCGGCGGCGCTCGCCTCGCTGCTCGTCTTCCCGCAGCGGTTCCTCTACTCGATGGGCCTGGGCGGCTCGTTGGTGGCCCTGTTCGCGGCGCTGATCTCGCTGACCGTGTTGCCGGCGGTACTCACCCTGCTCGGCACCCGCGTCAACGCCGGCGCCCCGAAGTTCCTGCGGCGCCGCGCCGATGCGGACGCCCGCCCCGACCAGAGCGGCTTCTGGTACCGGCTCTCGCGCTTCGTGATGCGGCGGCCGGCGCCGATCGCGACTGTCTCGGCGCTGTTCCTGATCGTGCTCGGGATCCCCTTCTTCTCGATCAAGTTCGACACCGTCGACCCGACGGTGCTGCCCAAGTCGGCGACTGCCCGCCAGGCGTATGAGACCGTCCGCACCCAGTTCCCGCCCTACCACGACACCCCGATCTGGGTCGACTTCGAAGGCGGCACGCCGCGCCAGGCGGCGCTGATGGCGAGCCGGGTCGAGCGCGTGCCCGGCGTCGCCGAAGCGACGCCGCGACCGCTGCATGGCGACGTCACCGTGATCGAAACGATCTCCGCCCACCCCTTTGCCTCCGAGGCCAGCCAGACGACCGTGAGGGACGTTCGGGCCCTGCCGACGCCGCCTGGCACCACCGCACTGGTCGGCGGCGCCACCGCCGACTTCGTCGACCTGCAGAGCAGTCTGGTCAGCCACCTGCCGATCGTGCTGGCGATCGTCGTCATCGCCACGCTGGTGATCCTCTTCCTGATGACCGGCTCGGTGATCCTGCCAATCAAGTCGCTGCTGATGAACTTCCTCAACCTCAGCGCCGTCTTCGGGCTGCTGGTGCTGATCTTCCAGGACGGCCGGCTGGAAGGGTTCCTCGACTACTCCAGCCCGGGGGCGATCGAGCAGACGATGCCGATCCTGCTCTTCGCGGTCGCCTTCGGGCTCTCGACCGACTACGCCGTCTTCCTGCTCTCGCGGATCAAGGAGGCGCGCGACGACGGCGCCTCGGACTCGGAGAGCGTCGCGATCGGGCTCGAGCGAACCGGCCGGATCGTCACCGCGGCGGCGTTACTGTTCGCGGTCGCGATGGGCGCCTTCGCCACCTCCCAGATCATCTTCATCAAGGAGAACGGGGTCGGCACGGCGCTGGCCGTCCTGATCGACGCCACCATCATCCGCGCGCTGCTCGTTCCCTCGCTGATGGAGCTGCTCGGCAAATGGAACTGGTGGGCACCGGCGCCGCTGCGACGGCTGCACGAACGGATCGGCATCAGCGAGGGCGGCAGTCATGGTCGCGAGCCCGAGCCGGAGGGCGCGTGAGCGAGGGAGCCAGCGCCGTCTCGCTGCCTGGCTTCGACGCCGACACGGCGATCGAGCCGCTGGGCGACGGTCGCTTCGGCGCCGAGATGAGCGACCGCTGGTGGGTCGGCCGCGGGCCCAACGGCGGCTACGTGGCGGCGGTGGTGCTGCGGGCGATCCTCGCCGCGACCGGCGAGGGCCGGGCGCCGCGCTCGCTGACCGTGCAGTACCCGCGGGCGCCCAAGACCGGGCCGGTCGAGCTGGCGGTCCGGATCGAGCGCGAAGGGAGCCGGGCGACCTTCGCCTCCGCACGCATGGAACAGGACGGCGAGGTGCAGGCGACGGCGCTGGCGGTGCTCTCCGAGGACTGGGCCGAGGGCGGCTTCGATGAAGCCGAGATGCCCGATGCGGGTGAGCCGGGCGAGATGCACGCGATCGAACCGAGCGACCGACCGGGCGCCCCGCGGATGCTGCAGAACTACCTGGTCCGCCCCGCCCTCGGCGAGCCCGCCTTCTCCGGTGGCCCTGCCCGCAACGGCGCCTGGATCCGCACCCGCGAGCCACACCTGCTCGACGCGCCGCTCGCCGCCGCCCTGCTCGACACCTGGTTTCCGGCCTCGTTCGTGCGCGTCGAAAGTCCGCGCCCGGCACCGACGATCGACTACACCGTCCACTTTCGCTCGCCGCTGCCTCCGGCGGCCGCGACGGCGGAGGACGCCTACCTGGTCGCCTTCCGATCCGGCCTAGCCCGCCACGGCTTCTTCGAGGAAGACGGCGAGCTCTGGAGCGCCGACGGCGTCCTCCTGGCGCAGTCACGACAGCTGGCGCTGCTGCTCGAACCGAGCTGAGGCCGCCTGCCCCCTCCGGCGCCCGCCGGCGGCACCAGGGTCGATTCCTCTTCTTCGCCGGCGTTGAAGACTTCGCTTTCGAAGGCGGTCAGCGCCGGGTTGGTCGCGTAACCGAGCGGTTCCAGTCCGAGCAGTTCCCCGAGACTGAGCAGCAACGAGTAGTGGTTGTAGTAGCCGCTTTCGTTGACGGTCCCCGGCTTCACGAAGGGTGAGATCAGCAGCAGGCCGACCCGACCGCCGCCGCCGCTCGCTCTGACCGGTCCGGTCGGCGCTTCTGCCGCCGTCGTCGGAGCCGGCAGGTTGGGATATTCAGGCGTCGCGCAGCAGGAGCTGGCGTCGGCTTTTTCACCGACCTGGGGAGCCTGGGCGAAGGTGATCGCGATCAGGCCGCCGTCTTCCTTGTAGGCGGTCGATTCGGTGATTTTCGGCAACAGCGCTTCCAGGAAGGCTTGGGCGCCGGCGAGGCCAGCCGGCTGGTCCGGAGCGCAGGGCGCTTCGGCGCCGTCGTGACAGGCGTTGGGGGCGATATAGGAGAGGGTCGGCGTCGTTTTGACGTCCTCGAGATCGGCTTCGAGCTGCGGCAGGCCGACGTCGCGTTCGGCGCATTCGGGGCTTTCGGCGATCGCGGCGAAGTAGACGAATGGGTTGCGCCAGGTCTGTCGGCAGCTCGGCGCCACCCCGGCCCCGGCGTCGGTTGGTTCTTCCTCGATGTAGCCCTTCCAGGTGAGTTTGTCTTTGGCCAGCTGCGCTGGAAGAGTCGGCGTTTCCTTCGGATAGACGCAGCCGTTGCCTTCGACCTGCTTTTCCACGCTGAGCGTGCCGGGAGCGATCGGCGTGTATTCGGGGCAGTTGGTCGCCGTCTGCGGCGTCGGCCCCTGCCCGCTGAGTAGCGCGATCTGGTTCGCCAGCGCGCCTTGCGTGACCGCGAAGTAGTTGCTGATCAACTCGCCCTGTTCGGGGAGTTTCTTGGCGAAATATTCCGAGGTCGAGGCTTTGCCGAAGCTGTCTTCGTAGCCCGCCTCGCCGAGCACCACCAGGAAGACGTGTTTCACGTCGGGGAGGGTTTCTTCCGCTTCCAGTTCCGGCGGCAGTTCGAGGGGCGGCGGTGCTTCCGGTTCCGGTTCCGGATCGATTTCCGGGACTTCAGCCGGAGCTTCGGGGACGCTGGCGACGATCGCGGCGGGGCCGGACGAGCTCGGTTCGACGACTTCTTCCGGTTCTTCTTCAGGAGCTGGCGCCCCTCCGCCGCCGCCGGTGAAGACCAGGACGATCGGCGCAAAGCCGGCGCTGGAGGCGAGCGGGCTGCTCACCGTGCCGATGATCACCCCAGCGGCGAGCAGGGCCATTACCGCCACCGCGGCGATCTGCGGGGACGGCATGAAGCTCCAGAAGCCGTCGTCGTCGTCGACCGCCGCCGCGGACGGGGTGGCCGGCGGGACCGCGGCGACCCTGGCCGTGGAGCCGTGTGGGCGGCCGCGCTCCTGGAGGGTCGCGATCCTCTCCCCCACCACGGCCGGCAGAGGGCCCCGGCGAGTACCGCACTCGATGCAGTAGCGCTGGCTCGGGGCGAGACGGCTGCCGCACTCGGCGCAGCGCTCGGCGCCGCGGACCCCCTGGTCATCGCTCGGGTTCGGGCCAGTCACGCTGGCTTCGATTCTCACCACGTACCGTGACTCATTTGTGACCGGGATGTGAAAGGTGTGTCACAGCGCTTTCACAACTCTTCAACACTTGCGCGCACCGACGCCCGGACAATCGGCCCCTGCCGCCGATGGACTCGACCGACGTCTCGACCCCCCTCGCCTCCTCGGGTGCCCAGCCCGCGGCAGGCGGGACACAGCAGCCTGCCGCCGGTGGGCCGGCGCCCGTCCCTCCCGCTCCGCCCACCGATCATCAGCGGGCACCCGCGACGCCGATCCAGTCCTCGGCGGTGGCAGGGGGTGGCGACAACTGCGTCAACTGCGGCGCCGTGCTCGCGGCCGACCAGCGCTACTGCCTGCAGTGTGGGCAGCGGCGCGGCGACCCCCGACTCCCCTTCATGGATGCCGTCGTCCTCATGGATGCCGTGCAGCAGAGCCAGCAGGCGCCGCCCCCACCCCCACCGAGGAAGAAGCGCAGCGGCGGCATCTCTCCAAACGCGGCGCTGATCACCGGCATCGGCGTGTTGTTGCTGGCACTTGGCCTCGGCGTCTTGATCGGCCGCTCCGGCAACAGCGGCACCACCGCCAGCGCCCCGCAGACGCCGCAGGTGATCACCGTCAACGGTGGCGGCGCTGGCGGCGAAGGAGCCAGCGCCAGCAGCGAAAGCAGCGACTCCACCACTGGCAGCGGCAAGGCGCTGAAATCGAAGCAGGAGAAGGCCGCGAAAGCCAAGGAAGCAGAAACGCAGGCCGGTGCCGAATCGGTGCTGAAACCGGAAGGCGACGTCAAGCTGCCGCCGGCCAAAGTCCAGCCGGGCGGCAAATGCGAATCCGGTACCGCCGGCTGCGACGGCGGCGAATTCACCGGGGAATTCTTCGGCGAATGATCCCCAAGCCCAAACTTCCGAAGCGCCGCAAGGGCGCCCAGCCCAACCCCGGCCAAGCCGCCACGACGCCGGCCGCGTCGAGCGCCCCGCCGAGCCCGGCCGTCGGCCAGGAGATGATGGTCGACCTGCAGCGGCGCCGCGACCAGCTGATCGCCCGCGTCGCCGAGTTGCAGTGGGACCTCGGCGGGCTCGCCTACGAGATGGCGGTTCGCAACCAGATGAAGGTCGAGCTGCTGGTCAAGCGCGCTGTCGTCCTGCAGGACGCCGACGCCGAGCTGGCCGAGGTGGAACGGATCGTCCGCACCGAGGAGACCGGCACCGCCGGGTCATGTTCGCGCTGCGGTGCCCCCCACTCCAGCGGCGCCACCTACTGCTGGCAGTGCGGCCAGTCGCTGCTCGAGCAGGTCTCCAGCGACGCGATCCTGCGCCGCTGAACCTCCTCTTCCGCAGGCGACTCAGCCGAAGCGGCCGGTGACGTAGTCCCGCGTGCGCGGGTCGGCCGGGTTGGTGAACATCGTCGCCGTGTCGGTGAATTCGACCAGCGTGCCGGACGGTTCGTAAGCGCTCGAGTCGAGGCTGAAGAAGGCGGTCTGGTCGGCGACGCGGGCGGCCTGCTGCATGTTGTGGGTGACGATCACGATCGTAAAACGGCCTTTGAGGCTGTGCATCAGCTCCTCGATCGAGGCGGTGGCGATCGGGTCGAGCGCCGAGGCTGGCTCGTCGAGCAGCAGCACGTCGGGGGGGGGCGGGGGCGGGGGGGGGGGGGGGGTCGCGGGGGGGAGGGCGGCGGCCCGGCCCACGGGGCGGGCGCGGGCGGGGGGGGTGGGGGCGGCACAGGCCGCCGCGCCCCCCCCCGACGT
>JBEVJP010000098.1:0-44635 GCA_040510155.1 Solirubrobacterales bacterium | reverse complement strand
GCGCTCGGCGCCGACCGCTCGGTGCACCTCTCCGACGAGGCGCTGGCCGGCTCCGACGTCTGTGCCACCGGCTACTCGCTGGCCAAGGTGCTGGAGTCCGAGAGCCCGGACCTGGTCCTGCTCGGCCAGCAGTCCGATGACGGCGAGTGCTACACGATCGGCGCGGTCGTCGCCGACCACCTGCAGATGCCCTCGCTGACCCAGGTGATCAAGATCGACGTCAACGACGGCAAGCTCCGCTGCGAGCGCCAGGCCGAGTACGGCTACGACACCGTCGAGATCGAGCTGCCGGCCGTGATCAGCGTCGGTGACGCGATCAATGAGCCGCGCTACCCGAGCCTGAAAGCGATCATGGGCGCGAAAAAGAAGCCGCTCGACGCCAAGGCCACCGGCGACGTCGGCATCGAGGCCGGCAAGGTCGGCGAGGCCGGCTCCCAGACCCAGGTCCTCGCTCTCAACCCGCCTCCCGCCAAGGAAGCCGGCGAGATCATCGAGGACGAGGACACCAACGAGACGGTCGAAAAGATCGTCGCCTGGCTCGACGAGAGGAAGCTGATCTAGATGGCAGGCATTCTGGTTTACGCCCTCCACGACGACGAGGGCAACTTCAACAAAAACTCCCTCGGGGCGATCTCCGAGGCCGCCAAGCTGGCCAGTCAGGTCGGCGGCGAGGCTTCGGCCCTGGTGGTCGGCGACGTCGCCGACGACGCTGCCGCTTCGCTCGGCAACTGGGGCGCCGCCAAGGTCTACCGGGCGAAGAGCGTCCCGGAGGGGCTGGCCCAGCCGATCATTGACGCGATGGCCAAGGTGATCCAGGACAACGGCATCTCCTACGCCCTGTTCGGCGGCGGCCTGCTCGGCTTCGAGATCGGGGCCGGCCTGACCGCCCGCCTCGGCGCCGGCGTCACCATGGAGGTCACCGCTGTCAAAGTCCAGGACGGCAAGCTGGTCGCTGAGCGGCCGATCCTCCAGGACTCCCAGGTCGCCGACGTCGGTTACGTCAGCGAGCCGGGCATCATCATCGGCCGCCTCAACGCCTTCGACGCCAAAGAGAGCGGTGGCACCGCTGAGGTCGTCGACGTCGACGTCGAGCTCTCGGCTTGGTCGACCAAGGCAACGATGGTCCAGCGCGGCGAGCAGCGTGGCGCCGACGTCAACATCGAGGACGCCGACATCCTCGTTGGCGGCGGTCGCGGCCTCGGTGCGGCCGAGGGTTTCAAGGAGTGCGAGGAACTGGCCGAGGCGATGGGCGGTGCCGTCGCGGCGACCCGCGCGGTCGTCGACGCCGGCTGGTACCCCTACGCCGCCCAGATCGGTCAGACCGGCAAGACGGTCGCGCCGAAGCTGTACTTGGCGGCTGGCATCTCCGGCGCCATCCAGCACAAGGTCGGGATGCAGAACTCGGAGAACATCCTGGCGATCAACAAGGACCCGAATGCCCCGATCTTCGAGTTCTCGGATCTCGGCGTGGTCGGCGATCTGCACAAGATCGTCCCCAAGCTGACCGAGGCGATCAAGGCGAAGAAGGGCTGAGTCATTCCGGGGGGCTGCGGCCCCCCGGACGCAGTTCCCACCACGAGTAGACCGCGATAGGAGTCGAGATGCCAGCCGTAGCCCCCAGCGAGTTCCCGCCCCCGTTCGATTCGGCCGACGTGATCGTCGCCCCGACCGACCCGGTGGACGAGCGCATCGAGGTTGGCGTCGCGATCGTCGGCGGTGGCCCCGCCGGCCTCGCCTGCGCAAACAAACTGATGCAGCTGCTGGAGAACGAGCCGGAGCTGCTCGAGAAGCTCGGCGAAGTCCCGGTCGCGGTGATCGAGAAGGGCAAAGTCCCCGGCGCGCACCTGCTCTCCGGTGCCAACGTCGACCCCTCGGCGCTGGAACGACTCTTCCCCGACCTGCCTCCGGCCGAGTGGCCGCCGGTCTACCAGGAGGTGACGAAGGACGCGACGTACTTCCTCACCAAGAGCAAAGCCTTCCCGCTGAAGCCGCCGCCGCCCAACTTCCGCAAAGAGGGCACCTACACGCTCTCGGTCTCGAAACTGGGCCGCTTTCTCTCTGAAAAAGCCGAAGAGGCCGGCGTCTACATCCTCTCCGAGACCGCAGCGACGCAGCTGCTGGTCGAGGACCGGATCGTCAAGGGCGTCCGCTCCGGCGACCGCGGCCGTGGCAAAGAGGGCGAAGAGCTCGGCAACTTCGAGCCCGGCTCCGACGTCGTCGCCAAGGCGACGGTGCTGGCCGAGGGCACCATCGGCCACCTCACCTACGCGGCGATGGACTACTTCGACCTCCGCGAGGGCTCCGACCCGCAGGTCTGGGAGCTCGGGGTCAAGGAGGTCTGGGAGGTCCCGAAGCCGCTCGACCGGGTGATCCACACGCTCGGTTGGCCACTGCGCTGGGGCCCGAAATACAAGGAGGCCGGCGGCAGCTTCATCTACCCGATGGGCGAGGACAAGGTCTGCTTCGGCCTCGTCGTCGGGCTCGACACCACCGACGCCACCTTCTCTGTCCACGACGCCCTGCAGCTGTTCAAGACCCACCCCTTCATCGAAAAGATCCTCGAGGGCGGCAAGCGGGTCGGTTGGGGCGCCAAGACGATTCCCTCGGGCGGCTACTGGGCGCTGCCGAAGCGCTTCTCCGTCCCCGGGATGCTGATGGCCGGCGACGCCGCCGGGATGGTCAACATCGCCGAACTCGCCGGCGTCCACTACGCGATGCACGCCGGGATGTACGCGGCGGAAGCGATCGTCGAGTCGCTCAAGAAGGACATCGACTCGGTCAACTTCGAAAGCTACGACAAGGCGATCCGCGGCTCGGAGATCGAGAAGGACCTCTATCGCTCTCGCAACATGAAGCAGCCGCTGACCAAAGGGCTGATCTTCGGCGGTGCGATGGGCTCGATGATGGTCGGCACCAAAGGCGCCTTCCCGGGTGGTCACTGGAAGATCGAGGACAACGCCGAGATTCCCGTATTCGAGGGCAAGGCCAGCGAGAAGTACCCGAAGGCCGACAACGAGCTCACCTTCAACAAGCTCGACTCGGTCTTCCTCTCCGGCAACGCCACCCGCGACGACGCCCCCAATCACGTCCGCATCCAGACCCACGTGCCGCGCGAGATCGCCCAGACCTGGGTCTCGATGTGCCCGGCCCAGGTCTACGAAATCCCCGAGGACCAGCTGGAGAGCGGCGCCCAGGAAGTAGACGTCCACGTCACCGCCTCCAACTGCGTCCAGTGCGGTGCGATCACCGCCAAGGGCGGCCGTCTGACGCTGCCCGAGGGCGGCGACGGCCCGCTGTACCAGGAGACGTAGCGCTTTCGCGACAGCTCTGGCGCAGGTGACACGTTCGGTGTGTCGACTGCGGTTCGTCCTGGCCTAGGTTCGGGCGGTGCTCGTCACCGCCTCGATTGCCAGCGATTTCGCTGCGGGCCTCGGCCTGTTGGCCGGCGCCATCGCGGTGTTCGGATTCTTATTCCAGGTCTACCCGGCGCTTCTGGGGGCGTCCGATCGGGAGGTGCGTCGATTCGTCGCGGTCGGTGGCCTGACCGGCTCGGCGTTCGGAGCCCCTTGTAATGGTTTTGTCTGCAGTCATCGGCTAAGGTGAACTGATGACCGAAACGAAGGCATTCTTTCTGGTCGGCCTGGCCACCGCTCTCATGATGGTCGCGGCAGCTCTGACCTTGCGGGCCTTTGGCGTCGACGACTACGGAGTGAGTGTCGGCATGATCTTCGCCATGGTTCTGGGGGCTTTCGCTATGGGCTGGGTCGCCGTCCACTACGGCGACTTCGATCAGAAGCGCTGATCGACCGTAGGCGCCGGATAACCTCGCGCCGTGGTGGCGCTCGGGATAGTCGCGGCGGTCGCAGCGTCGCTGCTCTACAACGCCTCGATCGCGCTGCAGGCGCTGGAGGCGCGCGAGGTGCCGCACGAGCACTCGCTGCGGGTCTCGCTGATCGGCAAGCTGCTGCACAACCGGCGCTGGCTCGGCGCGACCGGCCTCGGCCTGCTGGGCTGGCCGCTGGAGATCGGGGCACTGCTGTTGGCGCCGCTGACGGTCGTGCAACCGTGTTTGGCCAGCGGACTGATCTTGTTGCTCTGGCTGGGAGCGTCGAAGCTGGGGGAGACCCCCGGCCGGCGTGAGTGGGTCGCTGTCGCCGCGATCGTCGGCGGTGTCGCCGGGGTTGCCCTGGTCGCTCCGGAACGCAGCACCGACCACGCCGGCACCGCGACGATGGCGCTGGCCCTCGCCGTCGTCGCGGTGCCGATGCTGCTGCCCTACGCGCTGCGCTCGCGGGCCGCCTCACTCTCGATCCTCGCCGTGATCAGTGCCGGCTGCGGCTACGCCTGGACGGCGATCGCCAGCAAGCTGCTCACCGACGAGCTCTCCGCCGGCTCGCTGCTGGTTGCCGTCGCCTGGCTGGCCACCGCCGCCGCATCCGAGGCCCTGGCGCTGCTCAGCGAGATGAGCGCCCTGCAACGGCGCGGCGCCACCCACGTGGCGCCGATCATGTTCGCCGTCCAAGTCCTCGTCCCGGTCCTCCTCGCCCCACTGATCTTCAACGAGTCCTGGGGCGCGACCCCGCTGAATGGGGCGCTGCTGATCGCCTTCATGGCCCTGGCCGTAGCCGGCACGGTTCTTCTAGCCGGCTCCTCCGCAGTCGGAAAAGTTCTGAATTCGGCCCACGAGCGCTCCTGATCAAGCAGACCAAGAACGCAGGGAGCGCCGCGTGCACTCGCACGCAAGCGACCGAGGACGCCGGTATGCGCCGCATCAGGGGCGCTCGTGCGCCCGCGTCAGGTCCGCTCGTGGTGGTAGCTTTGCGGCCGCCTTTCGTGCGTAACCGGTCAACTCGTCCCGCGAAGGCATCCCAGTCACACCCACCAAGGAGCCACCGTAGGGGCTGCAGAGACAACCCGGCCCGACGCGACGAAGTTCGCGATCGGGTTCGACCATCGCGACCGCGCGCGACTGTTCGAGCTCTGGAACGAGATCCTCGACTCCGAGCAGTGGTCGGAGGGCTCCAAGCTGGAGGCCTTCGAGCAGCGCTGGGAGCAGTGGAACGGACTGCCCAGCCTCGGCCTCTCCAGCTGGGCTGGAGGCGCCCTCGCGGCGCTCGAGTTCGCCGGCGTCAAGGGGGAGACCGTGCTCTGCCCGTCGAACACCTTCATGGCCTCGCCGCTGGCGGCGATCGGCGCCGGTGCCGAGGTCGAGTTCGTCGACTGCAACCGCGAGGACCTCTGCATGTCCTTCAGTGACTTCGAGGCCAAGGCCGAGCGCCACAGGCCGCGCGCGGCGATCCTCGTCCACATCGGCGGCCACATCTCCTTCGACGCCGAGAAGATCGCCGCTTACTGCCGCGAGAACGACATCTTCCTGCTCGAGGACTGCGCCCATGCCCACGGTGCCGACTGGAACGGCACCCGGCCAGGTGCCTTCGGCGACGCCGGCGTCTACTCGCTCTACGCGACCAAGACCGTCTCAACCGGCGAGGGTGGCGTGCTCGTCTCCGGCAATCCCGAGCTGATCGAGTTCGCCCGCAAGTTCCGCAACTACGGCAAGTTCGAGCACGAGGTCGACGGCCTCAACTTCCGGATGAGCGAGTTCACTGCGGCGCTGGCGCTGGTCCAGGCCGAGCGGATGGAGGAGATCGTCGCCTGGAAGAACGAGTACGCCCGCCAGCACCTCGACCCGGTTCACCCGGCCCGCTTGGAGATGCCGGAGGGGATGACCTCGGGCCTCTACAAGTACATCGTCTTCGAAGAGCTCGAGAAGAGCACCGGCAAGGTCTACGACCAGCCCTGCCACCGCATCATGGGCCGCTCTGACGACCTGCCAAACACCGACTGGGTGGCCGAGAACCACTGGTGCGTGCCGCTCTACTACCGCCCCGAGAGCCGCGAGGCGGCCCTCAGCAAGGAGGAGTCCGCATGAGGGTCCTGGTTACGGGCGGCGGGGGCTTCATCGGCTCCCACGTCGTCGACAAGCTCTTGGCGAAGGGCGCGACGCCGCGCATCTTCGACCTCAGCGCCTCGCCTTACCACTCGCCGCTCGAAGTCGAGACCTTCACCGGCAGCATCACCGACCAGGCCAACCTCGACCTGGCGATGCGCGACTGTGACGCGGTCATCCACCTCGCCGCCGTGGCCGACGTCGGTCACGTGCTCGCCGACCCGGTCCTCGCCGAGGAGGTCAATACCCGCGGCACGCTGAACGTGCTCGAGGCGGCCTGCCGGGCGAAAGTCGGCCGGGTCGTCTACGGCTCGACCACCTGGGTCTACAGCGACTGCCCCGAGCAGGAGGTCGACGAGGAAACCGCGATCCCGGCGCCGCGCCACCTCTACACGGCCACCAAGCTCGCCGGTGAGACCTACTGCTCGGGATACACCGAGCTCTACGACCTCGAGTCGACGGTGCTGCGCTTCGGCATCCCCTACGGACCGCGCGCCCGCGCCGCCGGCGTCGTCGCCAAATTCACCGACCTCTCCTTCGAAGGCAAGGCCCTGACGATCGCCGGCGACGGCAGCACCACCCGCAGCTTCATCTACGTCGAGGATCTCGCCGACGGCATCGTCGCCGCGCTCGCCCCCGAGGCGGCCGGCCGCACCTACAACCTCTCCGGCGACGAGGTCGTGACGATCCTCGAAATCGCCGAGCGCGTCCAGGAAAACGTCGACACCTGTGAGATCACCCACACCCCGCCGCGTCCCGGCGACTTCCCCGGCAAGTCGATCTCCAACCAGCGCGCCCTCGAGGAGCTCGGCTGGGAGGCGAAGACCAACTTCAAAGAAGGCGTCCGCAAGTACGTCGAATGGGTCCGCGGCACGACCCGCCCACCGGACCCGGTGCCCGGCAAACGTCCCTCGCTGAACGGCAACGAACACGCTGCCGGCGCCCTGCTCGCCGACGTCACCCGCTTCGAGGACCGGCCGCCGCGCGTGCTCGTCCTCACCGCCGATATCGGCGAGGGGCACGACCTGCCGGCGCGGATGATCAAAGCCGACATCGAGCAGGCCTCGCCCGAGGCCGAGGTGGAGATCGCCAACGGACTCGAGGAGATGAGCCGCCTCTACTCCTCGGTCGTGCGGGGCGGCTCCCGGGTCAGCTTCCGCTGGATGCCCTGGCTGTTCGACGTCCAGTACTGGCTGATCACGAAGTTCGCGCCGACCCGCTGGCTCGCCCACCACCTCTCTTATCTGCTCGGCGCCCGTGGCCTGCTGAATCTGATTGCTCGCTACGAACCCGACGTGGTGGTCTCCACCTACCCGGGCGTCACCGCCGTGCTGGGGATGCTGCGCGAGAACCGCCGCCTGCCGATCCCGGTCCACTCGGCGATCACCGACCTCGCCGGCCTGCGCTACTGGGTCCATCCCGGCATCGACCTCCACTACGTCACCCACCCGGAGTCGATCGAGGAGGTCGAGAGGCTGGTCGGGCCCGGCAGCGCCGAATGGATGCGACCGCCGATATCGCCGGACTTCCTGATGCCGCGCACCCGCGGGGATGCCCGCGAGGCGCTCGGCCTGCCCGCCCACGCCCGCGTCGTGCTGGTCTCCGGCGGCGGCTGGGGGATTGGCGACCTAGAGGGCGCGATCCGCACCGCCCTCGCCGACGAAGACACGCTGGTCGTCTGCATCACCGGTCGCAACGAGGGCGCCAAGGAGCGGCTCGAGGAGCGCTTTGGGAACAGCAACCAGGTGCGTATCCTCGGCTTCACCGAACAGATGAGCGACTGGATGGCCGCAGCCGACGCGATGGTCCACTCGACCGCCGGCCTGACCGTGCTCGAGGCCCACATCCGCGGCTGCCCGGTCGTCTCCTACGGGTTCTCGGCCGGTCACCTGCGCGCCAACAATGCCGCCTTCGAGCGCTTCGGTCTCGCCGAAGTCGCCAGCTCACGCCATGAGCTGGAGTCGATGTTGCGCCACGCGACTCGCGAGCGCCGCTCGCCGGACTCCTCGTTCGCTTCGCTGCCGCCGATCTCCTCGCGCGTGCTCGCCGCCCGGCCGCGCGTGCGTCAGCAGCCGATCTGGAAGGTGAGAGCGGAGCGGACCGCGACCGCTGTGGCGGCCACCGCGGTGGCGATCATCGCGCTCGTCGCGATCACCTTCTGGCTCAACTGGGAAACGCCCTATCGGGTGATCGCCAAGCCGATCGAGAGCCGCATCCACCTCGGCAAGGACAACGACAACTCGTCGGGCGTGCGCCAGGCGCAGCCTGCATCAGGGGAGTCGGAAGCCCAGGCGGAATCGGAAGCCCAGGCGGAATCTGGGGCCGAGGCGGGTTCGTCGGCTCAGGCGGAAGTCACCGCCGCCCCTTGATTCGAGCGCTGGCGGGCGCCGCCGCGACCGCCGGTGTCATTCACGCCGGCCCGGCCCTGGCACCGGTCGTGCCAACGCTCGGCGATGCGCTGGGCGTGATGCTGCGCCAGGACGGGGCGGAAGGTGTCGCGCTCACCTTCGATGACGGCCCGCATCCACAGGGCACGCCGGCAGTGCTGGAGACCCTCCGCGAGCATCGCGCAGTCGCCACCTTCTTCCTCGCCGGCGAGCAGGTCGAGCGGCGCCCCTCGCTGGCCGCCGAGATCGTCGCCGCCGGGCACCGGGTCGAGCTCCACTGCCACCGCCACCGCAACCAGCTGCGGCTGACGCCGCGGGCGCTGCGCGACGACGCGGAGCGAGCCAAGGCGGCGATCGAGGAGGCCGCCGGCCAGGAGATCCGCGACTACCGGCCGCCTTACGGGATCTTCAGCGCTGCCGGCCTGCGGACGATCCGCCACCGCGGCTGGCGCCCGGTGCTCTGGTCGCACTGGGGCAAGGACTGGCAGAGCCAGGCGACGCCGGAGTCGATCGCGGCGCGCGCGACCCGGAACATCGCCGCCGGAGACGTCGTCCTACTGCACGATGCCGACTACTACAGCGCCCGTGGTTCCTGGATTCGCACCGCCGGAGCGCTGCCGATCATCCTCGAGACGCTCGAGGCGCTGGGGCTGAAGTCGATGCTGCTGCGCGGTTGAGCCGGCGGCGCCAACGTCCACTCCTCGCAGCCGGCAAAGGCTTCGTCGAGCCGCTGCGCCATGGTGCTCCTCGGTCGGTCCTGGTCGAAGATCTGCTTCGCCATGTCTCTCCGTCCTCTTGGGGTCCCGGATCGCGGGGTTGGCGAAGATTCCCCGCTCGGTCGGACGAAAAACCTGCACTTTGCGGTTTTTGGGAACGCATGTTCGGTTCGACACGATCAGCCGCCTTTGCCGATGAAATCGGCGATCGCCTCTGCCACCCGTTGCGGCTGGTCGAGCGCCACGAAGGTTTTGGCGTCGGGGATTTGCACGATCGTGGCGTTGCCCGCCTCCGCGGCCAGTCGTTCCGCGTAGGAGATCGGGAAGTACTTGTCGCCGGGCGCCCAGGCGAGCAGAATCGGCAACTGCGAACCGCGCAGCTTCTCGGCGGCGGCGAGGGTGTAGCGCTTGTTCATGTCGACGGTGACCTTTTTCAGATCCCGAAACACGGCGGCGTCGCTGGTGGCCGGCTTCATCCAGGAGGCGATCAGGTCGGGCGGGATGGTCGTCCGCGCGAAGGGCTTGAAGGCCTGGCGGGCGGCGGCTGGGACCCGGAAGGGCAGCGAGAGTACGGCCATGCCTCCGGGCAGCTTCGCCAACGGTGGCATCGCCTTGAAGATCCCCGGCGGGAAGTTCTCGTGGGTGTCGCAGTTGGTCAGGACCAAGCGGCCGATCCGCTCGGGGTAGGTGGTGACGAGCACCTGCGACATCGCTCCACCGGAGTCGTTGCCGACGATGGTCACGTCCCGCAGGTCGAGGGCCTCGAGGAAGGAGGAGATCGTCGCGGCGATCCCCGGGGGCGTCAGATCCGCGTCCGGGTTCATGGCGATCTGCTGGGCCCCGATCGGCCAGTCGGGGGCAAGGCAGCGGAAGCGGTCGGCAAGCCGGTCGACGACGCCGTCCCAGAGCCGGCCGTCGACTAGATAGCCGTGGACGAAGACGATCGGCGGGCCCTCGCCCGCCTCGCGATAGCGGATCCGGCCGGTGGTCAGATCGATCTCTTTGCGTTGCGTATCGTCACTCGCGGTCATCGGATCCCCTCGGTCGGAAAGTGTTTGGCTAGAAGTGCGCGAGACGGCGCTGGCATGGCCAAGTTGCATGAGACGCGACGCCGCTAACTCTGTTCATCTATCGATTCTTCTTCTAAGATACATACAGTATGCATGTAAGTCCAGAACCTGATCCAGAGAGCGCAACGAGCCCGCCCCGCCGCACGCAGTCGCAGCGGACCGAGGCGACCCGGGCGACGCTGATCGCCGCCGCTCGTCGGCTCTTCACGGAGCGCGGCTACGACGAGGTCGCGGCCGAGGAGATCGTCCGCGCCGCCGGCGTGACCCGCGGCGCCCTCTACCACCACTTCGGCGGCAAGTCTCAGCTGCTCGAGGCGGCCTACGAACAGCTCGAGGCGGAGTCGACCGAGCGGGTCGCGCGAATCGTCCTCGGCTCCGAGCTGGAGAGTCCGCTGGCGGCGATGCGGGCCGGCATCGAGGCCTTCCTCGATGAGTGTGCCGAGCCGGAATTGCGACGGATCGCCCTGCACGACGCGCCGGCCGTGCTCGGCTGGGAGCGCTGGCGGGAGATCGGCGCCGCCAACGGGCTGGGCCTGATCGAGGCCAGCCTCAACGCGGCGATCGAGGCGGGGGAGATCCGCCAGGTCCCCGTCAAGCCAACCGCCCACCTCCTGCTCGGGGCGCTCGACGAGGCGGCGATGCTGGTGGCGCGCTCCGAGGATTCGGCCAGCCGGGCCGAGGTCACCTCGGTGCTGCTCGTCCTACTCGACAGCCTCGCCCTGCCGAGCTGACCCGATCTCCCGGAGCTTCTCCAGGGGCAGCGACTCACCGGGGGCGTGCCGCCGCGACTCCTTCTGCGCGTACATCCGCACGTCCGCCAGGCGCAGCGCCGCGGCGCTGTCCTCGGCCTCACCCGGAATCGTCGCTGCTCCCCATGAGGCCTGGACATCGTAGCCACCACCCTGCGCCGAGAGGGCGTCGACGGCCCTGCGTTTCGCCTCCTCCGATCGCCAGCCGTCACCCTTGAGGACGACGCAGAACTCGTCGCCGCCGAGCCGGTAGGCGGTGCCGTCCTCGGCGACCGCGTCCCGCAGCTCCACGCCCAGACGGGTCAGCAGAACGTCCCCCTCGGGGTGGCCGAAGGTGTCGTTGAAGTGCTTGAAGCCGTCGAGGTCGAAGAGCACCAGGGTCGTTGGCGCTTTCTCGCCGCCGCGCCGGTCCAGCTCCGCGAAGTCGACCTGCAGAGCGCCGCGATTGCCGAGGCCGGTGAGGGCGTCGGTGCGGACCCGGTTGAGCAGTCGCTTGTTTTCGCTGACGCTGATCGCGAGGCGGGCGACGACGGCGACCATCGTGGCGATCCAGAGTGCGCTCGAGAGGACGCTCCCGGAACCGACCGACTGCATCATGAACAGGCCGATCAGCACGACCGCGAAGAAGGCAGGGACCATCAGCTCGCGCCAGCCGTCGAAGCGGGCCGCCGCCTTGATTGCCGCCGCCCGCGGCTGCCAGGTCTCGGCGCCGAGGCAGAGCGCCGCGAAGAGGTAGATCGGTTCGATCCAGTCCCCCTGCGGGAAGGAGGCGTCCGCTTCCTGCAGCGTGTAGGCGACGTCGGCGATCACCAGCAGCCCCAGCCCGGCCAGCAGCAGCGACCAGGTCCGGCCCGGGCGCCAGCGCGTCAGCGCGATGACGCCGACGACGAGCGAGAGCATCAGGACGTCCCCCAGCGGATAGGCGAGGGTCGTCACTTCTTCGACCAGGGTGCCGCCGGTCCGGTCGGCGACGAAATCGAAGACGAAAGCGGTGCCGAGGGCGGCGGTGCCGAGGGCGGCGATCAGGCCGTCCATCCAGAGCCGCCAGTCGAGCTCGCGGGCGCGGGCGCGGACGAGCAGGCCGACTCCCAGCGCCGCCAGTGGATAGAAGGCGAGGTAGCCGATGTCGGCAGGGGAGGGGTAGGGCGGCGAGGGGTCGTTCGTCAGCACCGCGGTCCAGTAGATCTCGGCGGCGCCCCAAGTGAGGATCGAGGCCGCGATCGCGATCCAGGCGCCGCGCTCGGGGCCGGACTCCCGCGCACGCAGGAGGCAGGCCAGGCCGGCGGCAACGATCACCGCGTCGTAGAGGATGCCGTTGACGACGAGGTCGGCGCCGTCGCCACCCAGCCCAAGCCAGTCGTGCAGCACGGCGAGGGCGATGCCAAAGCCGATTACCGCTGCGATCAGGACCCGCAGTACCCGCAGCAGGGAGGTCTGGGCAGGGGCGGTCGAGCTCGAGGTCACACAGGGGTATCGGCAGCCCTTGCGCCGTTCTCTAGACTTAGAGGAGATGAAGGCAGGAATTCACCCCGATTACACGCTTGCCAACGTGCACTGCTCGTGCGGCAACCAGTTCTACACGCGGTCGACGAAAGCCGATCTGCATGTCGAGCTCTGCTCCGAGTGCCATCCGTTCTACACGGGCAAGCAAAAGCTGGTCGACACCGGTGGCCGCGTCGAGCGCTTCCAGCGCCGCGCTGCCAAGCACCGGGCCGGGAAGTAACCGGTGAGCCCGCCGGCGGGCTCGGCACAGGCGATCCAAGTCCCCACCGAGAACGGGGGGGATCCGCTGCGCATGCCCGACGGCGCTCTCGTCGCCAAGCGCGACGCGCCGGTCGGCGGTCAGGCGGTGCTGGAGGGCGTGATGATGCGCGGTGTCGCGGTCTGGGCCGTCGCCGTCCGCAACCCCGAGGGCGAGATCGAGATCCAGTCCGAGCAGCTGGTGCCGTGGGCGAAGCGCCACCGGCTCTGGCGGGTGCCGGTGATCCGCGGCGTCGTCGCCCTCGGCGAGTCGATGAAGATCGGCTTCAAGGCACTTGCCATCTCAGCCAACGCGCAGATGGAGGAAGACGAGGAGAAGGGGGAGAAGGAAGAGATCGGCGGCTGGATCTGGGGCCTGACGATCTTCTTCTCGTTGCTGCTCTCGGTCGGGCTCTTCTTCGTCGTTCCGGTCGGCCTCACCAGCCTGATCAAGGACCAGCTCGGCTCGCCCTTCCTCTTCTGGTTGATCGAGGGCATCCTCCGCACGGCGATCTTCATCGGCTACATCGCCGCGATCAGCCGCATGCCGGACATGCGGCGGGTCTTCGAGTACCACGGTGCCGAGCACAAGACGATCTCCTGTTACGAGGCCGAAGACGAGCTGACCCCGGCGCGGGCCAAGCTCTACTCGCGCCTGCACCCCCGCTGCGGGACCAGCTTCCTGCTGATCGTGATGGTGTTGGCGATCTTCGTCTTCGCTCCGATTGGCCTGCCGGCCTGGTACTGGCTGGTCGCCTCCCGCATCCTCGGCATCCCGCTGATCGCCGGCCTCTCCTACGAGGTGATCAAGTGGGCCGGGAAAAACCGCCGCAAACGCTGGGTGCGGGCGGTCATGTGGCCCGGCCTGATGCTGCAGAACCTGACCACCCGCGAGCCTGACGAAGAGCAGCTCGCGGTGGCGATCGCCTCACTCAACGCCGTCCTCGCCCGGGAGAACCCCGAGGAGGCGGCCTCCCAAGGCCACATCGAGATCGTCGCCTAGAGGGCGCGAACCGGCGCATCTCGGGGTCCTCGGTCGCGCGGCTCGGGTCACGCACTGGAGTGCGCTCCCCTCGCCTCACTTCCCTGCGTCCCCCGACCTGCTTGGTTTGCGCCCTCTAGGGTTGCCTCCGGATGATCGAGCAGCTGGTTGAACAGGTCGAAGCGCGCTTCAGCGAGCTGGAGGCGCAGATGTCGGATCCAGGAGTCATCGGGGATCGCGAGCGCTACGCCGAGGTCGGTCGTGAATACCGCGAGCTGCAGCCGGCGCGCGAGTTGGCGGGCGAGTGGCGAACGGTCCGCGATGACCTCGAGGGGGCGCGAGAGCTGCTCGATGAGGGGGAGGACGCCGAGCTACGCAAGGTGGTCGAAGAGGCGCCGGGGCGCCTGGCGGAGCTCGAAGAGGAGATCCGGCTCGCAATGGTCGAGCGGGACCCCAACGACGCCAAGAACGTGATCGTCGAGATTCGCGGCGGCACCGGTGGCGACGAGGCGGCCCTCTTCGCCGGCGACCTCTACAAGATGTTGACCCGCTACGCCGAGGAACGCGGCTTCTCGACCGAGATCCTTTCGCAGTCCGCTTCGGAGGCGGGCGGCTTCAAGGAGGTGACCTTCGCGGTCAAGGGCGAGGGCGCCTACTCGATCTTCAAGTTCGAGGGTGGGACCCACCGCGTCCAGCGGGTCCCCGAGACCGAGTCCCAGGGTCGGATCCACACCTCTACCGCGACCGTAGCCGTTCTCCCTGAGGTCGAGGAGGTCGAGGTCGAGGTCGACCAGAACGACCTGCAGATCGACGTCTACCGTTCCTCCGGTCCTGGCGGGCAGTCGGTCAACACGACCGACTCGGCGGTGCGGATCACCCACAAACCGACCGGGATCGTCGTCTCGATGCAGGACGAGAAGTCCCAGCTGCAAAACAAGGATCGGGCGATGCGGGTGCTGCGGGCCCGCCTCTACGAGCGTGAGCTGGCCGAGCAACAGGCGAAGATCGCCTCCGAGCGCAAGGCCCAGGTTGGCAGCGGCGAGCGCTCCGAGAAGGTGCGCACCTACAACTTCCCCCAGGGTCGGGTTACCGACCACCGCATCAAGCACACGTCCCACAATCTGGACGGTGTACTCGGCGGCGATCTCCGCGAGTTCACGGACGCGCTCGCGGCTGAGGAGAAACGCCAGAGGCTCGAGGCCGCTGCGGTCGCGTGACCGTCGCTGGCGGAGCAAGCAGTCGCGAAGCCCTCGATGGCGCGATCGACGCGCTGCGCGCCGCCGGCATCGAAGACCCGCGGCTCGATGCCGAAGTGCTGCTGGCCGAGGCGACCGGTTTGGAGCGGGCGGCGCTGATCGCCGGTGCCGACGTGGAGCCGGCGGCGGGGCGGCGGTTCGGGGAAATGGTGCGGCGGCGCCTGCGGCGGGAGCCGGTCGCCTACATCGTCGGCCGGAAAGGGTTCCGAGGGATCGAGCTGGCGGTCGATTCGCAGGTGCTGATCCCGCGGCCGGAGACCGAGCTGTTGGTCGAGGTGGCGCTGGAGCGGCGGCCGGCGACGCTGCTCGACGTCGGCACCGGCTCCGGGGCGATCGCGCTGGCGCTGGCTACCGAGCTGCCGGACTGTGAGGTGACGGCTACCGACACCTCGCCTTCGGCGCTGGGGGTGGCGCGGGCCAACGCCGAGCGGCTCGGGCTCGCCGAGCGGGTCCGCTTCCTGCCGGGCTCACTCCCCCCGGAAGAGGACTTCGACTTGGTGCTCGCCAACCTGCCCTATGTCGCCGAGAGCGAATGGGTATCGCTGCAGCCCGAGGTGACCCGGTGGGAGCCCCGCCAGGCGCTGCTCTCGGGGCCGGAGGGTCTCGACGCGATCCGCGAGCTGGTCGCAGCGCTCCTCGCCCATCGATCGCGCCACGCGGGAGGGACCGGTGCCGCCGTCGCGCAGGCCCGGCACGCAGCCGGCGGCACGGTTCTCGCACTCGAGATCGGTGCCGGCCAGGCCGATGCGGTCGAGGCGCTGATGCGCGACGCCGGCTTCGACGCGATCGAGCGCCGCCGTGACCTCGCCCGTATCGAGCGCGTCGTGATCGGTGAGCTGTGAGCCGGCGGGGCGGGTTGTTACTACCTGTCAGGGAGCAAAGCGCCCCAAGGGATGGCCCTCAGTGAGCGGACGGCCCGAAATCCTCTCCCTGGAGCGGGACGGTGGCGCCGCGACGCGCGCCGCTCTCGAGCGCACGATCGCCAGCGGCGGGGTTGCGGTGTTCCCGGCGGACGGGGTCTACGGGCTCGCCTGTGATCCGCTCGACCCCGGCGCGGTGGCGCGCATCCATGAGCTGAAGGGGCGCGACGAGGGCAAGTCCTCGGCGGTCATGTACTTCTCGCCGCTGGCGATGCGGGAGCTGGTCGCCGGGCTCGGCCCCCGTGCCGCCGCGGCCGTGGCGGCGCTGCTGCCCGGGCCGGCGACGCTGATCCTCGCCAATCCCGAGCGTCGTTACCCGCTGGCCTGTCGCGAGGACCCGGAGCGGCTGGGCGTCCGGCTGATCGCCGGCCCGCTGGCCGGGGTGATGTGCCCGGTCTTCCAGACCTCGGCCAACATCAGCGGCGAGCCGGCGGTCTCGCGCTTTGCCGAAATCCCAGAGTCGATCGTCTCTGGCGCCGACATGGCGATCGACGGAGGCGAGCTGGGGGGGTTGCCCTCGACCGTGGTCGACCTCGCCGAGATCGATGAGGGAGGCGGCTGGGCGGTCTTGCGCGAAGGGGCGCTGTCGCCTGGCGATCTGGTCGCGGCGCTCGACCACCTCGCCTAGCTGCGGCTGCGACGCCCACGGGCTCTCGCGGAGAAGGCCGGGTTTGCCGGATCTTCAGCAGCCGTGGCCCGTGTAGGGCAGGTGGACACGGCGGCGCGAGTGGTTGTCGTGCTCGTTGGACTCGAACAGCAGGTGCTTGGGGTCGACGGTCATTTCGAAGACGAAGCAACCGCGCAGCCCGCTGACGTCGATGTACTGCTTGTCGTAGTCGGCCGGGTAGATGTCCGACCAGCCGACCGAGGTGCCGAGGGTGACGCGGTCGCGGTATGGATTCTGGTCGCAGCCGGGGTAGTGGCGATTGGCCGGCGAGCGGCGGCCCGGCTGGGTTCGCTCGAGGTCTCGCAGGCAGTAGTTGAGCTTGGGGCTGGTGCGGACCACGGGGCTGAGGCTGTCGTCGCGGCGCACGCGGTGCAGCTCGAAGCGGGCCAGCTGGTGGACCTTCCAGTAGGAGCCGCCGAAGTAGGCGCCGACGTCCGTGAAACGCAGGGTGGCGCGGCTGCGCACCTCGATGTGACCCCCGCCGACGCGGTAAATCCGCTGCGTGGTCCGCATCGTCCGCCAGCCGTTGCGCCGGCCTCGCACCTCCATCGCGCCGCGGCCACGGCTGCGGACGTCGCTGGTCGCGCGGAGCAGAGCGCGGCCGCCGGCGGCGTCGACGTAGAGGTCGCTGGGCGTTCCGATCTTCAGGTTCGGACAGAGCAGGCGGACGGCTTCGGGGCTGGTACAGGGGTTCTCGCCAAGCGCCGGTGCCGCGGCGAGAAGGGAGGCGACGAGGGCGACGGCCGCCGCCAGAGCCGAGATCCGGGGTCTCACCGCGCCCAGACTATCCCGGTCCGTTGCTATGGTCGCTCGACCGTGAGCGACGTGTCCGAAAACCTCCAAGCGGCGCCGCTGGCCGAGGTCGATCCCGAGATCTCCGCCGTGCTCGACGCCGAGCTGCGGCGCCAGCAACGCACCCTGGAGATGATCGCCTCGGAGAACTTCGTGCCCCAGGCAGTGCTCGAAGCAGTCGGCTCGGTGCTGACCAACAAGTACGCCGAGGGCTACCCCGGCCGTCGCTATTACGGCGGCTGCGAGGAGGTCGACGTCGCCGAGGAACTGGCGATCGAGCGGGCCAAGAACCTGTTCGGCGCCGAGCACGCCAACGTCCAGGCTCACTCCGGCGCCCAGGCCAACAACGCCGTCTACATGGCCCTGATGGATCCGGGTGACACCTTCCTCGGGCTCGCCCTCGACCACGGCGGCCACCTCAGCCACGGGATGAAGATCAACGTCTCCGGGACCCTCTACAACCCGGTCCCGTACCACGTCGGCAAAGACGATCTGCTGGTCGACATGGACGAGGTCGCCGGCCTCGCGGAGGAGCACAAGCCGAAGCTGATCGTCACCGGCTGGTCCGCCTACCCGCGCCAGCTCGACTTCGCCGCCTTCCGCGAGATTGCCGACTCGGTCGGGGCGCTGCTGATGGTCGACATGGCCCACTTCGCGGGCCTCGTCGCCGCTGGCGAACACCCCAACCCGGTCGAGCACGCCGACGTCGTCACGACGACGATCCACAAGACTCTCTGCGGCCCCCGCAGCGGCATGATCCTCTGCAAGGAGGAGCACGCCAAGGCGATCGACAAGGCAATCTTCCCCGGCCAGCAGGGCGGCCCGCTGATGCACACGATCGCCGCCAAGGCGGTGGCGCTGGGGATCGCCAAGAGCGCCCAGTTCAAGCTGCGCCAGCGGCAGACGATCGCCAACGCCCAGGCCCTCGCCGAGGGTCTCGAAGCGGGCGGCGTGCCGGTTCTCACCGGCGGCACCGACGTCCACCTGGTGCTGGTCGACCTGACCCCGACCGGTCTCGACGGCCAGACCGCCGAGGACCGCCTCGACGAGGTCGGCATCACCGTCAACCGCAACGCGATCCCCTTCGACCCGCGGCCGCCGCTCAACCCGTCGGGCTTGCGGATCGGGACCCCGGCGCTGACGACCCGCGGCCTCGGTGAGGACGAGATGCGTGAGATCGCCGCCGTCATCGCCCTCGCCCTGACCGGCGACTTCGCCTTCGAGAAGGCCGACCTGCAGATGCGGACCGCGGCGCTGATGGACCGTTACCCGCTCTACCCGCAGCTCTCGCCCAGCACCGTCTGATCGCTTGCTCGTCTGGGTGGACTGCACCGCGGCGGCGCACCCCCTGGTGCTGCGGCCGATCGTCGAGCGGCTCGAGGCGCAGGGGCACCAGGTCTTCATCACCACCCGCGAGTACGGCCAGACCGTCGGCATCCTCGACCGGCTGGGGATTCCGTATACGGTCGTCGGCGAGCAC
Organism: Solirubrobacterales bacterium; assembly: GCA_040510155.1. GTDB lineage: Bacteria > Actinomycetota > Thermoleophilia > Solirubrobacterales > 70-9 > VAYN01. The sequence goes on along the minus strand of JBEVJP010000098.1, from coordinate 25,926 downwards.
GGCGGCGCCTCCAAGCTCGGCAAGGTGCGGGCGCTCGGCGGGCGCTCGGGACGCCTCGCCAAGCTGATCTGGAAGCGGCGCCCGCAGCTGGCGCTGGCGCACGGCTCGGTGGATCTGGCGATCGTCTCCCGTGCGTACCTGATCCCCTCGGTGCAGATGCAGGACTACGAGTTCGCCCGCCTGCAGCGCAACGTCGCCTTCCGCTCCGCCCGGCGCGTCCTCGCTCCCGACACTATTCCGGTCGAGCGCTTGAAGAAGCTCGGTGCTGGCCCGAAGAAGCTGGTCCGCTACCCGGGTCTGAAGGAGGAGTACTACCTCGACGGCTTCGTGCCTGACCCGGCGGTGCTCGACGAGCTTGGGCTCGACCGCGAGAAGGTCTTGGTCGTGGTCCGACCGCCGCCGGAGACCTCCGAGTACCACGCGCCCAACGATCTCTACGGAGCGACGATAAAGCGCCTCGCCGAGGCAGCCGACGCGCAGGCGGTGGTGATCCCGCGCACCGAGGACCAGGGCGCGGCGGTTCGCGCGCTCGGCGCCGCCAACCTGATCGTCCCCGAGCGGGCAATCGACGCCCAGAGCCTGATCGCCTTCGCCGACCTGGTGGTCAGCGCGGGGGGGACGATGAACCGCGAGGCGGTTGCACTCGGCACGCCGGTCTTCACCACCTTCACCGGCCAGATGGGCGGCGTCGACGAGGCCCTGATCGGGGAGGGCCGGCTTCAGGTGCTCGCTGATCCCGCGGCGCTCCCGTTGCACAAGCGCACGACCCCAGTTGGCGTCTTACACCCACGCGATTCACAGTTCCTGGTGGACGCCGTGATCGGGGGGCTATCCCGGTAGGGGTGGAACGTCTTGTACTTTTTCCGCGGAAAGGCTCGCGGACAGCCACAACGGGTCTTCGGAAAAAGTTAAGTGGAACCCCTACCGGGATAGCCCCCTGGCCCCGACGACCACCGACGCTGTCTTCGCCTTTATTGCCGCTGCCGCGGTTGCGTGGCTGCTTGTCCCCTATGCGGAGCGGCTGGCCTTCCGGGTGGGCGCGATCGACCATCCCAAGGAACGCGGTCTGCACGACCGGCCGATGCCGCGGCTCTCTGGCCTGGCGATCCTTGCCGGGGTCGAGCTGGCCGGTTGGATCTGGCTGCCAGGGGACACCGAAAGCCACGCGATCCTGCTCGGAGCCGTGGCGATCGCCGCGGTCGGCGTCATCGACGACATCCGCGGCCTGCCGGCGGCGGTCAAGCTGCTCGGTCAGGTCGGCGCCTCGCTGATCCCGGTGCTGGCCGGCGTACGGGTCGAGAACCTCACCCTTCCCTTCGTCGGCGGCTTCGACCTCGGCTGGCTCGCCTACCCGCTGACCGTGCTCGGCATCGTCGCCGTCGTCAACGTCATCAACTTCATCGACGGGGTCGACGGCCTCGCCGCCGGGGTCTGCGTGATCGCCGGCGTCACCCTTGCCGCGATCGCGCTTTCGTTGGAACGAAACGCCGCCGGCGCCCTTGCCGCCCTCACCGCGGGGGCCGCCCTCGGCTTCCTCCGCCACGGCTTCCCGCCCGCGTCCAGCTTCATGGGGGACACCGGCTCCAACCTGCTCGGCTACCTGCTCGCGACCGCCTCGGTGCAGGGAGCGCTGAAGACCAACGCGGTGATCGCCCTCGCCTTCCCGCTCGTCGTCCTTGCGGTGCCGATCCTCGACTCCGGCTTCGTCGTCGCCAAGCGGCTCAAATACCGGCAGCCGATCTACCAGGCGGACAGCTGGCACTTCCACCACCGGATGGCCAACATCGGCTTCTCGCAGCGGCGCACGATCGCCTACCTATATGCCTGGACCCTGGTGATGGCGGGACTGGCGCTGGCCCTGCGCTTCGTGCCCTACAGCGACAACCACGGCCACTTCGACGTGTTCTGGACGGCGGTGATGGTCGGCTTCCTGCTGGTCGCCCTCGCCTCGAGCGTCTATCTGGTCTACGTGCTGGAGATCCTGAAGCTGCGAAGGGGCCGGATAAATCCGGAAACGGGCGAGTTCGAAGCGCTGGAAATCGACGGGGAGGGTAGTGGCAAGGCTCACTAAGTGGCTTTGCAATGCCGTTTCGCCGACCTTTGGGTTATAGTCGCGCATCCGCCCGCTCCCAATGAGTCGGGCGCTTTTATGTCTCCTCCTCCCAAGTACGTAGATCTTCTGGTGCTGGCCGCCGCGCTTGCAGTTTTCCTCGTGGGCGGCTTTCCGATGCTCGGCTTCGCCGCCGGGGCCGCCGCCTGGCTCGCCCAGCGTGGGATCCAGATGTACACGGCGCAGCGGGTCAAGGCCGAGCTCGCCGCCGGCAATCGCCAGAAGGCGATGGGGATGATCGCGGCGACGACCCTCGGCCGGGTCTGGCTGATGGCCACCGTCGTCCTCCTCACCGGCCTCGCCGAACGGGAAGCCGGCCTCGCCGCCGGGGTCCTGGTCCTGGTGCTGTTCACCGTCTCCTTCGCCGCCCAGGGCCTCTCGCATCTCTTCGCAGAAGACCCCGAGGGACAGGGGGCAGCGTGAACGACGTAGCCACCGCCGACGCCCCGAAGTCCGGGCTGAGCACCAAAGCCAAGGTCTTCATCGGGCTCGGCGCCTACCTGGGGATCGCGATCCTGCTGCTGCTGATCTTCGGCAGCAGCGGCAAGAACGAAGCCTTCAAGCCGCAGAACGAGTTCAAGCTCGAACCGTGGATCTCGATCCACATCGCCGGCGTCGACATGAGCATCAACAAGGCGGTCTTCTACCTGCTGCTCGCCAGCCTCCTGACGATCGCGGCGATGACCTGGATCGCCAAGCGGATGCAGGAGAAGCCGAACCGTGTCCAGACCGCGGTCGAGGTCGCCTACGACATGACCAAGAACACGATCACCGGTGGCAGCCTCCACGGCGAGGTGGCCCTCAGGTGGTTCCCGTTCATCGCCGCCATCTTCTTCTGGATCTGGTTTTCGAACATGCTCGGCTTCCTGCCGCTGCCGACCAACACCGAGCACGAGATCTCGATCTTCGGCCTGGAGATCCCCTCCTTCGCGATCTACGCGGCGACCGCCAACCTCTCGATCCCCCTGGTCCTGACGCTGATCGTCTGGGTCTCCTACCACGTCGAAGGGATCCGGGCCAAGGGCCTCTTCAAGTACCTGGCCAGCTGGCTGCCGCCCGGCCTCGAGGACATGAACCCGCTCGCCAAGGGCTTCATCTTCATCATCGAGGCGATCTCCCATTTCGCCCGTCTGATCTCGCTCTCCGTCCGACTTTTCGCCAACATCCTCGCTGGCCACCTGCTGCTGCTGTTCATGGGCGGTGGGCTGGCGGTCCTGCTCGGGATCGCCGCCCTCGGCGCGCTCACCTTCCCGCTCGCCTTCTTCTTCTTCATCCTCGAGGTCGGCTTGATCGCGACCCTGCAGGCCTTCATCTTCGCCACTCTTACTGCCATCTATCTCGGCGGAGCTACCTCCGCCAGTCACTAGAAAAGGAGCGCGTTTTCCATGGATCTGTCCCCTGTCGTCGCCGCCGTCTCTGACGAAGGCGTGGAAGCTGCCGGCAAGGCTGTCGCCCTCGGCGTCGGTGCCGGTCTCGGCTCGATCGGCGCCGGTATCGGCATCGGCTTCATCTTCGGTAAGGAGATCGAGTCGGTCGCTCGCCAGCCGGAGATGAAAGACGAGCTCCAGAGCATTCGCTGGCTCGGCTTCGCGCTGACCGAGGCCGTGGCCTTCTACACCTTCATCTTCGGCCTAATCGCCTTCTTCCTCTAAGCCGATGGATCTGGTCGGACTCATATCCGCGCTGCCCCTCGCCGCCGAGTCCGGCAAGGAGGAAGGCGGCAGCTTCCTCGTCTCGCCGGGTCTCGGCTTGATGATCTGGACCCTCGTCCTCTTCCTGATCACGATGTGGGTCCTGAAGAAGTTCGCCTTCCCGAAAATCCAGGAAGCGCTGGATCGACGGGCAAAAGTGATCGCCGAGTCGATCGATGCGGCCGAGCGCCAGCGGCGCGAATCCGACGAGCTGCTCGCCGAGTACCGAGGCCGGCTGGCCGAGGCACGGGAGCAGGCCGACGACATCATGGCCCGCGCCCGCAAGGCCGCCGAGACGGCCGAGGCCGAGGCGACCGCTGCCGGCAAGGAGAAACGCGAGGAGCTGGTCTCCGCGGCGAAGCGCGACATCGAAGCGGAGACGCGTCGCTCGCTTGAGCAGATCCGCCAGGAGGTCGCCGATCTGACCGTGCTGGCGACCGAGAAGGTCACCCGCAAGAGCCTCAGCGCCGAGGATCAGAAACGGCTCGTCGAGGAGGCCCTCAGCGAGGTTGACTTCTCAACCCTCTCGGGGTCGGAGAACTAGCCGATGCCGGAGGCCGCCCGCGTATACGCCGAGGCTCTCTTCGAGGCCGGCAAGGACAGGGGAAAGCTCGACCAGCTGCAGCAGCAGTTGGCCGAGTTCACCGACGCGGTCGAGGGCAATCGCGACCTCCAGGTCTTCCTCTTCAGTCCCTACCTGTCCTCCGCCGACAAGGTCGAGGGCCTGAGGCGGGCGATCTCCGGCGCCGAGCCGGAGCTGATGAATTTCCTCGAGCTTCTGATCGAGAAGCACCGGATGCCGGAGATCTTCCGAATTCGGCGCGAGTTCGACGAGCTATGGAAGAAGGAGAACCGCCGCCTCGACGTCACCGTCGTCAGCGCCGTCGAGCTCGACGAAGCCGTCGTCAGGAAGATCGGCGAGGAGGTCGAACGGCAGACCGGTGAGGAGGTCGACCTGGCCAGCCGTGTCGACGAGGGAATCATCGGCGGCATCGTTTTGCAGGTCGGCAACATGGTTCTGGACGCGAGCATTCGCAACCGCCTGGAGAAACTTCGACAGAGCGTCGCCACGGCGGCCTAAGGAGGCAAGGAGCACCCGATGGAGATCAAGCCCGACGAGATCGCAAGCATTCTGCGAGAGCGGATCGAGGGTCTGGAGACCGACTCGGCCGACCTTTCCGAGGTAGGCACCGTCCTCTCCGTGGCCGACGGCATCGCCCGCATCCACGGCCTCGACAATGTGATGGCGCTGGAGATGCTCGAGCTGCCGCACGGGGTCACCGGCCTCGCCCTCAACCTCGAGGCCGACAACGTCGGCGCCGTGCTTTTCGGCGAGTGGGACAAGATCGTCGAGGGCGACACGGTCAAGCGCACCGGCCACCTGCTGGAGATCCCGGTCGGCGAGCAGCTGCTCGGCCGCATGGTCGACCCGCTCGGCCGCCCGCTCGACGATCGCGGCGAGATCGCCACCACCGAGACCCGCCCGGCCGAGTTCAAAGCTCCGGGCGTCGTCCACCGTCAGCCCGTCGAGGAACCGGTCCAGACCGGCCTGATGGCGATCGACGGGATGATCCCGGTCGGCCGCGGCCAGCGAGAGCTGATCATCGGCGACCGCCAGACCGGCAAGACCGCGATCGCGATCGACACGATCATCAACAACAAGGACAAGGACCTGATCTGCATCTACGTCGCGATCGGGCAGCGGATGTCCACCGTCGTCCAGCTCAAAGAGATCCTCGAGGAAAACGGGGCGATGGAGAACACCATCATCGTCGCCGCTCCCGCTGACGAGGCGGCGCCGATCAAGTACATCGCGCCCTACGCCGGCTGCGCGATGGGGGAGCACTTCCTCTACCAGGGCAAACACGCCCTCTGCGTCTACGACGACCTCACCAAACACGCTTACGCCTACCGGCAGATGTCGCTCTTGCTGCGGCGCCCGCCGGGCCGCGAGGCGTACCCGGGCGACGTCTTCTACCTGCACTCGCGCCTGCTCGAGCGGGCGGTCAAGCTCTCCGACGCGCAGGGCGCCGGCTCGCTGACGGCCTTGCCGATCATCGAGACCCAGGCCTCCGACGTCTCCGCCTACATCCCCACCAACGTGATCTCGATCACCGACGGGCAGATCTTCCTCGAGTCCGATCTGTTCTTCTCCGGCGTCCGCCCGGCGATCAACGTCGGCATCTCGGTCTCCCGGGTGGGCGGCAACGCGCAGACCAAGGCGATGAAGAAGGTCGCCGGAAAACTGCGCCTCGACCTCTCCCAGTACCGCGACCTCGAGGCCTTCGCGCAGTTCGGCTCCGAGCTCGACCCGGAGACGCAGAAAGCGCTGACCCGCGGTGAACGACTGGTCGAGCTGCTCAAACAGAAAGAGCGTGAGCCGCTCAGCGTCGCCGACCAGGTGGCGACGATCTACTCGGGCACCGGTGGCTATCTCGATCGGATCAAAGTCGACCGGGTGGCGGAGTTCCTCGCCGACCTGCGCACGCGCCTGCACTCCGAGAAGGCCGACCTGCTCGGCCGGATCGAAGAGAGCGGCAAGCTCGAGGAGGGCGACGAGAAGGAGCTCGGCGAGGCGATCGCCGACTTCGTCGACGACTTCGGGCCGGACTTCGACGCCGAAGGCAACCCGCTCGAGGAGGGCGAGTCCGACCGGGTCCGCTCCGAGGAGGAGCGCTCGAAGGGCTCGCGCACCGAGGAAGCGGCGAAGGCCGAGGAGGCGACCCCCGCCTAGTCGTCGCTTGCGACTGGTTCCTCGATCATGGCCACCCAGAAGGAAGTCAAGAATCGCATCGCGTCGATCAAGAACATTCACAAGATCACGCGGGCGATGGAGATGGTCGCGGCGGCGCGGCTGCGCCGCGCCGAACAGCGGATCGACGACCTGCGTCCGTACGCGGAGGGCATCCGCAAACTGACCCGCCAGGCCAGCGCCCACGCCGGGGCGATCCCGCGCGTGCCGGTGATGGCTGAGCGCGAGAACGTCGAGCGGGTCGGGATCCTGGTGGTCACCGGCGACCGCGGCCTCGCCGGCGCCTTCAACAGCAACATCATCCGCGAGGGCGTGCGGATGGCTGGCGAGGTCCGCAGCGAGGGCGCGACCCCGGTCTTCTCCGCGGTCGGCAAGCGCGGCGTCTCGGCGCTGACCTTCCGCAAGCAGGAGGTCGCCGGGGCCTACACCGGCTTCACCGACCGTCCCGCCTTCGCCAACGCCCGTGAGATCGGCGAGGAGCTGACCGCTCGCTATGTCGACGAGGAGCTCGATCGGGTCGAACTCGTCTACAACCGCTTCGTCTCGCCGCTGACCCAGCATGTCTGGCGCCAGACCCTCTTGCCGCTGCAACAGGCCGAGGTGATCGGCGAGGGCGCCGAGGAGGAGCAGGACAGCGGCGAGCCGACCGAGGCCGAGCAGTTCCAGGCCAAGTCGGAGTGGGGCTATGAGCCCGACCCGGAGGAGCTGCTGGCCCGGCTGATCCCCGAGTACGTGACGATCTCGGTCTACCGGGCCCTGCTCGAGTCCGCCGCCTCCGAGCTGGGAGCAAGGATGACGGCGATGCGCAACGCGTCCGAGAACGCGGAACAGATCATCGATGACCTGACCCTGGAGATGAACCGGGTCCGGCAGGCGGAGATCACGCAGGAGATCTTGGAGGTCGTCGCCGGCGCTGAGGCGCTGGGCTAGGCGACCGCGGAAACTTCAAGTTGAGACCAGGAAAGGCAGTGATGGCTGACAGCAACGGAGCAAGCGGAACCAACGTTGGGCGCGTCGAGCAGGTGACCGGAGTCGTCATCGACGCCGTCTTCTCGGACAAGCTGCCGGAGATCTACTCCGCGATCAACATCGAGACCGCCGGCGACGGCGACGGCGAACCGACCGTCCTGGTCTGCGAGGTCCAGCAGCATCTCGGCGACGACCGCGTCCGCGCCGTGGCGATGGACGCCACCGATGGGATCCAGCGCGGCGACAAGGTGGTCGACACCGGCGGTCCGATCACCGTCCCGGTCGGCGACGTCACCCTGGGCCGGATCTTCAACCTGCTCGGCGAACCGATCGACGAGGGTGCCGAGGTCGACAGCGGCGGCGAGCGCTGGCCGATCCACCGTCCCGCCCCGAAGGCTTCCGACCTGACTCCGACGCAGGAGATCCTCGAGACCGGGATCAAGGTCATCGACCTGCTCGCCCCGTACGCCAAAGGCGGCAAGGTCGGGCTGTTCGGTGGTGCCGGCGTCGGCAAGACCGTGCTGATCCAGGAGTTGATCCGCAACATCGCCGAGGAGCACTCCGGTCTCTCCGCCTTCGTCGGCGTCGGCGAGCGCTCCCGCGAGGGCAACGACCTCTGGCTGGAGATGAAAGAGTCAGGCGTGATCGACAAGACGATGCTCGTCTTCGGTCAGATGAACGAGCCGCCCGGCGCCCGTCTCCGCGTCGCCCTCTCCGGCCTGACGATGGCCGAGTACTACCGCGAGCAGGGTGGCCAGGACGTGCTGCTGTTCATCGACAACATCTTCCGCTTCGTCCAGGCGGGCTCCGAGGTCTCGGCGCTGCTCGGCCGGATGCCATCGGCGGTCGGCTACCAGCCGACGCTGGAGACCGAGATGGGCGAATTGCAGGAGCGGATCACCTCGACCGACCGCGGCTCGGTGACCTCGGTGCAGGCGGTCTACGTCCCCGCCGACGACCTCACCGACCCGGCTCCGGCCTCGGTGTTCGCCCACCTCAACGCGACGACGACGCTCTCGCGGTCGATCTCCGAGAAAGGCATCTACCCGGCCGTCGACCCGCTCGACTCGACCTCGACGATCCTCAAGCCCGACGTCGTCGGCGAGGAGCACTACAAGACGGCGACCGACGTCCAGGAGGTGCTGCAGCGCTACAAGGAGCTGCAGGACATCATCGCCATCCTTGGCATCGACGAGCTCTCCGACGAGGACCGCCAGACGGTCTCCCGCGCCCGCAAGATCGAGCGCTTCCTCTCGCAGCCGTTCTTCGTCGCCGAACAGTTCACCGGCCGCACCGGCGAGTACGTGCCGGTGGCCGAGACGGTCCGCGGCTTCCGCGAGATCCTCGACGGCGAGCACGACGACCTCTCCGAGGGTGCCTTCTACATGCAGGGCTCGATCGACCAGGTCCTCGAGAACGCCAAGTCCGCCGCGGCGGCGTAAGGAGCCCAGCCGTGGCCGCCGAGCACATGATCGACGTCGAAGTCCTCACCCCCGAGGGGGAGGTCTTCGAGGGCGAAGCGCGGCAGGTCTCGACCCGCACCGAGGTCGGCCAGATCGGCGTCCTCGCCAACCACGCGCCGCTGCTGGCGGCGCTGCGGCCGACCGAGCTGCGCCTGAAGATCTCCGACTCCGAGACAAAGCGCTACGCACAGGCCCACGGCTGGCTGCAGATCTTCGGCAACCGCGCCCGGCTCCTCGTCGAGGAGGCGCTGCCGCCCGAGGATCTCGACGCCGCTGTGCTCAAAGAGCAGCTCGCCGACGCCGAGCGGCGGATCTCCGAGAGCGATGAGGACAGTGCTGGGTTCGCGCGGGCCAAGAAAGATCGGGAGCGGGCCGAAGCGTTTTTGGCGATCGCATCTTCGGGGTGAAGGTGAATCCACGGCCCCGGTGGGGCGTGGCCGTGGGCATGGGGATGGTGTGCCCCTCCGCGGGAATTGAGTCGCGCACCCTGCGGGTGCGGCTCCCGATGACGCTGCACCCCTATGGGGTGCAGGAATCAGATTGCATATCGCCGCTTCGCGACATTCCCGCGGAGGGGCACACCATCCCCATGCTCTCGAACGTCGCCGCGAGTACATGTTTGACTTCTCCTCGCATGGCGGATACAGAAGGCAGCCGCGCACTGGGAGTGACCGGGTCCTCGGGCTCGGTGCGTTCGTTGTTTGTTGCGTCTGGCGAAACAAAGGACGAACACACTCGCGAGGTGGCTGCATGAGTGAGGAGCTCGTGGCGTTGGCGAGGAGACTCGTTTCCTTCGAGACGTGCGATCCCGAGGGGATTGGAGAGGCTGCTGGGTTTGTGAAGGGATGGCTCGAGGCGCGGGGGATCGCGGCGGAGAGCGATGAGGTGCGAGGGCTGCCGGTGCTGAAGGCTGAGGTCGGGCCGGAGGGGGCGCCGACGGTGGTGCTGCATGGGCACCTGGACGTGGTGCCGGCCTTCGAGGGGCAGTTCCAGCCCAGGGTCGAGGGGGACCGGCTGTATGGGCGGGGGACGTACGACATGAAGGGGGCGATCGCGGCGATGCTGCTGGTCGTCGCTTCGATGCGGGAGCAGGACGGGGTACGGGTGCGGCTGGGGATCGTCGGTGACGAGGAGTCCGAGGAGGAGGCGCAGCGCGGCAGTGATCATCTGGTCGACAGCGGCTTCCTCGGGGATTTCGCGATCACGGGCGAGCCGACCGACCTGCACATCGGGATCGAGGCGAAGGGCGTGCTGGCGCTGCGGCTGGAGGTCGAAGGGACGGCCGCGCACGGGGCGACGCCGTGGCTCGGCGACAACGCTGTGCTCGGCGCGATCGACGTTTTCCGCAGTATCGAGTCGCTACCGTTTGCCCGACACAGCTCGGAGCTGTTCGACCGCCCCTCGATCAATCTGGGCCGGATCTGGGGCGGCGACGCGCTGAACAAGGTTCCCGACCGATGCGTGATCGACGTCGACATCCGCTACCTGCCCGATCAGGACCCCACCGCGATCCTCGCCGAAGTGCAGGCGCTGCCGCAGACCTCGGCAGTCCAGCTCCTGACCCGGCCTCCCGCCAGGGTGGATCGGAACTCGGTCTTCGTACGAGGTCTGCGCGAGGCGGCTGTTGCGCACCACGACGGCGAGCCGATGAGCGTCGGCCGCGACGGCGCCTCCGACGCGGTCTCGTTCCTGCGGGTGGGGGTGCCGGCGGTCGAGTTCGGCCCGGTCGGCGCCGGCCACCATGGGCCCGAGGAGTGGGTCTCGGTCTCCTCCCTGGAGACCTATCGGCAGGCCCTGGAGTCGTTCCTACGGTCGATCCCGGGCCGCCTCGATGACTGAGGCGCCACCGACCGGCTGGGGCCCGCGCAGGCCGCCCCCGGAGGGAGACCCGGAGAAGCCGCCGAAGCGCAAGCGCTACTGGCTGCGCTTCACCCTGGCCTCGCTGGTGATCGTCGCCGTCACCGCTGGTGCCACCGCGACCAGCGTCCTCCTCTACCTCGACAGCATTGCCCACGCGCTCTCGCACAACAACGTCTACAGCAACAAATTGAAGCGCTACCTGGCGGGCGTCAACGGCGGCGAGCCGGAGAACATCCTCATCCTCGGTTCCGACAAGCGCGCCAACCTCGAGGAAGACCCGGGTCGCTCCGACACGACGATGCTGCTGCGCCTCAATCCCGACGCTGACACGATCTCGGTGATGTCGATCCCGCGTGACCTCAAGGTCGAAATCCCCGGCTTCGGAACCGAAAAGTTCAACGCCGCCTACACCTTTGGCGGCCCCAAGCTGACCCTGCAGGTGGTCAAGGAACTCACCGGGCTGCCGATCAACCACGTCGTCAACGTCGACTTCCTCGGCTTCGTCCGCGCCGTCGACGCGATCGGCTGCGTCTACGTCGACGTCGACCGCCGCTACTTCCATTCGAACGTCGGCGTGCCGGCCTCCGAACAGTACGCCGAAATCAACGTCCAGCCCGGCTACCAGCTGCTCTGCGGCAAGAAAGCCCTGCAATACGTGCGTTACCGCCACACCGACACGGACCTGGTCCGCTCCGCTCGCCAGCAGGACTTCATGAGCGCCGCCCGTCAGCGCATCTCCCTGCAGGACCTGGTGTTCGATCAGAGCGGGCTGATCGACATCTTCACCAAGTACACGACCTCCGACATCAACAACAAGGAAACGATGCTGCAGGTCCTCAAACTCTTCCTCGCCTCGCGCAACGCGACGATCAAGCAAGTCCACTTCCCGGCCACGCTAGGACCCAGCTTCGTCTACGCCACCCACAGCGACATCGAAGGGGCCGTGGAGGAATTCCTCGCCGGCGAAGGCAGCGGCCCGCGGCCGGAAGGCGAAGGCGAAGAAGGCAGCAAGAACCAGGGGAAGGCCGGCCACAAGGGCGGCGCGAAGAAGCGCAAGAAGCCGGCTAAGCGCCACATCGTCAAGCCAAAGCCACCCGGTGGCGACGGCCTGGTGCCCGCCCGCGAAGCCGGCGAAGCCGAGGGCAAGGCGGTTGCCCGCAAGGTCAGCAGCGGCTTCCCGGTCTTCTACGCGACGCGGCTGCCCGAAGGCGCCTACTACGAAGAAACCAACCCCTACATGCACGTTCAGGATCCGCGCGTCTACCACTTCAAAGACAGCGACGGCAACCGCCACGCCGCCTACCGGATGGTCGCCAAGTTCGGTCCCGAATACGAAATCCATTACTTCGGGATCCAGGGGATCCAGGGCTGGACCGACCCGCCGATCCTCAGCAATCCCAGCGAAGTGCGGACGATCCACGGCCGCGAATACGAGATCTTCGTCGACGGCGACAGCGTCAGCACGATCGCCTGGCACCGCGGCGATAACACGTACTGGGTCTCCAATAGCCTGCTCGGGGACCTGACCAACGACCAGATGGTCGGGATCGCCAGGTCCGCGAACGTGATCGTTCCGAAGAAGAAGCCAAGGCAGGGGAGGAAACGAGGATGAGCGAGCGGCTGGAGCCGGTGGGCGTGATCGGAGTCGGCTGGGTGGGTTTGGTCACCGCGGCCTGCTTCGCCGAGCTCGGTCACCAGGTGATCGCCCGCGACATCGTCCCCGAGAAGGTCGAGGCGCTCTCCCGCGGCGAGCTGACGATCCACGAGCCGGGTCTCGCCGACCTCCTGCGTCGCAATGCCGAGCGGCTCACCTTCACCACCGACATGGATGAGCTGCTGAGTGGCGCGCGGCTGCTCTTCACCTGCGTCGACACTCCGCCGACCTACTCCGGCGACGCCGACCTCTCGCGGGTCCGTTCGGTCGTCGCCGAGCTGGCCAACGACAGCGATCACGTGCTGGTCATGAAGAGCACCGTTCCGGCCGGCACCGGCGACTCGATCCGGCGCGATCTGCCCGGCCTCGCCTACGTCTCCTGCCCGGAGTTCCTCAAGGAGGGCACGGCTGTCGCGGACTTCATGAATCCCGACCGGGTCGTGATCGGCTCCGACCCCGGCGACGAGGAGGCCGCGGCCGCGGTGGCGAAGCTCTACGAGCCGCTCGGCGGCGAGATCCTCCACACCGACGTCGCCAGCGCCGAGATGATCAAGCTCGCCTCGAACGCCTTCCTGGCGACGAAGATCTCCTTCATCAACGAGATCGCCAACGTCTGCGAGGAGGTCGGCGCCGACGTCGGCCAGGTCGCGCAGGGAATGGGACTTGACGAGCGGATCGGCTCCTCCTTCCTGCGCGCCGGGATCGGCTATGGCGGCTCCTGCTTCCCGAAGGACGTCAGCGCCCTGAAGATGCTGGCCGGCAACACCGGCTACCACTTCCAGCTGCTGACCGCGGTAATCGAGGTCAACGAGCTGCAGAAGCGCCGCGTGGTCGGCAAGCTCGAGAAGCACCTCGGCTCGCTGATCGGCAAGCGGATCGCCCTGCTCGGCCTCGCCTTCAAGGCCGACACCGACGACATGCGCGAGGCCTCGAGCCTGGTGCTGGCGGCGCGCCTGCAGGGCGAGGGAGCCGAGGTGGTCGCCTTTGACCCCGTGGCCGCGGAGCGGGCCCAACAGATGCTCAGCTCGGTCGAGATGGCCGACTCGGCGCTGCAGGCGCTGGAGGGTGCCGACGCGGCGGTGCTGGTCACCGAGTGGCGCGAGTTCGCCGAGCTCGACTGGCGCGACGCGGCGGCCAGGATGGCTCGCCCCTTTGTCGTCGACGGCCGCAACTTCCTCGACGCGGACGCCCTTGTCGAGGCGGGCTTCGAGTACGAGGGCATAGGCACCGCCGCGCGCGGGTTGGCACCGGCAGCTACCGACTGAGCTCTGGGCCTCATGCAAGCAATAGTTCTGGTGGGTGGTGAAGGGACTCGGCTGCGGCCATTGACGACCCATGTGCCGAAGCCGGCACTGACGCTGGTCGACAGGCCGTTCCTCGCCTACATGGTCGAGTGGCTTGCGTCTCACGGGGTCGACGAGGTGGTCCTTGCCTGCGGCTTCCTACCTGACGTCTTGCGCGAGGCGCTTGGCGATGACGAGCACGAGGGGACGCGGCTGCGGTACGTGGTCGAGCCGGATCGGCGCGGCACCGCCGGGGCGATCCGCTTTGCCGCCGACTCGCTCGGTGACGGCCTCGACGATCGCTTCCTCGCCCTCAACGGCGACGTGCTCACCGACCTCGACCTGACGGCGCTGCTGGCCGAGCACGAGCGCGCCGCGGCGCAGGCGACGCTGGCGCTGTATCCGGTCGAGGACTCCTCGGCCTACGGGCTCGTCCGCCGCGACGGCGACGGTTCCGTGCTCGAGTTCCTCGAGAAGACCGGCGAGGAGGTTCCCGGCGAGGTCAACGCCGGTGCCTACGTGCTGGAGCGCTCGGTCCTCGAGCTGATCCCGCCGGATCGCGAGTTCTCGATCGAGCGGGAGGTCTTCCCCCGCCTTGTCGGCGAGGGGCTGCAGGCGCTGCCGCTCGAGGGCTACTGGATGGACATCGGCACCCCCGAGCGCTACCTGCAGGCGAGCTGGGACATCCTCGAGGGCCGGGTCGAGACCGAGGTCGAGCCCACCGAGCCGGGGATTCTCGTCGCCGCCGGCGCCGAGGTGGATTCCGCGGCAACGGTTGGTCCCCGCGCGGTGGTCGCTTCGGCCTGCCGGGTCGAAGGCGACGCCGAGCTGCGCGACTCCGTGCTGCTCGATGGCTGCAGGGTCGGCACCGGCGCTCGGGTCCTCGGCTCCGTCCTCGCCCCTGGGGTCACCGTCGAGCCCGGAGCGGTGCTCGAAGGCGCCGTGGTGGGTAGGGATGAAAGAGTGCCCGCCTAGAACCACCGTGATCGACGACGTCCTCGCCATCCCCGACCACCTGCGCGACGCCCTCTGGAGGGTCGAATCGGCGCGCCTCGAGCCGGCTGATGCGGCTGGCCTGATGGTCTGCGGCATGGGCGGCTCCGCAATCGGCGCCGACCTCGCCGCCGCCGTCATCGGCGATCGCCTGACCCGGCCGATGATCACGGTGCGCGGCTACGAGCTGCCGAGCTGGGTGACTCCGAATTGGACCGTGCTCTGCTCGAGCTACTCCGGCAATACCGAGGAGACGCTCGCCTGCTTCGCCGCCGCGGAGGCGGTCGGTGCCCGGCGCCTCGTCGCCAGCACCGGCGGCGAGCTGGTCGACAACGCTCGCGAGGCCGGAGTCCCGGTCGTCGGGCTGCCCGGAATCTTCCAGCCCCGCGCCGCGGTGGCCTACATGCTGGTGATTGCCGCCGAGGCGGCGGCACTGGCCGGGGTCGCACCCCGGATCCACACCGAGATCGATGCCGCTGCGGCCTTTCTCTCGGAGCGCAGCGACGACCTTCGCGCCCGTGCCGAGGAGATCGCCGGCGAACTCGGGGAGGCGGCGCCGATCGTCTACGGCGCCGACCTGACCGCGCCGGTCGCCCGCCGCTGGAAGTGCCAGGTGAACGAGAACGCCAAGTCCCCGAGCTTCTACGCCGAGCTTCCTGAGGCCGACCACAACGAGCTCTGCGGCTGGCAGGCAGATGGCGAGCGCTTCGCCGCCGTCTTCCTCGAAGACTCCGACCAGCATCCCCGCGAGCGGCGCCGCTTCGAGCTGACCGAGGCCTCGGTCGCACCCCGCGCGGCCGCGACCGTCCGACTCGAGACGGAGGGGGAGACGCGGATCGCGCGCCTGCTCTGGGCGGTGATGCTCGGCGACCTGGTCTCGCTGCGGCTGGCCGAGGCGCGCGGCGTCGACCCGCTGCCGGTGCCCGCGATCGAGGACTTCAAGGAGGCGATGGGACGGCCATGAGAGCGATGCTGCTGGCAGCCGGGCTGGGCACGCGCCTGCGCCCGATCACCTACGACCTGCCGAAGCCGATGGTGCCGGTGCTGAACCGCCCGGTGATGGAGCACATCGCCCGCCTGCTGGCTCGGCACGGCTTCACCGAGGTGATCGCCAACCTGCACTGGGTCCCGGACCTGATCCAGGACCACTTCGGCGACGGCTCCGAGCTCGGCATCCAGCTCACCTACAGCCACGAGGAGCAGCTGCTCGGCACCTCCGGCGGCGTCCGCAACGTCGCCGACTTCCTCGGCGACGCCTTCCTCGTCATCTCCGGCGACGCCCTCAGCGACATCGACCTGGCGGCGATGCGCGAGTTCCACGAGTCCCACGACGGCATCGCCACGCTGGCGACCAAGCGGGTCGAGGACACCAGCCAGTTCGGGGTCGCGATCACCGGTTCGGACGGCCGCATCCAGGGCTTCCAGGAGAAGCCCGACCCCTCCGAAGCGCTCTCGGATCTGGCCAACTGCGGCATCTACATGTTCCGCGCCGAGATCTTCGACTACTTCCCCGGCCCCGGCCAGAGCAAGCTGGCGGGGGAGGGCGACCCGGCCGGCTTTGCCGACTGGGCGATGGACGTCTTCCCGGCCCTGCTGGCCGGCGACGTCCCCTTCTACTCGCACGAGATCGACGCCTACTGGAACGACATCGGCAACCTCGAGGAGCTGCGATCCGGCACGGTCGACGCGCTCAGCGGAGCGGTCCAGGTCGAGCGCGAGGGCGAGCTGGTCGAGGGCTTCCGCAGCGGCGCGCCGGCCGAGGGCGAGCCGCCCCTGAGCGGCCCGGTGCTGATCGGCGCCGGTTGCGAGATCGGCGACGACGTCCGCATCGACGGTCCCTCGGTGATTGGCGACGGAGCCGAGATCGGCGCCGGCAGCCGCCTGCGCGAAGTGATCCTGCTGCCCGGGGCGACCGTCCCCCCGCGCTCCCTGGCGATCGGCTCGATCGCCGGACCCCGCCGCTGAAGTCTCGGCTAGCGATCCCCCCGTTTAGGGGGAGGGCACCCGACGCGGATCCGGCGGGAAGCGGTTGACAAGTTCTGACGGTTTGCGCATCACGGGTGCGCCGCTGCTGGGGAGGATGGCTCGATGGGCTTTCGGGCGGCTGCGCTCTCAATCCTGGCGCCGCCGCTCTGCGCGGCCTGCCGGCGTCCCTGCAACCTCCAGGCAAGCCTGTGCGAGCGCTGCGCCCGGCGTCTCGACCGCACTCAACCACTACTCGGGGCCGGGCCGCCCGGCGTCGACCGGGCCTGGTCGGCGGCCTCGCACGAAGGAGTGGCCCGCGAGCTCGTGGTGGCGCTGAAGTTCCGCCAGCTGCTGTCGGTCGCCACCCTGATGGCCGGGCGGATCGAGTCGCTGGCGCCCGCGCATCTGATGAGTGGCACCCTCGTGCCGGTTCCGGCTGCCCCGACCCGGCGGCGACAGCGCGGCTTCGACCCGGCCGCCGAGCTCGCCGGCGCGCTCGCCGAGCGCGCCGGCCTGACCCTCGCCCCCTGCCTCGCCCGCCGCAGCGGCCGTCGTCAGGTCGGCCGCGGTCGCGCCGCCCGTCTCGGCGCCCCGCCGACGATCCGCGCGGTGGCGCCAGTCCCGCGCAGCGTTCTCCTCGTCGACGACGTCCTCACCACCGGCGCCACGATCAGCTCTTGCGCCCAAGCCCTGCGGGCGGCCGGAGCCGCCCGCATCGTCGCCGTCACCTTCGCTCGCAGGTTGTGAGCTCAGGGGTGGAGCTCGGCGGGGCGGCCGCGCATTTGGTCGACCAGGTGTCGCGTGCGGCTGCGCTTGCGCCTCAGCTCGCGGTGTTTCTTGACCTGACGGCGCAGATCCTTGGAGAGTTCGCCGACGCTGTGCGTCATCTCCGGCGAGGACTCCTTGGCGCAGAGGGTCACGCCCTTGACGTGCAGCGTCGCCTCTGCCACCTGGCTGTCGGCAATCGAGGGGTTGCGCTCCTCGGAGAGGACGACCTCGAGCGTCGCCAAGGGGGATACCTGGCGCCCCAGCGGCTGAAGTCGCTTCCTCACCATCTCACGCAGGTCGTCGTCGATCTCGACGTTTCGGCCCCGAATCTCCATCCGCATGAGTCGCCTCCTTTGGTGTGGTCCAGCGATGCTACGCCTGCGGGACCGCCCGGGCAACCCCGCACCGCTACCCTTGAGCAATGCCAGCGATGGACCTTGTCAACAAGGCGCTGCGGGCTGGGGAGGGGCGGAAGTTCAAGGCCTACCAGAAGCGCGCCGAGGCGATCAATCGATTCGAGCCGGAGATGGAAGCCCTCTCCGACGAGGAGATCCGCGAGGAGGCCGACTCCCTGCGCGAGCGCGCCCGCAACGGCGAGTCGCTCGACGAGCTGCTGCCGGAGGCCTTCGCGCTGACCCGTGAGGCTTCGCGCCGCAGCACCGGTCAGCGCCACTACGACGTGCAGCTGATCGGCGGGATGGTCCTCCACGACGGCGCCATCGCCGAGATGAAAACCGGCGAGGGCAAGACCCTGACCGCCACCCTGGCCGTCTTCCTCAACACGCTGGGCGGCGAAAGCGTCCACGTCGTCACCGTCAACGACTACCTCGCCCGCCGCGACTCGGAATGGATGGCGCCGATCTACGAGGCGCTTGGCTGCAGCGTCTCGGCTCTCCAGGAGGGCGACGACCACGCCACCCGGCAGCAGAAGTACGCCGGCGACATCGTCTACGGGACCAACTCCGAGTTCGGCTTCGACTACCTGCGCGACAACATGGCCGGTGCCCTCGAGCACTGCGTCCAGCGCGACCACCACTTCGCGATCGTGGACGAGGTCGACAACATCCTCATCGACGAGGCGCGGACGCCGCTGATCATCTCCGGCCAGCCCGAACAGGCGGCCCAGACCTATTACACGTTCGCACGCCTGGCCAAGCGGCTCAAAGGCGTGCCGGCGAAACAGAAACTGAAATCGCTGGGGGAGTCCAAGGACACCTCCGAAGTCGACTACGACTACGAGTACGACGAGAAACACAAGACCGTCGCCCCGACCGAGCGCGGGGTCAAGAACACCGAGGAGTTCGTCGGCGTCGACAACCTCTACCTGGGTGAGCACGGCAGCCTCGTCAACCACCTCAGCCAGGCGCTGAAGGCGGAGGCGCTCTACAAGAAGGACAAGGACTACGCGGTGATCGACGGCGAGGTGATGATCATCGACGAGTTCACCGGCCGCATCCTCGAGGGGCGCCGCTGGTCGGAGGGCCTGCATCAGGCGGTCGAGGCCAAGGAGGGCGTGGCGATCCGGGAGGAGAACCAGACCCTGGCGACGATCACCCTGCAGAACTACTTCCGGCTCTACGACAAGCTTTCCGGGATGACCGGCACCGCCCTCACCGAGGCGACCGAGTTCATGAAGATCTACAAAATCCCGGTCGTCGAGATCCCGACCAACCGGCCGATGCTGCGGGCCGACCACAACGACCAGATCTTCAAAACCAAAGACGGCAAGTGGCAGGCGGTGATGGGGGAGATCGTCGAACGCCACGAGAAAGGCCAGCCGATCCTGGTCGGCACGGTCTCGGTCGAGACCTCGGAGATGATCTCGGCGGCGCTGAAGCGCGACGGCATCGAGCATGCCGTCCTCAATGCCAAGCCCGAGCACGCCGAACGAGAGGGCGAGCTGATCGCCCAGGCGGGCCGTAGAAGCGCCGTGATGATCGCCACCAACATGGCCGGCCGCGGCGTCGACATCAAGCTCGGCGGCGACGCCGAACACCTGGCGATCGCGGAGCTGAAAAAGAAGGGCATCACGCACGAGAGCGAGGACTACGAGGAGGCGCTCGCAGCGCGGACGGCGGAGCTGAAGCCGCAGTGCGAAGCCGAGGCCGATGAGGTCCGCGAGCTCGGCGGGCTGTTCATCTGCGGCACCGAGCGGCACGAGTCACGCCGCATCGACAACCAGCTGCGCGGCCGCTCCGGCCGCCAGGGGGACCCCGGCGAGTCGCGCTTCTACCTCTCCGCCGAAGACGACGTGATCCGTCTCTTCGCCGGTGACCGCATCTACAAAATCCTCGATCGTCTGGGCCCCGTCGACGACGACGGCACTGAAGTCCCGCTCGAGGCGAAGATGCTGACGAAAACCGTCGAGAACGCCCAGAAGAAGGTCGAGGAGCAGAACTTCTTGATCCGCAAACGGGTCCTCGAGTACGACGACGTGATGAACGAGCAGCGCCGCGTCGTCTACAAATACCGGCGCGAGATCCTCGAAGGGCGCGACATCTCCGAAACCGCCCGCGACGAGGTCGAGGGCGTGGTCGAGCGGCTGGTCGACGATTACACCCAGGCCGAGCTGCTCGAGGACTGGGACCTCGGCGAGCTGGAGACGCAGCTGCGGCTGATCTGGCCGGTCAGCGTCGAGGTCGGGACGCTGGCGCCGGAGACGGTCGACCGCGAGCAGCTCAAAGACGCCCTCGACGAAGACGCCATGGACGCCTACGACGAGCGCGAGGGGCAGCTCGGCGGCGAGCTGATGCGTTACCTGGAGCGCTCGATCCTGCTGCAGGTGATCGACAACCGCTGGCGCGAACACCTCTTCGACATGGATTACCTGCGCGAAGGAATCCACCTGCGTGGCTTCGCCCAGATCGACCCCCTCGTCGCCTACAAAAACGAGGGCTACACGATGTTCCAGGAGCTGATGCACTCGATCTGGGAGGAGTTCAGCCACCTGATCTATCGCGCCGAGGTCGAAATCCAGCCGGGACAGGGGCCGGTTGCCGCGAGCAACGGCGACGCCGAGCTGTCCGGTCTCGACTACTCCGGCGGGACCATGGCCGCCCAGCCCTCGGCGCTCGAACAGGTTGCCGCGGGAGGCTTCGAAGCATCGAGCGGGCCGGCAGCCGAGGCTGCGCCCGGAAACGGCGGCGGCGAGATCGTCGAGACCGTCGTCAAAGACGAGCACGACAAAGTGGGTCGTAATGACCCGTGTTGGTGCGGCAGTGGGAAGAAGTACAAGAAGTGCCACGGCGCCTGAGGGCCTGAGGGCGTGGGGTCGGCGCAGCTCGGCGTCCTCGGTCGGTCGCCGGCGGGTCACGCACTGGAGTGCGCTCCCCTTGTCGACCTCCCTGCGTCCACCGGGCTGCTTGACCCCACGCCCTCAGGGAGGGATCGGTGACTGTTGCCGACCCAGTTCGGGAGTTCATTCGGGCTTTTAACGCGCGGGATCTCGATGGGTTTGTCGCTGTCTTGGATCCCGAGGTCGAGCTGCATGCTTCGCGGGGGGTGCGCAAGGGGGTTGAGGCGGCGCGGGTTTGGGCTACTCGGGAGCCTGGCGGGGTGCAGCAGACGATTGAGCTGGAGGGGCTGTATGAGGAAGGGCTGGAGGGGGGCGCGGGGACGGCGGTGGCGTTGATCCGGCGGGTTTGGCACTGGGAAGAGAGTGGGGAGCTGGCCGGGGTGGACGAGATGGCCTGGGTCTTCGAGCTGCGCGAGCGGCGAGTACGCAGCTGGCGTCCATACGAGGACCGCGCCGGGGCCCTGCGCGACGGCGGTTTCACGCACGCTCTCTAGCCTCGCGCCGTGATCTCGTGCTCGACGGCGCGGCAAAGATCACATGGCAGTCCCCGGGCGGCGTAGCATCGGCGCATGGAGCAGACCGTTGCTGCCAGCAATCGCGAGGCCGCGGAGGCTTGGAGCGGGCCGCTGTTCGATCGCTTCCTGAGGTACCGCGATCTCGTTGCCGGTGGTCTCGGCGCGCATGGGGAGGTGGCGATGGAGCTGAACCCGCCGCCGGTCGGGGGGCGGGCGCTCGACCTTGGCTGCGGCTTCGGCGACACCACGCAGCGGATTGCCGAGCTGGTTGGTCCCGATGGGGAGGTCGTCGGGCTCGACGTCTCCGAGCCGTTCGTCGAGCTGGCGCGCCGCGAGGCCAAGGGGGTCGCCAACGTCAGCTTTGCCGTCGCCGACGTCCAGGTCGGCGACCTCGGCGGGCCCTACGACTACGCCTTCTCGCGGATGGGGCTGATGTTCTTCGCCAGCCCGGTGCAGGCGCTGCGCAACATTCGCGGTGCGCTCGCTCCCGGCGGCCGGCTCTGCGCCGTCGTTTGGCGCCAGAAGCTCGACAACCTCTGGGTGCGGCGGGCCGAGGAAGTCGTCGAGGCCTATCTCGAGCACCCGGAGGAGAGCGACGAGCCGACCTGCGGGCCGGGGCCGTTTTCGATGGCCGGCGCCGACACGCTCACCGAGCAGCTGACGATCGCCGGCTTCGAAGATATCTCGCTGCGGCGCTGCGACCTGCCGCTGAAGATCGGCAACGACCTCGACCACGCGGTCGAGTTCAACATGGCCCTGGGCCCGGCCGGCGAGGTGCTGCGGCTCTGGGGCGACCGGGTCGACGAGATCCGGCCGCGGATCGCCGCCGAGCTGCGCGAGGCGCTGGCCGAGTTCGACGGCCCGGAGGGGGTCTTCGCGCCGGCCTCGACCTGGATCGTCAGTGCCAGCGCGGGAGCCGGCGCCGGGTCGGTGGGCGCCGCCGATTAGGCTGTCGAGCATGGCTGAGACCGCCTCGACCGAATCGGTGCCGGCGCGCCTCTCCCACATCCGGGAGCAGCTGTCCCTGCTTTCGGACTACCTTTGACCCGGCTGCGCTGAAGGCCGAAGCAGAGCGCCTGGAGGCGCAGATGGGCCAGCCAGGCTTCTGGGACGACCAGGAGGCGGCGGCCAAGACCTCGGCCGCGCACGCCCGCGCCGAGCGGCGGCTGAAGACGTTCCGCGATCTCGAGTCCGAGGTCGCGGATCTCGACGACCTGGCCGAGCTGGCCGGCGAGGACGAGGAGATGGCCGCCGAGCTCGACTCGCAGCTGCAGTCGGTCGAGGGACGCCTGGCGGAGCTGGAAGAGGCACGCCTCTTCAGCGGTGAGTACGACGCCGGCGACGCCGTCGTCACCGTCCACGCCGGCGCGGGCGGCACCGACTCCCAGGACTGGGCTGAGATCCTCCTGCGGATGTACCTGCGCTGGGCCGAAAGGCGCGGCTTCGCGGTGGAGATGGTCGAGGCCTCGCCGGGGGAGGAGGCCGGCCTGAAGTCGGCGACCTTCATCGCCCGCGGCGAGAACGTCTACGGGCTCTTCGCCGCCGAGCGCGGCGTCCACCGCCTGGTGCGGATCTCGCCCTTTGACTCATCGGCCCGCCGCCACACCAGCTTCGCCCAGGTCGACGTCGGGCCGGTCGTCGACGACGCTGTCGAGGTCGAGATCGACGACGCCGACCTGCGCGTCGACACCTACCGCGCTTCCGGGGCCGGTGGCCAGCACGTCAACAAGACCGACTCGGCGGTGCGGATCACCCACATCCCCACCGGGGTCGTCGTCCAGTGCCAGAACGAGCGCTCCCAGACGCAGAACAAGGCGGTGGCGATGCAGCTGCTGCGCTCGAAGCTGATTGAGCTCGAGGAGCGCAAACGCTCCGAAGAGCTGGCCAAGGCGCGCGGCGAAGTCAAAGACGTCGCCTGGGGCTCACAGATCCGCAGCTACGTCCTGCACCCCTACACGATGGTCAAGGACCACCGCACCGAGCACGAGGTCGGCGACGTCCAGCGGGTCCTCGACGGGGACATCGACGAGTTCGTCCGCGACTACCTCAACAAGACCGCCGCCGCTTCGGCGAGCTAGCGATGGCGCTGGAGCGAGTCGAAAGGCCGGCGGAGGGCGAGGCGGCCGGGCTGTTGGTTCTCCATCACGGGCGCGGCACCGATGAGCGTGACCTGATCGGACTCGCCGACATGCTCGACCCGGAGCGGCGGCTGCGCGTGATTTCCCCGCGAGCACCGCTGCGGCTGGCTGGCTCGCCGGGCTACCACTGGTACCTGGTGCCGCGGGTCGGCTTCCCAGATCCGGAGACGTTCTTCGCCGCCCGGGCCGCCCTGGCGGAGCTGCACGACGAGCTCTGGGCCGAGGGGATTGGGCCGGACCGCACCGTGCTCGGCGGGTTCTCGATGGGCGCGGTGATGAGCTACGCGATGGGCCTCGGTGCCGAGCGCCCGCAGGTGGCCGGGATCCTCGCCTTCAGCGGCTTCGTGCCGACGGTCGAGGGCTGGCAGCCGTCTCTGTCGGACCGCACCGGCACGCGGGCCTTCATCGCCCATGGCCGCAACGACCCGGTGATCGGGATCGAGTTCGCCGCCCGAGCGCGCGAGCTGCTCGAAGCCGGCGGCCTCGAGGTCGAGTACCGCGAGTCCGAGCTGGGGCACCAGATCGATCCCGCCCAGCTGGCCGACGCGAGAGCATGGCTCAGTCGGCTGCTGCCGACTTAGGTGAGCTTCGCAAGTCCTCTTCGCCGCTTGCCGCCTCGAGGTGCTGGCTCAGCGGCCGGCGCGCAGGTCGGCACCGGTCTCGGAGAAGACCGGGCTCTGCTCGCCGCCGCGGCGTACGCGCAGGTGGCGGAACTCGTAGCGGTTGCAGGAACCGGGGACGTCGAGGACGTGCAGCCTCACCGTGAACTGCTTCGCCGCCAGCGCCCGTTCCGTCTCGGTCCCGGTCAGCTGGGTGGTCTCGTGAAAGCTGCCGCTGCGGCTGAGGTGGCGCTTGCCTGCCGGTAGCGCCAGCGCGCCCTTGCTGCCGCTCGAACGGAGGCTGATGCTGACGTCGGCCGGGGCGGCCAGGGTGTAGCGGACGTCCAGCCGCAGACGCTCCTGGTCGGCCGCGATCGAGATCCGCGGTCGGGCCGTGGTCAGCAGACACTCCGGCGGCGCCTCGTCTTCGTCCTCCTCGCTGCCGACGCATTCTTCGAAGCCGTCTTCGTCGAGCTCGCATTCTTCTTCGCCTTCGCCTTCCTCTTCGGCGCAGTCCGGTTCGTCGGCTTCGCATTCTTCGCCGTCTTCGAAGGGCGGTTGGATCGACGCGCTGGGACCGGGCAGAGCCAGGTTGGCGGCGTCGGCGGAGCGGGCCATGCCGAGCCCGACCACGAGCGCGATCGTGATCGCGAAGGCCACCCACCAGGCGACCCGGATCGTGCGGGGGCTGTGGGCTGGGTGGGAGGCTGTCTTCGCGAGCATGCCCCCGTTCATCGGGTCGAGACCGCCCCGACTTGAGAGCGGCCGGACGAGTCTCAGCCGCGGCTCACGCGAGGACGCCCTCGAGGCGCAGCAGCTCCTCCTTCATCGGCAGGCCGCCGCCGTAGCCGCCGAGGCCGCCACTGCTGCGCAGAACGCGGTGGCAAGGGACGACGACCGGGATCGGGTTGGTGCCGCAGGCGGTGCCGGCGGCGCGGACCGCGCGTTCGTTGCCGGCGCTGGTTGCGATCTGGGTGTAGCTGCGGGTCTGGCCGTAGGGGATCCGGGAGATCGCCCGCAGGGCGCGGCGGCGGAAGTCCCTGCTCAGCTGCCAGTCCAGGGGCAGCTCGAACTCGGTCAGCTTGCCCTCGAAGTAGAGGTCGAGCTCGCGGCGAGCCTCATCGAGCGGCGCTGCCGTCTCGAGCACGCGCGGCGAGACCCGGGCGGCGAGCTCGGCGAGCAGCTGGTCGGCGTCCTGGTTGGGCAGGCCGACCCGGACCAGGCCGCGCGGCGTCCGCGCCAGCAGCAGCCGGCCGAAGGGGGAGTCGGTGGTGGTGTAGGCGACGTCGAGCAGCCCCTCGGCGGCGGCGCGCGTGGCCAGTCGCTCCAGCGAGTCCCTCATGCCAGCTCCTTTCGCAGTCGCTTCAGTCCCTCGTGCAGGCTGCGCCGCGCCGCCTCCGGCGAGCAGTCCAGCGCCGCGGCGATCTCGGCGTGGGGTAGGTCGCTGCCGTAGCGCAGCGCCACCGCGGCCCGCTGCTTCGGGGGCAGGGCCCCGACTGCAGCCCACAGCCTCTCGTCGGGCTCGGAGATGCCATCCTCGACCGCGACCTCCGCCACCTCGGCGACCGGAACCGGGTTCCGGCCCCGGGCGCGGTGGTGGTCGATCGCCTTGCGGTGGGCGATCGTCAGCAGCCAGCCGCGCAGGTTGCCGGCGTCGCCCAGCTTCGGGTAAGCCCGCAGCGCCGCCAGGAAGGTCTCCTGGAAGCAGTCCTCGGCCCCGTCCCGGCCGACAGCCCCCTGCAAGATCGCCATCACGGCGGCGGAATGCTCGTCCAGGACGGTTTGAAACGGCGGCAGCGCGGTCACTCTGTGGGATTAAACGTGTTGGGCCTGGAAAACGTGAGATCCCACTCTTCCCCTGTTCCTTTTCG
>JBEVJP010000097.1:0-13503 GCA_040510155.1 Solirubrobacterales bacterium | reverse complement strand
TCATCCTGCGGCTGCCCTTCAAGATCGGCGACGTGATCCAGAAGGTGGCGCTGGCCCGCTGGTCGCGGACCTTCTCCGGCTCGGTCTCCTCGGGCGTGCCGATGCTGCAGTCGATCAAACTGACGGGCGAAACCGCCGGCAACGTCGTCGTCGAGAAAGCGATGGAGGACGTCTACAGGTCGGTCAAGACCGGCGGCTCGCTCGCCGGGCCGATCGAACGCCACGACATCTTCCCGCCGATGGTCGGCCACATGGTCGCGGTCGGCGAGGAAACCGGTCAGCTGGAACACATGATGTCCAAGATCGCCGACTTCTACGAGGCCGAGGTCGACGCCAAGGTGAAAGCACTTACCGCGTTGCTCGAGCCGGTGATGATCGTCTTCGTCGGCGGCATCGTGGGGTTCATCGTCATCTCGATGTACCTGCCGATGTTCAGCATCTACGAAAAGATCCGCTGAGCCATCTGGACGTTCGACTGAGGACCGCAAAGGGTTGCCTTTTGCGGTCCTCACTTTTAGGGAAGGCTGCAAGCCAGTTCTCGACTCCCCCGCAGGCAAAAGTCGGACTCTTTGGGGAATCCGCGCGCAGGGCTAAAGATGGCCGGTCGGACGCCGATGACGCATCCGTGATGAATCTGCCAGTGCCTCGGTGCAAAAGGCAAACTCGCTGTGAGGCGGGGGCGCAAAGCCGTCGGGACTCTTTCTTCGGAGTCAGCCGGGCTACCACCGGGGTCGACAGACACCACGTGGCTGCAAGCGACGGGGCTCTGGCGCAAACGATTAGGACCATAGGAGGTCTCTAATGTTTCTCCAGAATCTCCGGGCCCGCGTTGGTGCCCGTCTGAACGGCGACAGCGAGGCCGGCTTCACGCTGATCGAGCTTCTCGTCGTCATGCTCATCCTCGGCATCCTCGCCGCGATCGCCCTGCCGGCGTTCTTCAACCAGAAGAGCAAGGCCGGGGACGCAAAGGCGAAGGAGTATGTCCACAGCGCTCAGGTCGCCGCCGAGACCTACTCGACCGAACACGGCGGAAGCTACGCCAACATCAGCCAGCTCGAACTCGAAAACATCGAGCCGACCCTGAGCAGCGCCACCTTCCCGGCCGGAGGCGTGGCCGCGGTCGAAAACGGGGCCGGTTACAAAGTGACCGTCCAAGGCGCCAGCGCCACCCAGCTCTTCTGGGTCGAACGGAGTGGTACCGGTGACTTGGCGTTCGAATGCGAAACGCCCGGGACCGGCGGTTGCCCGCCGCCCGCTGCCGAAGGCGACGAAACGTCTAGCTGGGCCGAAGGCTGAGCTTGGGAGAGTAGAGAGCCTTTTCTGGTCTCTCGTGATTCGAGAAAGGGGCGGGCCAGCGGCCCGCCCCTTTCTCGTTGACGGCTAAGCGAAATCCGCGATCGCGCCGATAGATCTCCGATGTCCAAATACTTCTTCAACCGCTTTTCGCTGTCCATGCTCTGCTTGCTCCCCCTGGGCTTGTTCCTAGCGCCCTTGACCGCGGCCTCCGTTCCCAGCTACAAGGCCACCTCCGCCGACGGGAACGTCGTCTTCTTCGAAACCGACGAGCAGCTCGTGCCGGGCGACACCGATACGAAGCGCGACGTCTTCGAGCGGTCCTATGACTTCGGCGTCGGGGCCTACGTGACGCGAGAGGTGTCGCTGGGGCCGACCGGCGGCAACGACGCCTACGCGGCGCGCTTCGAGGGGGCGAGCGCCGATGGGCAGCGCATCTTCTTCTCGACCCAGGAGCGGTTGGTTTCGGGCGATACCGACCTCAGCAGCGACGTCTACGTGCGCGACCTCGAAACGGGGGCCACGACGCTCGTCACTCAGGGTGGTCCCGGATGTGCCCCTGGGTGCGGGAACGGGAGCCTGGGGGCGACTTTCGCCGACGCCAGCGAAAGCGGCAGCGAGGTCTTCTTCGAAACCAAGGAGCAGCTGGGCGCCGACGACACCGACAAAGCAAGCGACCTTTACGTGCGCGATCTGCAGAGCGAAGAAACGGTGCTCGTCTCGGTTGGTGAATTGGCCTGCCTGCCGGGCTGCGGCAACGGCGAATTCGACATCTCGCGCCGCGGCATTTCCGCCGATGGCTCGCACGCCTATTTCGCGACCGAAGAGTCACTTTCCCCTGGTGACAGCGACGTCGCCCTCGATCTCTACTCCCGCGACGTTGAAACCGGCGTCACCTCGCTTGTCTCCCAGGGCGGTTGCGGGGGCTGCGGCAACAGCGGTGCGGTGCCGATCTTCGACGGCAGCTCTGCTGACGGCGATCGGGTCTTCTTCAGCACCGACGAGAAACTCGTCGGTGCTGACACCGACAACGCCACCGACGTATACGGCCGCGACCTGCCCAATGGGCCGACCTTCATCGTCTCGGGGGGATCCGGCGAAGGCACCCCCAGCTATGCGGCCGCCTCCGCGAGCGGCATGCACGTCTTCTTCACGAGCGCCGAAGACCTGCTTCCGGCTGACACCGACGGCGCCAACGACGTCTACGAGTGGAACGGCGGCACGCTGGAACTCGTCACCACGGCACCCTGCTCGGCCGGCTGCGGCGTCACCTTCGACGCGGTCAGCTCCGACTCCAGCCAGGTGGTCTTCAACACGGCCGCACAGCTCAGCGGCGAAGACACCGACTTCAGCGAAGACGTCTACCGGCAGCAGGTGGGAGGCGGGACCCCGGTCCTGGTCTCGCGCGGCGAAGCGGGCTGCCCGGCTTGCTGGAACGACGAGGTCGACGCCCGCTTCAACGAAGCCTCGGCCGACGCCTCCCGCGTCGTCTTCACGACCTTCGATGCCCTGCTAGGCGAAGACGGCGACGAAGAAGACGACATCTACCTTCGCGACATCGGCAACGGCACCCCGGCGGGGGGCTCCACCAGCCTGATCACCACCTCTCCCAGCTATTGCCCGCTGAAAAAAGGCAACTGCGGCGCCACCTACGTCGGTGCGGCGGCGGATGGCCGGCACGTCTTCTTCGTCACGGTCGAGCGCTTCACGCTCGACGACGGCGACAACGAAGTCGACGTCTACGAACGCTCCCTCGGCAACGGGCCTGGGGAAGTGGCTACGCGGCTGGTCTCCACCGGGAACTCACCTGATCTGGAACTCGGCCCGTTGCCGCCGCACCTGACCGGGACCGACCCCGATTCGCCGGGCGAATCGAGGACGCCAAATGTGCTTGGAGAAGCCGAAGCGGGTTCGCGCGTGAAGATCTATACGAGTTCCGACTGCTCGGGCGAACCCGTCGCTTCGGGCTCCGCCGCGGCGCTGCTGAATCCCGGTCTCACGGTCGCTGCCATAGCTCTCAGCTCGACGACGAAATTCCGGGCGACCGCCGAGGCGGAAGGGTTCGTCTCCGGCTGCTCGACGGCGATCTCCTACATCCAGCACTCTGAAGCTCACGAAAAAGAAGATCCGGTCACCCCCGGTGGCGGCGGGCATCAACCCGGAGGCAGCGACGCTGGAATCTCCTGGATCGTTGGCACCACTGGGACGCCGACTTCGACGACCAGGACGCAGTCCCAGGTCTACCTCGATCCCCACACCCGCTTCACCTTCGCCCCCGCATCCAAGACCCGCTCTCGCAGTCCCGTCTTCCGCTTCACCGACTCGACCGGCCAGGCCGGGACGAGCTTTCGCTGCAAGGTGGACCGTCAAACCTGGAAGAGCTGCAGCTCCCCGTTTCGGCTCAAACGGCTGAGTCGCGGCAAGCACGTGCTCGAAGTGCAGGGGGTCAACGGCGCCGGCAGCGCCGAGGTGACGCCGGCGAAGCGAGCCTTCAAGGTGGTACCGCGATGACCCCGCTTGGTGCCGTGGTGAGGCGAGCGCTCCCCCGGCGGCTGCGAGGGCACTCGAGGGAGGCCGGGATGACCTTGGTCGAGCTGCTGGTCGCGGCGACGATGAGCGTAATCCTCGTCGGCGCCGCCTGCGCGATGTTGATCAGCGCGGTGCGCGACCAGCCGGCCCTCAGCCGCAAGTCCCAGAACGTGACCACCGCACGCTGGCAGCTGGAGCGAGTGGTCCGCGAACTTCGCAACGGGGTGGAAGTGAGGCCGGGGGCGATGGGGAGCGAAGTCTCGATCATCGCCAACGTCCGCCGGGTCAGCTGCGGTGGCGCCGTGCCGACCAGCCCCACTGCCCAACCGATCCACTGCCGGATCACGTATCGCTGCACCGGCACTGCCTGCACGCGAACCGAAGCGGCGCCGGACGGCACCGGCGCGACCGCGCCGGTTGTCGCGCTCTCGGGCGTCGGGAACCCGACGCGCGTCTTCTGCTTCGTGCCCAGCGCTGAAGCCGACCCCGTTGCCTGCGGACCGGTGAAAGCCGCGACGGCGCCTACCTACGTCGGCGTCAACCTCGAAGTGCCGAACCCGAGCGGCCCCGGCCTGCTGACGATCTCCGATGGTGCCACCCTGCGGACCGCGACGCTGGCGGGATGACGATGCGCCTGCGATTGGACAAAATCAGGCAGCTCGGCAATGGGGAGGAGGGGCTGACCCTGGTCGAGGTCCTGATAGCCGCCGTCGTGCTCGCTCTCGCCGCCACCGCGACCTTCGGGGTGCTCGCTGCGGCTACTCGCAACGCCCAGCGGGCTCAGGCGACCCAGGTGGCGCTGGACAAGGCGCAGGAAGAGATCGAGAAGCTGCACTCGATTCCCTACTCGGAACTGGCGTTGAAAAAAGCGCCCGAACATAACTCTGCCCCACTCAACCCAAACAATCGCGTCCTCGGCTCCAAATTTGCGACGAAACGCGAACCGATGGGGGAATACGCACGGATGGTGGTCAACGGCGGCGAACTCTACGGCGGTGGCGCCGTCAAAGGCTCGGTAGTGGCAGGCCCGGTTCGCTTCCAGGACGGCAACGTCAGCGGTCGCCTCTTCCGTTACGTCGTCTGGCGCAACGACCCGAGCTGCCCGCAAGGCGGCGGCGAAGACTTCTGCCCCGGAGAACAGGATTACAAGCAGATCATCGTCGCCGCCCAGCTTGACACCCCCGGCAACGAGACGCGCGAACGCAACTACGTCGAAGTGCAGTCGAACGTCGCCAACCCGTCAGCGCTGGCCCTGCGCTCGACCCAGGGCTCCGAACCGGGCGGCGGCGGGGGCAGCGGCCTCGGCGCGGCCCAAGAAAAAAAAGAACGCGAAGAAGAAGAAGCGAAAGAACGCCAGAAAGAAATCGAAGAAGGGACCACGAGGGGGCTCGGCAGCGGCAACGCGGTGACCGCGCAGCAGTTCTTCCTTTCCGACACGCCCTGCGCGGCGAGCGGCGAAACCCTTCGCCAGGCCATCGCCGGCGACCACCTGCTCCATAACACCCTGGGGACCTGCGCCAGCGGCCCCCAGACCGGATCCTCCAAACTCGGCGCCCCCGATGCGCTGGTGCTCGGCGCGCCGCCCGATCCAGACCCCGAAGACGAATCCAATCCGTTGCTCTACGACTACTCGAGCGACTCTTATCTGGAGCCGACGCCCGACACCGACAAGGGCGTCCAGATCCTCCACGACGACACCGCGGGCTGCCACTACGTGCCGAAAAGCAGCGTCCATCCCGAGGCCAAGGTGCACCGTTGGGTGAGCGATCCGATGCCGCGCGACTTCGTGATGAGCGCCACCGTCTCGCTCGAGTTCTATTCGCGGACCCTGAACGAAGCGAGCTACCCGGGCACCGTCTGCGTCTACCTCTTCGATCGCCACGACAACGGCGCCACGGCGACGGACAAACTCCTGAAAAACCTCAGTACCGGCAGCGAATACTGGACCATCTCCTCGCAGGGAACCGAATCGTGGCCGCGAACCGAATGGACCAAGATGCGGCTGACGATGAAATTCATCGGCGCTCCCCTGACGATCCCGCTTGGGGACCGGCTCGGCGTGGCGCTCAGCGTCGACGCGGGCACCACGCCGGCGGAAGCGATTCCGGTCATGTACGACCACCCGAATTACCCGACCCGGCTCGAGGTCGATACCACCACGCCGTTCGAAGGCGGCTGAGGAGTGGCCGCCGCGGTGGTCCTGGCCTTCCTCGGAGGCCTCCTCGTCGGCAGCTTCCTCACCGTCGTCGCCCATCGGGTGCCGCGCGGCGAATCGATCGTCGGGCCGCGCTCTCGCTGCCCCGGTTGCGGTGCCCAGATCGCCGCCTACGACAACGTCCCCGTCTTCTCCTGGCTCGTCCTCCGCGGCCGCGCCCGCTGCTGCGGGATCCCGATCTCGGCTCGCTACCCGCTGACCGAGCTGACCGTCGCCGTCCTCTTCGCCGTAACCACCGCTGTCCTCTGGGACGACCCGACCCAACTGGCGCTCGGCCTCGTATTCGTCGCCGTCCTGGTTGCGGTGACCCTGACCGACCTGGAGCGGCGGATCATCCCCAACGCGATCCTGCTCGTCGGCGCTGTGGCCGCGGTGGCGATCGCGGCGATCGGCGACCCCGGCAGCCTGCCGGTGCGCCTGGCTGCCGGGGTCGGCGCCGGAGGCCTGCTCTTCCTCGCTGCGCTCGCCTACCCGAAGGGGATGGGCCTCGGCGACGTCAAGCTGGCGGCGACGATGGGCCTCTTCCTGGGCCGCAACGTGATCCCGGCGATCTTCGTCGCCCTGCTGGCCGGCTCTCTGGTCGGGCTGGTGATGATCGCCCGCGAGGGTGCAGTCGCCCGCAAGCGGGCCATCCCCTTCGGTCCATTCTTGGCCCTGGGAGGGATCATCGGCCTGCTGCTCGGCGACCAGTTAGTGAATCTGTACCTGGGCACCTTCTCGTAGACCCGTCCAGGTTCTCCTAGAAATAAGTACTTGCAGGGCGAAAGGTCGGCGGCCTTTCTGTCGATTGAGGAAAGGTCGCGCGCGTTCCGGCGCTCGATCTCCCTGCCGATGCAACTGCAACTGACCAGAAAGAAGCCCACCGCCGTCGCCGGCCTCGACATCGAGGCCGGCAGCCTTGCCGCGACCGAGTTGCGGGTCAACGGCTCCGTCGAGGTGGTCGGCACGGCGATCGAGGCGCTGCCGCCCAACGTCTTCCACGAGGGCGAGGTAGTCGACGCCGAGGCGCTGGCCGACTCGTTGAAGTCGCTCTTCGCCACCCACAAGCTCTCCAAGCGGGTCCGGCTCGGGGTCGGCAACCAGCAGGTGGTCGTCCGCACCGTGCGGCTGCCGGCGATCGACGACCCGAAGGAGATGGAGGCGGCGGTTCGCTTCCAGGCCCAGGAGCAGATCCCGATGCCGCTCGAACAGGCCGTGATCGAGCACCAGGTCGTTGGCGGTGTGCCCGCCGAGGAGGGCTCGCTGCCCCAGGTCGACGTCGTCGTCGTCGCGGCGCGCCGGGAGATGATCTCCTCCTTCCTGGAGCCGATTCGGCGCGCCGGCCTCGAGCCCGTCGGCATCGACCTCTCCGCCTTCGCGATGATCCGCGCTCTCGCCGACCAGGCGACCGCTGCTCAGGTCGAGCCCGGCGAGCGGCCGAGCGAGGCGACGCTCTACTGCAACGTCGGCGACGTGACCAACCTTGCCGTCGCCCGCGGTCGCTCCTGCCTCTTCTCACGGGTCTCCCATGCCGGGATCGAGGCAATCGCTGGCCGGCTGTCGGCCACCCGTGGCCTCAGCGCCGAGCACGCGACCCAGTGGCTGCAGTACGTCGGCCTGGAGCGCCCGGTCGAGGAGATCGAGGGCGATCCGGAGACGGTCCGCGAGGCCCGCCTCGCGCTCGAAGACGGCAGCGGCGCCCTGCTCGACGAGCTGCGGCTCTCGCTCGACTACTACGGCGCCCAGGAGGGCGCGCTGCCGGTTGGGCAGGTGCTGATGAGCGGCCCCGGCAGCGCCGTCCCCGGGCTGGCGGCGCGGATGCAGGAACGGCTGGGAACGCCGATCCAGGCGGTGCGACCGCAGGGACTGGCTGGCCTCGACGGCGCCGCGGCGGCGCGGCTCACCCTCTCCTACGGGCTCGGGTTGGAGGCCTGAGGTGCGCCCCGTCAACCTGATCCCGCCGGACCTTCGCCGCGGCGACAGCGCGCCGCTGCGCACTGGCCCCCTCGCCTACATCGTCCTTGGCGCGCTGGTGCTCATGCTCGCCGGGGTCTCGATGCTGGTGCTGGCGAACAACAAGATCTCCGACCGCAAGGCCGAAGTCGTCCAACTGCACCGCGAAGACGCCGCGGCGAAAGCCAAGGCCGAACGCCTCGCCTCCTACACCCAGTTTCAGGCAATGAGCGAACAGCGGCTGGCGACCGTGCAGAGCCTCGCCGACAGCCGCTTCGACTGGGAGCGGGTATTGCGCGAACTGGCGCTGGTCCTGCCCAAGAATGTCTGGCTGGACAACCTGGGCGCTTCCGCAAGTGCCGGCGAAAGCTCGGGCGAAAGCGGAGGGGGTGGCTTGACCAGCTCGGTTCAAGGCCCCTCGCTCGTACTCAGCGGTTGCACGACCAGCCAGGACGCGGTGGCCGGCTTCGTCACCGCGTTGAAGGACATTGACGGGGTGACCCGCGTCGGCCTTGAATCCTCGACCACGGCGGCGGACAGCGGCGCGGCCGCGGGCGGCGGCTGCGCATCGAGCGGCTCCTCAACCCAGTTCAGTCTCGTCGTCGCCTTTGACGCCGCTCCGACGCCGATCGCGGCGGAAGCGTCGGCGGAACCGACTGCCACCGCACCAGAAGCCGAAGGCGAATCGGAAAGCAGCGAAGGCGGCTGAGGTGAAAGTCCAAGCGAAGAAGAAGACGAACCTGGTGATCGGGGCGATGTTGATCGTCGCTGCCCTGGCGACTGCCTTTTGGGTGATGTTGCTGAGTCCAAAGCGTGACGAAGCAGACAAGTTGGCCGGCGAGGTGGTGACTTTGGAAGCCTCGCTCTCCCAGCACCAGTCCGAAGTCGAGGCTGGCGAACTTGCGCGGAGCAATTTCGCCGGTGACTACCAGCACCTCGTCGTGCTCGGCAAGGCGGTGCCAGCAGATGCCGAAACCGCGTCGCTGCTGGTTCAGCTCAACAAGCTCGCTGATCAGACCCACGTCGGGTTCGAGACGCTGACCCTGAATTCTTCGGGCGGCGAAGAAACCGGCGCAGTGAGCACGGAAGGCTCGGTCTCGCCGACCGAGGCGGCCGCGTCCCTGATGCCGCTGGGAGCGGGCATCGGCCCCGCCGGGCTAGCCGTGATGCCCTACACGCTGAACTTCGAAGGGAGCTTCTTCCAGATCGCCGACTTCATCGAAAAGCTCGACAGCCTCGTCAAGACGTCGAACGCAGACGTTGCCGTCGATGGGCGTCTGATCACCGTCAATAGCTTCTCGCTGGCGCCAGCTTCCGGCGAAGGCACTGGGGGGACCCTGGCTGCGACCTTCTCGGTGACCACCTTCCTGACGCCCCCCGGACAGGGCCTGCTCGGCGGCGCGACGCCAGCCGGCGTCGAAACCCAGCCCGGGACCCTGGCCTCGATGAGCACGGGGGAAGCGCCATGAAACGCCTCAAAGGTGGGCCCGAGCTGAAAATGCCGGACGTCAAGGTGCCCCTCTTCCTCGAGGAGCTCTACTACGACCTGCGCGATCGCCGGCTGCTGCCGCTCGTCGCTCTGGTGCTGGTCGCGATCGTCGCCGTCCCCTTCCTGCTCTCGGGCGGACCCAGCGATTCCGAAGAAGGGGCCGCACCGGCGCCCCAGGCCGGTGCCTCCACGGCGCCCGGCGCCAACGCCGCACAGCTGACCGTCGTCAAAGCCGAGCCGGGGCTGCGCGACTACCGCAAGCGCCTGCGTGAGCGCTCGGCCACCGACCCCTTCCGGCAGCCCGCCAGCGCCACGGATCTCTCCGGCACCGCGCTCGGCTCCCCCGGTGACAACGGCTTCGAATCCTCGTCCACGGTCCGAACCAGCTCGACCTCGGTCACCTCCGGGGAAACGACCAAGACGACGAAGACCACCAAGACCGAGAACGGCAAGACGACCACCGAATCGAAGACCGAAACCACGAACGGTGAACAGCCGAGCGAAGGCCAAGGAGGGAGCGGCGAAGGCGGCTCGGGCGGTTCGACTCAGGGCGGCAACCTCTACTCCTACTCGATCGACTTCCGCATGGTCCGGACTGTCACCAACGCCGATGGCAAGGCGGAAAGCGACGATCCCGTGACCCGCACGAACGTCCTCGCGGCCGTCCCGCTGCCGAGCGAAAAGGTGCCGGTGGTGACCTTCCTCGGCACCAGCACGAAGACTCACATGCCGCTCTTCCTGATCTCCGGCGAAGTCACCTCGGTGTTCGGGGAAGGCAAGTGCCTCTCCGGGACGTCGAGCTGCCAGCTGATGGAACTCGAAGTCGGGATGCCGGTCACCTTCGTCTACGGCGCCGACGGCGCTCGCTACAAGTTCACGATTCTCAAGGTCGAGCCGGTTGTGGTCGGCCATTCCTGAACCCAGCGCGCTTTTCCCAAAACTTCAGTAACTGAAGCGCTATCGCTACACTTGCTGAAGCGAGACGGGTTCGAACGCCCGTCGACGCTCTTCGTCATGAGTGCTGAGAGCAACTCCACCTGCCCTGTCTGTCGAACTGCCGAAGTCGTCTGCGGTAAGTGGACGCTTCTTTTGATTCGTGATCTGGCCAAGGGCTCAAGTCGTTTTTGCGAGCTGGAGAGGTCCCTGGCTGGGATCAGCCCGCGCACGCTTTCGCTGCGCTTGCGAGCCCTGGAAGAGGAGGGGATTGTCGAGCGGCACACCTTCCCGGAGGTCCCGCCGCGGGTCGAGTACGCGCTGACGGCCAAAGGCGAAGCGCTGATCCCGCTGGTCGACGACATGCGCGCTTACGGCAAGCGTTGGCTGGCCGACGAGGCCAAGCCCGTCACCGCTGCCGCCTAGCCGACGTCCAGGCGCAGACGACCTCGGGCTGACACGGCGGTTTCTGCAAGCCCGCGTGCAGGCGCAGGAGCATCGCCAGGCGTCGGGAAGCCTGAGCCGTGCGTGACTTCCTCCTCAATGAGGCCCTGAAGCGACTCGCGGTCGAGGCCGCGACCCGGTTCAGCGCCCTCGTCGCCTCCGGCGATCAGATCCCCTTCGACGTCGCCGCCGACGACGGTGACGACTCCGCCTTCTACAGCTACGTGCCGCTGACCTCGCGCTACGTGGCCGAGCGCGGCGAGGAGTTGCGTTCGCTGCCCAGCTTCGGTCCCGCCCGCGAGGCGGCGGTGGAGGCCGGGGTCGCCTCCTCCTACCTGGAGTCCCGCGGCGAGCCCGTCCCCGCCGATCCGGGCCAACGCGCCGAGCTGATGCTGACCGTCTTCATCGCCTCCCTCTGGGAGGGGAGCACCGAGTTCTCACTCGACCGCGAGCGGCTCGAGAGCGCCCTGGCGATGCTCGACGCGGAAGCGCTCGACGCCGACGACGCCGAGACTCTGGTCGTCCCGATCGTCGGCCTGCGCATGTCGCAGCAGCGCCTGCAGCTTCCCCACGGGGTGCGGATCGTCCGCGCCGACTCCGTCGAGGCGCCGATCGAGGCGATGCGCAGCGAGGGCATGGGCCGCGCGGCCTGGGAGCCGCAGTACCTGGCCGTTGCCGAGCAGGAGCCCGGCGAAGGGGCCGAGGGAGCACTGCAGCAGCTCCGCGAGCTGATCAGCGTGATGCGTCTTTACAAAGGCGACGGGATCGGCCTTGGACCCTACGCGTTCGCGCCAACCGGCGAAGGGTGCTGGAGCCGCGTCGCCACCGGCGCGCCGGCGACTCGAGCCGGCGGCTACCGCCTCAGCGAGCCGGAGGCCGACGAGCTGGCCGAGCTGGCGAAAACCTTGGAGGCACGGCCCGATCCGGACCAGGCCCTGACCTGGGCAGTCGGCCGCTTCGAGATGGGCTGCGAGCGCGAGAGCGCGCTCGACGGGCTCAGCGACCACCTGTTGGCGCTCCGTGCGGTGCTGGAGGGCCATGGCCCGGTCGGCGCCTCGCTGCCGATGCGCGCCGCGGCGCTGATCGCCGACGAATCGCTGGACCGCATCGGCGCCCGCGAACGGATGGAGGACGTGCTGGAGCTGGAGCGCAACCTGATGAACGGTCGCCCGGTCGAGAGCGCGGCGGAGACCTCGCGCTGGGCCGAGGACGCCGTGCGCGGCCTGCTCCTCCAGGCAGCCCTTGGCGAGCTCGGCGACGACCTCAGCGCCACCGCCGACGAGACCTTGATCGCAAACGGCCTGGCCGAGGGCGACGCCGAGATCACCGTCTCGGTCGCCGACCTGTCGGAGTCGGCCGCGGAGATCGAGGAAGAGCCTGCTGTCTTCGTCCCTGAGCCGGTCGAGCCCGAGCCTGTTTCGCAACCGCGCTTCGAGGTCCTCGAGCCCACGCACGAGGAGATCGCCATCTCGGCCGAACTGCAGCTGCCCATCGAGGATCCAATCGAGGAGGAGCACATGGAGCAGGAGACCCGGATCATGGAGCCGATCCCGGCCGAAGACGAGATCAAGATCACCGCCACGCCCTGGCTGGACGAGGTCTCCGACACCCGCCGCGGCGAGTCCCTCGAGTGGCCCGCCGACGTGACCCGCGACGTCCAGCATCGGGAACGGATCGACACCCCCCGGGTCCGTCACCTCTTCCCGGTCCCGGACTCGGACTGGGAGGTCAGTCACCTCGAGTTCGAGTATTCCCGGCGCGGCGCTTGCTGATCGCCCTCAGGCCCGCCCGGCGGCCATCGCCACCCGCTCCTCGGCCGTCGCGAACAGGTAGCGGTTGATCTCGGCCAGGCCGGCGAGGTCGTGGACGTCCTCGTCCAGGTAGGGGACCCGGATCACGCCCTTGGTACGCAGCTCCTTGGCGAGGCGCTCGATGTTGCGGGCGTCGCGCTCGGCCAGCGCCTGGTAGTCGGAGAAGTTGGCGACGACGCGCGCGGCGAGCTCCTTGTCGTCGAGCTTCTCGGCGAGGCCGTCGGTGAGGTCCTCGCCGTCGCCGCGGAGATCCTCGGCGGGGTAGTGGACCTTGTTGACGATCACGCCGCCGAAGGGCAGTTTCGCCTCGACCAGCTTGCGGTGGAAGTAGACCGCCTCGTCGATCGGCTCGCCCTGCGGGCCGCAGACGACCAGGAAGCAGGTGGTCGGTTCCCCCAGCAGCTTGTTGACTCGTTTGGCGCGCGCCTGGAAGCCGTCGACCATGCCGCTGAAGGCGTTGAAGAACTCGGCCAGGTCGGCGAGCAGGTCGAAGCCGACGATCCGCTTGAAGACCGAGAGCGCGACCGAGGCGCCCCGGCCCGCGACCTTCGCCGCCAGCCCGGTCGGGCGCATGAACATGCTCAGCGAGCGGCCCTCGATGAACTGGGTGAGGCGCTTCGGAGCGTCGAGGAAGTCGAGTGCGTTGCGGGTCGGCGGGGTGTCGAGGACGAGCAGGTCATAGCGGCCCTCCTGGTGGAGCTCGAACAGCCGCTCCATCGCCATGTACTCTTGCGAGCCCGCCAGCGCGTTCGAGAGCTGCTTGTAGATCCGGTTGTCGAGGATCCTGTCGCGCGTCTCCTCGTCAGGTGCATGTCGTGCGATCAGCTCGTCGAAGGTCGCCTTCGCGTCGAGCATCA
>JBEVJP010000096.1:0-13745 GCA_040510155.1 Solirubrobacterales bacterium | reverse complement strand
GGGCGCCGTGCTTCTGCTCCAGCAGCTCCGCCTTCTCCTTCAGCAGCAGCACAGCGGCGCGTCGCAGCGTGCAGACGTTGATCGGCTCATACGTCGCATTGAGTACCAAGACGCGTGCCATGGCTGCGCAGATTGTAGGGGGACGCGCAGCCCTTCCTCAAAAACGGCCGATCGGAGTGCTCAGGAGAGCGGGTAGGAGCCGAGGATCCGCACCGACTCGGCCTTCTTGCGGAGCTCCGCGATCGCCTCGGCGACGGGGTCCGCCGTCGCCGCGCCCTCGAGGTCGACGAAGAACATGTAGCGCCCCAGGCCCTGCCGCAGCGGTCGCGACTCGATCCGGGTCAGGTTGATCGCCCGTGAGGAGAACTCCCGCAGGGCGTCGACCAGGGCGCCGGGGTGGTCGGCGCCGAGCTCGGAGAAGACCAGCGAGGTCTTCCAGGGGCCACCGCCCACCGCCTCGGTGCCCTCCGGCGCGATCCAGACGAAGCGGGTCGTGTTGCCGGCCTCGTCCTCGACGTTCTCGCGCAGCACCTGGCAGCCGTAGAGCTCGGCGGCTACGCGGGTGCCGAGTGCCGCCCAGGGCCGCACCGACTCGCTGACCATCCGCACCGCCGCCGCGGTGCTGCTGACGCTGCGAAGTTCGACCTGGGGCAGCTGCTCGCGCAGGAAGCGGGCGCACTGGGCGAGCGGCTGGGCGTGCGAGAGCACCGCCTCGATCGCCTCCAGCTCGATCGTCTCGCCGGCGATCAGGTGGACGTGGACGGCGTAGTCGTACTCGCCGACGATCGTCACCCCGGGGGCGTCGAAGGCGAGCGCGTCGAGGGCGGGGCGGACCGAGCCCTCGATCGAGTTCTCGAACGGGACCAGCGCCCGCTCGGCATCGCCACGCTCGACCGCGAGGATGGCGTCGTGGATCGTCTCGGTGCGGAGCGGCTCGAACTCACCGCTGGCCGCCTCGCGGAGAGCGTCCTCAGTGAAGGTCCCGGCCGGGCCGAGGTAGGCGATCCGCACGGCGCTCACCGGGCCGCCGCCTATTCGAAGGCGACCGTGAAGGTGCCTTCGTTGTTCGTCGAGACTTCCTCCCCCGGAACCGTGTCGACGTTGATTTCGAGGGCCACTTCGCCGCTCGGAGTCGGAGTCAGAGGGATCGTCGCGGTGGCGATTTCATGCGGTTCGATGGTGCTGATGCTGCCTTCGACCGCGGTGCCGCCTTCGACGGTGACCGAGACCTTGATCCCGTTCTCGGTCGATTCCCCCTGGTTTTCGACTTCGACTTCGACTTCGGGGGTTTCTTCGGCGGAGACGCTGGTGGTCAGGCCTTCGGTGAGTTCGGTGCCGTTGATGCTGACGCCCATCAGGCCGAGCCCGTGGATGCCCGGGGTCGCTTCGCCGCTACCGGAGCCGGTGATGCTGCCCAGCGCCGAGGCGACGGCGCTTTCGTCGAGCCACTTGGTGCCTTCGGGCAGGAAGATGCTTTTCGGGACGTCGCTGTCGGTGATCCCGTTGCTTTCCAGGACGTGGTTGATTTCCGGTCGCACGACGGCGGCGTAGAGGGTGTCGGCGGCCAGCAGCGTGCGCATTTCCTTGGCGATCACGGCGGTCGCCTTGGCGCTGCCGGCGTCGCCCAGCGCCGTGCTCATCTGTTCGGCGATTTCGTCCATGGCGCTGGCGCGCAGCTCGTAGACCAGCTCGAGGGCGTTCTGGGCGTGGCTCATGTCGCCGGGAGTGCTCAGCCCTTCGACCCGGGTGCGGTAGTTGTCCATGGCGCTGCTGTCGGCGTTGACCTCGGCGACGAACTCGGTGACGGAGAGCGAGCCGGGGTCGGCCAGCTTCCCGAAGAAGCCCTTGCTGGTCTGCTTGGTCTCTTCGACGATCTGGGTGACGTTGCGGGCGTAGTCGCTGAGCTCGCGATTGGCCCGAGCGTCGAGGCAACCCTTGACCCCGAGCACGATCAGGATCAGCACGACCAGCCCTCCGCCGAGCGCAAGGCCACGCCGGAGCATGATCTGCTGGCGTTCTGGACGTCGGGGCGGACGCGCGCGTCGGCGCGGCCTGGCTGCGGAAGAATCCTCCAAGAAGCAGGGAGTATGTCGCAGGAGGAAGCGGATTCGCGGCGAACCCGGCAAGTGCATTGGTCGGCTCGCTCGTTCTCAATCGCTTCCTGATCGAGCGCCGCATCGGCAGCGGCGGCTTTGGCGTTGTCTATGAGGCCTGGGATGGGCGCCTCGAGCGCCCTGTCGCGGTGAAGGCGATCGAGCAGCGCGGAGAGGCCGGGCGACGGGTCCTGCGCGAGGCGCAAGCGGCTGCCCGGCTCAACCATCCGGGCATCGTCACCCTCTATGAGATGGGGGAGGAGGACGGCAACGCCCTGCTCGTCACCGAGCTGGTCGAGGGCGCGACGCTGGAGCGGCTCGACGCCGAAGGCGAGCTCTCCGACCGTGAAATCGGCGAGGTCGGCGCCGACCTCTGCGAGGCGCTCGACCACGCTCACTCGCGCGGCGTCGTCCACCGCGACATCAAGCCCCAGAACGTGCAGATCACCGAAGGGGAGCCGCGCGCCAAGCTGATGGATTTCGGCGTCGCCCGGCTCGCCGACGAGGCGCCGCTGACCGCGATCGGCGACGTCGTCGGCACCCTCGCCTACATGTCGCCCGAGCAGGCCGAGGGCCGTCCCGCCGGTCCCGAGGCCGACGTCTACTCGCTGGCATTGGTGCTCTACGAGTGTTGGAGTGGCGAGAACCC
Source organism: Solirubrobacterales bacterium (assembly GCA_040510155.1). GTDB lineage: Bacteria > Actinomycetota > Thermoleophilia > Solirubrobacterales > 70-9 > VAYN01. The sequence goes on along the minus strand of JBEVJP010000096.1, from coordinate 11,003 downwards.
CAACCGCCGCTCCACTCCCGCCGCGACGGCGCGGGCGATCGGCAGCCGTCCCCGCCCGCTGCGCCGGCTGCGCCCGGACCTGCCGCGTGAGCTCGCCGACACGATCGATGCCTGCCTGGAGTCGCGTCCCCAGCGCCGGCCCACGCTCGAGCAGCTGGGTACGACGATCGAGGATTCGCTGGAGCTGCTGGCCGACCACCACCACGCCGCGTCCCGCCACCTCGCCCCCCGGCTGGGCGCCGCCGTGCTGGCCGCGGCGCTCGGGCTCTGGCTCGTCGCCGGGCACGGGGTCTTCCTTCCGTAAGATTTCGCTCGGTCCTGCGCCTGCGGAGACCGGTCCAACCCTCGTCAAGGAGAAGCACGATCGGCCTTCTACGCAACCTCGAGTCCCGCATCGAAGGCCTCGTCGAGGGCGTCTTCAGCCGCGCCTTCAGCTCCGAGGTGCAGCCGGTCGAACTCGCCCGCAAGCTCGCCAAGGAAATGGACGCGCACAAGACCGCCTCGGTGGCTCGCGTCTATGTCCCCAACGAGTACACGGTCTACCTCGGAAAGCAGGACCGGGCGAAACTCGAAGGCTACGAGCGCTCGCTCGAGCAGGAGCTGTCCGGCTACCTGCTGGAGCACGCGCGGCGGCGCGGCTACGACCTGCTGACCCGGCCGGCGGTCGAGTTCGACACCGACGAGCGGCTGCGACTCGGCGAGTTCGGGATCCAGGCGCGACTGGTGAAGCCGCCGGCGCACGAGGGGGAGAGCCCGCAGCAGGGCGAGGAAGGGCACACGATGGTCTACTCAGCGGTGCGCGAGCGCGACCGCAGCCGCCCGAAACGGCCCGAGGAGGCAGTCGGGGCGCTGGTCTCCACCCGCGCCGTGGTCTCGCTGGACGATCGCCGCTACGTGCTCGACGGCCCGCGGGCGACGATCGGCCGCTCGAAGTCAGTCGAGTGCGTGCTCTCGGACCCGAACGTCTCCCGCCGCCACGCCGAGCTGCGGCGGGCGGAGTCCGGCGACTGGCAGATCGCCGACCTCGGCTCGACCAACGGGATCAAGGTGAACGGCCGTCGCGTCGCCTCGACCAGGCTCAGCCCCGGCGACGAGGTGACGGTCGGCACCACGACCTTCAGGTTCGACATCGAGCAGTGACGGCCGCTGGCCGTAAGGTGGCAGGCGCGTGGCCTACGACCCGATCTCAGTAGCCCTCAAATTCGGCTTCCTGGCCGTCCTCTACCTGTTCCTGCTGGTGATCGCCCGCAGCGCCATGAAGGACCTGCGGCGGACGGTCTCGCCGGCCCCGGACGCGACCGGGTTCCACGCGGTCCCAGCCTTCGCGGAGGCACCGCGGACGGTCGACGCCTGGCTGATCGCCGAGCGCGGCGGCGGCCTGCAGCGCGACGAGCGCTTCGACCTGATCGGCGGCCTCTCGATCGGGCGCTCCAAGGAGGCCGACGTGCAGATCGACGACCGCTACGCCTCCGGCCTGCACGCCCGAGTCTTCTCCCGGGGAGGGCGCTTCTACGTCGAGGACATGAGGTCGACCAACGGCACGCTGCTGAACGGCGCCAGCCTGGTCGGCGAGGCGGAGCTGGTCGACGGCGACTCGGTGCAGATCGGCGACACCGAGTTCCGCTTCGAGGCGGGGGCGGGCTGATGCTGCGAATCGAGGACCAGGCCTTTCGCACCGACACCGGTCGCCAGCGCAGCGCCAACGAGGACTCGCTCTTTACCCAGCCGCCGCTGTTCGTCGTCGCCGACGGGATGGGCGGCGCCCAGGCCGGCGAGGTCGCCTCGAAGACCGCCGCCGAGACCTTCGCCGCCGAGCTGCCGCGCGCCGCGCCCGAGCAGGTGCTGCGGGAGACGATCGAAGCCGCCAACCGCCGGGTCCACGAGCTCGCCCTCTCCGACCCCTCGCTGGCCGGGATGGGGACGACGGTGACCGCGGCGATCGTCGACCCGGAGGCGGAGGAGGTGGCGATCGGCCACGTCGGCGACAGCCGCGCCTACCGGCTGCGCGCCGGCAAGCTCGAGCGGCTGACCCGCGACCACTCGCTGGTCGAGGAGATGCGGCGCAAGGGGCAGCTGACCGAGGCGCAGGCCGAGGACCACCCGCAGCGCTCGATCATCACCCGCGCGCTCGGCCCCGAACCCGAGGTAGAGGTCGACGTGCAGACTGTGCCGGCGCAGGGCGGCGACGTCTTCCTGATCTGCTCCGACGGCCTGACGACGATGCTCGACGACGAGCACGTGGCGCGACTGCTGGGGCGGGCGACCTCGATGGAAGCGGCGGTGCGGGCCCTGGTCGACGAAGCCAACCGCGCCGGCGGCCGCGACAACATCACCGTGATCGCCTTCAAGCTCGAGGACGCGGCGGCGCCCGCGAAGGGCAACCCGGAGGGGGCGACCCTGATCGGCGCCAGCGCCGAGGAGGCGGGGCTGACCGGAACTGAGGTGCGTCGTCGTGCCGCCGCCGAGGCCGCCCGCAAACGCCGCGCGGCGCAGGCCGCCCAGCCGGGACACCCGCGCCTGCGCACCTTCGTCAAGGTCGTCGTCGCCGCCCTGGTGATCGCGGCGATCGCCTTCGGCGCCTGGTACGGCAACCGTCAGGTCTGGTTCCTCGGCACCGACTCGGCCGGGCGCGTCGCTCTCTACCGCGGCCTGCCCTACGAGCTGCCCTTCGGCGTCAAGCTCTACGACGAGCGCTACGCGATCGCGGTCCAGACCTCTTCGCTGCCGCAGCGGCGCCAGGACTCGGTCACCGGGCACGACCTGCGCTCCCGCGAGGACGCGGTCTCGCTGATCGAAGACATCCAGGGGAGTCAAGACGGCCAGGGGGGTCCTTGACCGCGGCGCGCAATCGCGAGCTCGCCGCCCTGATCCCGGTCGCGCTGCTGCTCACCGCCGGCTTCGCGGCGGTCTTCGACCAGGAGAACGCCCGCCTCGGCAACCTCAGCCTGATCTACGGCGCCTACTTCTTCGCCGTCTGCCTGGCCACCCACATCTACCTGCGCTTCCGGCTGCCGAACGCCGACCCGTACCTGTTCCCGCTGATGGCGCTGCTGACCGCCTTCGGGCTGGTGATGATCTACCGGATCGACGAAGACCTGGCCCGCGACCAGGCCAACTGGTTCGTGCTCGGCCTCGTCCTCTTTGCTCTGACGATCCAGTTCCTGCGCGACTACGAGGTGCTGGAGCGCTATCGCTACACGATCGCCGGCGCCGGTCTGCTTCTGCTCCTGGCGCCGCGGCTGCCGGGGATCGGCCAGCAGGTCAACGGCGCCTACCTCGGGGTCAAGATCGGCCCGCTCGCCTTTCAGCCGGCCGAGTTCTCGAAGATCGCGATCGTCGTCTTCCTGGCCAGCTACCTGCGGGAGCGGCGCGAGGTGCTGATCGTCGGCGCCCGCCGGGTGTTGGGGGTGACGCTGCCGCCGCTGAAGCACTTCGGGCCGATGCTGGTGGTCTGGGGGGCGTCGATGTTCATGCTCGTCTTCATCCGCGACCTCGGCAGCTCGCTGATGTTCTTCGCGGCCTTCCTGGCCCTGCTCTACGTGGCGACGGGGCGCTTCTCCTTCGTGGTGATCGGGATGGCGATGTTCGTCGTCGGCGCCTGGTTCTTCGCGACCACCGTGCCGCACGTCCATGAGCGGGTCGAGATCTGGCTCAACCCCTACAACGACCCGACCGGCAGCGGCTACCAGATCCTCCAATCGATCTTCGCCCAGGCCGACGGGGGCTTGTTCGGCAAGGGCTTCGGTGAGGCGCTGATCACGATCCCCGGCACCAATGCGGCGCTTTTGCCGGCGGCGCAGACGGACACGATCTACTCGCTGATCGTCAACGAGACCGGCCTCTTCGGCGCCTGCGGCGTGATCCTCGTCTACCTGCTGATCGCGGCACGCGGTTTCAAGATCGCCCTGCTCGCCGACGACGGCTTTTCGAAGCTGCTCGCGACCGGGCTGACCGCGGTCTTCTCGATCCAGGCCTTCGTGATCGTCGGTGGCGTCACCAGGGTGATCCCGCTGACCGGCGTCACCCTGCCCTTCGTCAGCTACGGCGGCAGCTCGATCGTCGCCAACTTCGTACTGCTGGCGCTGCTGTTGCTGATCTCCGACCGGGCCCGGCGCGAGGCCGCCGCGCCGGCCGACCGCCCCCTGGCGCTGGGGAACGCGTGAACCGGCAGATCGTCAAATTGTTCACCTTCATCGTCGTCCTCTTCGGCGTCCTGGTCGGCTTCACGTCCTACTGGTCGGTCTTCGACGCCAAGGCGCTGAAGGAAAAGGAAGCGAACAAACGGCCCCTGCTGGAGCAGCAGCAGATCCGCCGCGGCCGCATCCTCGCCGCCGACGGCACCGTGATCGCCAAGTCGGTGGGGAAGGGCCACGGCGACTCGCTGCGCTTCGTGCGCCGCTATCCGCAGGGGTCGCTGTTCGGCCATCCGATCGGCTACAGCTTCGTGCGCCAGGGCGACAGCGAGTTCGAGCAGTTCCACAACGACCAGCTGGTCGGCGAAGGCTCGGAATTCGGTTCGATCCTCGACGAAATCACCGGTCGCAACCGCGAAGGCAACGACATCGTCACCAACATCGACCCCGAAGCGCAGCGGGTCGCCCTCGCCGATCTGGAAGAACAGGGGTTCGGCGCGGTCGTCGCGATCGAGCCGAGCAGCGGCGAGATCAAGGTGATGGCCTCGAACAAGTCCTACAACCCGAACCAGGTCCCCTACCGCCTCTCGAAGATGAACCAGAACAGCATCGAAACGCCGCTGCTGAACCGGGCCACGCAGGGTCTCTACCCGCCGGGCTCGACCTTCAAGGTGGTGACCGCCGCGGCGGGGCTGGAGAGCGGCACGATCACCCCGGAAACGGCGATCGACGCGCCCGGCACGATCATCGACGAAGGCCACGAACTCAACAACGACTTCAACGAGGACTTCGGGCCGATCACGCTCGACACGGCTCTGACCAACTCGGTCAACACCTGGTTCGGCCAGCTGGGCCAGCAGGTCGGCCAGGAAGCCCTCTTCGAAACGATGCAGAAGTTCGGCTTCGGCGCCGAGCCGGCGATCGACCTGCCCGCCGACGAGGTCGAAAAGAGCGGCGTCTACGGCGAAAATCGCGAACTGCTGAGCAAGGACGACCCGGTCGACCTGGCGCGGCTGGCGATCGGGCAGGAGCGGCTGCTGGCGACGCCGCTGCAGATCGCCGAGGTCGCGGCCGCGATCGCCAACGGCGGCAAGCTGATGAAGCCGCAGATCTGGAACCGGGTCGTCGATCCCGACGGCCGCGTGGTCGAACGGCTCGACCCCTCTGAGTACAGCCAGCCGGTCAGCTCCGAGACCGCCGCGGATCTGACCACGGCGATGGAAGGGGTGGTCAGCGAAGGCACCGGCACCAACGCCGCGATCTCCGGCGTCGCCGTGGCCGGCAAGACGGGAACCGCGGAAACGCCCGGCAACGCCGCCTGCGGCGGCGGCGAAGAAGAGAACCAGGCCTGGTTCATGGGCTTCGTGCCGGCCGACGATCCGCAGATCGCGATCGCGGCGACGGTCGAGTGCACCGAACAGTTCGGCAACGACGTCGCGGCACCGATCTTCCGCGACGTCGCCGAAACGATCTTGAACGGCGAATGATGGAGACGAGGAGGGGCGAGTGGCTGAGGTGAGCGAGGGGAGCGTCGTCGACGACCGTTACCGGGTGCTGCACCGGCTCGGCAGCGGCGGCATGGCGGACGTCTGGCTGGCCGAGGACGGGCACCTGCAGCGCCAGGTCGCCCTGAAGGTGCTGCACAAGCGCTTCGCCCAGGATCGCGAGTTCGTCGAGCGCTTCCGCCGCGAGGCCGAGTCGGCGGCGGGGCTGCAGCACCCCAACGTCGTCGCCGTCTACGACCGCGGCGAGTTCGACGGCACCTATTACATCGCCATGCAGTACGTCGAAGGGGCGACGCTGAAGCAGCTGATCGACCGCGGGCTCAGCCCCGAGGAAGCGGTGCCGCTGATCCGCCAGGTGCTGGAGGCGGCGCGCTTCGCCCACAAACGCGGCATCGTCCACCGCGACCTCAAGCCGCAGAACGTGATCGTCGACGCCGACGGCCAGGCGGTGGTGACGGACTTCGGCATCGCCCGCGCCGGCATCTCCGAGATCACCCAGACCGGCTCGGTGATGGGGACGCCGCACTACCTCTCGCCCGAGCAGGCCCAAGGTCTCGAGGTCACAGCCGTCTCCGACCTCTACTCGATCGGGGTGATCCTCTACGAGGCGCTGACCGGGCGGGTGCCCTTCGAGGCCGAGAGCGCCGTCGCGGTTGCGATGAAACAGGTCTCGCAGGTGCCGCAGCGGCCCAGCTCGATCAACCCGGCGGTCTCACCCGCACTCGACGCGGTGGTGATGCGGGCGTTGGAGAAGGAACCGGGACAGCGCTTCCAGAGCGCCGACGCCTTCATCGCGGCGCTCGACGCGGCGATGAAGGAACCGGTCCCGGCCGGCACCAACACCGCCGCCTTCGCGCCGCTGCCGCCGGTGGTGGCGGTCCCGGTCGAGCCGGTCGAGGAGGGTGTTGACCCCGAAGAGGAGCGGCGCAGGCGCAACCTGCGCTGGTTCCTGGCGATCGCCGCGGCGATCCTGATCGGGGCCCTGCTCGGCCTGCTCCTCACCCGCGACACGACGACGCCGGTGCCGAACGTGCAGGGCAGCCAGGAAGCGGCAGCGATCGAACTTCTCAATCAGCACGGCTTCACGGTCGGTGAGATCCACCGTGTGCAGCGCGTTGGCGCCGCCGAGAACGAAGTCCTCGAGCAGGACCCGCTGCCCTCGCCGCCTGCCAAGCAGGCCGAAGAAAGCTGCGCCTTCATCACCCTGTTCTGCTCGAAGCCCTCGGTGACCCTGACGGTCAGCTCCGGCCCCGGCAGCGGCAAGGTGCCGGCGACCGCCGGCCTGAGCCGGGAGGAAGCGGAAGAGAAGCTCGAAGCCGCGGACTTCGAAACCCGGGTCGAGAACGTCAACTCCGGCTCCGTCGAAGCCGGCAAGGTCGTCCACACCGAACCTTCGGCGGGCGACACCGCCACCCACGGCTCGACGGTGACCTTGTTCGTCTCCAGCGGCCCGAAGCTGGCCAAGGTGCCGATCGTCGTCGGCACCCAGCGGGGTGTCGCCGTGCAGCAGATCCGCGGCCGCGGCCTCACCCCGAGCGTCAGCGAAGAGGAAAGCGCGCGACCCGCCGGCGAGGTGATCCGCCAGTCGCCCAGCGCCGGCCGCGAAGTCGAACGCGGCTCCAGCGTCGCGATCGTCGTCTCCGCCGGCGAAGAACAGGCGGCGGTGCCGAACGTGATCGGCAAGCTGCGCTCCGAAGCCGTCGAAGCGGTGCGCGGCGCCGGGCTGACGCCGAAGGTCGAAGAAGAAGAAACCGAAGTGCCGAGCCAGGTCGGCCGGGCCCTCAACCAGTTCCCGCCGCCGCGGACCGAACTCGAACCGGGTGCGGAAGTGACGATCGTCGTCGGCAAGCGCGCGGCGGTCGCCCCCGAACCCGAAGAAGAAGAAGCCGAACCGTGAGGGTCGCGGTCCTCGCCGGCGGGCGCTCCTCCGAGCACGACGTCTCGTTGCGCTCCGGCGCCGCGGTGATGCGGGGGCTGCGCGACGCCGGCCACGAGGCGATCGAGGTGACGATCTCCCGCGAGGGCCGCTGGAGCGTCGCCGGCGGGCCGGTCGCGCTGACCCCGGGGGGCGGCCTGCTGGACGCCGACGCCGTCTTCCCGGCCCTGCACGGGCCCTTCGGCGAGGACGGCAGCGTCCAGGGCCTGCTCGAGTGGCTCGACGTCCCCTACGTCGGCTCCGACGTCCTCGCCTCCGCGGTCTGCATGGACAAGCTGACCCTGAAGCGCCTCTTCGCCAACCACGGCATCCCCCAGGTCGATTTCGTCGCCGTCGAGGGCAGCGACTGGTGGGGCGAATGCGAGCGCCTCGGCCTGCCGCTCTGGGTGAAGCCCTCGCGCCTCGGCTCCAGCGTCGGCATCACCCGCGTCGCCGACCTCTCCGACCTCGACGCCGCGGTCGAGCTCGCCCTCCGCCACGACCCCCGGGTGATCGTCGAGGCCGCCGCCGACGGCCGCGAGGTCGAGTGCTCGGTGCTCGGCAACGAGCAGCCCGAGGCTTCCCTCCCCGGCGAGATCGTCGCCCACTCCGACTGGTACGACTTCGAGGCCAAGTACACCGAGGGCGGCATGGAGCTCCGCGTCCCCGCCCCCCTCGACGACCTCTCCACCGCCAAGGTCCGTGCCCTCGCCGTCGAGATCTTCCAACTCGCCGGCTGCTCCGGCCTGGCCCGGTGCGACTTCTTCGTCGGCCCCGGCGACGAGGTCCTCGTCAACGAGATCAACACCATGCCCGGCTTCACCGACACCAGCGTCTACGCGAAGCTCTTCGAGGCCACCGGGGTCGCCTACGAGGAGCTCTGCGACAGGCTGGTGAGGCTGGCGGTGGAGCGGCATCGGCGCGAACGGGACTACGAGTTTTAGACGGAGGGTTTCGGGCCGCGGGTCCTGTCGGGGAGATGGGGTCTTCGTCCTCGCAAGCTGCGGGCGAAGACCCCAGATCTCCCCGCCACCCCCGGCAGCGACCTCCCTCTCAAACTCGCAGGACGGTCCGAGTGGAGGACCTCCATCGGCAGGCGGGCCAGGAGTAGGAGCGCCGGCGTCGGCTGCAAAGTGAGGTGCCGGGATGGGAGCCCGCGGCGGGGCCCCGAGCCCTAGCCACACTCCCGACGAGGCGGTGGTCCACTCGGTACCTGGCGAGATGTTCTCGAGCTGAGGGTCCCTGCCCAGAGGAAGCTGCCGGGGGTGGCACAGGGGGAGGGGTTCTGAGGACGCCCTCGCCCGCAAGTTCCCCTCCCCCTGTGACAGGCCCCCCGGCCCGCTACCTCAGTCCAGCGCCCCTCAACCCACCAACTTCACGTCACTAACCTCGACCTGATACCTCCCTTCCTGATCCCTAGCCGGAGCCGCTTTGTTGAACCAGATCAGGAAGTACTTGGCGGGGGAGCTGAGGTGGAGGTCGACTTCTTCGACGCTGGCGGCGTCGGTGACGGAGCCGATCGGTTCGCCCCATTCGGAGAGCTCTTCGGGGGGGCCGGAAGCGGCGGCGTAGATCTCGGCGTCCCAGCCGGGGGTGGGGGTGCGGATCACCATCTCGGTTGGCTTGGCCGCGGACTTGGCGGTGACGTAGAGGCCGACGCCGGGGTCGGGGCCGGTCTTGGTGCCAGCGAAGGTGGGGGTGTCGTAGTGCTCGCTGCTCCAGGCGGTGCCGGTCGGGTTGCCGTCGACCGCGAAGGTGATGGTTTCGGGGTCCTCTTCGTCGTCGCCCTGGGGGTCGTAGTCGGTAGCCGAGGAGATCGCGATCTTCTCGCCCTTGCCCTTCAGGGCGCCGCCTCCACCACCGCCGTTGCTGATCAGCAGCACCGCGGCGATCGCGCCGACGGCGACGAGGAGCAGCAGGGCGATCGCGGCCCAGGAGAGGCGGGCGCGGCTGGAGAGCTTGCGCTTCGGTGGTGGTACCGCCTCCAGGATCGTCGTCGCCTCGCCCGTGGTCGAGCCGGCGCGTGCCGCCTCGACCTCCAGCGCGGTGGAGAGGTCGTCGATCATCTCGCCGACGTCCTGGTAGCGCTCGGCCGGCTCCTTTGCCGTCGCCCGCTCGACCACCAGCGCCGCCGCCGCGGAGACTTCGGGTCGGCGCGCCTGCACGTCGGGCAGCTCTTCGTTGACGTGTTTCATCGCCACGCCGACCTGGCTGTCGGCGTGGAACGGCACCTGCCCGATCAGCATCTCGTAGAGGACGACGCCGAGCGAGTAGATGTCGGAGCGGGGGTCGACCGGGTGGCCCATCGCCTGCTCGGGGGCGACGTAGTCGGTGGTGCCGAGCACGCGCCCGGTCGCGGTCATCCCGTCTTGCTCGAGCTGGCGGGAGATCCCGAAGTCGGTCAGCTTGGCGCGGCCCTCGGAGTCGATCAGGACGTTCTGCGGCTTGATGTCGCGGTGGACCATGTTGCGGGCATGGGCGACGGTGAGGCCGCGGGCGATCTCGATCGCGTAGGCGAGCGCCTCCTGTGGGTCGAGGGCGCCAATCCGGGCGATCCGCTGCTTCAGCGTCTCCCCTTCGACGTACTCGAAGACGATGTAGGGGTGGCCGCCGTCCTCGCCGGCGTCGATCACGGCGACGACGTTGGGGTGCGAGAGCTTGGCCACCGCGCGCGCCTCCTGGCGGAAGCGCTCGAGCTGGTCGGCCTGCTCGGACATCTCCCGGTGCATCACCTTGACCGCGACCGAGCGGTCGAGAGTGGTGTCACGGGCGAGGTAGACGGTCGACATGCCGCCGCTGCCGAGCTTGGCCTCCAGCCGGTAGCGGCCGGAGAGCACGGTGCCGATCATCTGGGAGCTGGTCGAAGCGGGGTCCATCTAGGTCGTCATGCAAACGTTATGAGGCGGGAGGGCGGTTGTGAATACTGTCGTCAAGTGTCCGTACAGGTTCGCTATTTCACCGACCCGGCCTGCTCCTGGTCGTGGGGTGCCGAGCCGGCGCTGCGGCGCCTGCTCTGGGAGTTCGACGGCGAGCTCGAGTTCGCCTGGGCGATGGGCGGTCCCGCCCGCCGCTTCGGCAGCGCCTATCGCGACGACGAGGGCTCGATCGGTTCCGGACCCGACTGCTTTGCCGACCTGATGGCGCATTGGCTCAACGTAGCCGGTCGGACCGGGATGCCGTGCGACCCCAGGCTTTGGACGGAGAATCCCATCTCCGGGACCTACCCGGCATGCGTCGCCTGCGAGGCCGCGAGCGAGCAGGGCTGGGAGGCCGGATACCGCTACCTGCGCCGGGTTCGCGAGGGCCTGATGTACGGCCGGCGGCGGCTCGACACCCCGGCGGCGCTGATCGCCGAGGCCGGTCCGGCGGGGCTCGACGTGCCTCGGTTCGAACGGGTGCTGGAGTCGGAGGCGCCGGTCGCGGCGATGGCCGCCGACGTCGAAGCGGCGC
>JBEVJP010000095.1:0-4045 GCA_040510155.1 Solirubrobacterales bacterium | reverse complement strand
ATCGCCAGCCGATACGGCGTGCAGAGCATCCCGACCCTGATGCTGGCCCGCGACGGCAAGGAGGTCGACCGCCTGGTCGGCGCCGCCCCCAAGCCACAGCTCGAATCCTGGCTCGAGAGCCATCTCACGCCCTGAGCCGATCGTTATCTCGGCTCGCTGACCCACACATAGGAGAGACAGCCGGGCGCTGCTCGAGCCGGATCTTCCCGGCCATCGCTCTTCGCGTCCCCGATCAGCACGATGAGCTCGAAGCGACCCATGCCTCGCGCCAGGCAGCGGGGGCAATGAAACGGGGGGTCCGCGGTGCGAATTCGGATCAAGCAGTTGGGGCACTGCGTCCTCGGCAACTCCCACCTCCCTTTCAGATCGCCATTGCGGAGCCAGGCGCTTCGCCGCCCCGAGTCGGACAGGCCCCGTCATCCGAAGCTCACTCCCATTGGTAAGGCGTCCGGACGCTGCTTCAAGCCCATCATCGGCAGCTGTGGCTCGTCTCGCTGTGGACAACCCGGTGCCACCGGCCTACCCGAGGAACGGATGGCCGCCCTGCGCAGCGATCGGATCGCAATTCCCATCGGGCTCCACGAGCGACGGGTGCTCGCTTGGCTGCGGTCAAGCGCGGGCGACGCCCTTGCGGGCCGCAGGGTGTGGTGCGCCGCCTCCCTCTCCGGCGGCCACGCGGCCGGCCGGCGGCTCTGCAATCTGCTGAAGGACGACCTCGAAATCGATCCCCTTGCCGTGGAAGCCGCCGAGCCGCCGGCGCAGTTGGCACGGCAGCTCGATGCGATGCTGGCCGGGGTCTTCCCACCTCGGCCGCTCGGCGCCGCGGAGCGGGCCGCCTACGCCCGCGGCGCCGAGCTCGCCGAGCCCGCCATCGGCGAGAGGGTGCGCCCGGGGGACGTCGTCGTTCTCCACGACTGCTTCACGGTCTCCTTCGCCGCGGCGCTGCGGGACCGCGGAGCGCACGCGGTCTGGCATCTGCGCAGGCGATCCGGGTCGCCTGCGCCCAGCGTCAAGGCTGCGATCGACTTTCTCGACCGCAGCGGCGGCGCCGCCGTCGACGCGGTGATGGTCGACGAGCGCGTGGGAATCGGCGGCCCCGAGCGGGTTACCGCCTTCGTCCCAGCCTCCCAGCTGCTCGACATTCGCGAGGTGCCGCTTGGCGACGATGCGGCACGCGCCCAACGGGTGGCGCTCGCCTGGATCAGCCTGCTCGGCGACATCGTCGAGGAGGACCGGGCCGATCACGTCGGCGGGACCATCCAGGCGCGGCCAGTGGTCGCCGCGCGCTGAAACCATGGCCGCCGCCGAGCCAAACGAGGTCACCGAGACGCCCGACCGCGACGGCGCCTTCCCGCGGCTCAGCGAGGCTCAGATCGAGACGTTGGCCGCGAGCGGTCGCCGCTCGCGGACGACGGCCGGGCAGCGCCTCTACCGCCAGGGCGACTCTCCCTACGACTTCTTCGTGATCCTCGAGGGCCTGGTATCCGCCCACGCCGATGCCGAGGGGGACGAGCTCCCGGTCGCCGTCCACGGCCCCCGCCGCTTCCTCGGCGAGCTCAGCCTGTTGACCGGGCAGCCGGCCTTCTACACGACGGTCGTCCGCGAGGCCGGGGAGGTACTGCAGGTGGCGCCGGAGACGCTGCGCCGGTTGGTCGGCGAAGAGCCGGCCCTCGCTGACCTTGTGCTGCGCGCCTTCCTGCTGCGCCGAGAGCTGCTCAGCGGCCTCGGCGGCGGCCTGAAGATCGTCGGCTCGCGCCACCTGCCGGACACCCGCCGCCTGCGCGACTTCGCTGCCCGCAACCGGCTGCCATTCCGCTGGATCGACCCTGACCGCGACCCTCGTGCCGAGGCGCTTCTCGAGCGGCTCGAGATCCGGCCCGAGGAGACCCCCGTAGTGGTGTGGGGCAGCCGGGTCTGGCGAAACCCGGGCAACGCCGAGCTGGCCTCGGCTGCCGGGATGCGCGAGCAACCGCCACGCGACCGGGTCAGCGACCTGGTCGTCGTCGGTGCCGGGCCGGCCGGCTTGGCGGCGACCGTCTACGGCGCCTCCGAGGGCTTGCTCACCGTGGCGATCGATGGAATCGCCGTCGGCGGCCAGGCCAGCACCTCCTCGCGGATCGAGAACTACCTCGGCTTCCCGTCGGGCATCTCCGGCGCCGAGCTGGCCGAACGGGCGACTATCCAGGCACGCAAGTTCGGCGCCCGGATCGGCGTCGGTGCCGCCGCCGTTGGGCTCGAGCTCGGGGACGGAGCCCACACGATCTCGCTTGACGACGGCTCGACGCTGGAGACGCGGGCGCTGGTGATCGCCACCGGCGCCCGTTATCGCCGCCTCCCGGTCGATCGGCTCGAGCAGTTCGAGGCAAGCAACATCCACTACGAGGCGACCTTCATGGAGGAGCAGCTCTGTGTCGGAGCCCCGGTCGCGGTGGTCGGCGGCGGCAACTCGGCTGGGCAGGCAACCGTCTTCCTCTCGCGCCGTGCCGGCAAGGTCTATCTGCTGCTTCGCCATGGCGAGCTGACTCGCGACATGTCGCGCTACCTGGCCGACCGGATCGAGCGCCTGTCCAACGTCGAGGTGCTCCGCAACACCGAGGTCCGGGAGCTGCTCGGGGACGACTCGCTGGAAGGCGTCGCCGTCGCGGACCTGGAGAGCGGCGGGCGCCGCCGCCTTGACGTCAGCGAGCTGTTCGTCTTCATCGGCGCCGAACCGTGCACGGACTGGCTCGACGGCGTCGTCCCGCTGGACGACCACGGTTACGTGCTGACCGGCCGCGGCGCGCCGCCGGATAGCGGCGACGGCGAGGCGCCGCCCGCCCTGCTCGAAACCGGGGTGCCGGGGATCCTCGCCGCCGGTGACGTCCGTGCCGGCTCGATCAAGCGCGTCGCCTCGGCGGTTGGCGAGGGGGCGATGGCGGTGCGCCTCGTCTACGCCCAGCTCAACCCCTGAGCGGTAGGCCCAAGCGGGAGCCGTTCAGGCGCCCGCCCACCCGGCTTCCCGCCTGTTTCTAACCCTCTTTCTCTTCCTCGCTGCCGCCGACCGTGACCTTGCGGGGTTTCGCCCGCTCCGGCTTCGGAATCTCGACGAGCATTACGCCGCCGTCGAGCCGCGCGTCGACCCGTTCGGTGTCGACGTCGTTGGGCAGCGCCACGCGGATCTCGAATTTGCCGGTTCGGCGAGTGCGGTGGCGTAGCACCCCGACCCGCTCGCGCTCCTTGATCTCACCGGTGATCAGCAGCTCGCCGTCGCGCACTTCGACGTCGACGTCCTTGCGCTTCACCCCGGGCAGCTCGGCCTCGACGATCCAGGCGTCTTCGGTCTCCTCGATGTCGAAGCGCGGTATGAACGCACTCTGGCCGTTCTGCATCGTGCTCCCGAAGACCCCTTGCATCAGTTCGCGGAACGGGTCCCATTGCTCGACCGCCAGCGGGGCACCGGCGGAGCGACGTACTGGCAGTGCCATGGCTCCTCCTTCGTAGGGCATTTTTGTCGTCGCCCCGATAGGTAGGCCCGCGGGTGCTTTTGTCGAGAACTTGATCCGCCCCCGGCCCGCCCTACCGAACAGGTTGACCGGCAACCGCCGGTCGCCCACGGACGAGGAGGAGCTGGTGGAGACGAAAAACCGGGAAGGCGCCCCCCACGACGAGATCGGCGGCAGAGCGCGTCGGGCGGTCGCCTCCTTCAAGACCTATGCCGAGGCGGAGCGCGCCGTCGACCACCTGGCCGACCAGAAGTTCCCGGTCGAGCGGGTCTCGATCGTCGCCCGCGACCTGAAGCTGGTCGAGCAGGTGACCGGCCGCCGCGGCTACCTCGAGGCGGCGCTGCAGGGCCTGACCTCCGGCGCTCTGATCGGCTTCCTGATCGGCTGGCTGTTCGGGGTCTTCAACTGGTTCGAGCCGGTCACCTCTGCCTTCTGGCTGGCGATCGACGGCCTCTGGTTCGGCGCCCTGGTCGGGGGCCTGTTCGGCGTGCTATCGCGGGCCCTGAGCCGCGGCCGGCGCGACTTCGGCTCGGTCGTCGGCCTGAGCGCCGATCGATACGAGG
>JBEVJP010000094.1:0-8128 GCA_040510155.1 Solirubrobacterales bacterium | reverse complement strand
GGCGAGCTCGGAGACGCGCCGCCCGGCGCGGGTCGAGCCGGTGAAGGAGACCATGTCGACGCCGGGGTGGCCGGCGATCGCCTCGCCGACGACGGGGCCGATCCCGGTGACCAAGTTGAAGACGCCGGGCGGGAGGCCGATCGACTCGATCACCTCGGCGAGGATGAAGGCGTTCAGCGGCACGATCTCGCTCGGCTTCAGCACCACCGTGCAGCCCGCCGCGAGGGCGGGGGCGACCTTGGCGCCGATCTGGTTCAGCGGATAGTTCCAGGGGGTGATCGCGCCGACCACGCCGACCGGCTCCCTCAGCACCCGGGAGGTACCGACCGCCTCTTCCCAGCGCACCTCCTCGAGCGCCTTCGGCATCGCCGCGAAGTGATTGATCCCGAGGCCGACCTGGACCATCTTGGTCAGCTTCAGCGGCATCCCCAGCTCTGCGGTGATCGTCGCGGTCAGCTCCTCGGAGCGCTCGCCGAGCCCAGCCGCGATCGCCGCCAGCGCTTCGGCCCGCTCCGCCCGCGGAGTCGCCGCCCAGCCATCGAAGGCGCCCCGTGCCGCCTCGACGGCCTTGTCGACCTCGACCGGGGTGCAGCCCGGAATCGTCGCGATCGTCTCCTCGGTCGCCGAGTTGACCACCGGCAGCGGATCCGCCCCCGCCGGCAACACCCACTCGCCGCCGATGAAGACCTTCTCCCGCGCCCCGATTCCCGCCGCCGTAGCCATTCCCGCTCCTCCTTGATTGCAGTCAGGAGAACGCTACCGCGTGGACGGCGGCTTCCCGCGGGCCTAGCGGTGGCGGGCCAGCGCGGGGTGATCTTGAGGGAGACCGGCGGCGCCGGGGCCGGGGAGGGAGCGGGCGTCGCGGGCGGTGAGGGTCTCGCCGCAGTCTTCGCAGATGCCGCGGTCGGAGACCGGGCCGCCGCAGTCCTTGTGGACGACGAGGACCGGCGGGCCCTCGGGGCCGGCGCCGTGACGGTCGCCCCAGTGCATCAAGGCCATCAGGGTGGGCCAGAGGTCGAGGCCCTTCTCGGTGAGGAAGTATTCGTGGCGGGGCGGGCTTTCCTGGTAGGCGCGGCGCTCGAGGATGTCTTCGTCGATCAGGCGCTGGAGGCGGGCCGAGAGGACGTTGCGGGCGACGCCGAGGGAGGCCTGGATCGAGGAGAAGCGGCGGTTGCCGTTCATCACGTCGCGGACGATCAAGAGCGACCAGCGCTCGCCGATCACCTCGAGCGATTTCGCCAGTGAGCACGCCTGGCCCGGATAGTCGTGGCGGAGCACGAATGTGATCTTCGCACACTTCGGTTGCATCACAAAACCGTCTCGAATAGGGTCGCGTGCAGTTAGTTGCATGAAAAGACCGACGCCTTGGAGGCGACGATGAAGTTGAACCCCAGAAAGCAGCAGCGGCGTCGCGACCGCGGCCCGCGGATCTCGATCAGCCAGGACGAGATCACCGCCGACCTCAACTACCGCGGCGGCGAGCCGCGCCGCGCTGGCGCCCCGGCACCCGTTCGTCAGGGCCGCCGATGAGCGAGACCGCTTCCACCTCCCGCTCGCGGACGCTGGAGTGGGAGGACCCGGTGGCGACCGCCGCCGCCGGTGCCGAGCTGGCGGGGATCGACTACATGCGGGCCCTGCTCGCCGGCGAACTGCCGGCCCCGCCGATCGCGATCACGATGAACATGGGGCCGACCGAGCTCGAGGAGGGCCGGGTCGTCTTCGCCGGCGTTCCTGGAGAGGAGCACTACAACCCGATCGGCGTCGTCCACGGTGGCTACGCGGCGACGATCCTCGACTCGGTGCTCGGCTGCGCCGTCCACACGACGCTGCCGCTCGGCGTCGGCTACACCTCGCTCGGCCTCGAGGTCAAGTACGTACGCCCGATCACCCGCGACACCGGTCGCGTCCTCTGCGAGGGGACCGTCCTCTACCGCGGCCGCAAACAGGCGACCGCCGAAGCGCGCCTCACCGCCGCCGACAGCGGCAAGCTCCTCGCCACCGGCACCTCGACCCTGATGATCTTCGGCGCCTAGTCGACGAGGTCGCGGGCCAGCTGGACCAGCAGGCGAACGCCGTAGCCGCTGCCGCCCTTGCCGGTGTAGGCGCGGTTGACGTCCCAGGCGGTGCCGGCGATGTCGATGTGCGCCCAGGGCGTCTCGCCGACGAATTCCTCGAGGAAGGCCGAGGCGGTGATCGTCCCCGCCTCGCGCTTGGAGGCGAGGTTGGAGAGGTCGGCGACGGTCCCCTTCATCATCGCCTTGTACTCGGGGTGGAGGGGGAGGCGCCAGACCAGCTCGCCGGTCTCCTCGCCCGCCGCCGACAGCTCGGCCGCCAGCGCGTCGTCGTTGGAGATCACCGCCGCGTAGGTCGAGCCGAGAGCGATCAGCACCGCGCCGGTCAGCGTCGCCAGGTCGACGATCCGCTCGGCCCCGAGCTCGACCGCGTAGGCGAGCGCGTCGGCGAGGATCAGCCGGCCCTCGGCGTCGGTGTTGTTGACCTCGACGGTGGTGCCGTCGTACTGGGTGATGATGTCGCCGGGCTTGATCGCGTTGCCGGAGGGCATGTTCTCGGTGGCCGGCACCACCGCGACGAGGTCGATCTCCAGGCCCAGCTCGGCGATCGCAGCCACTGCCTCCAGCACCGCGGCCGCGCCCGACATGTCGTACTTCATCTCCTGCATGCCCGCGCCCGGCTTCAGCGAGATGCCGCCGGTGTCGAAGGTCACTCCCTTGCCGACCAGGCCCAGCGTTGCGCCACCGCCCCCGCCGTTGTAGCGGAGGGCGATCAGCCGCGGCTCCTGCTCGCTTCCCTGGCTGACGGCGATCAGCCCACCCATCTTCTTGGCGACGATCTCTTCCCGACCCAGCACCTCGACGGAGAGCGCCTCGTTGCTGCCGGCAATCTCTTCGGCTCGAGCAGCGAGGTAGGCGGGCGTGGCGACGTTGGCCGGGGTGCTCTGCAGGTCGCGGGCACGGTTTTGAGCCTCAGCCGTGATTCGAGCCGCCTCGGCCGCCGTCGCGAGCGCGCTCGGCCCCAGCAGCGTCAGCGACTCCAGCGCCGCCGACTCCTCGTCGCCGCTCTTGAAGCGATCGAACCGGTAGGCGCCGAGGATCGTGCCGGTGACGAGCCCCTCGGCCGCCGCATCGTCGGCGGGGTCGGGCAGCAGCCAAGCCAGCGACGTCGCCTTGCGCCGCGCCGCCTCCTTGGCCACCAGCGCCGCCGCCACACGCAGCTTCTCGGCGTCGAGCTCCTCGCGCTTGCCGAGGCCGATGACCACGACGCGGGCCGGCTCGCCTGGGTACAGCAGCGTCAGCGTCTCGCTCGCGCCGCTCGCGTCCGCGGCGCCCGGCGCCTCGGCCAGCGCGGCCGGCAGCGACTCGCCATCGCAGAGGCCGACCGCGACCAGATCGGCCGCCGCCTCGCTCAGCTCCGCTTCACGCACATCGACCTTCACGGGTGGGCGAGTCTAAACTGGCCCACCGAACCGACCCCGCTACCTCGGAGAAAGAAAGGCAGTAGATGCCCAGCTCAGTGATCCTCGGAACCGCACGCACGCCCTTCGGCAAGATGGGCGGCGGCCTCTCCACCCTCGATGCCACCGACCTCGGCGGCACCGTGATCTCGGCCGCTCTCGAGCGTTCCAACGTCGACCCAGAGCAGGTCGAGCAGGTCGTCTTCGGCCAGGTCCTGCAGGCCGGCCAGGGACAGATTCCCTCGCGCCAGGCCCAGATCAAGGGCGGCGTCCCCAAGGAGGTGCCCTCGGAGACGATCAACAAGGTCTGCGCCTCGGGCATGCGGACGATCGGCATCGCCGACCTGGCGATCCGCGCCGGCGACAGCGACGTCGCGGTGACCGGCGGCATGGAGTCGATGAGCGGCGCTCCCTACCTGCTGCCGGGTGCCCGCTTCGGCTTCCGGATGGGCGACGTCACCGCGATCGACGCGATGACCCACGACGGCCTCACCAACCCCTTCACCGAAAAGCAGATGATCAACGAGGCCAGCGAGGTCGGCAACGAGCTGGAGATCACCCGTGTCGACATGGACCGCTTCGCCGAGCGCTCGCACCGGCTCGCCCACGAGGCGACCGAAGCCGGCCGCCTGGCCGAGGAGATCGTCGGCGTCACCGTCAAGTCGCGCAAGGGCGAGACGACCGTCGAGGCCGACGAGGCGATCCGTCCCGACACCACGATCGAGACCCTCGCAAAGCTGAAGGCGATCGGCGGCCCCGACGCCACGCACACGGCGGGCAACGCGCCCGGCGTCAACGACGGCGCCGGCGCGATCGTCGTCGCCTCCGAGGAGTGGGCGCAGCGCGAGGGCAAGACCCCGCTGGCGCGGATCCTCTCCTACGGCACCGTCGCCGACGACTTCCCCTATCTGGCGAAAACGCCGGCAAACGCCGCCAAGCAGGCGCTGGAGAAGATCGGCAAGAGCCCCGAGGAGGTCGACCTCTGGGAGATCAACGAGGCCTTCGCCTCGGTCGCCCTCAACTCGGTGCGGATGCTCGGCGTCGACGAGGAGAAGGTCAACGTCAACGGCGGCGCGATCGCCCTCGGTCACCCGATCGGCGCCTCGGGCTCTCGCATCGTCGGCGCCCTGGTCCACGAGCTGCAGCGCCGCGGCGGTGGCCTCGGCGTCGCCGCGATCTGCTCCGGCGGTGGTCAGGGCGACGCGATCGTGATCGAAGTCTGAGCTAGCCCGATGAGCCGCGGCGCGGCGTTCTTCGACCTGGACAAGACCCTGATGGCGGGGTCCTCCGGGATGCAGTTTGCCCGCGTCGCGACCCAGCAGGGACTCGTCAGTCGCCGCCAGCTGGTCAAGTGGGCGGTGGAGCACCTGCGGTATCGCCTGCGCGGCACCACGGACGATCGCACGACCGAGGTTCTGCGAGTGGGGCGGGAGCTGATCACCGGTGTGCCGGCACGATCATTCGAGCGGATGAACCCCGCGGTGGTCGCGGCGGTCCTCATGCGGGTCTATCCGCAGATGCTCGACGAGGTCCACGCGCATCAGGACGCCGGCCGCGCGACGTTCATCGTCAGTGCCGCGGGTAACGGCGTGGTCGAGCCCCTGGCGACGGTGCTGGGCATGGAGGGCGGCATCGGCACTCGCTACGAGGTGGATGCGGAGGGGAAGTTCACCGGCCGCTTCGACGGACCCTTCGTCTACGGAAAGGGCAAGGTCGAGGCGATGGAGGCCTTCGCCGCCAGGCATGACATCGATCTCGCCAGCTCCTACGCCTACTCCGATTCGCTCTCCGACCTGCCGATGCTGCGCGCGGTCGGCAATCCGGTCGCGGTCAACCCCGATCTGCCGTTGGCGGCACTCGCCGCCGAGGAGGGCTGGCAGGTGCTGAGCTTCGAGCGTCTCGGCCGCCGCCTCGCCGCGATCGCCTTCACCGTGCTGGCAACCGTCGCCGGCCTCGGCGCCTCGCGGGTGGCGAGCCGCCGCAAGCCGCCGCCCCGGCGCTTCGCCGTGCGCCGCTAGGCTCTTCCCATGGCTATCGAGCCAAGGGAGCAGCGACAGTTCCAGCAGCGCGAGGCTGAGTTCTCGACGGTTTCGGGGCACGAGATCGAGCCGCTCTACGAGGAGGCCGAGCTCGATTCCGATCTGCAGGAGCGCGTCGGCCGGCCCGGCGAGTACCCGTTCACCCGCGGGCCGTACCCCTCGATGTATCGGGGGCGGCTCTGGACGATGCGCCAGTTCGCCGGGTTCGGGACGGTGGAGGAGACCAACGAGCGCTTCCATTACCTGCTCGATCACGGCCAGACCGGCCTCTCCACGGCCTTCGACATGCCCACCCTGATGGGCTACGACTCCGACCACGCCCGCAGCCTCGGCGAGGTCGGCCGCGAGGGTGTCGCCGTCGACACCCTCGACGACATGGAGCAGCTCTTCGCCGGGATCCCGCTCGGCGGTGTCACCACCTCGATGACGATCAACGCCCCGGCCGCGATCCTGCTCGCCTACTACGTGCTGGTCGGCGAGAGCCAGGGCGTCCCGGCCGAGAAGCTGGGGGGGACGATCCAGACCGACATCCTCAAGGAGTACATCGCCCAGAAGGAGTGGTGCTTCCCGATCGAGCCAGCACTCCGCCTGGTCACCGACATGATCGAGTGGTGCAGCGAGACGATGCCCCGCTGGCACCCGGTCTCGATCTCCGGCTACCACATCCGCGAGGCCGGATCGACCGCCCAGCAGGAGCTCGCCTTCACGCTCAAGGACGGCTTCACCTACGTCGAGCGCGCGCTCGAGCGCGGCCTCGACGTCGATGACTTCGCGCCCCGGCTCTCCTTCTTCTTCAACGCCCATGTCGACTTCTTCGAGGAGATCGCCAAGTACCGGGCGGCGCGGCGGATCTGGGCCCGGGAGATGCGCGACACCTACGGCGCCAAGCGCGAGGAGTCGATGCGGCTGCGCTTCCACACCCAGACCGCCGGCGTCTCGCTGACCGCCCAGCAGCCGCTCAACAACATCGTCCGCACCTCGCTGGAGGCGCTCGCGGCGGTGCTCGGCGGCACCCAGTCGCTGCACACCAACTCCTACGACGAGGCGCTGGCGCTGCCGACCGAGGAGGCGGTGCGGGTCGCCCTGCGCACCCAGCAGATCATCGCCACCGAATCCGGCGTCACCAACACCGCCGACCCGCTGGGCGGTTCTTGGTTCGTCGAGAAGCTGACCGACGAGATGGAGGCGGCCGCCTACGACTACTTCCGGCGCATCGACGAGGTCGGCGGCATGGTCGAGGCGATCCGCCAGAACTTCCCCCAGCGCGAGATCGCCGACGCCTCCTTCACCTTCCAGCAGGAGCTGAACGAGCGCAAGCGGATCGTCGTCGGCGTCAACGACTTCGTCCAGGAAGACGACGAGGAGACGCCGATCCTCCGCATCGACCCGGCGCTGGAGCAAAAGCAGGTGGATCGCCTCAAGGCCACCAAGTCCCGCCGCGACGCCGCGGAGGTCGAGCGAACCCTCACCGAGCTGAAGGCTGCCGCCGCCACCGAGGCCAACCTGATGCCTCCGATCATCGCCGCAGCCCGTGCCCGCGCCAGCGAGGGAGAGATGATCGCCGCCCTGCAAGAGGTCTTCGGGACCTACACCGAGTCGCCGGTCTTCTAGCTGGGGTCCGCTAGGGTTCCCGCCGCAATGGAGGCAGCAACCGCCCGCAAGATTCGCGTCGTCGTCGCCAAGCCCGGCCTCGACGGTCATGACCGTGGCGCCAAGATCATCGCCCGGGCCCTGCGCGACGCCGGCATGGAGGTCATCTACACCGGCCTGCACCAGACTCCGGAGCAGATCGCCGAGACGGTGATCCAGGAGGACGCCGATGCGGTCGGCCTGTCGATCCTCTCCGGGGCTCACATGACGCTGGTGCCGAAAGTGGTCGAGCTGCTGAAAGCTCAGGGCGTCGACGACGTGCTGGTCACGGTCGGGGGGACGATCCCCGCCGAGGACATCCCGGAGTTGAAGCAGCTCGGCGTCGCCGCCGTCTTCACGCCCGGAGCGGGGACCGACGAGATCGTCGAGTTCATCCGCGAGGCCGCCAGCGAGCGGCACGCCCGCGGCGAATAGCGCCTCGCCCGGGCGAAATAGCTTCTTCTACACGAATCGGTGCATAGGTCTGCCCGATCGGGGTATAGTCCTGATTGACTGGTCAGTCAACCGGTCATCCGCAATCGATAACATGCCCGGCCGCAACGGGCCCGCGAATGCGATTGCCGCCCGCGAAGAGCTGAGAATCATCCCCAAGGAGGCTTCAACTTGAAGATCTGCGTCCTCGTCAAGGAGGTCCCGGACGCCGCGGTACAGAAGCGCATCGATCCAAGCACGATGCGTCTGGACCGCAGCGGCGAGAAAAACCTCAACCCCTTCGACACGCACGCCCTCGAGGCGGCCATGCAGATCAAGGAGGGTGGAGCGATCCCGGTCGAGGAGGTCGTCGCGGTGACGATGGGCCCCGACTCGGCGGTCCGCGCCCTGCACAAGGCGGTCGCGCTCGGCGCCGACCGCTCGGTGCACCTCTCCGACGAGGCGCTGGCCGGCTCCGACGTCTGTGCCACCGGCTACTCGCTGGCCAAGGTGCTGGAGTCCGAGAGCCCGGACCTGGTCCTGCTCGGCCAGCAGT
>JBEVJP010000093.1:0-15707 GCA_040510155.1 Solirubrobacterales bacterium | reverse complement strand
TAAATACCTGAATCCCTGTCAGGTTTTGCTATTTTCCACCGCGTGGACGTAGTAGTCGACCAGGACAAGAAGCAGCGCGGCAAAGGGCGGGCCGGGTCTCTCGAGAACCCCGAGACCTACGAGAACGTCCCCGGCCACGTGATTCCGGTCATCGAGCGCGAGTTCGACGACTTCGACAACGAAGCCGAGGAGTTCCTCTCCGGCGCACTCGAAGAGAACCAGTTCATCGGCTTCCGCCTCACACAGGGCGTCTACGGGCAGCGCCAGCCCGGCGTCCAGATGGTCCGCGTCAAGCTCCCCTACGGCGGGGTCACCCCCGATCAGATGGACGCCTTCGCCAGCGTCGTCGAGAAATACGCACCCCTCAACAAGGGCCACATCACGACGCGCCAGAACATCCAGATCCACCACGTCCCGCTGCGCGACATGGAGCAGCTGCTGCGTGAGATCGCCGACGCCAACCTCTCCTCGCGCGAGGGCTGCGGCAACACGGTCCGCAACGTCACCGGCGACCCTTGGGCCGGCGTCGCGCCCGACGAAATCTTCGACCCGACCCCCTTCGCGCACGCCTACGTCCGTTACTTCGTGCGCCACCCGACAACGCAGCTGATGCCGCGCAAGATCAAGACTTCCTTCACCGGCTCCGATGCCGACCGCGCGATCAGCGGCATCCACGACATCGCCTTCCTCGCCCGCGAACGGGACGGCGTCAAGGGCTTCGAGCTGCGAGTCGGCGGCGGCACCTCGATCATGGCCCGCGTCGCCCCGACCGTCTACGAGTTCGTCGAGGCCGACAACGGCGACTACATGAAGGTGGCAGAGGCCGTCTTCCGGATCTTCGACCGCCAGGACTGGCTGCGCGTCAACCGCGCCCGCGCCCGCATCAAGGTTCTCGTCGACAAGATCGGCATCGACGCCTTCCGGGAGCTGGTCGACGAGGAGCTCGAAGGCGACTGGGTGCAGGAGCGCGAATTCGGCCCCGAGCTGGTCGAGCGCCTCAGCTACGAGGACGACGAGGAGGAGAACGCCCCCGGAGTTCCGGCCGCGCCCGCCTCGCCGAACGGCGATCGCAGCGAGTTCGAGCGCTACGTCGAGGCCAACGTCCAGCCGCAGCGGCAGGAGGGCTTTTCGACGGTCGAGGTGAAGATCGACCGCGGCGACCTGACGCCGGAGCAGTTCCGCGGCCTCGCCGCGATCATGCGCGAGTTCACCGGCGGCTACGCCCGCAGCACCGTGCAGCAGAACTTCGTCCTCCGCTGGGTCCGCGACGAGGCGCTCTACGACGTCTGGCAGCAGCTCGAGGCGCTCGGCCTCGCCGAGCCCGGCCCGCGTGAGATCACCGACACGGTCAGCTGCCCCGGGACCGACAGCTGCAAACTCGGGATCACCAGCTCGATGGGCCTGAACAGGGCGATCAAGGAGCGGGTCGAGGCGATGCAGATCAGCGACGAGCTGACCAAGCGCATCCACGTGAAGATGAGCGGCTGCCCGAACGGCTGCAGCCAGCACCACATCGCCAACATCGGCTTCTACGGCGCCTCGCTGAAGGTCGGCGGCCGCCAGATGCCCGCCTACATTCCGCACATCGGCGGCAACTACGAGGGCGGCGAGGTGATCTTCGGCACGCGGCTGAAATCACGCCTCCCCGCCAAGCGGGTCCCCGAGGCGGTCGAGCGCTGGGTGCGGCTCTACGAGGCCGAGCGTGACGAGGGCGAGGAGTTCAACGCCTTCGCCGAGCGCGTCGGCGCGGGGAGCTTCGAAGAGAAGGTCAAGGACCTGACGCTGCCGGCTGAGTTCAGCCTCGAGACGATGCAGCAGTTCATCGACTGGAACCGTTCCAGCCCGTACAAAGTCGAGCGCGGAGAGGGTGAGTGCGCCATCTAGCGCGCTCCAAGCCGCTATGAAGCCACCACCGATCACGCTCTCCGGCAACGCGCCGACAATCACCGACTTCGACCACGAGGCCGTCGCCGCCGAACTCGAGGACCGCTCCGCCCAGGGGGCCCTGGAGTGGATGTTCGAGACCTTCGGCCAGGACCACTACGTCGCCTGCTCGTTCCAGAAAACGAGCTCGGTCACCGCCCACCTGGCGAGCCAGATCAACCCCGAGGCGCGCTTCTTCTACCTCGACACCGAGGTCCTCTTCGAGGAGACCTACGAGACCCGCGATCGGCTCGCCGAGGCGCTCGGGATCGAGTTCGACAGGTACCACAACCTGACCCTCGAGGAGCAGGCCGAGCAGTACGGCGACGAGCTCTGGAAGAGCGACCCCGATGCCTGCTGCGGGCTGCGCAAGGTCGACCCGATGCGGAGGGCGCTGTCTTCCGTAGACTGCTGGGTCGCCGGCGTCCGCCGCGGTGATTCCAGCGCTCGTTCCAAGACGCCGAAGTTCGGCTGGGACAAGAAATTCAACCTCTGGAAGCTGAATCCACTCGCGGACTGGTCCGAGCGAGACGTCTGGAACTACATCCGTGAGCACCACCTCCCGTACAACCCGCTGCACGACCACGGCTACCCGTCGATCGGCTGCACCCACTGCACCAAGCCGGTCGTGCCGGGCGGCGACTCGCGCGAGGGTCGTTGGGCGGGCCTGGCCAAGACCGAGTGCGGAATCAACTGACGGTCGGTCCATTCGCCGGACTTTCGTCGGTGCGCCATAAGAATCGACGACGCTCTGACGTTGGGCTGACCGAATGATCGACGAGACCACCCAGGTACGCACCGCTCCGGTCGAGCTGACCGACCTCGACACGCTCGAAGCGGAGTCGATCCACATCGTCCGCGAGGTCGTGGCCGAGTTCGAGAACCCGGTGATGCTCTTCTCCGGCGGCAAGGACTCGGTGCTGATGCTGCATCTGGCGCGCAAGGCCTTCGCGCCAGGCCGGGTGCCGTTCCCCATCATGCACGTCGACACCGGCCACAACTTCCCCGAGGTGATCGAGTTCCGCGACCGCACCGTCGCCGAGCACGACCTGCGGCTCGAGGTCGCCTCGGTCCAGGAGCTGATCGACGCCGGCCGGATCAAGGTCGCCCATGAGCTGGAAAGCCGCAACCGCCACCAGACGGTGGCGTTGCTGGAGGCGATCCAGGGCGGCGGCTACGACGCCGTCTTCGGTGGCGGCCGCCGCGACGAGGAGAAGGCGCGGGCCAAGGAGCGGGTCTTCTCCTTCCGCGACAAATTCGGGCAGTGGGACCCGAAGAACCAGCGCCCCGAGCTCTGGAACCTCTACAACGGCCGCCATCGCAAGGGCGAGCACATCCGCGTCTTCCCGATCTCCGACTGGACCGAGCTCGACGTCTGGCGCTACCTGGCCCGCGAGCAGGTCGACCTGCCGCAGATCTACTTCGCCCACGAGCGCGAGGTGGTCGACCACGAGGGGCTGCTGATGGCCGTCAACGAGTTCTTCCCGCTTCCCGACGGTGCCCAGGTCGAACGGCTGATGGTCCGCTACCGGACGGTCGGCGACGCCACCGGGACCGGCGCGGTGCGCTCTGAGGCGACCGACTACGAGGCGGTGATCGAAGAGACGGCGGCGACCCGGATCACCGAGCGCGGTGCCACCCGCGGCGACGATCGCTTCTCCGAAGCGGCGATGGAGGATCGCAAGAAGGAAGGGTATTTTTAGTGCCCTCTGAGCTCCTGCGGATCGCCACCGCCGGTTCGGTCGACGACGGCAAGTCGACCCTGATCGGGCGGCTGCTGCACGACACCAAATCGATCTTCGAAGACCAGCTCGAGTCAATCGAGCTGACCTCGCAGAAGCGTGGCAACGAGCAGACCGACCTGGCGCTGCTGACCGACGGCCTGCGGGCCGAGCGCGAGCAGGGAATCACGATCGACGTCGCCCACCGCTACTTCGCGACCCCGAAGCGCAAGTTCGTGATTGCCGACACGCCCGGGCACATCCAGTACACGCGCAACATGGTCACCGGCGCCTCCAACGCCAACCTGGCGCTGCTCCTGGTCGACGCCCGCAAAGGCGTGCTCGAACAGACCCGCCGCCACGCGCTGCTCTCCTCGCTGTTGCGGGTGCCGCACCTGGTCCTCTGCGTCAACAAAATGGACCTGGTCGACTACGACGAGGCGATCTACGACGAGATCCGCGAGGAGTTCAGCTCCTTCGCCGCCAAGCTCGAGATCACCGACCTCGGCTTCGTGCCGGTCTCGGCGCTGGAAGGCGACAATGTCGTCGAGCGCTCGGCCAACATGCCCTGGTTCGAAGGGCAGCCGCTGCTCGGCCACCTCGAGGACGTCCACATCGCCTCCGACCGCAACCTGGTCGACAACCGCTTCCCGGTCCAGTACGTGATCCGGCCGCAGTCCTCCGAGCACCGCGACTACCGCGGCTTCGCCGGCTCGGTCGTCGGCGGCATCTTTAGGCAGGGCGACGAAGTGATGGCGATGCCCTCCCGGAAGACCTCGAAGATCGCCCAAATCGACACCCCCAACGGCGCCGTCGAGCAGGCCTTCCCGCCGATGGCGGTGACGCTGCTGCTCGAGGACGAGCTGGACATCTCCCGCGGCGACATGATCTGCCGGCCGACCAACCAGCCGACCGCGAGCCGCCGCTTCGAGGCGATGGTCTGCTGGTTCGACGAGACCTCGAGCTTGCGGACCGGGGCGCCGTACCAGCTCAAGCACACCAGCCGCTGGGTCTCGGCGGAGGTCGAGGAGCTGCGCTACCAGCTCGACGTCGACACCCTGCACCGCGACCTCGACGCCGAGACGCTCGAGGTCAACGACATCGGCCGGATCGCGATCCACACCACCTCACCGCTCTTCTTCGACGAGTACCGGCTCAACCGCAACACCGGCAGCTTCATCCTCGTCGACCCGGCCACGGACTTGACTGTGGCGGCGGGGATGATCATCGGCGCCGGCGGCGAGAGCACCGCGACCGAGAGCGTCGCCCCGGTCGCCGAGAACATCACCTTCCACCCCAGCAAACTCTCCCGCGAGGAGCGCTGGGGGGCTCTGAAGACCGCCGGCGCGACGATCTGGCTGACCGGCCTCTCCGGCTCCGGCAAGTCGACGATCGCCACCGCGGTCGAGCACACGCTCGTCTCCAGCGGCCGCGCCGCCTACATGCTCGACGGTGACAACCTCCGCCACGGCCTCAACGCCAACCTCGGCTTCAGCGCCGAGGACCGGGCCGAGAACGTGCGCCGGGTCGGCGAGGTCGCCAAGGTGCTGGCCGACTCGGGCGCCATCGCGATCGTCTCCCTGGTCAGCCCCTACGCCGCGGACCGCGACAAGGTCCGCGCCGCCCACGAGGAGGCTGGCCTGCCGTTCTACGAGGTCTTCGTCGATACGCCCCTGGAGGAGTGCGAACGGCGTGACCCGAAGGGTCTCTACGCGAAGGCCCGGGCCGGCGAGATCACCGACCTGACCGGCGTCGGCAGCCCCTACGAGGCTCCCGAGAACGCGGAGCTGAAGCCGGCCGCCGACCTCGAGGCAGCAGTCCGCGAAGTCCTCGGGCTGCTCCGCTAGCGCCCGCCGGCCGCGCCGGGCGAGCGCACGACCACGGTGCGGCCGTCGGCGAGGCGATAGACGGTGCCGATCGGCTTGCCGTGGCCGACCACCTTCTCGCCGGCCTTCAACTCGACTTCCTTGACCTTCTCGCCCTGCTGGGCGACGACGGCGTCGCTGGGGCGGAGACGCCCGCTGGCCTGCTTGGTGAGGGCGCCGGTGAGGTCCAGGGATGAGAGGGCGGCGAGCAGGAAGGCGACGGCGAGGACGATGCCGAGGTCGAAGAGGTTGACGAGCCCGTCGAGCGGGTCGCCGGCGCGGTCCTCTCGGCTGCGGGCCCGGGCCGTGACCTTCACGGCGAGCCGACCCAGGCGGCGGCAGGCTGGGCGGCGAGGCCGGGCTCGGGCGGCGCCGCGGGCGCGGAGAGGCTGGCGGCGACGAACTCGACGTCGGAGAAGTCCTGGGCGTAGAGGCGGTCGCGCAGCAGCGAGATCGCGAAGGCGAGGGCGCCGATCAGGAGGCCAGCGACGGTGACGCTGAAGGCGACGCGGAGGTTCTCGGTCAGGGTGGCGACGTCGCCGTCGGCGAGCCCGGCGAGGGCGGGGGAGAGTGGAATCAGGGTGCCCATCAGTCCCAGGGCGGGGCCCATGCGGACGAGGATGCGGGTGCGCTCGAGGCGGCGCAGCGAGAGGTAGTCGTACTCGGCGAGCCGCTTGGCGAGGCGGGTCTCGGCGCCGGGGCGGCCGCATTGGGCGACGATCCCCTCCAAGGCCTCCTCCATCTGGCGGTTCCAGGCGAAGTGGAGCAGCGGGGCGGCGGGGTCGGCGGCGCCGGCAGTGAGGCGGCCGCGGGTTTCCTCGATCGCCGTTTCCAGGCCGCTGAGGCTGCGCCAGCGCCGCCGCCGCAGCTCGACCAGCAGCGAGCCGGCTTCGACCAAGACCAGCGCCAGGGCCAGCACGGCGAGAATCAGGACCGGCACCTCGAGCGCCGAGGAGACGTCGAAGAGGATCTGCTCGACCTTCATCGCCCGAACCGCGCGGCCAGGGAGGCGACGCCGCCGGCCTCGATCAGGGCGCCGGTGCCGAGCAGGCCGAGGCCGGCAAGGATTCCCCAGGCCGCCGTCGGCAGGCCGCCATCGCCCCCGTCGCTCTCGTCGAGGCTGCCGGTGCGGGCCGCAGCCGGCTCGGCGCTTGCTTCCGGCTGCGCTTCGGCGTCGGCGGATTCGCTGATCACCACGCCGCTGACCTCATCGCCGGCGGGCCGACGAGGGGTCCCCTCGCCTTCGGGCGTGCTCGCGCTGTCGCCGCTGCGTGCCGGTGCCTTTGGCGGCGGAGGGGCAGCCGCCCCGGTGCCGCTCGATTCGGTCGGCCCAGCCGTGGTCGCCGGCCCGCCCGCCCCCCGCGCGGCGCCGGAGTCAGGGGCCGCAGCGTCGCGGTTGTCGCCGCCGCCCCTGCGATCGGGACCGCCCTCGCCGGGGGTGCCGACCTGGACGGCGACTACCGCCGAGGCGCCGGCGTCGTCGCCCTCGGTGGTGACGCCGACTACGACGTCGTAGCTGCCTCGCTTGGCGAAGCTGTGGCTGGCGCTGGGACCGGTCGCCGAGTCGCCGTCGTCGAAGTACCAGGAGTATTCGAGCTGCTCGCCGGCGCCGGCCCCATCGACGGCGACGCTGAACTCGACCCTCTGGCCGGTCCGCACCCGCAGCTTCGAGGCGCTCGCGCGGACTCGCAGAGGCGAGCCTTTGCGGAGCACGATCGTTATGCCCTGCGGCGCTTCGAAGCAGTCGCCGCCGTTGGCGTCGCCGGCGTCGCTGGCGGGGCGCAGGAAGCCGGTCCCGTTCGCCGTCGCGTAGACCAACGGCAGGCCTTCCGCGAAGGCCCCGGGGTCGAGTGCCTGGTGGCGGCTGAGCAGGACCGAGCCGCCTACCGGTCGCTGCACTTCGAGGTGGGAAAACGAGAACGGGTCGGCACCGGCCGCGTCGAGCACCGCCGCCAGCGAGAAGCCGGTCAGCCTGCGGCTTTCCTCGCCGCTCGGCGAGCGCACCAGGTAGGTCTGCTCGCGGACGTTCTCGGAGCCGGCGAGAGCTTCGAGGGAGAGCGGCCGCTGCACCCCGCCGGGGCTGACCACGGTCACCTGCGCGGCGTCGGCGCCGGCCACCGCCGGCCACGGCCAGGCCAGCGAGGCCATCGCCCCGCCCGCGGCGATCAGGAGCCCGTGCTGAAGGAGACGCCGAAGCATCCGAAGCTGTCGTCGGGTGGGGGATAGAAGCCGGCGAAGACCTGCTGCCCGTCGCTGCTCAGCTTTGCCCGCGGCGGGGTCGGGAAGCCGAAGTGGCCAGCCGTCGATTCGGTTGGGGCGCCGGGGACGAGCTCGAGCAGGGTGGCGCGCTGTTCGGGATAGGCGGTCTCGGCGCCCCCACGCAGGCTGAAGATCGCCCGCGAACCGCCGGGGCCCAGGTCGATCTCCGGCCCGCGGGCGGTGATGTCGATCCCGTGGCTCGGGTAGCTGAACCGCACCCCGCCGCTGAATTGCAGCGCCGCGGTCTGGCTGGGCGGGTCATACCAACCGCCGGCGAAGGGGAAGTCGTAGGAGTAGACGAGCGTCGGGTTGGTCGTGGCGGGCCGGTTCGGGCAGGGGTGGCTGCTCTCTGGAACCGCCGGCTCCGCGATCGCGCCGTCGAATGCCTGCGGCGCTTCCTGGGTGTTGATGTAGCGGATGAAGGAGTCACGGACGTGCCAGCTGAGCGTCGCCGTGGTGACGTCGACCGCGCTTGCCGGCCGGGTCGGGATCGGCGGCGCGGCGCCGCCGATGGGGCCGGCCTTGGGAGTTTCGGTGAGGACGGTGGCGACCCGAAGGCTGAGGGTGCCGAGCGGTCCCGCCGGCAAGGTGGCGCCGAGCCGTTTGCCGAGGAGACGGCGAACGCCGGGTCGCCAGCTCAGCCGGGCGGCCTCCAACGAGGCCGAGCCGAGACTGGCGTCGAGGCTTGGCGCCGCGCGCCCGAGGTCGAAGACCGCCCGTCGCTTGCGGTCGATCATCGCGCTCAGCGTCGAGTCGGCACCTAGCTCCAGGCGCAGGCCACTCAGCTTCACCGCTCGCTCTTTGCCGCCCCCGAGACCGCGGCCCTTGGGCCGGGTACGAAGTGCCGCCTCCTCGCCGCTGAGGACCAAGGCGCCGTCGCCGCTCAGCTGCGCCGTGGTGGCGCCGATCGTGCCGCCGTCCACATCGAGGCGCAGCCGCCGTCCCTGGCGGCTGGCCCCGTCGATCCCTTCGATGCCGATCCCGCGGGCGCCGAGGCCCCGCCAGGCGCTCTGCTCGAACACCAGCGTGGCGCTGCCGACCGGCACCGCCGCCGCGCCCGCGAGCGCGGGGGCGGCGAGGGCGGCGGTCAGCAGGACCAGCCCCGGCAGCAGGGCTCTCGCCGCGAGGCGCATCTGCCTAGCTGCCCAGCTCGATCTGAGCCGAGACCGGGTCCCAGCCGCCGCTGGCGGTGCTGGCCGGGGTCAGGCCGGCCAGCGACAGCGCTTCGGTCTGCAGGGCTCCGAGGACCGGGATCCCGGTGGTCAGCGGGGTGTCGTCGGGCGGGGTCTCGCCCCAGTTGACCGTGCCGGTGCCGGTCACGGCATCGACCCCGCTGGTGTCGAGGTCGACCAGGTCGACACGGCCGCCGATCCAGCCCTGTCCGCCCATGAAGCTGTAGGCGTTGGCGACCAGGCGCGAGTTGGCACCGTCGACCACCAGCGTCGGCTTGGCGAGGATCAGGCCGAGGTTGCCGGCGTTCGGGTTGCAGAAGCCAACCGTGGCGTCGCTGCTGGCGACCAGCCGGTCGTCACCCGGGTCGACAGTCCCCTCTTCGTAGTCGTAGTGGGAGATCGGGAAGCGGAAGAACTTCTGCAGCCCCCCGCTCGGCGGCGCGGCGTTGCCTCCTCCCATGTTGCCCGGGAAGCCTTCGCTGGCCCCGCCCTTGACGGTGAAGGCACCGCCGCCGAGGACAACCGTGTTGCGGGTGGCGCGGCGGAAGCCCCAGTCGATCGTGCCGCCGCTGCCGCTGACCGGTGAGCTCAGGGTCGGCACCGGCGCCAGCGTGAAGTCGACGCCGGGGCGCGGCAGGGTGCCGGTGCCGGACGCGATCGTGCACTCGCTGAGCAGGGCCCGATCGACGCTGGTTTTCACCGTGACCGAGTCGAGCTCTTCGCCGCCGCTGTAGAAGCCGCCGAGGCCGGTGGCCGTGGCGCCGTCGGCGGTCAGGGTCGCCGGGACGTCCTCCCAGACGAGCGTGTTGCCGCCGTCGCTGAGCGTCGGCTCGATGCCGCTGAGGTCGAGGTCGGCGACGTCGACCCGCTGGAACGGGTACCAGGTGCCGCCCAGGTTGGCGCCGATGTCGGCGGTGATCCGCGAGCTGGCGCCGTCGATCGTCACCGTCGGGTTCCTGAGGACGACGTCGAAGCCATGGCCGGGCTTGCAGAACAGCACCGTCCCGGTTCCCTCGGCAACCAGCTTGTCGTCGGCGTGGTCGGGCTGACCGCCGGCCTCGTAGGTGCCAGCGCCGACCGGGAAGCCGAAGAAGGCATCGGTGGCCGACATGTTCGGCCCCGTCGTCGCCCCGTCAAGCCCATGGAGGGAGCCCGAGGGCGGCACGTTGAGGACGTAGCCGCGGAGGCTGTCCTTGAAGCCCCACTCGATCTCGGTCCCGGTCACGGGCTGACCGGCGTCGAAGGTCGGGGTGGGGGCGAAGCCACTGACTTTCCCGGGCGGGTTGCCGAAGGCGCCGGCCGTGCCGGCCGGCACGTTGCACTGCGCCGCGAAGGGGTCGGGTTCCCCGCTTGGATCCGGATCCGGCTTTGGCTCTGGCGTCGGGTCGGATGAGCCGCCGCCCCCGGTTGGCTCCTGCTTGGGCTGCTCGAGGAGCAGGGTCGGGATCGGATCGAGGGCGGCATCGAGCCCGGCGCTGCCAGTGCGGCCGGAGGCGAGCTGCTCGAGGCCGAGCTTCTCGCGCAACGCCTTCGCACCGGCAGCGGTCAGCTGCAGCTTGGCGTTGCCTAGTTTCACCGCCAGACCGTCGACACGAGGCGACTTCTCGAGGCGGAAGAAGGTCTGGCGCTTGCCGGCCAGCTTGGCGCCGAGGGAGCTGCCCTTCGAGCCGCCCTGGAGGACGAGGTCCGCGAGCACAGCCTGCTTGCCGGCGGCCGAGAGGGTGATGCCGGCGGCGGGGCGGACGCTGAGGACCGGTGCGAGCTCGATGTCGTCGACGGCGAGCCTCAGGGTCTGGGCGCCGCTGCCTCGGTTGGAGCGGGCGCTGGCGCCCTTCGCCTTGGAGGAGGAGACGGTGACGCCCAGCCCCAGCAACGAGTTCTTTCCTTCCGGCTTGAAGCTGAGGGACAACTCGCCGCTGCCGGGCGAAGCCGCTGCCGGACCGGCGGTCGCGAGCGCCGCCAGGGCCAGCGCCGCCAGGGCAACCGGCGCCCGAAAGCGGCCACGGGGAAGAAGAGTCAAGGGCCGGGTCATCTCTGTTTAGGCCTCCTCGGCGTTTGGTTGGGGTGGAAGCTCGGGACCGGAACTGCGAGTTAGGGTGCCCGAATAATTCACCCTAACATAGTAGGAATTAGGGTGCCCTAACGTCTAGATCCCGCTCTGGCCAAGCCAAGCGACGTGCAGGGCGGTGCGGCCCTCGTGCTCGACGAGCCGGGCATCGGCACCCCAGGTCTCGGCCAAACGGTCCGGCGTCAGCACCTCGAGCGGCCGGCCGGCGGCGACCGTCCGACCTTCGGCGACGATCACGACCTGGTCGGCCACGGCGGCGGCGAGGGAGAGGTCGTGGACGACGACCAAAGCCGTCAGCCCGCCGGCGACCAGCTCGCGCAGCAGCGTGGCGATGCCGACCGTGGCGCCGAGGTCGAGCTGCGAGGTCGGCTCGTCGGCGATCAGAACCGGCGCTTCCTGGGCCAGCCCGATTGCGATCTGCACTCGCTGCAGCTCGCCACCGGAGAGCGTCGAGAGTGCCCGCTCGGCGAAGCGGCCGACCCCGGCCCGCTCCAGCGCCGCCTCGATCCCGTCGCGGTCGCCGCCGGTCAGCCGAGCCAGCGGCCGCAGCCGCGCCGAGCGGCCGATCGTCACCGCTTCGCGGACGCTGATCCCGGCCGGGACCGGCATCCGCTGCGGGACGAAGGCGCGCACCTGGGCGAGATCGCGGCCGCGCATCTCACTGATCTCGCGGCCCGCCCAGCGAACGCTGCCCGCGTCGGGGCGCAGCAGTCCGGAGACCGCGCGCACCAGCGTCGACTTGCCGGCGCCGTTGGGCCCGACGATCGCGACCAGCTCGCCCGCGTGCAGGTCGAGGTCGGCACCACGCAGGATCGGGGCGCCGCCGAGCGCGATCTCGACGCCCCGCGCCTCCAGCAGGGCCGTCGTCGCCGCGGCGACCGCGGGACGGGGATCGGGTGCCGACGCTCCCATCAGACCGCCTTCCGCAGCAGCCAGAGGAAGAGCGGCACGCCGAGGATCACCATGAACGGGCCGACCGGCATTTCGATCGGTGCTCGCAGCGTCCGCGCCAGGGTGTCGGCGGCGGTCAACAGGGCGGCGCCGCCGAGTGCCGAGGCGGGGACCACGAAGGTGTGGCTGGAGGTGCCGCTGGCCATCCGCACCACGTGTGGGACGACCAAGCCGAGGAAGCCGAGCAGGCCGGCGATCGCCGCCGAGGCGGCGGCCAGCAGCGCCGCGGCGACGCCGGCGCCGAGCCGGATCAGGCGCGGCCGCGAGCCCAGCGAGGCGGCGACGTCGTCGCCGAGCGCCAGCCGGTCCAGCGGGCGCACCAGGGTGACCGCGAGCAGGGCGCCGGCGAGCAGGTACGGCCAGACGGTTTCAAGGTTCTCCCAGCCGCTCGAGGTGAGCCCGCCGGCGATGAAGAAGATCGCCGAGGGCGCCCGTTCGGGGAAGGCGGCGAGCAGGCTGGTCGTGCCGGCGGTGAACAGCGAGAGCATCGCGATCCCGGCCAGGACCACCTTGCCGGTGCTGCCGCGGTTGCGCCCCGACCAGGCGAAGAGGAAAACCAGCGTCGCCGCCAGCAGCCCGAAGAAGAGCGCCGTCAACGGCAGCAGGGCGATCGAGCCCGGCAAGAGGATGATGATCAGGATCGCCCCGAAGCCGGCACCCGGGGTAACGCCGATCACGTCCGGCGAGGCCAGCGGGTTGCCGAGCGCCCCCTGCAGGAGGGCACCGGCGACGCCGAGCGCGGCACCGACCAGCATCGCCTCGACCGTGCGCGGCAGCCGCAGCGTCCCGACGATCTGATGCTCGGTGCTGCTGCCACCGCCACTGAAGAGGATCTCGATGACGTGGCCGATCGGCACCTTGACCGCGCCGAGCGCCATCGAGGCGATCGCCGCCGCCAGCAGCGCCGCCAGCAACGCCGCCAGGACCAGGGTCCGCCGTGCCACCTAGTTATGCAGGTAGGCGCCGCGGACCTTGCGGATCGTCCGGGCGATGTCGGTCCCCGCCTGCAGGAGCGAGTTGTCAACCGAGATGTAGACGTTGCCGCTGCGGGCGGCACGGGTGCTGGCCCATGCCGGGTTGCTGCGCAGGTATTCGGTCAGCGAGGGGATGTCCTCCTCGTTGGCGTGCGGCACGGCGATGATCACGTCCGGGTCCTCGGCGACGACGACTTCGTCGGAGATCCGCTCGAAGCCGGAACTGGACTTCACGCCGCCGGTCAGCAGTTCGCCACCGGCCTTGGTGACGATGTCGCCTCCCCAGCTGTTCGGCAGGAAGGTGAAGGGGGTGCGGCCGACGCCGAGGATCAGCATCACCTTCGGGTGCTTGGCAATTCCCTTGCGGGCTGCTTCGATCTCGCCGCGCATCCGCTGGAGGACGTCGCGCGCGTAGTGCTTGCGGCCGACGATCGTGCCGATCTTGAAGGTGTCGGCGAGGGCGCCGTCGATCGAGCGGGGGTCGTGGAGGACGACGTCGATGCCGAGCTGCCCGATCGCCTGGTTGCCCTTCGCCCAGGTCCGCGAGGAGAAGACCAGGTCCGGGTCGAGCGCCGCCAGCTGCTCGAGGTTGGGTCCGTTCGGGTGGGAGAGCGGCAGGGCTGGGACGCCCGCCAGCCTCGGCGAGAAGCGTTCGGCGCCGCCGAGGGTCTGCCCGATCGCGACCGGCCGCACGCCGAGCTTGGCGAGGGTGTTCGCCGCGAACGGGGTGAGGGCGACGATCCGCTGCGGCGGCTTCGCGGCGACGCCGGGCGCCGCCGTCAGCACCAGCAGGCATGCTGCCGCCACCAGCGGAGCGGCTCTTACATGCAGGGCATGAACAAAGCGCCCCATCAAGCGGGGACCTTGGTGTCGATCACGTCGTAGTTGCGAACCTCGCTGCTGTGGGCGAGCTGGCCCTCGGCGTGGCGGTGGCTGAGTTCGAAGAGTTCGCTGTTGACCCAACCCTGGAAGGCCTCTTTGGTCACCCAGCGGCTCAGCACCACATACTCGCCGTCGCGATCGCGGCGCAGCAGTTCGAAGCCGGCGAAGCCGTCGGCTTTGTGAACGTGGCTCTCACGCTCGATGAAGGTGCGCTCGAAGGCCTCGCGGCGCTCCTCTTTGACGTGGACCACGTTCATCACGGTGTACAACGGGTCTCCTCTCGGCTGCATGGTTAGGTCACCCTAATTAGGGCAGCCTAAGGTAGCCGAATCTGCAGGGGCGCGCAGGGGACCCCTCCCCGGACACCACAGCGAAGCTACGTCGGAGAGGGTCCCTGCGCCTAAGGGCGCTCAGGTACCTGAGGCTGCCCGAGACCGTAGGTCTCGTAGGCGCCGAAGCGCGCGAAGGTCTTGTGGGTCGGGCCGTGGAAGTCGGAGGACGCGGTGGGCACCAGGGCGAGCTCGTCGCAGAGCTCGAGCAGGTGGCGGGTCTGCTCCTCGGAGTGGGTCGGGTAGTAGGTCTCGACCCCGTCGGCGCCCAGCGAGCGGATCAGGTCGTCGACCTCGTGTGGCGCCGAGATGTCCCAGTAGGGGTGGGCGATCACCGCAAGCCCACCGGCCTCGCGGATCAGCGCGATCGCCTGCTCGGCACTCGGCCAGCGGCGGGCCACGAAGGCCTTCGCTCCGGGCACCAGGTACTCCTCGAAGAAGGGCCCGAGGTCACCCGTCGCTCCCGCCGCGCGGGCGATGTGGGGGCGGCCGATCGAAAGCGCGTCGCCGGCCTCGCGCACGGCGTCCTCGAGGTGGAGGTCGAATCCCTCGCCGCGCAGCTTCTCGACGATCTCCCCGGCCCGCGTCACCCGCTCGTGTTGGGCTCGCTCGCAGGCGGCCGCGATCTTCCCCAGGTCCACCCAGTAGCCGCAGATGTGTAGGTCTTCCGCGTACTCGTGCACGCAGGACATCTCGATCGCCGGCACCAGCTCGATCCCGTGGCGCTCCGCGGCCTCGGCAGCCTCGGCCACCCCGGCGATCGCGTCGTGGTCGGTGAGGGCGAGCGTCGTCACGCCCGCCGCGGCTGCCGCCGCCACCACGTCGGCCGGCAGCAACTGCCCGTCGGAGACCGTCGAATGACTCTGCAGCTCGATCAGCATGACGGCGCAGCCTATTGCCCCGCAGATAAATAAACTGCCCGCCGTGTTTCAGAAGGTCCTCATCGCCAACCGCGGCGAGATCGCAATCCGGGTCGCCCGCACCCTCAAGGAGATGGGCATCGTCTCGGTTGCCGTCTACTCGGAGATCGATCGCGACGCCCCCCACGTGCGCGAGGCCGACGAGGCCTTTCTGATCGGTCCCGCGGTCCCGGCCGAGAGCTACCTGAAGATCGAGAACATCATCGAGGCGGCCAAGGAGGCCGGCGCCGAAGGCATCCATCCCGGCTACGGCTTCCTCGCCGAGAACGCCGACATGGCCCGCGCCTGCGCCGAGGCTGGGATCACCTGGATCGGCCCGCCCCCGGAGGCGATCGAAGCGATGGGTTCGAAGACCCGCGCTCGCGAGATCATGCAGGAGGCCGGCGTGCCGATCGTGCCCGGCTCGACCGAGGTCGCCAAGGACCTCGACGAGGCTCGCCGGCAGGCGGACGAAGCCGGCTACCCGGTCGCCTGCAAGGCGGCAGGCGGCGGTGGCGGCAAGGGCTTCCGGGTGGCGATGACCCCCGACGATCTTCAGGAGGCCTTCGAGGGCTCGGCCCGCGAAGGCGAGAAGTTCTTCTCCGACGACCGCGTCTACGTCGAGCGCTACCTCGAGGACCCGCGCCACGTCGAGGTCCAGGTC
>JBEVJP010000092.1:0-52009 GCA_040510155.1 Solirubrobacterales bacterium | reverse complement strand
GAGCCCTCGATCCCGGACACCGTGAAGATCCTCGAGGGGCTGCGCGAGCGCTACGAGGACCACCACCGCGTCGAGATCACCGACGACGCCCTGGTCGCCGGGTCCAAGTACCGGGGCGAGTTCGAGGAGCGGCTGAAGAAGGTGATGAAGGAAATCACCCAGCGGGGAGACATCGTGCTGTTCATCGACGAGCTCCACAACCTGGTCGGCGCCGGCGCCGCCGAGGGCGCAATCGACGCCGCCTCGATCCTGAAGCCGGCGCTCGCCCGCGGTGAGCTGCAGACGATCGGCGCGACGACGCTCGACGAGTATCGCAAGTACCTCGAGCGCGATTCGGCGCTGGAGCGGCGCTTCGCCCAGATCAAGGTCGACCAGCCCTCGGTCGAGGACTCGGTGAAGATCCTCGAAGGGCTGCGCGAGCGCTACGAGCAGCACCACCGCGTCAACATCACCAATGACGCGCTGGAGGCGGCGGCGGAGCTCGCCGACCGCTACATCTCCGACCGCTTCCTGCCCGACAAGGCGATCGACCTGATCGACGAGGCCGCCTCGCGGATGCGGATCAAGTCGATGAGCACGCCGCCGGTCTACCGCGACCTCGAGGAGGAAATCGAGAAAACGCGGCGTGAGAAGGAGTCCGCGATTGAGGCCCAGGAGTTCGAAAAGGCCGCCAACCTGCGCGACACCGAGCGCCAGCTGACGACCCGCAAGCGCCAGCTCGAAGACGAGTGGGCGGAGGGCGAGAACGGTGAGCGCCCAGTCGTCGGCGAAGAGGAGATCGCCGACATCGTCTCGATGTGGACCGGGATCCCGGTCTTCAAACTGACCGAGGCCGAGACCAAGAAGCTGATCCGCATGGAGGAGGAACTCCACAAGCGCGTGATCGGCCAGGAGGTCGCGATCACCGCCGTCTCGAAAGCGATCCGCCGCTCGCGCGCCGGGATCAAGGACCCGAAGCGGCCGGCCGGCTCGTTCATCTTCCTCGGCCCCTCCGGAGTCGGCAAGACCGAGCTCGCCCGAACCCTCGCCGACTTCCTCTTCGGCGACGAGGAGGCGATGGTCCGGATCGACATGTCCGAGTACATGGAGAAGCACGCGGTCAGCCGTCTGGTCGGCTCGCCCCCGGGCTACATCGGCTACGACGAGGGCGGCCAGCTGACCGAGGCCGTGCGCCGCAAGCCCTACTCGGTGCTGCTGCTCGACGAGATCGAGAAGGCGCACCCGGACGTCTTCAACATCCTCCTGCAGATCCTCGAGGACGGGCGCCTCACCGATGCCCAGGGTCGCACCGTGGACTTCCGCAACGCGATCGTGATCATGACCTCGAACATCGGCGCCGGCGAGATCTCCAAGAACACCTCGATCGGGTTCACCGTCTCCGATGAGACCGGCATGTCCTACGACGACATGAAGAACCGGATCATGAGCGACCTCAAAAAAGTCTTCCGGCCGGAGTTCCTCAACCGGATCGACGAGGTGATCGTCTTCCACAAGCTCGCCAAGGAAGAGGTCAAGGAGATCATCGACCTGATGATCAACCGGGTCCGCGTCCAGGTCGCCGAGCACGAACTGCAGCTGGAGCTAACCGACGAGGCAAAGGACCTGCTGGTCGAGAAAGGCTGGGACCCCTCGATGGGCGCCCGCCCGCTGCGCCGCGCGATCCAGCGCTACATCGAGGATCCGCTGGCCGACGAAGTCCTTCGCCAGGGCGAGATGACCCCCGGCTCGACGGTGATGGTCGCCCGCGACGCCGCCGGCGACGAGGAGGACAAACCGCTCAGCCTCGAGATCATCGCCCCGAAGAAGCCGAAGCGCAAAGCGCCTGAGAAGCCCGAGCCGGAGAAGGTCGGCGTCGGTGCCGACAAGGGCGAGGGCCAGGGCGGCCCACAGGGCGACGCCGAGCCGCCGCATGGCGACGGCGACGCCTGAGCCAGCGGCCTCGATGCAGCCCGGCCGCAACGCGATCGGCACCTGGAGCGGGGGCAGGTTCCTCCACTTCGGCGAGGCGATCGCCGAGGACCGCCTGGCGGCCCTGCTTCGCCCGGGGGGCGGAATCGACACCGTCCTCACCGCTGACGCCTACGGGCAGGGGGAGGCGGACCGTGTGCTCGGCCGCGCCCTCGAGGGTGTGCCGCGGGAGGACTACTGCCTGATCGGCGCGGTCGGCCACGACTTCTACGAGGGAGAGCGCGACGGCCCGAAAGGCTTCCCCCGATTCACCGACCCCGCCCTGCGCGGCCCCGACGAATACGCCGACTACCTGCGGATGGCGACGGAGGAGAGCCTCGGTCGGATCGGTGCCGCCCAGTTCGACCTTCTGCTCCTCCACAACCCCGACCGCACCGGCTACTCCAGCGAGGCCGTCTGGGACGGCATGGCGGCCCTCCGTGAGGAAGGCCTGACCGAGCGGATCGGCGTCGCCCCAGGCCCCGCCAACGGCTTCACCCTGGACGTGATCTCCTGCCTGGAGCGCTTCGGCGACCGGATCGACTGGGCGATGATCATCCTCAACCCGCTCGAGCCCTGGCCGGGCGAGCTCTGCCTCGACGCCGCGGCTCGCCACGACGTCAGCGTCCTCACCCGCGTCGTCGACTACGGCGGCCTCTTCTGGGGCGACGTCCGGGCCGGCATGGAGATGGCCAAGCAGGACCACCGCGCCTTCCGACCCGATGGCTGGATCGAGGCCGGGCTGGAGAAGCTGGCCCAGCTGCAGCCGATCGCCGAGCGCCACGATCTCACCCCGATGCAGCTCGCCTGCCAATGGAACCTCGCCCATCCGGCGGTCACCTCGGTCGCCCCGACCCTGATCCAGGAGATCGGCGACGGCGCCCGCCCGATTGAGGACAAGCGCGCCGAGCTGGCGGCATTGCCGACCGAGAACCGGCTCGCCGAGGAGGACGTCGCAGCAATCCGGGCGATCGGCGACAACACCGGCTGCATGGCACTGAAGGGCGCGAACCCGCAGCACGAGGGCGAGGAGCGTCCGGACCGCTGGTCGCTAGATATCGAGCTGGCCGAGGTCGGCAGCCGCTGGGGCATCGACCCTGCACGGGACCTGGTCGGCTCGGCACCGCCTCGTTAGAACGCCTCGCCTGAGCAGCGCTTGGGCAACCCTGAGCAGCGCTTAGCCGATCCCGAGCAGGCCGGGCAGATCCCGCATCGACGCGAAGAGGGTCGCCCCCTCGGCCGCCAGCAGCCCTCCATCGCCCGCCGGCGCGAATCCCAGTAGCCCCATGCCCGCCTGCTTGGCGGCGCGGGCACCGAGGATGCCGTCCTCGACGACGACGCAGCGGGCGGGCGCACACTGCATCGAGCGAGCAACGAAGAGGAACAGGTCTGGAGCCGGCTTGCCGCGCTCGACCATCCGCGAGGAGAAGCGCGCCGCGGGCTCGAAGTGTTCGCCGAGCCCGCTGAGGCTCAGGACCAGATCCACCTTCTCGCGGCTCGCTTGAGAGGCGACGCAGATCGGGATGCCGGCGCCGCGGATTCGGAGCAGGGCCTGTCCGACGCCGGGGATCGGATCCAGGCCCTTCGCGAACTCGGCGGCGCGGCGCGCTTCGAACGACGCCACCCAGTTGGCGGATAGCTCGCTGCCCGCGCGGCGCGCGATCTCAGCGGCGATGTCGTCGAGGTGCCAGCCGGCGAACGCCTCCGCCGCCTCCTCGGTGCTGATTTTCGCGCCGGCTTCCGAAGCGGCTTCGGCCAGCACCCGGTTCGAGACCGGTTCGCTGTCGACCAAGACGCCGTCGCAATCGAAGATCGCCAGGCAGGGCGGGCCTGCTTCTCGCGGTTCCCCCACGGCGGGGATTCAAGCGGACCCGCCGCCCCCGCCGATAGTTTCGCCGCCGTGGATCGCAAGTGGTGGACCTTGGGAGGGGCCTGCGCCGGGCTCTTCATCCTCATGCTGGATTCGACTGTGGTCGCCTTGGCGCTGCCGGCGATCCGCCACGACGTGGATGCCAGCGCCGAGGGGCTGCAATGGGTGATGAACGGCTATCTGCTGACGATCGCGGTGCTGGTGGTGACGGCGGGGCGACTCGGGGACATGTTCGGGCGCAAGCGGATCTTCCTCGTCGGCATGGTGCTCTTTGCGGTCGGCTCGGTGGTCTCGGGCGCGGCGCAGAGCCAGGAGGGGCTGATCCTTGGTCGGGTCCTGCAGGGCGCAGGGGCGGCGCCGATGCTCTCGCTCTCGCTGGCGCTTGTCTGCAACTCCTTCCCTTCCGAGGAACAGCCGCGGGCGCTGGGGATTTGGGCGGCCGTCTCGGCGGTGGCGCTGGCGATTGGGCCGCTCGCCGGCGGCCTCTTGATCGAAGTCGACTGGCGGGTGATCTTCTGGATGAACCTGCCGATCTCGGCGCTGGGGATCGCGATCACCGTGATCGCCGCGCCCGAGTCGACCGATCCCGCCGCCGGCGATCGGATCGATTGGGCCGGGCTGGCGGCGCTGACCGTGGGCCTTGGCGGCGTCGTCCTGGCGCTGATCCAGTCGCGCGCCTGGAGCCCCGCGGCGACGGTCGCGCTGGCCGTCGTCGGGGTCGGCGCCCTGCTCGCCTTCCGCGCGATCGAGGGCCGGGTGCGCGATCCGATCGTCGATTTCGCGCTGTTCCGCAACGGTCCCTATTTCGGCGCCAGCGCCGCCGCCTTCGCGCTCGTCGGGGCCTACTGGGCGGTGATGTTCTTCCAGCCGCAGTACCTGCAGGACGCCCGCGGCCACTCCCCGATCGAGAGCGGCCTGATGATCCTCCCCGTGACGGTGCCGATGATCTTCGTCTCGCCCTTCTCGGGTCGCCTGATCGCACGCTTCGGTGCCCGCCGCCTGATGACCACCGGGATGGTCTGCGCCGTCGCCGGCCTGCTGGTGCTGACGACGATCGGTGGCGACAGTTCCTATGGCCATCTGCTGGCCGGGTACCTGCTGTTCGGAATCGCCCTCGGCCTCGTCTACGCGCCGATGTCGACGGCGGCGATGGCGGCGATGCCGCGTGAGAAGGTCGGGATCGCCTCCGGCGTGCTGGCGATGGATCGCGTTGCCGCCGGTGCCGTCGCCCTGGCGGCCACCGGAGCCGTCTTCCACGCGCTCCAGGGGGGCGGTCACTCTTTCGCCACCGCGGTCGCCGGCTCTACCTGGGTCGTCGTCGTCCTCAGCGGGATCGGGGCCGCCCTCACCTGGGCTTTCGTGCGTGATCCGCGGGAACCCGGCCCAGATCCGGCTGTCGCCGGGGACCCGCCGAAGGAGCATTTGCGTCATCATCGCCACCACCGTCGGTTCCACTTTTGAGCCAGGCAGCCGCTGTCGGTGCCCTAAGTGATCGAGGTCCTTGACAAAGGCAATTCCGAGCTTTCTATAAGGAATTAGCCAGGCCGCATTCCAGAGCGATTTTTGCCATCCTTAAGGGGTGCCTTCTTTGTCCGGGGATGAGCTTCACGAGCTTTCCGAACGTCAAGATCCCCGTCTCCTCCGGGCGTTGGACGTCGTCGCCCCCGGTGGTTCGCTGCGGGAGGGCATCGACAACATCGTTCACTCCAGAACCGGGGGCCTGTTGGTCGTCTCCGATCTCGACGACATCTCCCACATGCTCTCCGGCGGCATCCGCCTCGACGTCGATTACACGCCAGCGATGCTGTACCAGGTGGCAAAGATGGACGGCGCGATCGTCCTCAACCGCGAGGCGACGACGATCGCCTGGGCCAACGTGCAGCT
Organism: Solirubrobacterales bacterium; assembly: GCA_040510155.1. Lineage (GTDB taxonomy): Bacteria > Actinomycetota > Thermoleophilia > Solirubrobacterales > 70-9 > VAYN01. Next base: position 46,308 of record JBEVJP010000092.1, on the reverse strand, counting down.
GATGCCGGACCCGACCATCCTTTCCTCGGAGACCGGCACCCGCCACCGCACCGCCGAGCGTGTCTCCAAACAGACCGATGCGCTGGTGATCGCGATCTCGCAGCGCCGCGACGTCGTCTCGCTCTACGTCGAGGGGACCAAGTACATCCTTCAGGACATTCCCGCCGTGCTCGCCAAGGCCAACCAGGGCCTGGCGACGCTGGAGAAGTACCGGCAGCGGCTCGACCAGGTCTCGGCGCGGCTGACCACGCTCGAGTTCGAGGGCGGCGGCGTGCTGCACGACGCCCTCTCGGTCCTGCAGCGGGCCGAGCTGGTGACGCGAATGGCGGTCGAGGTCGAGCGCTACATCGTCGAGCTCGGCACCGAGGGCCGTCTGATCGAGATGCAGCTGGAGGAGACGATGGTCGGCGTCACCGCCGACAAGACGGCGCTGATCCGCGACTACTCGGTCGAAGACACCGAGGGCAGTCTCGCCGCGGTCCTCCAGGCGCTGAGCCGGATGCCGCACCAGGACGTGCTCGACTTCGGTCGCCTCGCCGAGCTGCTCGGCTACGACCGCAAGCTCAACACGATCGACTTTCCGGTTGCGCCGCGCGGCTACCGCGCGCTCGGTCACGTCCCCCGCATTCCCAAGCTTGTCGTTCAGAAGATCATCCACGAGCTGGGCGGTTTGGAGGAGGTCATGGCGGCCTCCGATTCCGAGCTCGCCGCCGTCGACGGAGTCGGGCCCGCACGGGCCAAGGACATCCGCGAGGGCCTGCGCCGGCTCCAGGAGGTCGACCTGGCCGACCGGTACTTGCACAGTTGATGGCGACAGGCGCCGTCGAACACGAGAAAGGAGCCACCGATTTCTGAGCTAGACGAGGCGATGTTGGAGGAGGTCTTCGAGGATGACGCGGTTTACGTCTGCGACTTCGAGATAGGCGACAAGGTCGTGTACCCGCATCACGGCGCCGGCTTGGTGATGACCAAAGAGTCGCGTGAGCTGATGGGCACCGAGCGCGAGTACCTGACGATCAAGATCCTCCACAACGAACTCACCGTGATGGTCCCCACTGAAAACGCCGGCAAAGCGGGTCTGCGGCGGATCATCGACGAGGAAGAAATCAAAAAAGTCACAGACGTCCTCACCGACGACGTCTCGGAGATGCCGAAGAACTGGAATCGGCGTTTCAAGTACAACCGCGAGAAGATCAAGACCGGTGACGTCTTCGAGCTGGCCGAGGTAGTTCGCAACCTCGCCATCCGCGAGATGGAAAAGGGTCTCTCGACCGGTGAGAAGCAGATGTACACGCGGGCCAAGAAGATCCTCGCCTCCGAGTTCATGTATGCGCTCGACAAAGACGAGGACGGCGCCGAGGAATACCTCGACTCCCTCCTGGAGGAGCGCTTCGCCGCCACGGCCTAGAGCCGCAGCGGTCACCGCAGTCATCGCGGCCGCTGGCTCCGGGGAACGCCTCGGAGCCAGCGGCCCGAAGGCCTTCGTGCCGCTGGCGGGGAGGCCGATGGTCGAGTGGTCGCTCGACGCCCTGAGGGCGTGCGAGTCGGTCGGTTCGATCGTCGTCGCCTGTCCGCCCGGGCACGCCCACGGCCTCACCGGAGACGACCTCACGTTCGTCGACGGTGGCGCCACCCGATCCCAGTCGGTCGCCAACGCGCTTGCCGGCGCCGACACCGAACTCGTCGCGATCCATGACGCTGCCCGGCCGCTGATCACGGCGGCGCTGGTCGAGGCGCTGGTCGCCGACCTCGAGGCGGACCCCGAGGCCGCCGGCGTGATCGCCGCCGCCCCGGTCACCGACACGCTCAAGCGCGCCGGCGATCCGGCTGGCGGATCGAGCGGTCACTTTTACTCGCATAGCGTGCAAAATCGACCACTCGAGATCGAGCGGACGCTGGATCGCTCGACCCTGTGGGCGGCGCAGACGCCGCAGGTCTTCCGCACCGAGGTCCTGCGGACCGCGCTCGCGTCCGCCGCGGACCCCGACGCCGCCACCGACGAGGCGATGCTGCTCGAGGCGGCCGGCCGCAAAGTCTTGATCCACCCGGTCGCCGAGCCCAACCTGAAGGTGACGACGCCGCTCGATCTGCGGCTTGCCGAGCTGCTGCTCGGCGACCGATCTCGGTAGGGGGTCTCCACCCCCGACGGGACTGGCCTCAGTCCCTGAGCAGGACCCAGACCAGGGCGGCGACGAAGGTGAGCTGGCCGACGCCGAGGGCGGTGCCGAGGTTGGTCGCGCCGAGAATGGTCGCGACGGCGACGCCAAGCCCAAAGGCGAGCGCGAGGATCAGAAGCTGGCGGGCCATTCGGGCCGCAGTCTAGGTCGAGCTGCCGCCGGGCTGCCGAGGGCGCCGTTGTCTTAGTCTCGTCCCATGCTCACCGATTACCACCTGCACCTCCGCCCCGACGAGGAGGGCACCACAGCCGAGCGCTACTTCACCGCCGAGAACGTCGAGCGCTACCTGGAGGCGGCGGCCGAGGCCGGCGTCGAGGAGCTGGGCGTCTCCGAGCACGTCTACCGCTTCAGTCAGGCGCTCGATCTCTGGCAGCACCCGCTCTGGGAGCAGAACGGCCAAGACGATCTCGACGCCTACTGCGAGTTCGTGCGGACGACGCCGCTGAAGCTCGGGGTCGAGTGCGACTTCGTGCCCGGCGCCGAGGACCGCACGGCCTCGTTGCTGGAGGCGCGCGACTTCGACTACGTCGTCGGCTCGGTCCACTTCATCGGCGAGGAGGCGGTCGACCACCCCGGCTGGGACGTCTGGGAGGGCAACGGCGACGCCGACGAGGTCTGGCGCCGTTACTTCGAGGCGCTTGCCGAGTGCGCCCGCAGCGGCCTCTTCGACATCCTCGCCCACCCCGACCTGGTCAAGGTCTGGGGCCGCGCCCGGCCGCTGCCGGAGCGCGACGCGCGCTTCTTCTACGAGCCGGCGATCGAGGCGATCGCCGAAAGCGGGATCGCCGTTGAGATCTCGACCGCTGGCCTGCGCAAGCCGGTCGGCGAGCTCTATCCCGCCCGCGGCTTCGCGGAGATGTGCGTCGAGGCCGGCGCCGCCTTCGCCCTCTCCTCCGACGCCCATCTTCCCGAGCAGGTCGGCTACGGCTACGACCAGGCCCTGGAGTTCCTCGACGACCTCGGAGTGGGGGAGATATGCGTCTTCGAGCGGCGCCAGCGCCGGCTCGCACCGCTGCCCAGCAGGGTTGGCTGATGGTCGGGATCGGCTACGACAGTCACCGCTTCGCGGCGGGACGGCGCCTCGTCCTGGGCGGCGTCGAGATCGAGCACGATCTCGGGCTCGACGGTCACTCCGACGCCGACGTGCTCACCCACGCGGTGATCGACGCGGTGCTGGGCGCCGGCGGCGGTGGAGACATCGGCACGATGTTCCCCGACGACGAGGAGCAGTGGCGCGACGCCGACTCGATCGACCTGCTTCGCACCGTCGTCGGCACGCTCGCCGGGCCGATCGTCAACATCGACGCGACGATCATCTGCGAGCAGCCCCGGCTCGGCCCCTACAAGGCGGAGATGGAGCGGACCCTGGCGGAGGCGACCTCGGCCCGGGTCAGCGTCAAGGCGACCAGCAACGAGGGCATGGGCTGGATCGGTCGCGGCGAGGGGATCGCCTGCATGGCTGTGGCCTCGGTGCGAAGCGAATAGTCTTCCCGGCCTGATGGGGGACTCGAGCATCAGCCTGGCCGGCCTGCGGGGGTCGATCTCCGATTCGATCTTCGAGCTGAAGGTCTTGCACGAGGCCGGCATCGTTGCGCCGATGCGGCCCGACAAGGCGCTGAAGATCGGCTCGACCTTCCTGCGCTGGGGAGCCTCGCCGGCAACCGGCGTCGCCACCGCGGCGATCCACCATCCGCACGAGATCGCGATCGCCGACGAACGCGGCGCCCTCACCTGGGAGCGACTGCATCGCCGCAGCAACGCCCTCGCCCACTCCTTCGCGGCAATGGGCATCGGCCACGGCGACGGGGTCGGGATCATGTGCCGCAACCACCGTGGCTTCATCGAGGCGACCCTCGCCGCGGCCAAGATCGGCGCCAGCGCGCTCTACCTGAACACGATGTTCGCCGGCCCGCAGCTCGTCGAGGTGACCCGGCGCGAGGCCCCGAAGGCGCTGGTCTTCGACGAGGAGTTCACCGAGCTGCTGGGCGGTGTCGACGACTCGGTCGAGCGGATCGTCGCCTGGACCGACGGCGAGCCCGAGGCGGTGACGTTGGAGCAGCTGATCGCCGCCGGCGAGGAGACCGACCACAGCCCGCCGCCGGACAAACCGCGCTTCGTGATCCTCACCTCCGGCACCACCGGGACTCCCAAGGGCGCACAGCGCTCGAGCCCGGACGGCCTGCTGGCGATCGCGGCGCTGATCGACAGGATCCCCTTCCGCGCCCGTCAGACGATGATGATCGCCGCGCCGCTCTTCCACTCCTGGGGCTTCTTCCACTTCGTGATGAGCCTGCCGACCGCCTCGACGATGGTGCTGCGGCGCCGCTTCGACCCGGAGGGAACCTTGCAGGCGGTCCAGGAAAGCCGGGCCGAAGTCCTCGGCGCGGTGCCGGTGATGATCCAGCGCATCCTCGGTCTGCCGGCGGAGACGCTCGACGCCTACGACCTCTCTTCGCTGCGGATCACCTCGCTCTCGGGCTCGGCGCTGCCGGGCGAGCTGGCGATCGCCTGGATGGATCGCTTCGGCGACAACGTCTACAACCTCTACGGCTCGACCGAGGTCGCCTACGCGACCGTCGCCACCCCCGCGGACCTGCGCGCGGCGCCCGGCACCGCCGGCAAGCCGCCACACGGCACCGAGGTGAGGATCGTCGACGAGGCGGGCCGCGAGGTTCCCCAGGGCGAGGTCGGGCGGATCTTCGTCGGCAACGAGATGTCCTTCGAGGGCTACACCGGCGGTGGCGGCAAGGAAGTCATCGACGGTCTTCTCTCCAGCGGCGACGTCGGCCACATCGACGCCGAGGGCCGGTTGTTCATCGACGGTCGCGACGACGAGATGATCGTCTCCGGCGGCGAGAACGTCTTCCCGCGCGAGGTCGAGGACCTGCTCGCCGACCACGAGCTGATCGTCGAGGTGGCGGTGATCGGCGTCGAGGACGCCGAGTTCGGGCAGCGACTGAAGGCCTTCGTCGTCATCAGCGAGGGGGCGGAGGTCTCCGTCGAGGACCTCAAGGCGCACGTCAAGGCCAACCTCGCGGGCTACAAGACGCCGCGGGAGATCGAGTTCCTCCCGGAGCTGCCGCGAAACGCCACGGGCAAGGTTCTCAAGCGCGAGCTGAAGGACCGCCAGGCTTCGCAGTCGGCCTGAGGGCCGGCCGCTCGCAAATTGCGCGCTCGCGGAGCGCGCATGCCTGGTCTGGCCTCCGGCGCCCGTAGTAGTTTGCCCGGGCATGAGCGATCCCGCGAGGCAGCTGCGAGCCGTCGGCGAGGCCGGTGAGGCGTCGCGAGGCGTCGCCAGCCAGGCACTCGAGTGGGTGCGGCTGAGCGAGCAACGGGTCGAGGCGGCAGAGGCCCGCGCCGACGTCGTCCGCGACCAGCTCAAGCAGCGCGCGATGGAGACGCTGCGCAAGGTCTCCACCGAGGCGAAGCAGCGCGTCGTCGCCGAGCGCGAAGCGCGGCAGCGGGCGGAGGCGAAGCTCGGGGCCGCCGAGGCGGCCCGCGACCAGGCGGAGAAGTCCTTCGAGGAGCTGCGCCAGCGCGCCGACGCCGAGCTCGAGCAGGCTCTGGTCAAGGCGGCCGGGGCCGAGGCCCAGGCCGACAAGGCGGTCGCCAAGGCCGTCGCGGAGGTCAAAGCGCAGGCTCAGCAGCGCGAACGCGAGGCCCGTGAAGCCGTTCAGGCCGAGGCGGACCGCCGGGTCGCCGCCGCCGAGCAGCGCGCCGCCGAAGCGGAGGCAGCCGCGGCCGAGGCCCGCGAGACCGCGGTGCGTCTGGAGACCGAGATCGAGCGCCGTGTCATGGAGGGGACCGAGGACGTCCGCCGCGAAGCGGAGGAGACCATCCAGGCTCTGGTCGAGAAGGTCGAGCAGGAGGCCACCCAGGCGGCCCGCTCTCGAGCGGAAGAGCAGTTGCGAGTCGAGTCGGACCGAATTCGGATCCAGGCCGAGCGGCGCGAAGAGCGTGCCCGTGAGGCGACCGAGGACGAGATCAAGGCCAGCGCCAACAAGGCCAAACGCGAGGTGATCGCCGCCGCCGAGGAGGCCTCGCCCACCTGGCTGCGCAACGATTCCGGCGCCTCCACCAGCGGCTACCGCACCTTTTGATCAACTAGTCTCGACCTCGCGATGCGCGAGGTGCGGATCAGGGACACGCTGAGCGGTGAGCTGAGGCCGCTGGAGCCGACCGGAGAGGTCGGCATCTATGCCTGCGGCCCCACCGTCTACAGCCGGATCCACATCGGCAACGCCCGTCCCTTCGTGGTCTTTTCGCTGCTGGCCCGCTTCCTGCGCTCGGAGGGTCGCGAGGTGAAGTTGGTGATCAACGTCACCGACGTCAACGACAAGATCTACGCCGCCGCCGAGGCCGCGGGCGAGCCGTCCGCCGCCTTCGCCGCGGCGATGACCCGCGCCTACGTTGGGGACACCGACCGGCTCGGCCTGGGCCGCCCCGACGCCGAGCCGCTGGCGACGCAGACGATCGCCGGCATCGTCGCCCTGATCGCCGAGCTGGTCGAGGATGGCCATGCCTACGAGTCCGGTGGCGACGTCTACTTCCGCGTCCGCGGCTTCGACGGCTACGGGAAGCTCTCCAACCGCCGCTTCGAGGACATGGACCAGGGAGAGGAGACCGGGTCGGCGTCCCTCAAGGAGGACCCGCTCGACTTCGCCCTCTGGAAGGCGACCAAGCCCGGCGAGGACACCAACTGGGACTCGCCTTGGGGCCCCGGCCGCCCGGCCTGGCACATCGAGTGCTCGGTGATGGCCGAGCAGGAGCTCGGCGCCTCCTTCGCGATCCACGGCGGCGGTTCCGACCTGGTCTTCCCCCACCACGAGAACGAGATCGCCCAGTCCGAGTCGGCCGGCCGGCCCTTCGCGCGGATTTGGATGCACAACGGGATGATCGAGACCGGCGCCGAGAAGATGTCGAAATCGGAGGGCAACATCTTTCAGCTCTCGACGGCGCTGGATCGGTACGGGTCCGAGGTCGTCGTCGCGTATCTGATTTCCGGTCACTACCGGCAGCCGCTGGCGTTTGGCGAGGCGCAGATGGAGCAGGCGGCCGCGCAGGTCGAGAGGTTGAGGAACTTCTTTCGCGAGCATCCGCTGGAGGACTCTGGGGAGGGTCCTCTCTCGCAACAGCGGGGAGGCTCGTTCGGACCCTCCCCAGAGTCCTCCTCCGCATGGTCTCGATTGGACTCCTTCCGCAATGCGCTGGCGGACGACTTCAACACGCCGCGGGCGATGGCCGAGGCCTTCGAGCTGGTCGGTGAAGCGAATCGCGAGGACGTTCCGGGAGCGCCCGAGGCGTTGCGCGAGATGCTTTGGTTGGTAGGGCTCGACTCGCTGGCTGAAGGTGAGGACGCTGCCGACTCGGAGGCGGAGGCGCTGATGGCGGAGCGCGAGGAGGCGCGGGTGGCGAAGGACTTCGCGCGCGCCGACGAGATCCGCGATCGGCTGGCCGAGCTGGGCTGGGAGGTCCGCGACTCGGCGGACGGGCCCCGCCTCGTTACCAAGGGTGCCGTGTGAACCTCGCCGTCCGGGGTTTGCCCCAGCGCCAAGCGGGCCCGAACAGGATTTTCCGTACCAGGGCACTGAAAAAGCGCGCAGGGCGCTAATGGCGAGCCAGATCATCTACGGGCGGCGGCCGGTCAAGGAGGCGGAGCGGGGGAGACGGCGGGTTCATCGGATTTGGCGGACGCCCGACACGCCGGCGGTGGAGCTGGAGCGACTTTGCGGATCACCCGATCACCAGGGCGTCGTCGCCGAGGTCGATCCCTACCCGTACGCGGGAGCGAGCGAGCTGCTGCGAGGCGACGGGCTGCTTCTCGCCCTCGACCAGGTCCAGGACCCCCGCAACCTCGGTGCCGTCTGCCGCTCGGCCGAGTTCGCCGGCGCCGCCGGAGTGGTGATCCCGGATCGCCGTGCCGCCGAGGTCACCCCGGTCGTCTGCAAGACCTCCGCCGGCGCCGTCGAGCACCTCCCGATCGCCCGCGTCCGCAACCTCGCCGACTGGCTCGCCGAAGCCAAGCAAGCCGGCTTCTGGATCTGGGGCGCCGACGCCGACGCCAAGCAGCCTCCCTGGAACACCGACCTCACCGGCCCCACCGTCCTCGTCATGGGCGGAGAGGGCAAAGGCATCCGCCCCCGAGTCGCCGCCAGCTGCGACGCCCTCGTCTCCCTCCCGCGCAAAGGACACATCGAGTCCCTGAATGTCTCCGCAGCGGCCACGGCCCTCCTCTTCGAGGCCGCCCGCCAGCGAGCCTGAGTCGCGCTCCGACCGAGCCACTTTCGAGCGAGAAATGTAAGAGCGCTGCCTTCGCGGGCGCACCTGGCGGGGGTGGCATCGGGAGTGGACCCCCGAGGACGACCGCGCCCGCAGGGGGTCCACTCCCGATGACAGGACCCGCGCCCCGGGGCACCTGCAATTGCAACCTCTTTTGCATTTCTCGCAATTTGGGGTTGACAGAACTCTGCGCGCACGTAAACTAGCGGCGGAAATAAGGGTGAACCTCAGCTTGAGGCTGCGGGCACCCGGTGAATAGGGCGCCTCGGGGGAGGTAAGTGGCGCCACGACCCTTCAGCAAGGAGAAGGATCTGTGGCACTATCGTCGCCTACGCATCAAGCTAACGCTCAAGTTGAGCTTGATGATCACTACCTGGTCGCGCTCGCGAAGGATGGTCGGACCGATGCCTACGACACGATCATCCGCCGTTACCGCGGGTTCGTCCGTCTCAAGGCCTCGTCTTACTTCCTCCTCGGCGGCGAGTCCGACGACCTGATCCAGGAGGGCCTGCTCGGCCTCTACAAGGCGATCCGGGACTATCGGACCGACCGCGAGTCGAGCTTCCGCAACTTCGCCGAGCTCTGCATCACCCGGCAGATCATCACCGCGGTCAAGACCGCGACCCGCAACAAGCACACGCCGCTCAACCAGTACGTCTCCTTCAGCCAGACGCCGGCGGCAGCAGGCGATTCGGACACGACCCTGGACGAGATTCTGCCCGGCCCCTCGGTCCACGACCCGGTCAACCAGGTGATCGCCTCCGAAGAGCTGGAAAGCCTCGTCTCCTGTCTCTCCGGCGTCTCGGGCGTGCTCTCCGACCTCGAGAGCCGGGTCCTCTCGCTCTACCTCGACGGGCACTCCTACGAGGCGATCGGCGAGCGCCTCGAGTGCGACACGAAGACGGTCGACAACGCCCTGCAGCGCGTCAAGCGCAAGGTCGGAACGCACCTCGCCTCGCGTGAGGTTCCCCTCTAGGTGGCGACTTGGTGCTGCGGTAGGTCCGCAAGGACGTAGTCCAGGAGCTCGCGGCCGTGGTCCGAGGCGACGGCAATGTCGTCGGCCTTGACTCGGACCCGGTGCAGCGACTGCATCCGCAGCACGTCGCCGTCGGTGGTGCGGTTGGGGAAGACGCCGGCATAGGAGACGCCCAGCCGCTCGAGGTCGTCGGCGACCAGCGCCGTCGCCGGCTGCTCCAGCGGCAGGTCGACGTAGACGGCGTCGAGGCAGGCGTTGTGGAAGAGGTGGTGGCGCTCGGCGGCGATCGCCTGCTCGAGATCGGCGCCGGGGGTCGCGACGGTGATCAGCGCCAGGTTGTGGTCCTGCTCGACCTCGACGCTCAGCTCGGTGCGGGGCGGTAGCTGCGTGTCGGGAGGCGGCTGGGCCAGGGTGCCGCGCAGCTGGCAGAGCGCCAACGTCTGGCCGACGATCTCGTGATGTCGCTTCGGCGCGAAGACCCGGCGCTCGTGACCGTCGTTCAGCTTGGTGTAGAAGAGCGCTGCCGATTGGCGCCGGCGCGGAGCACCGGCCGCCGCGTCGTTCTCGACCGAGGCGGGGATCCAGCCGAGCAGGAAGCCGGTCTCCTTGGCGCCGAGCTCGACGTTGGCCCGCTGGCTGTATGGATGGGCGGCGGTCGCCTCGCTGAACATCCCGGCCAGGCCGCCCTCGCGCGCCCAATCCATCAGGTAGCGCTTGGTGCGGGTGAAGAGGTGCTGGCCGCGCGCCGCCGGCAGCGTCACCGCCTGGCCGGAGTGGGCGACCGCGTCCTCGGGGGCGGTGCGGCTCATGCCGATGTGGCAGAGCAGGCCGCCGTCCTCGCCCTCGGCAACGCAGGACACGTAGCGGCCGTCGGCCAGCCGCGCTGCCACCTCGTCGCCGTCGTAGACCCAGCGCACGTCGTAGCTCAGCCCGTAGGCCGTTTCGATCGCCGCCGTAAGCACGGTACCCTCATCGGGTCCGAGAAATCGGAAGTTCACCTGCATCTCAAGCATTCTTGCCACCCCGCCCCCCTAGCTCAACCTGGGAGAGCGCCTGATTTGTAATCAGGAGGTTTCCGGTTCGAACCCGGAGGGGGGCTCTCACTGAGAAGCCCTGCAACCGCAGACTTGACTCCGGCCGCGCCATTTCTATCCGGACCCCCGCGATTCCGGGCTGCCCGTCGCTCAGCTACCGAAGCCGGCCCAATCGATGGCGACCTGCTTTGGGTCGTCCGGGTCGATCTTGATCGGGAGGAAGTTGCCAACTTTCAGCTCGCCGCCCGGGTGGAGGGTCGGAATGGTGCAGTCGACTCTGTAGGGCGTCCCGGTGGCGGGGTGGACTTCGAGCGTTATAGGCAGCCGGGCGTTCGCCTCGTCGGTCGGTCCGGGCAGGGCCAGAATCGTCGCTGGCGCCGACTCGCCGTGCTGCAGCAGATCCATTTCGGCGGCGTCAATCGAGAGGCCTGAACCGGTAGTCGCCCCGGCCATGCTCGCCATCGCCTGGGCGTAGATCTCGTCGCTCATGACTCCCGAGGCATGGAGGCGATCGAGCTCGGTGGTCGCGTTCGTCATCGTCGCCTCGATCAGGTTGAAGGTATCGGCGTCGATCAGCCCGGAGGCGCGAAGCTCCTCCAGCTGCCGGGGACCCGCCGCTCCGCTGTCCGAGCCCTTCCCGGCACTGGCAGCGGAGACCTCAGCGGAGCTTCCCGGTTCGATCAGGTCGCCCAGTTCCGGCCTCGAGTCCTCCGTCTGCGGCGCGAGCCGAACTAGTCCCTTGACCTTCTCGAAGAACCCCACAGCGCTGCCTCCCTCATCGGCTACCCGGACGCCTGCTTGGCTCAGCCTAATCAGACGTCGGTCGGAAGCAGCCACCACGACGCCGGCGTTGGGCACTTCTCGCCATCGGCGCCGAATCGCCGGAGGTTTCCGGTTCGAACTCCGATCGGGCTCTCTCAGGCAGGGCCGCTGTTGCCGCCCAACAGACGCGCCTTCTCGGCGACGAACTCCTCCTCGGTGAGGATGCCCTTCTCCTTCAGCGAGGCGAGGCGCTCCAGGCGGGCCAGCCGCGCGTCCTCCTCGTCGAGCGGGATCGCTGCGGTGGGGGCCTCGGTCGTCGGCGCCTCGGCAGCGGCGGCCTCACCCTCACCCGGCGCTGCCGGTCGGCGCACTTCAGGCAGGCGCAGTTTCGCCGCCCGCTCGGGGATGTTGGCCTCGCGCACGGCACCGGCGACCCGCTCGCGGGTCTGCCCGAAGTAGTCGGAGTAGGTGACGTCAGGGAACTCCTCGGCGGTCTGTCTGCGCAGCTCGTGAATCCCGAAGGCGGCCATGCCGGCGACGATCAACGTGGTCAGGAAGGAGCGCAGGCCCTGCGTCGGTGCCGAGAGGAAGTAGAGGCAGACGACCAGCGCCAGGCCGGTGTACACCCAGGGCGTCCAGTCGCGCAGGGCCGGGGCGAAGAAGCGGCGGACCGAGCGGGCGGCGCCGGTCGGCGAGGCCAGCCAGCCGGCGATCGCGAAGAGCACGCCGACGACGATCAGGGTGGTGGCGATGCTGATCATCAGCGAGGTCGCGATCGTCCAGGCGGCGTTTGCGGCCGGTTTGACGCTGTCTTCGGTGACCAACTGGCCGACGACGATGCCGCCGGCGACATGGCGGGCGACGATCGCCGCGAAGCCGGCCGCGATCAGGCCGATGCCGCAGAACAGCACCGTCACCCAACGGCTGTCGCGGGCCAGGTAGATCGCCGCGGCGAAGCAGATGAAGGTGAGGATCGAGAGCACCAGCGCCAGGCCCTTCACGGCGGTGGTGATGTTCTGGGCGGTTTTCAGCTGGTCGGAGCGGAGAATCCGGATCTGGCCCGCATCGGCCGGCAGTTTGTCCGCCAGCGAGCCGCCGATTCCGACCTGATCGGCGAGGTTGGTGATCAGAGCGCCGAGGTTGAGTTTCACTTCGCCGCCTTCGGTCGAAACCGTGTCGCCCTTTTCTTCCAGGACTTCGACCAGCTGTTCGTGCGTGGAGCGGTTCGCTTGTTCCCAGAGCCCCTGGGCGGTGGAAGTTTCCAGGACTTTTTCGGCGCCCTCTCCGGCGACCTGGCGCAGTCCCCCGGAGAGCGGTCCCGAGAACTGCTTGGTTTCGCCGGGGAGGATTTCCTTCAGTTCTTTCTCGACGTCGACGTTTTCGTAGAGCTGGTCGACCAGGTAGTCCCCGAGCGCCTTGCGGATCGTCGAGTCTTCGAGCAGGCGGCCGCTGGTCGATACCCAGTCGTCGGTGTTGAGCGCCTGGCGCTCGACCCAGATCGCGAAGACGCTGAGGAAGGCGAGGACGGAGCCGAGCGCGACCAAGGCTTTGACGGTGCGTCGTCGCCCGCGGCTCATGGGCGGATGCTATACGTGAACAATGAAGCTAGAGGGAATTCACCACATCACCGCGATCACCGAGGACGCTCAGCGCAACATCGATTTCTACGCGGGGGTGCTGGGCCTGCGGCTGGTCAAGAAAACCGTCAACCAGGACAACCCGACCGTTTACCACCTCTTCTTTGCCGACGAGGGAGGCGACCCGGGCTCCGACCTGACCTTCTTCGAGTACCCGGGGGTGCCGCGCGGCCGGGCCGGCGCCGGCATGGTCCACCGGGTCGTCTGGCGGGTCGCTTCCGAGGACTCGCTCGCCTTCTGGGAGGAGCGGCTGGCGGCGAACGGCATCGAGCCCCGCCGCGAGGGGGCCGGGCTGGTCTTCGCCGACCCGGAGGGGCTCGACCACGAGCTGCTGGTCGTCGACGTCCCCGACGCGCCGCTGATCGCCGACCACCCCGACGTCCCCGGCGAGCTGGCCTTGCAGGGCTTCCACGCCGTGCGTGCCTACAGCGCCGCTCCAGAGGCGAGCCGCGGCCTGCTCGAGGCGCTCCAGTTCGAGCAGGTCGACGGTGCCTGGGAAGCGCGCGGCGAGCGGCGCGGCGGCCGCTACCTCTTCGACGAGCCGCCCACCGAGCGCGGCCTGCAGGGGGCCGGCAGCGTCCACCACGTCGCCTGGGCCTCCCTGCCCGAGGAGCACATGCAGTGGCGCGATCGCGCCCTCACCGCCGGCGCCCAGCCAACGCCGGAGATCGACCGGTTTTACTTCAAGTCGATCTATTTCCGCGAGCCCAGCGGGGTGCTCTTCGAGATCGCCACCACGGGTCCGGGCTTCACCGTCGACGAGCCGCTCGAGCACCTCGGCGAGAAGCTCTCCCTGCCGCCGGACTTCGAGCACCTGCGCGACGAGGTGGAACCCAACCTGAGGCCGGTGAGCAACCCCCGGGTGGCAGCCGCCGAGTGAGCGGCGACTTCATCTGGCGGGACGCCGGCCGGACGGTCGTCTTCCGCCGTCACGGGATCTCGCAGGCGCCGCAACTGCTCCGCGAGCACGACTTCGACGACTTCTCGCTGCTGGCGACCGAGCGCTCGCTGGCCGGGGCCGAGGAGTTGCGGGAGGCGGCGCGCGGCGTCCACGTGGTTCCCGCGGGCCCGGTCCCCGAGCTCGCCGCGGGCTTGCTGGGGGCGCTCGGGGACGAGCCGCTGGCGGCGCTCGGCGGCGGCCGGGTGATCGATGCCGCCAAGGCGGTCGCCGCCGTGTCGGGTGCCCCGGTCGCGGCGATCCCGACGACGATGTCCGGTGCCGAGATGACCGGCATCCACCGGCTCCCGGCCGGTGCCGAGTCGCGGGTCCGGTCCCTCGTCCGCCCGACTTTGGTCGTGGCGGAGCCGGAGGCGATGGCGAGCCAGCCCGAGCCGGCGCTCCGGGCCAGCTCGATGAACGCCCTCGCTCACGGGATCGACTCGCTGTGCACTCCCTTCGCCAACCCGGTCTCGGTGATGGCGGCGTTGCGCGGCGCCGAGCTGATCGCCAGCTCGCTCGACCAGGGCCGTGAGGAGCGCGACTCGTCCAACCTCGCCCTCGGCTCGCTGCTCTGCGGCTACGCGATCGACTCCGGTTCCTTCGGAGTCCACCACGTCGTCTGCCAGACGTTGGTCCGGATCTGCGGCAGTCCTCATGCCGAGACCAATGCCGCGATCCTGCCGGGCAGCGTCGCCCTGCTCGCCTCGCGGGCGCCGGATCGACTCGCCGTCCTCGCCGAGGCGCTGGCCACCGACCTCGCCGACGTCGACGCGCGGATCCGCGAGCTGGGTGGCGATCCAGCGGGACTCGGAGCAGCCGGCGCGGATCGATCCCGGCTCGACGACGCGCTCGAGGCGATCCTGATTCGGCCGGAGCTCGCCTTCACCCCCGATCCACCTGACCGGGCCGAGCTGGCGGAGCTGATCGAGTCCGCCTGGTAGCCGGGTAACCGCGGCGCTCTCCGCGTGTAGCGCTCTGCGTGTCGCCGCCAGAGCGGCTTGCCGCCTACCACCGCTACACCCGTGAGCACGGGATCAACTGGCCCCTCTACCTGCTCGCCCGCGTCTTCCTGACGCCGCTCTTCCTCGTCTACTTCCGCTATGGCCGGACCGGGCGCGAGCATGCCCGTCCGGTCCGCGGCGGCCTGATCGTCGCCTCCAACCACCGCAGCTTCCTCGACCCCTTCGTCGTCGGCGGCTGCCTGCCCTGGCGGCGGCCGATGAACTACGTCGCCAAGGTCGAGCTGTTCCGCCGGCCTCTGCAGGGCTGGATCCTCTCCCGTCTCGGCGCATTCCCGATCCGCCGTGGCGAGTCCGACGAGGAGGCGATGGAGACCGCGCGCGGAATCGTCGAGCGCGGCGGCACCGTCTGCATCTTCCCCGAGGGCACCCGGATCCGCCGCGGCACGCTCGGCGAGCCGAAGCGCGGGGTCGGGCGGCTGGCGCTGCAGACGGGGGCGCCGGTGATCCCGACCGCGGTGATCGGCACCGAAAACGTCCGCCGCGGCTGGCGGATCCGACCGCGCAAGGTGAAGGTGCGGCTGGGCCGGGCGATGACCTTCCCCCGGGCCGAGGAACCCTCGCCAACGCTGGCCGAGACCGTCACCGCGCGAATCTGGCCGAACGTGCAGCTGCAGTGGGAAGACCTCGGTGGCCTGCCGCCGATGCGCCGAGCCGCCGTGATCGGCGCCGGCAGCTGGGGCACCGCCGTCGCGGTTCTGCTCGCCCGTGGCGGGCTCGAGGTCCAGCTCGGCGCCCGCAGCCAGGAGCGCGTCGCCGAGATGACGGAGGCGGGGGAGAACGGGCGCTACCTTTCCGGGGTGCCGCTGCCCGGCTCGGTCGACGTGCGCCTCGCCTCGCAGATCGAGCTCGACGGCCTCGACCTGATCTGCCTGGCGATCCCCTCCAAGTCGCTGCCGCAGGCGGTCGGGTCGATCGCCGATCGGGTCGGGGGACGCTCCTCGATCCTGCTCCTCACCAAGGGGCTGATCGCCCCCCAGGGCCAGCTGCCCGCCGAGTACGTCGGCGAGCGGGTGCGGGCGCGGGCGATCGCCTGCCTCGGCGGCCCGGCCCACGCCCGTGAGGCCGTCTCCGGCTCGGCCGCCCTCGTCCTCGGCTCCGCCGACCCCGACCTGCGCGACCAGCTCGGCAAGGTCTTCGACCGCGCCGGGCTCGTCTGCGAGCGCTCCGGCGACGTCACCGGCGTGGAGATGGCGGGCGCCGCCAAGAACGCCGCCGCCCTTGCCGCCGCCGCCGCGGAGCCGCACGGGCTCAACGCCGCCGGCATCGCCACCGCGGAGATCTGGCGCGAGTGCATCGAGTACGCGCTCGCCCGCGGTGCCCAGCTCGAGACCTTCTCCGGGCTCGCCGGCGTCGGCGACCTGACCGCGACGATGATGGCCCCGACCGGGCGCAACCGCCGCGCCGGGGAGCTGCTCGGCAGCGGCACACCCGCCGAGGAGATTCCGGGACTGATCGGCCAGGCTTCCGAGGGCCTCGACACGACCCCGCTGCTTGCCGAGGCGGTTGCCGCGGCGGGGGTGCCAGCCGAGGCACTGGCCGGGCTGGCGGCGCTGATTCGCGGCGAGGTCGGCGCCGAGGATTGGGTCGCCGGCCTGCGCAGCGTCGAGCGCTCCAGGCGGGCCGCCTGATGGGCCGGGCCGGCACCGCACTACGCTTGCGGGGTGAGCGGCCCCGAGGAGAACGTCGAGCCGCGCGAGCTGGCTCCGGCGGCGAAGGCGGAGCTCGACCGCGCCTTCGAGGACTTCTACCGCTCGCACCTCCGCGACGTCTACTCCTATGCCTACTACCGGGTCGGCAATCACCACGACGCCGAGGACCTCACCGAGCAGGCTTTCCTGCAGGCCTATCGCCACCTCGACCGGGCCCGTCGCGAGTCGCACGGGAGGCCGCTGCGACCTTGGGTGATCCGGATCGCCCACAACCTCGCCGCCAACTACTACCGCGACCGCTCGCGGCGGCCGCAGACGCCGCTCGACTCGACCGAGCCGATCGCCACTCAGCACGACACCGTCGCGATCGCCGAGGGCAGGGAGGAGCTGCGAGAGGTGATGGCCAACCTCGAGCATCTCTCCGACGACCGCCGCGAGGCGCTGATCATGCGCTTCGCGCTCGGCATGGACAACCGCGAGATCGCCCGCGCCCTGGGTCGGTCCGACGGAGCGACGAAGGTGTTGATCCACCGCGCCATCAAGCAGCTGCAGGAGGAGATGAGCGATGAGCGAGACAGCTGAGGGGCTGGGACCCGGCTGGGACGTGGAAGCGCTGCTGAGCGACGCTCTGCGGCCG
The DNA here is from genome assembly GCA_040510155.1 of Solirubrobacterales bacterium. GTDB lineage: Bacteria > Actinomycetota > Thermoleophilia > Solirubrobacterales > 70-9 > VAYN01. The sequence goes on along the minus strand of JBEVJP010000092.1, from coordinate 29,195 downwards.
ATCGAGCCGCCGGAGCGGCTCTCGACGCGGGTCGAGAGCACGCTCGCCGCGGTCACCCAGGCGGCCGCCGAGGAGCTCTCCGACTGGGCCGACGAGCTCTCCGAGGAAGAGCTGCGCGCCCTGCGCGATCCGCGCAACTGGGTGCGCCCCGTGGTCGCGGTCTCCGCCGGTGGCGTCGCCACCGGGGCTCTGGTGATGCTGGAGCTGCGTCGCCGCAGCAGGCACAAGGGCGAGAGCGGTTTACGCGCGCTCGGCAGCGAGCTGCGCTCGCGCCTCTGAGCCGGCGAAGGCGGCGAGCCCGAGCAGGCCGAGAGCGAGGTGCGGCCATTGCAGCCACGCCTCGCCGTTCGAGAACCCCCAAACCGCCAGCCCGGTGCAGAGGAGGCCGAGGCGGAGCGAGACCGCGCGTGGGGCGGTGCTGGCGAGCAGCAGCGCCAGGGCACCCGTTGCCAGATGGGCGTAGTTGAGCCAGGAGCGGTCGTCGAAAAAGCCGGCGATGCCGGCCACGAAGAGCAGTGCCCCGGCCGCGGCGGCGTAGAGACGGGCTGGGCTGGCGGGCTCCATCGGCGGCGATTGTAGGCTGCCCATCCCGATGGCTCAGACCTGTTACCGCCACCCCGACCGCGAGACCGGCGTCTCCTGCTCCAACTGCGGCCGCCCGATCTGCCCGGATTGCATGACCCCGACCCCGGTCGGGATGCGCTGTCCGGAGTGCGCCCAGCAGCGCACGCGCGTCGTCCGCAACCCGACCGGGACGCCGAGCGGCTTCGGTGCCTTCCCGGCGACCGCGGTGCTGATCGCGATCAACGTTGTCGTCTATCTGGTCGAGATCGCCAGCGGTGCGGGCGGCTTGGACGCCGGGGGCGGCAAGATGGCGGTCGACTTCGGCCTCTTCGGCCCGTTCGTCGCCGAAGGCGAGTGGTATCGGCTCGTCACCGCCGGCTTCCTCCACGCTGGCCTCTTCCACCTCGGCTTCAACATGGTCCTGCTGTTCTTCCTCGGACGGCTGCTGGAGCCCTCTCTGGGGACCCCGCGCTTTCTGGTCCTCTACTTCGCCTCGCTCCTGGCCGGCTCGTTCGGAGCGCTGCTGCTCGATCCCAACGCGCTAACTGTCGGCGCCTCGGGGGCGATCTTCGGGCTCGCCGGCGCCACCTTCGTGATCGCCCGCGGCCGTGGCATGGACGCGCTGGCAACCGAGATCGGCTTCCTGGTCGTCTTCAACCTCGTCTACAGCTTCGTCGTCCCCCACATCAGCGTCGGCGGCCACGTCGGCGGACTGGTCGGCGGGATCGTCTGCGCGATGGCGATCGTCGCCGGGGATCGCGGTCGTCTCGGCCCGAACCGGCGCAGCGTCGAGCTCGCGGCGATGGTCGTGGTCGGGGTCGTCGCGGCGCTTGGCGCGATCGCAGTCGCCTAGGGAGATCGCAAAGACCTATTCGCGCTTGGCGCGCGGACTACGGGCGACCGGAGTGAGGGGGCCCGTCCGTCACCGGCGCCCTCAGGCCGACGAAGTCGGCGTTCGGGGGCGCCTCGAACAGCTCCGGGTGGAGGAGGTGGGCCAGCAGCTCGATGCCGTCGACCAGCCGCGGCCCCGCCTCGGCGAAGCTCGCGGCCGGGTCGAGTGCGAAGGCGCGGTCGGCACCGATCGATGCGATCTGCTCCCAGTGCTCCATCGCCTGCGCCTTCGCGTCGGCGGTGAGGCCGTCGGGCATGACGAGGACGACGTCGGCGCCGAGGCTGGCCAGCTCCCCCCAGCCGACCTCCGGAGGGTTCAGGCCCGGATCGCCGGCGATGTCCTCGCCACCGGCGATCGAGACCATCTCCGGAATCCAGAAGCCCGCTGCTCTTGGCGGGTCGAGACTGCGCAGGGCGATCACCCGCGGGCGGCCGGCCTCGGCGAGCGCGGCGCGCACGGTGGCGATCCGTCCCTCCAGCTCGCCGCGCATCTCGTGGGCATGAGCCTCCATGCCGGTTGCCTCGCCCAGGCGAACGATCTCTTCGAGCATCTCGCTGAGCGTGGCCACGCGCATCGTCCGCCCAATATCGCACCTGTGTGGCCCATTCCGAAAAACCGTCAGGTGTCCAGCTATATTGCGGAGGCCGAATGGCGGAGGACGTCCCAGCCCGAAGTACGTGGCCGCATAGCCGATGAGCATCCTCCTGCTCGTCCTCCTGCTGCTGCTGATCGCGGTCAACGGCTTCTTCGTCGCCGCCGAGTTCGCAATCGTCCGCTCGCGGCGCAGTCGCATCGAGCAGATGCGCGACGAGGGCGACGACCGGGCCCGGATCGCGCTCGAGCAGATGGACCACGTCGACGAGTTCGTCGCCACCTCGCAGGTCGGGATCACCCTCGCTTCGCTGGGCATCGGCTTCCTCGGCGAGCCGGCTCTGGCGACCCTGCTCGAGCCCCTCTTCGGCAACGTGATCAGCCATGCGCTCGCGGTCGGCATATCGATCGCGATCGCCTTCACGATCGTCACCTTCCTGCACGTGATCCTCGGCGAGCAGGCGCCGAAGATGCTGGCGATCGCCCGCGCCGAGACGGTCCTGGTGCGAGTGGCCCGGCCTCTGCGCTTCTTCCGCAGCGCCCTGCACCCGCTGATCGTCGCCACCAACGTGCCCGCCAACTTCCTGGTCCGCCGCCTCTTCCGCGTCGATCCTGGCGAGGACGGCGAGGAAACCTCCCCTGAGGAACTGCGCCTGCTGATCTCCCGTGGCGCCCAGCGTGGCCGTCTCGACCCCGGTGAGGCCGGCATGCTCGGCGGCGTCTTCCACCTGCACGAGCAGGAGGCGCGCGAGGTGATGACCCCGATCCCGGCCGTGGTCACGGTCGACGCCACGGAGACGGTCGAGGCAGCCCTGCGTCGCTGTGTCACCTCCGGGCACGCTCGCCTGGTCGTGATCGAGGACGACAACGCCGATCGCGTCAAGGGGGTCGTCCACAACAACAGCCTCGCCCGCGTCTACATGAGCGAGGGTCCCGAGGCGCCGATCGACCCGGTCATCCGCGACGCCCTGATCGTGCCGGAGACCCGACCGCTCGACGACCTCCTCCATGACCTCCAGGTTCAGCGGACCTCGCTGGCGGTGGTCGTCGACGAGTACGGCCGCACGGTCGGGATCGTCACCGTCGAGGACATCCTCGAGGAGGTGGTGGGGGAGATCGAGGACGAGACCGATCCCCGCGCCGCTGCCCTCCGCAAGCTCGCCAACGGCGACTGGTTCGTTCGCGGCCACGTCTCGCTCGGCGATCTCGCCGACGCCGAGATCGAGCTTCCGGTCGACAGCGATGCCTACAACTCGGTCGGTGGCTACGTCTTCGCGGCGCTTGGTCGCCTGCCCAAGCGCGGCGACACGATTCAGGCCAACGGCTACTCGATCCGGGTCGAGTCGGTCCGCGAGAACCGCGTCGAGGCGGTTCGGATCAGCCGTTCCGTCCGTACCGACGCCTAGTTTCTGCGGGCAACCCGCACCCCCGGACGTTGGAGGTACAGCATGTGGGTTGTCCGCTTGACCGACAAGCAGCTTGAGGTTCTGCGAGCGCTACTGCGCGCGGAGGAGCATCTTGGCCCGGCCCTGAAAGGGTCGATCGAGGCCTTGGACCTGGCGCGCTGGGACGACCTTCCCGAGGCCGAGCTGCCCTGGGAGCAGATCGAGATCGCCGCCCGCCGCCAGGGGATCTCCGAGGCAGACGTGATCTGGGATCTCAGCGGCAAACGCCGCGCCGTCAGCTGAGCTTTTTCGCGCCAGGGGGGAGGGCTTCGCTCCCCCCGATCCTGGCGGTTTTCATGGCTGCGATCGCATTCGACACGGCGTTGACCTTTACTTCCGCTACTGTCGGTAAAGGCATGCCGAAGATCTCCTCCAAGAACCAGGTCACCCTTCCTGTCAAGGCGCTTGGGGAGGCCGGCCTCGCGGCCGGCGATGCGGTGATCGTGCGGGCGGTTGGAGCCGGCCGCCTCGAAGTTCGTCGCCGCGACGACGTGATCGACGAGCTGGCCGGTTCCTTCAGCTATCCGCCGGGTTATCTCGACGAGCTCCGCGACGAGTGGGAGCGCTAGCCGTCGATTCCAGCGCGGCGATCGCCTTTTTCACGGCGGGCGACGCGCACCACGATCGGGCCGTGGCGGAGCTGACCGACGCAAGCGACGGTGGCGGCCCCCTCTCGATGGTCGCCAGCGCCTACTCGGAGATCGCGGTCCACGCGGTGCGGAAGGGGCGCCGGGACGTGGTCGAGCGTTTCGTCGACCGCCTGCGGATCGAGATCGTCCCGGTCGATCGGCGGCTGGCGCTCGCCGCTGCCGAACTGCGCGCCGCGCACCGCTGGCTGCGCCTGCCTGACGCGCTCGTCGTCGCCGCGGCCCAAGCGCGGCAGGCGGAACTGCTCACCTTCGACGCCCGCCTCGCCCGCCTCGCGGGCGAGGGCGCTCAGTCGTAGCTGTAGAAGCCGGCGCCGCTCTTGCGACCGAGCTTGCCCTCGCCGACCATCTCGACGATCAGGCCGGGCGGCTTGCTGGCGGCCTCGCCGTTCTCCGCATAGAGGGCATCGCCGATCGCCTGGGAGACGTCGAGGCCGACAAAGTCCAGCAGGGCCAGCGGGCCCATCGGGTGGCCGGCGCCGAGCTTCATGCAGGTGTCCACCTCGCCGGCCTCCATGCCGGTCCGCTCGATCATCCGCACCGCTTCGAAGAGGTAGGGAAAGAGCAGCCGGTTGACGACGAAACCGGCCTGGTCGGGAACCTCGACCGCAGTCTTGCCGAGCGCCGCGCACCAGGCGAGGGCCCGCTCGCGGGCGCTCTCGGCGCCGTCGGGGAAGCAGACCTCGACCAGCTTCATGCGCGGCACGGGGTTGAAGACATGCAGGGCAAAGAGCTTCTCGGTGCCGGCCGCGGCGGCGATCGCGGCGATGCTCAGCGACGAGGTAGTGGTCGCCAGGTCGGCGTTCGGGCAGGCCTCGGCGATCGTTCCCAGCAGTTCGCCCTTGGGCTCGACCTCCTCGACGATCGCCTCGACGATGACGTCGCAATCGGCGAGATCCTTGGGGTCGGTGGTGACCCGCAGCCGCGAGGGGTTGCCGCCCTCGAGCTTGGCGCAGGCGGCGACGACTTTCTCCTCAGCCCGCCAGGCCGAAGCCTCGCTCCTCGCCAGCAGAATGGTGTCTGCCGTGGTCGTCGAGACGGCGGCCAGACCGGTGGCAATTGCCCCGCTCCCCGCGATCCCCGGACTCTCATAACCCTGATTTGCGCTCATTGGCCGGGGTTCCTATCAATCTCGTGGCTAATTGTGCCGTCAGGGGTGCCGGGGAGGACCATGGCAACCTTGGCTGACTGACCAGTCAATCGGCTATCTTGGATCTCGAACTGCGTACGAAAGCGAGATCGGAGAACGGCGATGGCTGAGAACGGCAAGGGCAAGTTCGGCGGGCGGGAAGTGGTGATCGTCGAGGCGGCGCGGACGCCGATCGGTCGCGGTCATCCCGAGAAGGGCTACTACAAGGACCTGCACGCCTCGAACCTGCTCGCCAAGGTCTACGGCGAGCTCTTCGAGCGGGCCGGCGTCGACCCCGCCGAGACCGGGGACGTGATCGCCGGCTGCGCCCAGCAGTTCGGCGAGCAGGGCGTCAACATCGGCCGCAACGCCTGGCTCGAGGCGGGGCTGCCGATCGAGACGCCGGCGACGACGATCGACCGTCAATGTGGCTCCGCCCAGCAGGCCGTCAACTTCGCCGCCGCGCAGATCGCCAGCGGGGTCCACGACGTCGTCGTCGGCGGCGGCGTCGAGCACATGGGCCACATCTCCTTCGCCGACGGGTACGAGGTGATGAAGGAGCATGGCTCGCCCTTCTCGCCCGAGCTGATGGACCGCTACAACCTGATTCCGCAGGGGCTCTCGGCGGAGATGATCGCCGACAAGTGGGAGATCGCCCGCGCCGAGCTCGACGAGTTCGGGCTGCGCTCGCAGCAGCTCGCCGCCAAGGCGACCGAGGAGGGTCGCTTCGAGCGCGAGACGATCCCCTTCGCGGTCAACGGCGATACCTACGTCGCAGATCAGGGCTTGCGCGAGACGAGCCTGGAGGGCCTGGCCGGGCTTAAGCCGGCCTTCAAGGAGGACGGCAAGATCACCGCCGGCAACTCCTCGCAGGTCTCCGACGGCGCTGCCGGCGTCCTCCTGATGGCCCGCGAGAAGGCCGACGAGCTGGGCTTGAAGCCGCGGGCGCGGATCTTCGACCAGACCACCGTCGGCGTCGACCCGGTGATCATGCTGACCGGCCCGATCCCGGCCACCCGGAAGCTGCTCGAGCGCAACGGGATGACGATGGACGACATCGACCTGGTCGAGATCAACGAGGCCTTCGCCTCGGTCGTGGTCGCCTGGCAGCGTGAGCTCGAGCCCGACATGGACCGGGTCAATGTCAACGGTGGCGCCATCGCCCTCGGCCATCCGCTCGGCTCGACCGGTGCCCGCCTGATCACCACCCTGCTGCACGAGATGGAGCGGACCGACAAGGAGATGGGCCTGGTGACGATGTGCTGCGGCGGCGGGCTGGGTACCGGCACCCTGATTGAGCGTCTCTGAGAGCCAGCCGGCCTCAGAGCTAGGTTGCCGAGCGTCCACCAACAAAGGAGATGCATGAGTAAGGGGCTTATTGCCGTCTTGGGGGCTGTCCTCCTCGTCGCGCTGGTCGCAGGCTGCGGCAGCAGCAGCGACAGCGACAGCGACGCGCTGACCAAGCCGGAATTCATCAAGCAGGCGGATGCGATCTGCACCAAGGGTGAAAAGTCGATCGAAGACGGCGCCGAAAAATTCGCCGAAGACAACGACGTCAACACCCAAAACCCGACCGAAGAGCAGCAGGAAGAAGTGATCCAGCAGGTCGTGGCTCCTGAAATCCGTCAGCAGGCGGAAGAAATCGACGAGCTCGGCGCGCCTGAGGGCGACGAGTCCGAAGTCGAAGCGATCGTCACCGCGGTCGAAGAAGGCGCCGACGAACTCGAAGACAAGCCGAAGCTGCTGATCGAAGGCAAAAACCCGCTCACTGCCGGCAGCAAGTTGGCCAAGGAATACGGCCTCAAGGTCTGCGGCGAAGAATGATCGCCCTGTAGTTCGCGATAGGGCCTGGCCGGCTGGCCAGGCCCTATATGCTCGCGGCGATGGACCTGACGCTGTCGCCATCGGAGGAGGAGTTCCGCGACGAGGTTCGGACCTGGCTGGAGGAGAACCACCCCGGCCCCGAGCCCGACGACGGTCTCGACGAGACGATCGCCTTCCGGCGGGAGTGGCAGCGCAAGCTCCATGAGGCCGGTTGGGCCGGGATCTCCTGGCCCAAGGAGTATGGCGGCCGCGGCGCCACCCTGATCGAGCAGGCGATCTTCGTCGGCGAGGCGGCCCGGCTGGAAACGCCGAGCCCTGCCAACGTGCTCGGGCTGGCGATGGGCGGGCCGGTGGTGATCGCCCACGGCAGCGACGAGCAGAAGCGCCGTTACCTGGAGCCGATCCTCTCCGGTGAGGAGATCTGGTGCCAGGGGTTCTCCGAGCCCGAGTCCGGCTCCGACCTCGCCTCGCTGAAGACGCGCGCCGTCAAGGACGGCGACGAATGGGTCGTCAGCGGGCAAAAGGTCTGGACGACGCTGGCCCAGTTCTCGAAGTGGTGCATGCTGGTCGCCCGCACCGACCCCGACGCTCCCAAGCACCAGGGGCTCACCTACTTCCTGATGGACATGGAGCAGGAGGGGGTGGAAGCGAAGCCACTGGTTCAGATCACCGGCGAGGGCGAGTTCAACGAGGTCTTCATGAACGAGGCGCGGATCCCCGAGGAGAACGTCGTCGGCGGGGTGGGCAACGGCTGGGCGGTGGCGATCACGACGCTGATGAACGAGCGCGCCGGGCTCGCCTTTGGGGCGATCGCGCAGATCCAGAACAGCCTGCGCCGCCTCGCCAGGCTTGCGACCGAGACCCGCGCCAACGGCGGCACGGCGGCCGATGACGCCTACTACCGCCAGCGCATCGCCCAGCTCCACATCGAGGCGGAGACGATGCGGCTCAACGCTTACCGCGGACTGACCAAGACGATGCAGTCCGGCATCCCCGGTCCGGAGGGCTCGCTCGGCAAGTGGCAGTGGGCCGACCTCAACCAGGGGATTACCGAGCTGGCGCTGGAGATCGAGGGTGCTTACGCGCCGCTCACGCGCGGCTCAGAGCACGCTGTCGCCGGGGGCTCCTGGCAGTACGGCTTCCTGCGCTCACGGGCCAACTCGATCGAGGGCGGCACCACCGACATCCTCAAGAACATCATCGCCGAGCGGGTGCTCGGTCTGCCGAGGCTGCGGTAGGGGAGAGTCGCCATGTACTTCGACCTCACCGACGAGCAGCAGGCGATCAAGGCGACCGCCAAGGACTTCCTTGCCGCTCGTTTCAAATCGGAGCGGATCCGCGAGATCGCCGCCAGTGAGGACGGCACCGACGCGGCCGGCTGGCGAGAGATGGCGGAGCTGGGTTGGGCTGGCCTGGCCGTGCCCGAGGAGTGGGGCGGACAGGGCCTCGGCATCGTCGACCTCGCCGTCCTCTTCGAGGAGCTTGGCTACGCGCTCGCTCCCTCGCCGCTGCTCTCGAACACGATCGTCGCGTTGGCGCTCACTCGCTGCGCCAACGATGACCAGCGCGAGCGCTTCCTGCGCCCGCTCGCCGACGGCTCGTTGCGCGGCACCCCGGCTCTCTGGGATGCCGGCTCGACGGCCACGCCGGGGGCCTTCAGGATGCGCGCCGAGACCGATGGCGATGGGGTCGTCCTCAACGGCGAGAAGGTCCTGGTGATGGACGCCGCCGGCGCCGACTTCTTCCTCGTCGCCACCGCGGACGGGCATCGCCACCTCGTCCCCGCTGACGCCGAGGGCGTCTCCGTCCGTCAGGAAGACTCGATCGACGCCACGCGCCGCCTCTCTTCGGTTCGATTCGAGGGCGTGCGGGTGAGTGCCTCCGACACCCTTCCGGCCGAGGGCGCCGAGTACGAGGCCGTCTTCGATCGCCTCTGCGTTGCCCTCGCCGCTGAGTCGACCGGTGTCGCCCAGCGCTCGCTGGAGATGGCGGTCGAGTACGCCAAAGACCGTCAGCAGTTCGGGCGCCCGATCGGGGCCTACCAAGCGGTCTCGCATCGCTGCGCACAGATGTTGCTGGAGACCGAGAACTCGCGCTCGGCCGTCTACGGTGCCGCCTGGGCGGCGGACGCCGAGCCGGAGTCGCTGCCGCTCGCGACCTCGATGGCCAAGGCCTACGCCTCCGACGCCGGCTGGCGCGTGCCCGACGCCTCGATCCAAGTCCACGGTGGCATCGGCTTCACCTGGGAGCACGACCTCCACTTCTTCCTCAAGCGCGGCCGCGCCAACGCGGCGATCTTCGGCGACGCCAAGTGGCACCGCGAGCGCGTCGCCGAGGCAGTCCTCAGTCGCGTCGCCGAGCCCGCCTCCGCCTGAGCCATCCGGTGAGCGCCCTCGACCGCATCTCCGTCGCCGCGATCGGCACCGCCGTCGCTGATCTCGAGGCCGAGACCCTGCGGGCCGAGGCGGCCGGGGTCGAGTGCGTCTGGGCGCCGGAGCTGTTTCGCAGCGCCGTCACCCAGGCCACCTACCTGGCTGCCAAGACCGAGCGGATCGACGTCGCCACCGGGATCGTCTGGGCCTTCACCCGCAGTCCCTTCATCAACGCGATCAGCGCCCTCGACATCGACGAGATGTCCGGCGGGCGCTTCCGCCTCGGCATGGGCGCCGGCGTCAAGCGGCTCAACGAGACCTGGCACAACGCCAGCTACGGGAAGCCGGCCCCGCACCTGCGCGAGGCGATCGAGGCGACCCGCCTGATCATGCGCCAAGCCTCCAGTGGCGAGCCGATCCGCTACGAGGGCGAGTACTACGACATCGACATCAAGGGCTGGGTACGCCCGCACCCGGCGCCGCGCGAGGCGGTGCCGATCTACACCGCCGCCGTGCAGGCGGGCATGGCGCGGATGGCCGGCGACGTCGCCGACGGGCTGATCGGCCACCCGATCCAGAGCCTGCGCTGGATCGACGAGGTCGTCGTCGATGCCTTCGAAATCGGCCTGAAGCGCTCCGGCCGCGAGCGCAAGGACTTCGACTACCTGCCGACCGTCTGCTGCGCGATCGACGACGACGAGGGGCGGGCGATCGAGATGGCCCGCCGGACGATCTCCTTCTACGCGACCGTAAAGACCTACATGCCGCTCTGGGAGCTGCACGGCTTCGCCGACAACGCCGTCGCCGCCGGCGAGGCCTTCCGGCGCGGCGACCTCGCCGCCGTCCCCGCGGCGATCAGCGACGAGATGGTCGAGGCCTACTGCGCCGCCGGCCCGCTCGACAAGGTCCGGGCCCGGGTCGAGGCGACCGCCGAGCGGGCCGACGGGCTCTTCCTGACGCCGCCGACCTACTTCATCTCTGCCGAGGAGCTGAGCGAGTTCCAGAACCGGATCATCGACGCCTTCGGGCCGGCGGTCCGCTGAGCCCCGATCGCGAAGGCGAGGTGCTGGCGCGGGTGCGGGCGATCCCGCCCGGATCGGTCGTTACCTACGGCGACGTCTCCCCGGGTGCGCCGCGCTTCGCCGGCAGCGTCCTCTTCGGTGCCACCGAGCCGGACCTGCCGTGGTGGCGGGTGGTCCGCGCCGACGGCTCGCTCGCCAAGGGCGCACGGCAGAAGCGGCTGCTGGTTGCCGAGGGGGTGCCGTTTCGGGGTGAGCGGGTGGCGATGGGCGCCGCCCGGCTCAGCCCCGTTCCATCTCGCGGCGAACGTCGTCCTCGGTAATCCGGTTGGCCGGCCCGTAGGCCTTCCAGCCCTGGGTGACGATCCCGATCGCGACGCCGAAGATCACCCAGACCGGCCAGAAGTAGCCACCGTCGCCGAGCGCCCAGATCACCACCGTGACGATCACCGCGAAGAGGCCGCCGGCAACGACCCCTTTGAAGTCCTGCTTCATCTTCAGCCGCTGGATCGCCAGCTTTCTGGCGTCCTCGGGACTGTCGATTCCTAGCTCGGGCGCCCTCGGTGCGTCGGTCATGGGACCGATCGTAGCGGTGGCGAAGGCGCCCGAGCCGAGAATCTCATGGGCAGACGACGATCAGGTGGAAGTCGGCGTCGACGTTGCCGCCTTTTTCGTCGCGGGTGTGGACTTCGATCGCGTTCTGGTTCGCCGGCGAGATGTTGGTCTGCGCGGTCCCGGCACTGGGGACGGTCGTGCCGGCGTTGTTGCGCCCGGCCACGTTGGCGCAGGCGGAAACGTTTGCCGGGAAGATCACGTTGACCGCCCCGCCTGCCTCGCTGACGCTCATCCCTTCCGCGCTGGCGTGGGCTAGCGTTGCGTTGCCGGCACCGCCTGGGTTGTTGATCACCGCCCAATAGGTGTGGGTGGCCCGTTCGGCCGCCGGGACCACGCCCAGCTTGGTCGTATTGATCTGGAAGCCGGTCAGCGTCTTCTGCTTCAGCTTCCCGCCCCCGATCGTCTGCTTCTTGATCGCGCCGCCGTTGATCGTCTGCGCCGCATAGGCGGTGCCCGCCAAGGCGACGAAGAGGGCGATCAGGGCGACGATCATCGCCGGCGACGGGCGCCGGCCTTCGAGCTTGCTCATCCTCGACTCCCTTCCCAGTAGCTGAACCTCGATAACCCGCCTACCCGGCTGGGGCTGCGGCGATGCGCGGGGCGGATCAGGCGGGGAGGGCGGCGACGAAGCGCTCGAAGGCGCCGATGTCGCTCACCGCCGGGCCGTGCCCGGGGAGGATCAACGAGGGGTTCAGCTCCGCGAGCTTGCGGATCGAACGGCGGTTCTCGGCGGGGTCGTAGGTGAAGATCTCCGGCGGCTCCTTGATGCCGGGCAGGGCGGTGGCGTAGCTCATGTTGCGGATCACGTCACCGCAGATCGCCACCCGGTCGGTCTCGCGGAAGAAGATCACCTCGCCGCGCGCGTGGCCGGGGGCGTGGACGACTCGAAAGCCGGCGACCTCGTCGCCTTCGCTCAGCACCCGCTCGACTTTGTACGGCGGGCCCTGCCAGATCTTGCGGATCACCTCGTTGACCAGGTTGCCCGTGGCTGCCTCCTGCATCGGCCGGGTGCCCTCCATCGCGGCGACGTCGTCGGCGTGGCAGGCGAGCGGGACGCCCCGCGCTTCGCAGACGTCCTTGGCGACCCCCTGGTGGTCGGGGTGGGCGTGGGTCAGGGCGAGCATCGAGATCTCCCGTCCCTCCAGCTCGGCGAAGATGCGGCGCCGGTCCCAACGCCGGCCGGCGTCGACGAGCACGTCCTCGGCGAGGTAGACGTTGATGCTCGGAGCAGGGAACTCCTTCAGCCGCCAGACACCGGGGGCGAGGTACTTCAATGGTCGATGCCCAGGGTGCCGCGGGGGTCGCCGCTGTGCTGGGCGAGCTCCTCGAGCTCGGCGATCTTGCGCTCGCCTTCGAGGCGGGCCGGGTGATCGGGCGGCAGCGGCTCGATCAGGCGGCGGATGCGGTTGCGCACCTGCAGTGCGAAGTGGGGGGTGGATGCGCCGGCGAGGGCGCGGATGTCCGCCGGCGTCACCTCGTGCCCGGGCGCCAGCAGTTCGGGGTTCTCGGCCTGGCTCATTCTTCGCCACCGATCCTGGCCAGCTCGCTCAGCTCGTTGACTTCCGCCTGCTGGTTCACGTCGATCGCCTCCTGGTCGCCGATCACCCAGACGTGGTTGTAGAAGGCGCGGGTGGGGTCGGTCGTGTATCCGGGCTTCACGTCGAGGAGATATTCGCGCACCGGCCCAGGCAGCGTCGAGGCGCTGTCGGTCAGCAGCAGCGGTCCCCAGGTGCCGGCGGCGGAAAGCGGCGCCGCCGCGGCCGCGGCGAGCGGCGACTCGTCGCGGGCGAGGACGAAGCCGTGGCCGGGATCGTTGACGTCCCAGCCGAAGCTGCCGTCGTGGAAGCGGGCGAAGGCGACGGCGTTGGCGACCGGATCGTCCCCGCCGACGCGGTGGACGTCTTCGCCGATCTTGGCGATTTCGTTGACCACGGCCGAGGAGATCGCGCTGGCCGGGCCGAGCACGTAGACCGGGACCTTGGGGTGCTTGCGGAGGATCGCGGCGCTGGCTTTCGGAAGCTTCTCGGCCTCGCTGAAGAGCAAGGGGTCACCGGAGCGAGCGGCCCAGGCAGCTGCCGGCATCGCGAAGGCCGGCGCGGCCAGGGGCGCCACGAGGTAGTGGTCAGGGGGGGAGCCGGCGAGACGCTCGCGCAGGGCGGCGATCGAGGCCGCCATCGTGGCCGGGTCGCCGGCCGCGACTTTCGTCTGCTTGCCGCCGCCCGGCACGGTCAGGTCGCCGATCGCGAAGACGGCGCTGCCGCCCGTGTCGGCCCCGCCGCTGGGGTCGAGGGCGGAGAGCGCTTCGGCACTCGCGTCCGGGAGCTCGCTCGGCGTCGAGAGAAGCAGGGGCGCCCGCACCGGCGGGGACATCAGCACGGCGGCCGCCAGAGCCGCCTGCCAGTCCTCTTCGGCGGCAACCGCCACCGCCGCGGGCCGCTGCGAAGTGGTGGTCGAGGGGAAGACCGCGAGTGCGCTGGCCGCGGCGTTGGCGGCGGGGTCCGAGCCGCCGATCCGGGTCGTGTTGTCGGTCGCGAAGGCCGGGTAGCCGAGTTCGGTCGGCGTCTGGGTGGAAGTGCCGGAGCCGCCGTTCTCCTTGGTTTCGCCGCTGGCGGTTGGCGCCGGGGCGGGGGCCGGCTGTTCCCCGTCGCCGGAGCCCCCGCTGCCGCCGATCACCGCGACGACGATGAAGACGATCGCCAGCAGGACCAGCACCGCCACCGCTTTCAGGGCTGCCGGAATCGGGCGCCGGTGCCGGTTTGGAGGCTTTGGTTCGGCCGCCTTGGACTCGGCTTTCTCCTCGCCATCGGACGTTGCCGGCGCCGGCTCGGGCTTTGTCTCCGCCGGGGCCTTTGCGGGCGTTTCCGCCGGCTTCTCCGCGGGCGCCTTGGCGGCCTCCCTAGCGGCGGCGTCTCGCTTGCTGGGCTCGCTTGGCTCCGCCGTGGGCTCGTCGGCGTTGATGGGGCGCTCCCTGCTCACTGGCCGAACGGTACACGCGGCCGCCCGCGCGCAGGCGGCGGCGCTGACGCCGTCAGATACAGTTCAGGACGACTGGCTGACTGACCAGTCAATCGGTCCCCGGCTTGGAGGAGAGAGATGGACTTCGCACTCAACGACGAGCAGCTCGAGTTCAAGGAGAAATGCCGCACCTTCGCCCGTGAGGTGATCCGCCCCGCCGCGCGCAAGCACGACGAAGAGGAGAGCATTCCCTGGGAGGTGATCAAAGAGGCGCGCAAGCAGGGCTTCGGCACGCTCGAGTCGATCCAGCGCTCCGCTGAAGACCCCGAGGGCCAGTTCCAGGCGATCTCGGCCGAAGAGTTCCACTGGGGTTGCGCCGGCACCGCCCTGGCGATCTCCGGCTCCGGGCTGGCCGCCGCCGGCATCGCCGCCTCCGGCACTCCAGAGCAGATCATGAGGTGGGTGCCGGAGTGCTTCGGCACCGCCGACGAGATCAAGCTCGGCGCCTACGCGGTAACCGAGCCGCAGGCCGGCTCCGACGTCAAGAGCCTGAAGACGACCGCCAAGCGCGACGGCGACGAGTGGGTGCTCGACGGGACCAAGGTCTTCATCACCAATGGCGGCATCGCCGACGTCCACGTCGTCGTCGCCACCGTCGACCCGGCCCTCGGCACTCGCGGCCAGGCCTCCTTCGTCGTCGGCAAGGACATGCCCGGCCTCAGCCAGGGCAAGAAGGAGACCAAGCTCGGAATTCGCGCCTCGCACACCGCCGAGGTCGTGCTCGAGGAATGCCGGATCCCCGGCGACTGCCTGCTCGGCGGCGACGAGAAGCTCGAAAAGAAGCTGCAGCGTGGCCGCGAAGGCAAGAAATCGAGCGGTGCCGACGCGCTTGCGACCTTCGAGGTGACCCGGCCGATCGTCGGCGCCTCGGCGCTCGGGATCGGCCAAGCGGCGTACGAGTGGACCCTCGAGTACCTCGACGGTCAAAGCGACGGCGGCACGCCGCTGCTGCAGACGCAGCGGATCCAGCAGACGCTGGCCGACGTCGCGACCGAGATCGAAGCGGCCCGGCTGCTCGTTCAGCGCGCCTCCTGGATGGGGCGTAACGGGATCCCGATGCGCGGCGGTCAGGGCTCGATGTCGAAGCTCAAGGCCGGCGACGTGACGATGTGGGCGACGACGACGCTGATGGACCTGGTCGGCCCCTTCGCACAGAACAGGGACTGCCCGCTGGAGAAGTGGTTCCGCGACGCGAAGATCTACCAGCTGTTCGAGGGCACCGCGGAGATCCAGCGGATGGTCATCTCCCGCATGCAGGCCCGCGAATACGCCGAGCGGCTCGGCTTCGCGGCCGAGGTCGCGGCTGAGGCGGCGAAGCAGCCGGTCGCCGCCTGAGGTAGGCCCTAACCTCGGGGTCGTGCACGGCCCCGGGGGTCACTCCCATAGCCACTCCTTGGATGCCCGTCGGGAGGACAGCCGGCGGCGGATGTGGATCGCGCTCGCGATCAACGCGGCGATGCTCGTGGCCGAGGCGATCGGCGGCGTCCTCACCGGGTCGCTGGCGGTCCTCGCCGACGCCGGGCACGTCCTCTCCGACGTCGGCGCGATCGTCCTCGCTCTGATCGCGGCGAGGCTGGCTTCTCTGCCGGCCGCCGGCCGGCGCACCTTCGGCTACCAGCGCTCCGAGGTCCTGGCGGCCCTGGTCAACGGGCTGCTGCTGGTCCTGGTCGGGACGGTGATCGCGGTCGAGGCGATCGGGCGGCTCAGCGACCCGCCCGCGATCGAGGCCGGCGGCGTGCTCGCCCTCGGCCTCTTCGGGCTCGCCGGCAACGTCGCCGCGACGGTGGTGCTGGCTCGCGGCCAGCGCGAGGACATCAACCTCGAGGGCGTGCTGCGGCACAGCGTCGCCGACGCGCTCGGCTCGCTCGGGGTTGTCGCGGCTGGCGCCTTCGTCCTTGCCGGAGGCTCCGACGTCGTCGACCCGATCGTCAGCTTGCTGATCTCGGCGCTGATCCTCGCTTCCTCCTGGCGGCTGATCAAGGAGCCGTTCGACGTGCTGATGGAGGCCGCCCCGGCCGGCGTCGACGTCGAAGGCGTGGGGAGGACGATCTGCGAGGAGCAGGGAGTGCGGTCGGTCCACGACCTCCACGTCTGGACGGTCACCTCGGGGTTTGGCGCGATCGCCGCCCACGTCGTCGTCACCGCCGACGTCGACCGCGATCTGATCCGGCGCCGCCTCGAGCTGACCCTCTCGGAGCGCTTCGGGATCGAACATACGACGCTGCAGATGGAGGAAGAGGCCGAGCAGGGATTGTTGAACGTCGAGAACGCGCCCCCTCAGGCCTGAGCGCAAGCCCGATTGCAGGCCGTTGCGGCGCTTTTGGCCGTAATCGGCGCTTGGCTAGCCTCGGGACGATGCCTCGGATCCGTCTCCTGGCGTTGGCGCTCCCCGTCGCCCTCGCCGCACTCTGCGCAGCCTTGCTCGCCGCTCCGGCCACGGTTCCGGCCGAGGACCTGCAGTCGCGGCTGGAAGCGAAGGAATCTAAGCTCGACGAAGTGCGCGAGCGCAAGGGCGTGCTGACGACCACGATCTCCCACTACAAGTCGCGGATCGAGCGGTTGACGACCGAGGTCGCCGGCATCCGCACCCGCGAGGCAGCGGTGCGGACCCGCCTCGCCGCCAAGCAGGCCGAGCTCGACGGGGCGATCGAGCAGCTCGATGGCGCCAAGGCGCGGCTCGACCAGATGCGGGCGCGGCTGAAGCGGGCGCTGATTGCGCTGCGCGAGCGGCTGGTGGCGATGTATGAGGCGGGCAGCCCGGACCTGCTCAGCGTGATCGTCGAATCGAGCAGCGTCACCGACCTGGCGACCCGGGCCGAATACCTCGATCGCCTCAAGGGGATGGACGAAGCAGTGGTCGGTCGAGTCCGCGACCTCCGCGACGAAGTCAAGGCGATCGTCACCAAGCTGCGCGACGCCAAGGTCGCGATCGAAGCCGCGCGCAACGCGATCGCTGCCGAAGAGGAGGCGCTCACCGATACCCGGAACGCCCTGCAGAGTCGCCAGCAGCAGCTGCGCTCGACCCGCGAGGACCGCGAAGCGGCGCTGGCGAGGATCAGTGAGCACGAGGAAGAGCTGGACGGCTCGGTCGCGGCGATCCAGAGCAAGATCGCCGCTCAGCTGATGGCAGCGGGTTCCTCGCCGCTTCCCGCCGGGCCGATCAAAGGCGGCAGCGGGGCGATGATCTGGCCGGTCGACGGGCCGGTCGTCTCGGGCTTCGGCGGCCGCGACATCGGCGCCGGCTACGAGTACCACCCCGGCATCGACATCGCCGTTGGTGAAGGGACCGCGATTCGCGCCGCGCTCGGCGGCACCGTGATCTTCACCGAGCCGGAGTCCGCCAGCGGCGGCTACGGCAACTTCACCTGCATCGACCACGGCGGGGGACTCTCCACCTGCTACGCGCACCAGAGCTCATTTGCCGTCTCCGCAGGCGCGGCGGTTTCTCAGGGCGACGTGATCGGGTACAGCGGATGCACCGGATACTGCCTCGGACCGCACGTCCACTTCGAGGTTCGTATAAACGGCTCCGTCACCGACCCGATGGGTTACCTTTAGCAATCAACGTCCATGATTCGTCAGGCGCACACCTACCTGGTGAGCGCGATGTCCGGCGCCACCCTGATCGCGATCGCCATCGCTGCCTTCGTCGTGCTCGTCTCGGCGCAAGTCTTCCGCGACTGGCCGCTGGCAGCGCTCGGCGACGACTCCGGCGGTGCCTCGGTCTCCAAGGCGCGGCCGCTGGGTGATGCCAACGCGGCAGGGGCGGTCGGCACCACTACGGCTGCCTCGAAAGCGGGTGGTCGGGATGGGGCCGCTCAGGGCGGCCGCGATGCCGCGATTGGAGTCGGAGCACGTAGCGGCGGTGCCGGCGTCGAATCGATCGGCAGCTCGGGGTCGGGCGAGTCGGCGAGTGGTAACGGCGGCGAACCCGCGGGCGGCGGCGGTGGCTCGCAGCAGCCATCGACCGCTCCCTCGCAGGGGCCCGCCGGAGCAGGGGGCTCCGGGTCCGCGATCGGCAGCAGCGGCGGCTCAGGCGGCTCCGGCGGCAACGTCACCGCGCCGTCCGGGACCGGCGGTGGTGGTTCGGGAAGCCCCGTGACCGCTGGCGCAACCGAATCGCCCTCGGCCACGGTCACCGAAACCGTCAACGGCTCGGTCGGCAAGGTCGACGAATCCGTCCTCGGCGGCACGCTCGAAAGCACCGGGGTTACCGGAGTGACCGAAGGCGTCGTCGACGGCGCCGCCGGCCCCGAATCGACCGTCGGCAAGGTCGTCGACGAAACGGTCAAGACCGTCGGCGGCCTCCTGGGTAACCGCTGACGAGCGCCGGAGGGCACAGGCAAGGACGCAGGAAGCGTGGCGTGCTCCGCACGCGAGCGACCGAGGACGCCGCCTTGCGCCCTCCGGAGCCGTCAGAATGGCGGCCGATGGCGGCGAGAGAACAGGCGGGCTCGGTGGCGAGCGGTGACCCGATCGAGGGATCGGCGGTCTACCCCGCCGGCAGTCGCGTCAACGAGCAGGGCCACCTGGAGGTAGCCGGCTGCGACGTGGTCGAGCTGGCCGCGGAGCTCGGCACCCCCGCTTATATCTACGCCGAGGACGACATTCGCGCCCGGGCGCGAGCCTATCGCGAGGCATTCGAGCGCCGCACCGATGACTTCGAGATCCTCTTCGCCAGCAAGTCGCTGCCCTGCACGGCCGCCTACCGGCTCTGCTCCGAGGAGGGGCTCTCGGTCGACGTCGCCTCCGGCGGTGAGCTGCACATGGCGCTGCGGGCCGGCTTCGATCCCGAGCGGATCCACATGCACGGCAACAACAAGAGCGACGAGGAGATCCTATTCGCCGCCCGCTCGGGAATCCGCCATCTGATCCTCGACTCCTTCGACGAGATCGACCGCTGCGAGCGGCTGTTGGACGGGCCGCAGCGGGTTCTGATCCGGGTCACGCCCGGGATCAAGCCCTCCACGCACGACTACATCACCACCGGCCAGCTCGACTCCAAGTTCGGCTTCGGGCTCGAGGACGGTCTGGCGGCCCGGGCGGTCGAGCGGGTTCTCGCCTCCGAGAAGCTGGAGCTGGTCGGGCTGCACGCCCACATCGGCTCGCAGATCTTCGAGCTGGAGCCCTACAAGCTGGCGATCCGGGCGCTCGGCGAGCTTGCCGGCGACTGGTGCCGCGTCGTCAACGTCGGCGGTGGCCTCGGGGTCGCCTACACCGCCGAGGACGAGCCGCCATCGATCGACTCCTACGTCGAGGTCAAGGTCGCCGGCGTCCGCGAGGTCTTCGGGGAGGGGGTCCGGATCCTCGTCGAGCCGGGCCGCTCGCTGGTCGCCAACGCCGGCGTCACCGCCTACCGGGTCGGCACCGTCAAGGAGATTCCCGGCGTTCGCACCTACGTCGCCGTCGACGGCGGCATGTCCGACAACCTGCGGCCGATGCTCTACGGCTCCCGCTACGAGGCGCTGATCGCCGACCGCGCCGCCGAGTCGCCCGAGGCGTTGGCGACGATCGCCGGCATGCACTGCGAGTCCGGCGACATCATCGTGCGGGACGCGCTGCTCGCCGACCCCGCCGTCGGCGACGTCCTCGTCACCCCCGCCACCGGCGCTTACGGTTACGCGATGGCGAGCAACTACAACGGCGTGCCGCGGCCGCCGGTCGTCTTCTGCCGCAATGGTGAGGCGCGCGTCGTGGTCCGGCGCGAGACCTACGAGGACCTCACCGCCCGCGATGTCTAGCGAGCCTTCCAAACCGGTCCGGATCGGGCTGCTCGGGCACGGCACCGTCGGTGCCGCCTTCGCGGGTCTACTCGCCGATCGCGCCGACGCCGTCGAGGCGGCCACGGGGCGGCGTCCTGAGCTGGCCGGGACTCTGACGCGCAGCGAAGGCGATTTCGGGGCGATCCTCGAGCGCTCCGACCTGGTCGTCGAGCTGATGGGGGGGACCGACGCGGCGCGTGATTTCGTGACCGACGCCCTGCGAGCCGGCCGGCCGGTCGTCACCGCCAACAAGCAGCTGCTCGCCCAATATGGGGACGAGCTGTTCGCGATCGCCCGCGAGGCCGGCGTGCAGTTGCGCTTCGAGGCCGCCGTGGCCGGGGTGATCCCGATCGTGCGGACGATCCAGGAGAGCTTCGGCGTCACCGAGATCTCAAAGGTCTTCGGCATCGTCAACGGCACCACCAACTTCATCCTCAGTGAGATGGCGGCCAGCGGCGCCGGTTACGACGAGGTGCTGGCGCAGGCGCAGGAGCTTGGCTACGCCGAGGCCGATCCAAGCGACGACGTCGGCGGTGCCGATGCCGCCGCGAAGATGGCGATCCTCGCCCGGCTCGCCTTCCACACGCCGGTCACCCTGGCCGAGGTCCCCTTCGAGGGGATCCAGGCGATCCAGCCCGACGACCTCGCCTACGCCAAGGAGCTCGGCCTCTCCCTGAAGCTGCTCGGGGTTGCCGAACGGCGCGACGGCGGCATCAGCGTCCGTGTCTTCCCCTGCTTCCTCTACAGCGGCCACCCGCTGGCCCCGATCGAGGGCCCCTTCAACGCGGTGATGGTCGAGGCGCCGGCGATCACCGAGGTGACGATGTCGGGCCCCGGCGCCGGCGGCGTCCAGACCGCTTCGGCGGTGCTCGGCGACGTCGTCTCGATCCTCGCTGGCGACGCACCGGTCCACGAGACCCGGGCGGAGCTGCCGCTCGTCGCCGACGTGCCGTCTTCCTTCTACCTGCATCTCGAGGTGGCCGACCGACCGGGCGTACTGGCCCGGGTCGCGACCGTGCTCGGCGAGCAGGGGATATCCGTGAAGAGCGTCGTCCAGCGCGGGATCGGCGCCGACGCGCGGCTGGTGATGGTCATCCACGAGTGTCTGGAGTCGCGCTTCGCCGCCGCCGTCGCTGCGCTTGGCGAGCTCGACGACCTGCGCTCCCCACCGCGCTTCATCCGCGTCATCGAGGAGGAGTTCTGAGCGCCGGGCTGATAGCCCGCTACCGCGATCGCCTCTCACTGGAGCCGGGCGACCCGGTGGTCAGCCTCGAGGAGGGCTCGACGCCGCTGATCGAGGCGCCGCGGCTCTCCGAGCGGGTCGGAGCCCGCGTCTACCTCAAGTTCGAGGGTGCGAACCCGACCGGCTCCTTCAAGGATCGCGGCATGACCGTCGCCGTCTCGCGGGCGAAGGGACGCGGCGCGGAGGCGGTGATCTGCGCCTCGACCGGCAACACCGCCGCCAGCGCCGCCGCCTATGCGGCCCGGGCCGGCCTGCGCGGTGCCGTGATCGTTCCCGAGGGCAAGATCGCGATCGGCAAGCTCGCCCAGGCGCTGATGCACGGCGCCCGCGTGGTCGCACTGCGCGGCAACTTCGACGACGCTCTGCGGATCGTCCGTGAGCTGGCGCAGAAGCACCCGATCGAACTCGTCAACTCGGTCAACCCACACCGGATCGAAGGCCAGAAGACCGGGGCCTTCGAGGTGGTCGAACAGCTCGGCGGCATGCCCGGCGCCCTGGCGATACCGGTCGGCAACGCCGGCAACGTCACCGCCTACTGGCGCGGCTTCAGGGAGGCGGCGGAGGTCGAGGCGCTGGGCGAGAGCACTGGTTTGAGCCCACTGCCGATCCTCTACGGCTTCCAGGCCGAGGGTGCGGCACCGCTGGTCCAAGGCGCCCCGGTCGAGAAACCGGAGACGGTCGCCTCGGCGATCCGGATCGGCAACCCGGCTCGCTGGGAGGAGGCGATGGCCGCCTTCACGGAGTCCCGCGGCCGCGTCGCCGCCGTCTCTGATCAGCAGATCCTCGACGCCTACCGCTGGCTCGCCGCCGCCGAGGGCGTCTTCTGTGAGCCGGCCTCCGCCGCCTCCGTAGCCGGCCTGCTCGCCCACGGCCTGCCGGTCGTCGAGGGCGCCGAGCCGCCGGAAACCATCGTCTGCGTCCTCACCGGCCACGGCCTCAAGGACCCCGACACCGCCCTCGGCAAAGCCCCGGCCGTCCTCAACTGCGAGAACGACCTCGCGGCGGTCGAGCGGGCCGTCTTCGACTGACGTCTTTGCGGGCCTGGTGGCCCGTGGCGGGGGAGAGAGGTGACGGCCCGGCGCTTGGCGCCGCATGCGTTTCTCGCGGCATGCGAAGAATTGGGCGAGGCGCGAAGGATCCGCCCGAATGAGGTGGAGGAGATGTTCGCCTCGGCCTTCTGTTCGACCGTGACGACGCCGGCCGGCCCCGCTATACGGGATGGGTTCGAGGGGAGCGGGTGCGGGTTGTCGTCGCGCTTGACGATCCCGACCTCATCGTCACAATCCATCCCAGGAGAAGCTGATGCGAGCCGACTACGACAGCCGAGCCGATGCGCTCTCGATTGACTTCCAGGTCTTCGAGCACTTCGACGCGGAGGAGCAGGTTGATGACGATTTCTGCAACGTCGGGTTCGTTGCTGGGCGACCCGCGGCGTTGGAGCTGATCGGGCCCGCACAGCACCTCGATCTGCTGGAGGTTGCCGCTGAGCGCTACGGACTCGATCGCGCTGCGTTGATCGCCGCAGCGCAAGCCACGCTGGCCGCACCTGACCGCCTCGTCACGATCGAGGTCGGCAAGTCCCTGCTCGCCAAAGCCGCCTGACGGTGTAGAAACCAGCGGGTGACCGCGCGCCACCGGCTCGTCCGCGTCCCCGCTTCCTCGGCCAATCTCGGGCCGGGCTACGACTCGATGGCGGCGGCGGTATCGCTTCATTTGGACCTCGAGGTCGAAGAGGCGGGGGAGTACTCGTTCGACCCCGGCGGGCTCGACGTGCCGACCGGGCGCGAGAACCTGATCGTGCGGGCCTTCGAGACGCTGCACCCGGCCGACGGGATCGCCTTCCGGCTCCGCAGCGAGATTCCCCTGGCACGCGGGCTGGGGTCGAGCGCGGCGGCGATCGTCGCCGGTCTGTTCGCCGCCGACCACCTCTTCGAGCTGGCTCTCTCCAAGGAGGAGATGTTGGTCAAGGCGACCGAGCTGGAGGGGCATCCCGACAACGTCGCCGCGGCGATCTACGGCGGCTTCGTGATCTGCGCCGAGGGGGAGGGAGGGCCGACCGCGGCGCGCTTCGACCCGCCGGAGGGGCTGGAGGGGATCGTCGTGATCCCGCCCGAGGAGGTCTCGACCGAGCGGGCCCGCGAGGCGATCCCAGCCGAAGTGCCGCTGGGCGACGCGGTCGCCAACGTCAGCGCCGCGGCGCTGCTGGTCCTGGGGCTGCGCAGCGCCGACCTCGACCTGGTTTCGCGGGGGCTCGCCGACCGTCTGCACCAGCCACGCCGGCGCGAGCTCTTTCCACGCTCGATGGAGATCGTCGACAGCGCCGGCGAGCTCGGCGCCCTTGGTGCGACGATCTCCGGGGCCGGTCCGGCCGTGCTGGTCTGGACCACCTGGCAGGACGCCGGCAACGTCTTCGCGGCACTCGAGCGGCGCTGCGGCGACTGGGCCGAGGTGAAGCGGCTGCCCTTCGAGCCGCTCGGCGCCGACGTCCCCGAGCTCTGATCGCGTGGACTGGCTGATCCGCATCGGTCTGATCGAGCTGGCGCTGGGCGGCCTGCTCGGCTGGGCGATGGTGGTCCGGGACGAGAAGCCGGAGTGGCTGCGCCGGATCGGGATCGTCGCCCCGGCACGGATCCGCCAGGTCCACCTCGACTACGTGATGATGGGCCTGATCCTGATCGGCGTGGGACTCGCGGTGCCGAGCCTGCCGACCTGGATCGGCGTCGCCCTCGTCTTCGGCACCGCCGTCAACCCGCTCCTCTTCGTGCCGCTCGCCTTCGACCCCGAGGCCGCGAGCCGAGGCTGGTACCGCGCTCTGGCGGTCGTTTCGTTCACTGCCGTCAGCGGCGCCCTCGTGGCGGCCGCGATTGTCGGTCCCGGCTGAGACAAGAGGGGGGCGGGTGGGAGACCGAAGCTAGGCGTGGAGTGTTTGTCGGTCATAGCCGAACAAACACTCCACAACGACCGATCGCCGCCGACACCGTGGATAGCATCGCCGCCATGCCTAGCCTGCCGAAGTTTCGACTCCTCGCCCTGCCGATCGCCGTCGCTGCGCTGTTCGCCTCGCTGCCGACCGCCGCCGCCGAGGCGACGCTGGTCTTCAGCCGCAACCCGCTCAACCCGGTTGTCTTCAAAGCCAACGACAACGGCTCGGGCGTGACGAGGATCGGACCGGGGTTCAGCCCGAAGATCTCCCCTGATGGCGAAACGATCGTCTTCTTTCGGGGCGGTAACGGCGCCAAGCAGAAGCCGGAACTGATGGCGGTGGCGACCGCCGGCGGTCAGGTTCGCAAGCTCGCCAGCGGCTGGCAGAACAACTTCGTCTTCGCCTGGTCGCCCGACTCGCAGACCGTCGCAACCCTGATCGGCCCCGAACTGGGCAGGCAGAAACTGACCACGATCAACGTCGTCAGCGGCGTTCAGCGCACGGTCGCCAGCGGCTACTTCAACGGCGTCAGCTTCTCGCCCGAAAACCCGAGCGAACTCGTCTACGGGCGGGCTGGCAACGAAAATTATCCGCCGCGGACGAACCTGTTCCGGGCCTCATTGAGCGACGGGGCCACCGTGCAGCTGACCAAAGACAACCGCTCCGAGGCGCCGCTCTGGGGCCCCGGCGGCAAGGTCGTCTTCGTCAAGCTGGTCGGCGAAAAACAGCGTAAATACGGTCCCAAGAACGAGCTCTACACGATGAGCCCGACCGGGTCGGGGGTGAAGCGCCTGACCAACACCAAGGTCGATCCGCTCACGGTTGGCCTCAGCCCGACCGCGTGGTCAGATACCGGCAATCAGCTCCTCACGGAGTACGGCGGCCAGGACACCAGCTACGCGGTCACCGTCGATCCCCGAACCGGCGCTGAAAGGGCTCTGACGAAAGAACGCGAGGTCGGCTTCATCGGCACGGCGCTCTCCTCCGACGGCAGCACGGTGCTGGGCTGGCTGGGCGGATTCGAACCCGGCCCGAACAAGAAAGTCGTCTCGATCCCCTACAAAGGCGGCAAACCGAAGGTGCTGGTCAGCAACGCCGCCGAACCGGACTGGAGTCGTTAGTCCAGCAGGCCGACCTGGCGGAGGATCGAGACGCTGTCTGAGTAGACGTCCTTGCGTTTGACGAGGCCGTCCTCGAAGGGGATCACGTCGAGACCGTCCCACTCGACCCGGCGGCCGGTCGGCTCGGCGACGAGGTCGCCGCGGCGCATCGTCCGGGCGTGGGTCGCGGCGGCGGTCCATTCCTGGACGACGAGGCCCTCGCGAACGTAGAGGCGGCGCGTAGCGAAGGCGATGTCGGGCCAGGTGGCGAAGATCGCTCCGACGTGCTCGCGGACCTCCTCGCCGCGGGCCGACTCACCGGCGGTGTGGTTCTCGAAGACCATGTCCGTTGCGTGCATGGCCATGATCGCGTCGAGGTCGTGGGCGTTCCAGGCTTCGTTGTAGCGGTCGATAGTCGCCTGAAGCGCCTCCGCTGAATTGTTGCCCTGGTCGCTCATCGAGGGGTAAGGTCGAACCTAGTGGCCGCCGAGTTCACGATCAAGCATCGCGACGAGTTCGAGTCGATGGAGGGTTCCGGCGACTCGACCTGGAAGTTGGCCCGCAAAGCGCTCGGAACCTCGGCGTTCGGCTTCAACCTGGTCGAGATCGAGCCCGGGGGCGGGATTCCCGAGCACGATGAGGCGGAGAGCGGCCAGGTCGAGCTCTACGTCGTCCTCGAAGGGGAGGCGGTGTTGCGGATCGGCGGCGAGGATCACCCCGCTCCGGCCGGCACCTTCGCCTCGATCGAGCCGCCGGTCAGTCGCACGATCCTCAACCGATCCCGCGCTCCGCTCACGGCGCTGCTGATCGGGGTCCACCCCGAGGGTGGCTACGAGCCGATGAGCTGGGGCTGAAATTCAGCCTTTTCGACGGCTCGGCGCGTCCCTATAATCCGGAAACCCGTCAACCCGTCGCGTGCCCGCTCGAAGAAGGCACGGAACCCGGGAGGTCATATGTCTGAGCACCAGTCCAAGGGCAAGCGCCCCGAGCGCTACTCGCCTGAGCGCCCCTACAAGCCCCTGGTTTCGCCGCCGAGCGTCGAGGACAAGGACGCCTGTGCCATCTATGCCTCCGTGCGTAAGGACGCGACCCCGAGCCACCGGCCGATCGAGCTGGCGATCCCGGCGTTGCAGAAGATGCTCCACCGGGCCGGCAACGTCGACGGCGAGGGCGACGGCTGCGGCCTCCTGCTCGACATTCCCCGCAAGATCTGGGCCGAGGAGGTCCGCTCCGGCGGTCACGACCCCTCACTGACCCTCGACGACGCCTTCGCCGTCGCGCATGTCTTCGTCGAGCGCTCGCAGGACTTGGAGAAGGTCCAGCACGACGCCCGCGAGCTGCTTGCCGCGGGCGGCTTCCGGATCCTCTCCGAGCGGATCGGCGTCGTCGACTCGCCCGCCCTTGGCGCCACCGCGCGTGAGGAGGAGCCCCACTTCTGGCAGATCGCCGGGCTCGTCCCCGACGCCTCTCGCCGCGACAGCATCCTCTTCGAGCTGCTGATCGAGCTCGAGCGCGAGCTCGACGTCCACGTCCCCTCCTTCTCGGCCACCACCTGCGTCTACAAGGTGATGGGGGCCCCGAACGTGCTCGGCGCCTACTACCCGGACCTCCGCGACGAGCGCTTCGAGACGATCGGCTGCTTCGGCCACAACCGTTACTCGACCAACACCTGGCCTTCCTTCAAGCGCGTGCAGCCGTTCTCGGCGCTCGGCCACAACGGCGAGATCAACACGATCGAACAGCT
Organism: Solirubrobacterales bacterium; assembly: GCA_040510155.1. Classification (GTDB taxonomy): domain Bacteria; phylum Actinomycetota; class Thermoleophilia; order Solirubrobacterales; family 70-9; genus VAYN01. Next base: position 2,310 of record JBEVJP010000092.1, on the reverse strand, counting down.
GCGCCAGGAGGCGAAGATGCTGGCGGTGCCGATCCGTCCCGGCGCTTCGGACTCGCAGGACCTCAACCGCACGATCGACACCCTGGTCAGCCGCGAGGGTCTCAGCCTTGCCGAAGCGATGGAGATGGTTCTACCGCCGATCGTCGAGGAGATCCGGGGCTTCCCCGAGGAGCTGCAGGGCTTCTACATGTACCTGCGCCAGGCGATGGGCCCCTTCTCGCAGGGCCCGGTGGCGCTGATCGCCCGCCACGCCGACGAGTGTGTGTTCTCCTCCGACGCGCTCGGCCTGCGGCCGCTCTGGCAGGTCGAGTCGACCGAAGACTTCGTCTTCAGCTCCGAGCCCGGCGTCGTCTCCGTCGGCGAGATGGTCTCCGAGCCGAAGCCGCTCGCCCCGGGCGAGAAGGCGCTGGTGATGATCGATCGCGGGCAGCGGCGCTCGACCCTGCACTCGCACGACGAGATGCTGCGGATCGTCCGCGACAGCTGGCTGAAGCGCAACGGCATCGACTCCGTGGCGCCCTACGAGCGGGCCCTCGAAGCCGGTGGCCCGCTCGAGGGCACTGACGTCCCCGGATATTCGGACGCCGGGCCGGAGGAGCCGGTCAAGGTCTCAGACCGCGTCCTCGCCGGCTTCGGCTGGCAGCGCGACGACGTCAAACTCGTCCAGCAGATGGCCTCCAACGGGGCCGAGCCCGTCGGTTCGCTCGGCTACGACGGCCCGCTGGCAGCGCTCTCGCCGGAGCGGCAGAACCTTGCCGACTACTTCAAGGAGACGGTCGCCGTCGTCACCAACCCGGCGATCGACCGCGAGCGCGAGATGGAGCACTTCTCGACCCGTTCCGTGTTCGGCCGGCGCCCCTCGATCGACGACGCCAGCCTCGACACCGGCACGGTGGAAACCGCCTTCCCGCTGATCCTCGGCGGCCACCACGACCTGGCGCCGCTCTCCGACAAGACCTACCGGCAGATCGCCCGCAACAACCGCACCTACCTCCTCGAGGACCTCTGGGAGGAGTTCCGCGGCCGCGGTGCCGTCGTCGACATCTCGCTGCTGGAGTCGGAGACGACCCGGGGGGCGATCGAGCGGATCAAGCAGGAAGCCGTCAAGCACGTCCGCGACGGCGCCGAGCTGCTGATCCTCAGCGACCGGACCGTCTACGACGGCGAGCGCCGCTATCTCGACCCGCACCTGGCCACCTCGGCGGTCGACCAGGGCCTCAAGCAGTTCAAGGTCCAGTCCGGCGAAGAGAACCTGCGCCGTCGCTGCGGGCTGGTTCTGCGTTCGGCGGCGATCCGCAACGTCCACGACGTGATGCTGGCCCTCGGGCTCGGTGCCAACGGCGTCTGCCCGTACACGATGGTCGAGGTGATCTGCGTCGAGGATTACGAGACCGACGTCGCCAACCTCTGCGCCGCCTTCGTCAAGGGGATCGAGAAAGTGATCTCGACGATCGGCATCCACGAGGTGCGCGGCTACGCCCGCCAGTTCTCTTCGATCGGCGTCAAGCCGGAGCTGGCCGAGATCTTCCAGACGGAGGCCTTCGCCTCGACCGAGAAGGGCGGCACCGGCTTCGCCCAGCTCGACGAGGACACCAACGAGCGTGCCCGCATCCTCAGCGGCGACGAGGACGCCAAACCGGCGAAGACCTTCCGCTTCTACCCGAAGGTCTACAAGGCGGCAATCGCGACCGCCAACGGCACCGGCTCCTACGAGGACTACTCGGAGAAAGTCCGCGACCTCGAGCAGCAGAACCCGATCTCGATGCGCCACATCATGGGGCTGAAGGGCGATCGGCCGGCCCTCGTCGACGCCTCCGGCGTCGACGCCGGCGTCGGCCACCACGACTACCCGATCGTGATCTCCTCGATGAGCTTCGGCTCGCAGTCAGAGCCGGCCTTCCGCGCCTACGCGGAGGCCGCCAAGGCGATCAACGTCCTCTGCATCAACGGCGAGGGTGGCGAGATCCGCGACATGTACGGGCAGTACCGCAAATGGCGCGGCCAGCAGGTCGCCTCGGGCCGCTTCGGCGTCTCGGCGGAGATGCTCAACTCCTCCTACGTCGCCGAGATCAAGATCGGCCAGGGCGCCAAGCCCGGCGAGGGCGGCCACCTGCCCGGCAAGAAGGTCTCCGAGAAGGTCGCCGCCGCCCGTAACGCGGCGCCCGGCACCGACCTGATCTCGCCCTCCAACAACCACGACCTCTACTCGATCGAGGACCTCGCCGAGCTGATCGACGAGCTGAAGACGGTCAACCCGGACGTGCGCGTCTCGGTCAAGGTGCCGGTGGTGCCGAACATCGGCACGATCGG
>JBEVJP010000091.1:0-13112 GCA_040510155.1 Solirubrobacterales bacterium | reverse complement strand
TCGAGCTGGCGCTTGCGGGTGGTCAGCTGGCGCTCGCTGTCGCGCAGGTTGGCGGCCTTTTCGAACTCCTGGGCCTCGATCGCCGCCTCCTTCTCGCGCCGCGTCTTCTCGATTTCCTCCTCGAGATCGCGGTAGACCGGCGGCGTGCTCATCGACTTGATGCGCATCCGCGAGCCCGCCTCGTCGATCAGGTCAATCGCCTTGTCGGGCAGGAAGCGGTCGGAGATGTAGCGGTCGGCGAGCTCCGCCGCCGCTTCGAGAGCGTCGTCGCGGATCGTCACCCGGTGGTGCTGTTCGTAGCGCTCGCGCAGCCCTTCGAGGATCTTCACGGTGTCCTCGGGCGAGGGCTGGTCGACTTTGATCTGGGCGAAGCGGCGCTCCAGCGCCGAGTCGCGCTCGAGGTACTTGCGGTACTCGTCGAGCGTGGTGGCGCCGATCGTCTGCAGCTCGCCGCGGGCCAGGGCCGGCTTGAGCAACGAGGCAGCGTCGATCGCGCCCTCGGCGGCGCCGGCGCCGACCAGGTTGTGGAGCTCGTCGATGAAGAGAATGATGTCGCCGCGCTGGGTGATCTCCTTCATCACCTTCTTGAGCCGCTCCTCGAACTCGCCGCGGTACTTGGAGCCGGCCACCAGGGCGGCCAGGTCGAGCGTGTAGATCTGCTTGTTCTTGAGCAGCTCCGGCACCTCGCCGCTGTTGATGCGAGCGGCCAGGCCCTCGACGACGGCGGTCTTGCCGACGCCCGGCTCACCGAGCAGCACCGGGTTGTTCTTGGTGCGCCGGGAGAGGATCTGCATGATCCGCTCGATCTCGGTTTCGCGCCCGATCACCGGATCGAGCTTGCCCTCCTCGGCGAGGCGGGTGAGGTTGCGACCGAACTGGTCGAGCAGTTTCGAAGATTTTTTGCCCTCGCCGGAGCCGGCACCGCTGCCGCCACCCTGGCGGCGGCCGCCGGGGCCGGAGAGCATGCGGATGACCTCGTTGCGGATCTTGTCGGAGTCGGCGTCGAAGTCGAGCAGGATGCGGGCGGCGACGCCCTCGTTCTCGCGGACCAGGCCGAGCAGGATGTGCTCGGTGCCGATGTAGTTGTGGCCGAGCGAGAGCGCCTCGCGCAGCGCCAGCTCGAGCACCTTCTTGGCGCGCGGCGTGAACGGAATCTGGCCGGAGGTGACCTCCTCGCCGGAGCCGACGATCCGGACGACCTGGGAGCGCACCCGTTCGACCGTGATGTCAAGCGACTCGAGCACCCGCGCGGCCAGGCCCTCCTCCTCGCGGAGGAGACCAAGCAGGATGTGCTCGGTCCCGATGTAGTTGTGCTTGAGCGTGCGCGCCTCCTCCTGGGCCAGGACGACGACTTGACGGGCTCGCTCGGTGAAACGCTCGAACAAAAGAATCCCTTCTTCTTGGACGAACCCGGTAGAACCGAGTTAGTACCGGCAGACGCCCAATCGATATCGGAAGGCGTCCATGTGCTCATTAACGATACCGGGACGGCCTGCCCGGCTTCTGTACCCACTAACGCGCTAAGAGCGGGCTTTCTGGAGACGAATCGCACAGATTCGTCGGTTACGGCGCAAGATCAGTTGCGCATGGCCGGAAATAGCAGCACTTCGCGCAGGCTGCTGGCCCCGGCGAGCATCATGACCAGCCGGTCGATGCCGAGCCCGACCCCCCCGGTTGGGGGCATTCCTTGTTCGAGCGCCTCGATGAAGACCTCGTCGTAGGGCTGGGCCTCTTCGTCGCCGCGACTGATCTCAGCGGCCTGCTGCTCGAAGCGGCGGCGCTGCTCATCGGGGTCGTTGAGCTCGGTGAAGGAGTTGGCGATCTCGACGCCGCCGACGAAGGCCTCCCAGCGCTCGACCACGCCCGGCTCGGAGCGGTGCGCCTTGGCGAAGGGCGAGAGCTCGGTCGGGTAGTCGAAGAGGAAGGTCGGTTGGATCAGGCCCGGCTCGACGTCGCGGGAGAGCAGGCCGTCGACCAGCTTCCCCCATCCCTCCTTCGGGTCGGGCTCGCTGCCGATCGCCGCCGCCAGCGCCTCGCGGGTCGGGTGCTCGGCGACGTCGATGCCGCTGCGCTCGAGGATCGCCTGGCGCAGGGTGATGCGCCGCCAGGGCGGCGCGAAGTCGATCTCCTCGTCGCCACGCTTGACCTTGGTGGTGCCGAGCACCCGCTCGGCGACCTCGGCGACCAGGAGCTCGAGATCGTGCGCCGTCTTCTCGTAGTCGGCGTAGGCCTCGTACCACTCGAGCATCGTGAACTCGGGATTGTGCTTGTGGGAGACGCCCTCGTTGCGAAAGTCCTTGCCGAGCTCGTAGACGCGGTCGATGCCGCCGACGACGAGCCGCTTGAGGTACAGCTCGGTGGCGATCCGCAGGTAGAAGTCGCGGTCGAGCTGGTTGTGGTGAGTCGTGAAGGGTCGCGCCAGGGCGCCGCCGTAGAGCGGCTGCAGGACCGGCGTCTCAACCTCGACGAAGCCGTGTTCGTCGAGCCAGCGGCGGGTCTCGGAGATCGTCCGCGAGCGAATCCGGAACGCCTGGCGGGTCTCCTCGTTGGCGATCAGGTCGAGCTCGCGGCGCCGGTATCGCGTCTCGGCGTCCTCGAGCCCGTGGAACTTGTCCGGCGGCGGCCGCAGGCTCTTGGCGAGCAGGCGCCAGTGGTCCAGGGCAATCGAAAGCTCACCGCCACGCCGCGTCGCCATCGCCGTCCCCTCGACGCCAATGATGTCGCCGAGATCGAGATCGACCAGCAGCGCGTAGGCCTCCTGCCCGAGCACGTCCTCCCGCGCGTGCAGCTGGACCTGCCCGCTGCCGTCGCGAATGTCAATGAAGCAGGCCTTGCCATGGCCGCGGCGGCCGCTGATCCGCCCCGCCACCCGATGCCGCGAATCGGTCTCCATCCCCGCTTCGAGGCCCTGGTGCGCCGCCCGTACCTCGGAGATGTCCTCCCGCCCGGAGAACTCGTGCGGGAACGGGTCGATCCCCGCCTCGCGGATTCGCTCCAGCTTCTCGCGGCGGTCCTTGAGGACGTCGGAAAGCTCTGGCTCGGCGGGCTCGCTCATCGGCGCGCGAGCCTATCGAGCGTCAGGCCTTCTCAATCTTGGTGATTTTGAACTTCTTCTTCGGCCCGCGCGGCACCTCGACGGTGACCACGTCGTTGCGCTTGTGGCCGATCAGGGCTTTGCCGATCGGCGACTCGTTGGAGAGCTTGTGCTCCAGCGGGTTGGCCTCGGTCGAGCCGACGATCTGGAATTTCTGCGAGTCGCCGGTTTTCTGGTCTTTGACGTGGACGACCGAGCCGAAGCCGACTTCGTCGGTGCCGAGGGCCTTCTCGTCGATCACGGTGGCACGGCGAAGTTTCTCTTCGAGCTGGGCGATCCGGCCCTCGAGCAGCGCCTGTTCGTTCTTGGCGTCGTCGTATTCGGCGTTCTCAGAGATGTCGCCGAATTCGCGCGCCTCCTTGATCCGCTCCGCGACCTCGCGCCGTTTGGTCGTCGAGAGGAACTCGATTTCCTCCTTGAGCTTCTCCAACCCCTCTGGGGTGATGACCGCCTGACGACTCACTTGCGCTACCTCGCTTTGCTGTGGACGAAGCCGTTGAAACGGCTTCCGAGACCGAAAAAAACGCCCGGAATGCAGCGTCGAGACGCCACACCTGGGCACGGAGTCGCGGGATTATAGCGAGGGGCGCCAGCCGGCAATCAAGGCTCTTCTAGCGAACCCCGGCCGGCTGGACGAGGCCCGCAATCAGCTCCCGGGCGCGACCGAGATCGGCGCTTCGCTGCAGCTCGTCGGCGACCTCCGCGGGCGCCTCCAGCCGCTCCACGTACCAGGGGTAGAACTTGCGCAGGTAGCGACCGGCGCGCTCGCTGCCGAGGTGCTCCTCGGCGCCGTCGATCACCCAGAGCAGCTCGGCGACGACCTCGGTGCGGGCGGGGGGCTCGAGGCGGCGACCGGTCAGCTCCTCGAAGACCCAGGGGTTGCCGAGCGAGCCCCGGGCGACCATCACCGCGTCGGCCCCCGAGGCCTCGTAGGCGTGACGAGCCGCGGCGGCACTGCTGAGGCCGCCGGAGACGATCACCGGCACCTCGACCCGTTCGACCAGCTCGCGGGTGAGGTCGTAGTCGGGCTTGCCCTTGTGGCCTTTGGTCGCTGCCCGCGGGTGGAAGCCGATCGCCGCCACCCCGGCCTCCTCGACCAGCCGGATCGCCAGCTCGAAGCCGGAGCGGTCCCCGGCCTCGATCCCGGAGCGCAGCTTCACCGTCACCGGCAGGCCGCTTCCTTCGGCGGCGCCACGGGCCAAGGCGAGGGCCAGATCGGGGTCGCGGAGCAGCTGGGCGCCGGCGCCCGTGCGGCGGACCTTCGGCACCGGGCAGCCCATGTTGATGTCGATCAGGTCGGCGCCCGCCGCGGCGGCGATCTCTGCCCCCGAGCGCATCACCTCGGCGTCGTGGCCGAAGAGCTGGATCGAGACGGGGTGCTCGTCGGGGTGGATCCGCAGCAGCTCGCGGAGGGTGCGCTCGTTGCGGTAGTGCAGGGCGAAGCTCGAGACCATCTCGGAAACGGCCAGCCCGGCGCCGTGGCGTTTCGCCTGCAGCCGCACGAACCAGTTGCCGATGCCCGCCAGCGGCGCCAGCAGGACGCGGTTGGAAATCTCGACGTCGCCGATCCGGAAGGGATCAGTCAGCTGTGGGCGCGTTGCGTTCATGGATCAGGCGCAGCCCCTTGAGGGTAAGCATGTCGTCGACCTCCTCGATCGTCTCCGAGTAGGGAACGACCGACGCGGCGTACCCGCCGGTAGCCAGCAGCTTCGGGTTGGGGAGTTCGTCTTCGATCCGCCGGACGATGCCGTCGATCAGGCCGGCGAAGCCAAAGATGAAGCCGGAGTTGATCGCCGCCCGGGTCGAGCGGCCGATCGCTTCCTGTGGCTCTTCCAGGTCGATGCGGGAGATCCGGGCAGCCCGTTCGATCAGGGCGCTGAGCGAGGGCGCGAGGCCGGGGCCGATCGCGCCGCCGAGGTACTCGCCCTCGGCCGAGACGACGTCGATGTTGATGCCGGTCCCGAAGTCCACGGAGATGCAGGCCTCGCCGAAGCGCTCGTAGGCGGCGATCGCGTTGACGAGGCGGTCGGCGCCGACCTCGAGCGGGTTCTCGATCCGGATCGGCATACCGGTCTTGATGCCGGGCCCAACCGCCAGGCAGTCGGCGCCGAGATAGCGCTCGGAGAGCTGTTCGAACTGGCTGCCGAGCGGCGGCACGACCGAGGAGACACAGACCGCGTCGACGTCGCCGAAGGCCATCCCGCAGAGCGAGAAGAGGCCGGCGATCCGCTCCGCCAGCTCGTCCCCGGTCGCTCCCGAACGGGTCTGGAAGCGCCAGTGCTGGGTCAGGCTCTCCCCCTCGAAGACACCGAGGTGCGTCTGCGTGTTGCCGACGTCGGCGACCAGGAGCACGGGCGGATTATCACTGCCCGCGACTGGCCAGGTAGCCAAACACGGTCTCCAGTGCATAGGATCGCCCTCGTGAACGCGCGCCTCTATGTAATTCCGGGGTCACACCCCAGCGCCAGCGCCGAACTGATGCTGGGGCACAAGGGCATCGCTTTCAAGCGCACCGACCTGCTGCCGGTGATCTCGAAGGGGGTCCTACGTGGGCTTGGCTTCCCGCGCAACACGGTGCCCGCGCTCAAGCTCGACGGAGACAAGGTGCAGGGCTCCCGCCAGATCGCCCGCGAGCTGGAGCGACTCCGCCCCGAGCCGTCGCTCTTCCCCAGCGACCCGGAGCGGCGTGCCGCCGTCGAGGAGGCCGAGCGTTTCGGCGACGAGGAGCTGCAGCACCCGATCCGCCAGATCCTCTGGTGGACGATCAAGCGCGACAAGTCCTCGCTGCGCAGCTACTCGGAGGGCGCCAAGCTCGGCCTGCCAATCGGACTCGCGGTGAAAACCGCGGCGCCGATCGTCGCCGCTTCGGCCCGCTTCAACGAGGCCAACGACGAGAACGTCAAGCGCGACCTCGAACAGCTGCCCGGTCTACTGCAGCGGGTCGACGACTGGATCGCCGCCGGGGTGCTGGGCGGCGAGCAGCTGAACGCCGCCGACTTCCAGATCGCCCCCAGCCTCGGCCTGGCACTGACGCTCGATGACCTGAAGCCGGCGATCGAAGGTCGCCCAGCCGGCGAGCTGGCGAAGCGCGTGGTTCCGGATTACGCCGGCCACACGCCGCCGATCCTGCCGGCCGAGTGGCTGGCACCGCTCAAAGTCGCCGCCTGACGTAGCGCTGCGGCCTTCCGAAGTGGGTCCGCCTGGCCCGTGTGTCGGGTTATGCCCGGCTGCGGGCGGAACTCGTTACGCAAGCGGTCCCGCCGGGTCGACACGTTCGCCCGGCGGCAGCGCCGCGAGGGCGGCGGCGAGGCTCGCCCCGTCGGGGAGGGTCAGCCGCGGATCGAGCTCCAGCAGCGGCACCAGGACGAAGCGGCGATTGCGGACCTGCGGGTGCGGCAGGGTGAGGCGCTCGGTCCGCAGCTCGAGGTCGCCGAGCAGCAGCAGGTCGACGTCGAGGGGGCGGGGGCTGTGGCGGGGGGCATCGAGGCTGCGGCCGCGCTTGGCCTCGACCGCCTTGCAGACGTCGAGCAGGGCCTCGGGCTCGAGCTCGGTGCGGATCCGGATCGCGGCGTTGAGGAAGTCGGGCTGGTCGAGTACCTCGCCGACCGGCTCGGTCAGGTAGGTCGAGGAAACGGCATCCACCGCGACGCCACACTCGGGAAGCAGCTCGATCGCGGCCCGTAGGTGAGCGGCCGGGTCGCCGACGTTGGAGCCGAGCCCGAGGTACCCCGTGCGCACCGCGCTCAGCCTTCGGCCTCGGCCTCGTCCTCGTCGACCGCGCGCTCCTGGGTGACCTCGACGGCCACCTCCTGGATCGCCAGCGGCAGCGGCGGCTCCGGCTTCGCGGCCCGTACCCGCACCGATTCGCAGCCGTAGCGCTCCATCAGCCGCTGACCGACCACCTGGGCGAGGCGCTCCAGCGTCTTGTAGCTGCGCTCGGTCGCGGCGAGGGCGACGATGTCGCAGACCTGGGCGTAGTCGACGGTGTCCTCGAGGCGGTCGGTGAGGACCGCGTCGCAGTCAGGGACGTCGAAAGAGATGTCGAACTCGAGCCGCTGCCCCACCTCCTGCTCGGCCTCGCTGACGCCGTGGTGGGTGTAGATCGAGAGCCCACGCAACTCCACTTCAGCGCTGGATTCGATGCCGTTCCCGTCCGGATTCATGTCCTGGAACCTACCCCAGCACCGCGTTCGCCAAGGTCAGCGCCTGGCCCACCTCGACGACGTCGTGGACCCGCAGCACGTCCGCCCCCTCCGCGGCGGCCCAGACCGAAGAGGCGATCGTCCCCCCCAGCCGCTCGGTCGCCGCCGACCCGTCGACCTTGCCGATGAAGCTCTTCCGCGAGGTCCCGACCACCAGCGGTCGTCCCAGCGCCCGCAGCTCCCCCAACCGCCGCAGCAGCTCCAGGTTGTGGGCCGCCGTCTTCCCGAACCCGATCCCCGGATCCACCCAGATCCGCTCCTCCTCGACGCCCGCCTCGAGGGCCACCCCGACCCGCTCCGCCAAGAACGCCTTGACCTCGTCGACCACGTCCGTGTAGGCCGGGTCCACCTGCATCGTCCGCGGATTCCCAAGCATGTGCATCAGCACGACGGTGGCGCCGCGCTCCGCGCAAACCGCCGCCATCTCCCCATCCCCCCGCAGCGCCGTCACGTCATTGACGATCGTCGCCCCGGCATCCAGCGCCGCCGCGGCCACCGCCGCCTTCGAGGTGTCCACCGAGATCTCGGCACCGACGTCAGCCAGTCCCTCGACAACGGGCACCACCCGCCGCAGCTCCTCGGCCTCCGGCACCACGTCCGCCCCGGGGCGAGTCGATTCACCACCAACATCGAGGATTGCCGCGCCCTGTCCCACCAACTCACACCCGTGCGCCACGGCCGCCCCGGCATCGAGGTAAAGACCGCCATCGGAGAACGAATCCGGGGTCACGTTGATCACGCCCATCAGTCGCGCCGGAGTCACCACCGAAGTATCACCTGCGTCCCGCCCCGCGGGTGGCGCGGGCCGGGCCGTAAGAGCTACTTAACTGGCGTCCCCGCCCGCAAACCCCGGGCGTGGACGAGGTGCCGGCCTGGCACCTTCGCGCTGCGGCCTCTCCGCCTCAGGCGCCGGCTCCGCCGGCGGCGTCGGCTCCTCATCCTTGAAGACCTCGCTCTCCGGCTTCCCTTCGAGCAGCGCCACGAACTCCTTGGCGTCGATCGTCTCCCGCTCGAGCAGCAGTTTCGAGATCCGGTCGAGCTCCTCGCGTTTGTCTCCGAGGATGCCCTTGGCGGTCTGGTGGGCGGCCTCGACGATGCGACGGATCTCATCGTCGATCTCACGGGCGATCTCCTCCGAATAATCCGGCTCGGAGGAGAACTCGCGGCCGAGGAACGGCTGGCCGCGATCGTGGCCGAAGACGCGGGGGCCGAGCCGCTCGGACATCCCGAAGCGCATCACCATCTGCTTCGCCGTCTCGGTCACCTTTTCGAGGTCGTTGGAGGCGCCGGTGGTGATCTCGCCGAAGACGATCTCCTCGGCAGCGCGGCCACCCAGGGTCATCGCCATCGTGTCGGTCAGCTCCGCCCGCGAGGTCAGGAACTTGTCCTCGGTGGGCATGCTGATCGTGTAGCCGAGCGCCTGGCCGCGGCTGATGATCGAGACCTTGTGGACGGGGTCGCAGTTCGGCAACAGATGGCCGACGATCGCGTGGCCAAGCTCGTGATAGGCGGTGATCAGCCGCTCTTTCTCGCTCATCACCCGGGTTTTCTTCTCCGGGCCGGCGATCACCCGCATGATCCCCTCCTCCAGCTCTTTCATGCTGATTTCCCGACTGCCGGTGCGGGCGGTGAGGAGTGCCGCCTCGTTGATCAGGTTGGCGAGGTCGGCACCGGTGAAGCCGGGGGTCTGGCCGGCGAGCGCGTCGAGGTCGATCTCGCGGCCGAGCGGCTTGCCGCGGGTGTGGACCTCGAGGATCTGCTTGCGGCCTTTACGGTCGGGACGGTCGACGACCACTTGGCGATCGAAGCGGCCGGGCCGCAGCAACGCCGGGTCGAGTATGTCGGGCCGGTTGGTGGCGGCGATCAAGATGATGTTGTCCTTCATCTCGAAGCCGTCCATCTCGACCAGCAGCTGGTTGAGGGTCTGCTCGCGCTCGTCGTGACCGCCGCCCATGCCGGCGCCGCGATGGCGGCCGACGGCGTCGATCTCGTCCATGAAGATGATGCAGGGCGAGTTCTGCTTGGCCTGCTCGAAGAGGTCGCGGACACGGCTGGCGCCGACGCCGACGAACATCTCGACGAAGTCCGAGCCGGAGATCGAGAAAAAGGGGACGCCCGCCTCGCCGGCGACCGCGCGGGCGAGCAGCGTCTTACCGGTGCCGGGCGGTCCGTAGAGGAGCACGCCCTTGGGGATCCGGGCTCCCAGCGACTGGAATTTCTTCGGGTTCTCGAGGAATTCCTTGATCTCCTCGAGCTCCTGCACCGCCTCGTCAACGCCGGCGACGTCGCGGAAGGTGATTTTCGGCGCGTCCACGGACATCCGCTTCGCTTTCGATTTGCCGAAGTTCATCACCCGCGAACCGCCGCCCTGCATCTGGTTCATCAGGAAGATCCAGAAGCCGAAGAAGAGGATGAAGGGGAGGATGTAGGTCAGCAGCGAGAGCAGGCTGGAGCCGCCGGTGCCGTGGACCTTGGTGACCTTGAGGCCGCCGCTGCTGCCGGCCTCTTCGCCGGCTTTTTCGCCTTCTTCGAGGACTTTGAGCAGCTGCGGTTCGGTGTTCGGCGGGTATCCCGTCGAGAAGCTTTCGCCGTTCGTCTTCTTGACGTCGAGCGAGGAGTCCTTGACGTTGATCGAGACTTCTTCGATCTGGCCCTTGGCGATCAGGCCGGTTTTCGGCTTGACCAGCTCGGTGTAGGAGGGCGCCTCAGTGCCGGAAGGGCTGCTGATCACCTTCTGGGCGATGAAGGCCAGAATGACGACCAGGAGGATCGGAAACGCCGCGCTTTTGAAAAACCGTTTCAAGGGTGGAAATCAGCGTACCAGGGGTATTTGGCCGTGCTACTCGGTCAACGCGGCGACGTAATCGAGGTTGCGGTACCGCTGGGCGTGATCGAGGCCGTAGCCGATCGCGAACCGGTTGGGAATCTCGAACCCGACATAGCGCGGCGAGAGGTCGACTCGCAGGCGGTCGGGCTTGGTGAGCAGCGAGCAGACCTCGAGCGAGGCTGGGTTGCGAGCGCGCAGATTGCGCATCAGGTAGTGGAGGGTCAGACCGGAGTCGATGATGTCCTCGACGATCAGCACGTCGCGGCCTTCGATCGGCGCGTCGAGGTCCTTGAGGATCCGCACGACCCCGGAGGAATCGGTCTGCGAGCCGTAGCTGGAGACGGCCATGAAGTCGACCTCGCAGGGCACGTCGATCGAGCGCATCAGGTCGGCGAGGAAGAGCACCGCGCCCTTGAGGACGCCGACCATGAAGAGATCGCGACCCTCGTAGTCACGGCTGACCTCGGCGCCGAGCTCGGCGACCCGCCGATGCAGGTCCTCCCGGGCGACGAGGGTCTCGCCGATCGCTGGCTCGGACGACATCGGCGCCAGTCTAGATATAGAGAGCCCCTCTTGACCCGCTCGTTCATCCCTGCTCGGCATGGAGGACGCCGCGCTCGACGACGGCGCGAACGCCGGCGCCGAGGTCGAGCATCGCTGTGCCGGTGCGGCGCAGGCCGGCGACCTGATCGGCGAAGCGGGCGGCGCCGGGCACCGGCCGGCCGGCGGCACCATCGGCGAGGCGCTGGAGGACGAGCCGGCGCAGAGCCGGGTGCAGCTCGGTGAGGCGGTCGAGGCTGACGGTTCCTCGCGGCGACCCTGGGCTGGCGGCCACCTCGGCGTCGACGAGCGCATCGAGCACCTCCGCCTCGTCGCGCAACAGCTCGGCGGTGCGGAGCACGTTTGCCGCCGCCGCCGGGTGAATCGTCGCCAACTCCGGCAGCAGGCCGTTGCGGACCCGGCCGCGGGCGAAGGTCATCCCGTCGTTGCTGGGATCGTCGCGCCAGGCGAGACCACGCTCCTCGCAGTAGGCGGTCGTCTGCTCGCGGGTGAAGGCAAGCAGGGGTCGGATGAGCCGACCGTCGCGTCGCCGCATCCCCAGCAGGGCGCGCCGACTCGGCGAGGAGGCCAGCCGATAGAGGATCGTCTCCACCTGGTCGTCGGCGGTGTGGCCGGTGACGATCGTCGCGTCCCGGGCGAGCGCCAGATGTGCCGCCGCCGCGTAGCGGACGTCCCGTGCCCATGCCTGCAGGTTCCCCGGACCCTCGACCCGGACCGGCCGCTCGACCACCAGCTCGACGGCCAACGATCGGCAGAGCTCGACGGCCCGGGCCTCGTCGCCGCCGGCGCCCTCGCGGAGGCCGTAGTTGACGTGCAGGGCGGTGACCGAGTCGGGGCCGGTGGCCCGGGCGGCGAGGTCGAGCAGGCAGACCGAGTCGCGGCCGCCGGAGACAAGGGCGACGACCGCGCCGCCGGGAACGATGGTGCCGGCTTCGAGCACCTCTTCCAGCATCCGCTCGGCAATCATCGCATCGAGTCTAGGTCCGGATCCGTCCGGGCAGAAAGTGCCCCTCCAGGGCCCTAATGGTCCGCGCCCACCGCGGCACGAACGAGGAAGAGGTCGGTCGGCACCGGAAAGCCCTTGAGGTTGACCTGGCCGATCGGCTCCATGGCGAGGCCGTCGCGGTCGGCGATCGCCTCGCAGACGCGGTCGGTGACCAGCACCTCGCCGGCAAGGGCGCGGTTGACTACCCGGTGGGCGAGGTTGACCTGGCTGCCGAAGTAGTCGCCGTCGCGGTAGACGGCCTCGCCGAAGTGGATCCCGACCCGTGGCTGCGGCCGCTCCGGCAACCGCTGCAGCAGCCCGACCGCCCACTCGGTGAGGGCCGCGGCATCGGGCGAGACGACCATCACCTCGTCGCCGATCGTCTTCACGATCGTCGCCTCCCGTGGCAGCGTCTCTTCGACGGTCTCGATGAAGTTCTCGACCACGTCGAGGGCGCCGAAGTCCCCCTCCTCCTCGGTGTAGCGGGTGAAGCCGGTGAGGTCGATGAAGCAGAGCGTCACCGTCACCTGGCCGAGCTCGATTTCGGCGGTGTCGGCGCCGAGCTCCGACTCCATGTGGCCGACCACGTCCTGCTCGCTGAAGTAGCGCAGGTAACGGGTGTGGAGGTAGGAGGTCAGCGGCGCCGCCAGCGGCAGGATGTCGGCGGCGAGGTCACCCATCTCCTCGGCCATCTCCAGCTCCGGCACCGCGTCGCGGATCAGCGGTTCGTGCACATATATATGGAACAGCCGCACCTCGGCATCGGCGATCCGCCGCATCGACTGCACGTAGACCCGCACCAGCTGCAGGAAGGCCACCAGCGGAAACCCGGCGGCAAGGATCCGCGCACAGTGCCTCAGCGCCTCGGCGTCCTCGGCGCTGAGCTGATCCCGCCGTTCGGTCGGGGTGCCGAGAATCGTGAGGATCCGATCGATCAGCTCCGGCTCGAGCCCGGTCTCCGCCGCCACCTCGGTGACCGAAACCGACTGCTCGACCTCCGGGAGGAGATCCTCCGTCAATCCAAACGCCAGCCGCCCCTCCCGCCCCGCCTCACGCAGATCCTCCAACGAGTACCCCCGCTCCCGCATCCGCGCCACCACCCGCGCCTGCGCCGCCGCCGCCGCGGTCCACCGCCCCCGCCGCACCGGCACCACCTTCTCCCTCGCCCACCGTTTCAGCGTGTTCGCAGAAACCCCAGAACGCCGGGAGGCCTCACTCAGCGATATCCGCTCATCCGCCATCGCGGCCGAGGCTAACCACTACGACGGAGCCCGAGATACCACCCATGGAGCCCGGCACCTACTACGGCGGCGGCCCGGGAGCCGCCGAACTACGGACTTTCAGAATTAGGAGACAAAGGGGGTCGGACCCCCCATCCCGGGCGGCGCCCGCCGCGCCCCGTGAATCGCCCCGCCGCACCCGCGGCGCCACGGCCTCCCGCGA
>JBEVJP010000090.1:0-7063 GCA_040510155.1 Solirubrobacterales bacterium | reverse complement strand
TGACGCCGCTGGCGCCGGCCTCGACCATCAGGATCGCCTCGTCGGTGCCGGCGACGATCAGGTCCAGGTCCAGTTCCTCGTGCGTCTCCTCAGGCGGGTTGACCACGAAATCGCCGTCGAGCTTGCCGATCCGCACCGCGCCGACGTGGGCGGCGACCGGGACCGGGGAGATCGCCAGCGCCGCGGAGGCGCCGTTCATCGCGAGGATGTCGTAGGGGTGGACCTGGTCCACCGACATCGGGATCGCGACCAGCTGCGTCTCGTAGTGCCAGCCCTTGGGGAAGAGCGGACGGATCGGGCGGTCGATCATGCGCGCGGTCAGCGTCGCCTTCTCGCTCGATTTGCCCTCGCGACGGAAGAACGAGCCGGGAATTTTGCCCGCGGCGTACATCCGCTCCTCGATGTCGACGGTCAGGGGAAGGAAGTCCACGTCGCGCAGGCTGCCCATCGTGGCGGTGCAGAGCACCATGGTGTCGCCAGCCTGAACCACGACCGCGCCACCCGCCTGCTTAGCGAGTTTGCCCGTCTCGAAGGAAATCTGGCTGTCGCCGACATCCACCGAAACTCGGCTAACGTCAAACATGCTCATTTAGTTGTACCTCCGGCCGCCCGGTTGGCAGCCAATTGCTTTCAGAACTCGCGTTCTCTGTCACGGAGAGACTACAGGTCAGGCAACGGACCTCAGCCTGCCGCGAGCCCGGCCTGCAATCGCCTTCCCCCAGCTCGAGTCGTCGATCAGGACCGGCGCCGTAGTGGTGAGAAAGTCCGCAAGTACCGTGGCCAAGCCCTCTGGATCTTCCAGCGGCGGGAAGTGGGCTGCTCGCGGCAGCGTCTCGAAGCGCGAGTGGCGGATCACCGCGTGGGCGTCGCGGCCGTGCTCGATCGGGATCGTGCGGTCGCGCTCGCCCCAGACGATCAGGGTCGGCATCTCGCCCAGCAGGTAAAGCCGATCGACGGCGCTGACCCGCTGGCCCTGGATGTCGATCACCGCCCGCAGCGTCTCCAGAAAGGCGCGGCGCGAGCCGCCTTCCTGCAACGGTCGCAGCGCCCGCGCAACCGCCTCGAGGTAGATGCCCTGACTGCGTCCCGCCGCCCGCATCTTCGTGCCGGTCGCAGCCAGACCCGTGACCAGAGCACGGCTGCTGGCGACCCGCAGCAGCGTCGCCGCGCCCGGCAACGCCGCTCCGCGCAGCAGGGGGCTGACCTCTGGTCCGAGGCCGCCGCTGGATATCAGCACCAGGCGCTCGGTGCGCTGCGGGAATTGGTAGAAGAACTGCATCGCCACACCGCCGCCCAGCGAGTGGCCGACGATCGTCGAGCGTTCGACCCCGATCGTCGCCAGCAGGTCGCGGATGCTGGCCGCGTGGGCGCCGAGCGAGTAGTCGCCGCGCGGCGTCGCCGAATCCCCGTGGCCGATCAGGTCGGGGGCGATCACCCGGTGACGATTGGCAAGGCGCAGGGCAACGTCCTCCCAGTGGCGGGAGGAGTTGATCATCCCGTGAATCAGGACCACGGTCGGGCCGCTCCCCGCTTCGCGGTAGACCGCCCGGTGGCCGTGCAGGTCGACCTCGTGGGCCTCGAAGCTGGGCGCGGACGCCATTGCCCAGACCCTACCCGGGGTCTGCCGTCGCCATGGCCGCCGGTCCGAACAAAGCCGGAGTCGCCGTCACGCCGGCTCGGATACCGGTCTCGAAGTCCCCGCGCACCCGGGCGGTCACCTGATCCGAGCGGCGATCGGCCTCGAAACGGTCGAGGTCGAGCCCCAGATCTTCGGCCCGTCGCCAGAGATGCGGGTCGTCGACGTGGCCACGATCGGCGTAAAGCGAGTCGACCATCGCGAAGAACGCGTCCTGGCGGCCAGCCGCCTCGGCGGCGGCGTGCAGGACCGGCGCCCGCGGATGCTTGCTGGCGACCGGGAAGTGGCGGAAGACGACGCGCGCCGGCCGCTTGGCGATTTCGATCCACGCCGCGGCGCAGTGCGCGCAACCGAGATCGGCGTAGACGACCAGCAGCTCACCCTCACCGCGAGCGTGGTCGTCCGGCCCCGGTGGCGGGACCGGAGCGCTGGTCAGATCGGGCATGGCCCGCGCTCAGGAGAGCGCGTCGAAGATGACGTTGGCGCCGGGGAACTCGCCGGGGTTCGGCGATTCGTAGGTCCAGGCGACCTTCCCGTCCGAGTCGACGAGCACGAGGGTGCGGTTGGCCATCCCGAAGTCGTCGAGGAAGGAGCCGTAAGCACGCGCGACCTCGCCCTTCGGCTCGAAGTCGGAGAGCAGCGTCGTGTCGATGCCGAGCTTCTCCTGGAAAGCCTTGTGCGCGTGGGGGCTGTCGACGCTGACGCCGACCAGGGTGACGCCCTTCGCCTCGATCTCCGGCTTGACCTCTTGGTAGAGCGAGAGCTGGTCGGAGCAGACCGGGCTGAAATCGAACGGGTAGAAGATCAGCAGCAGCTTGCGACCGCGAAAGTCGGTCAGCGAGACTTTTTCCCCGTCCTGGTCCCGCAGCGTGAAGTCGGGGGCACTCTCCCCGACCGCGATCATCGCCGCAGGCCGAGATCGGCGACCAGGGCGCGGTAGCGCTCGAGGTCAGTCCGTTCGAGATAGCGCAGCATGCGCCGGCGCTTGCCGACCAGCATCAGCAGACCGCGCCGCGAGTGATGGTCCTTGGCGTGGGTGCGCAAGTGCTCGGTGAGGTCGTTGATCCGCTCGGTGAGCAGGGCGACCTGAACCTCGGCGGAGCCGGTGTCGCCATCGGCGCGACCGAACTTGCCGATCAGCTCGCTCTTCTTTTCTTTCGTCAGGCTCATCTCGAAATCGTCTCGTTCGGTCTTAAAAAAAGCCGGACCCAGCGGGGTCACGGCCGCTGGAAGCTAGCACAGACACGCCTCGCGTCCTCGACATCCTCGTGCATCTGCGCGATCAGCTGCTCGGCGTCCGGAAAGCGCTTCTCACCGCGCAGCCGCTCGACGAAGGCGACGCGCAGATTCTGGCCGTAGAGGTCTCCGTCGAAGTCGATCAGGTAGGTCTCGATCAGGACCCCCCGGCCGGTCTCGAAGGTCGGGCGGATGCCGACGTTGACGGCGGCCGGGACGCCGTTGGCGAAGGCGGCGAAGACGCCGTGGCCGGGGATCGCGAGGCGATCGTCGGGGACGATGTTGGCGGTCGGGAAGCCGAGCTCGCGGCCGCGCTGGTCGCCGGGCACCACCTCTCCCTCGACCATGAAGGGCGCGCCCAGGCAGTGGCGGGCGCCGACCATGTCACCGGCGGCGACCAGTGCCCGGATCCGGGTCGAGGAGACGGTCTCGCCGTCGACCTCGACCAGCGGCACCACGCGGGTCTCGAACTCGGGATGCTGTCCCAGCATCGCCGGGTCGCCCTTCGCCTTGGCGCCGAAGCGGAAGTTCTCCCCGACCGAGACGCGCTCGGCGGTCAGCTTCTCGACCAGGACGTGCTCGATGAAGTCCTCGGCGCCGCGCTTGGCAAACTCCGCGTCGAAGGGGATCACGACCAGCTCGCGGACCCCGAGGCCATCGATCACGTCGCGCTTGACCGAGAAGGGCATGATCAGCTTCGGCAAGGCCGCCGGGTGCAGGACCTCGAGCGGGTGGGGATCGAAGGTCAGCACCGTGTCGGCGTCGTCGATCACCGCCTGGTGGCCAAGATGGACGCCATCGAAGGTCCCGATCGCGACGTGCCGCGGGCGCGGCTGCGCGTCCGGCAGCGAGGTGACCTCGATGCTCATCGCAACGCCATCCCCACCGCCGGGACCAGCTCGGCGACACGTTCCGCGGGCACCGTCTCCCCCGCGTCCTCGACCCGGAAAGGGCCGATCGCGGAGCGGCGCAGCTCGGCGCAGTAGGCGTCGTCGAGGGTCTCGATCAGGGTCCGCACGTAGGTCCCGGCCGAGCATTCGATCTCGTAGCGGGCGGAGTCGCCGGCGGCTTCGAGCAGCTCGGCGCGGTACACCTCGACGTCGCGCTCCGGGGTCGGCACGGTTTCGCCCCGGTGCGCCTTCTTGTAGAGGCGCTCGCCGCCGACCCGCACGGCCGAGGTCATCGGCACCCGCTGACGGACGGTGCCGGTCGGGAGCTGGAGCGTGGTGGGCACCTGGCCGGTCTCGGTGAGCTCGCCATCCGGGTCGCCGGTGCTGGAGCGCCAGCCGAGCCGTGCCGTCGCCAGGTAGGTCTTCGGCAGCCCGACGAGGAAGCGCTGCAGGCGCGTGGCCTTGCCGAGCAGCACGAGAAGCAGGCCGGTGGCGAAGGGGTCGAGGGTGCCGGCGTGACCGGCCTTGCAGCCGCGCTCGCGCCGCACCCTGGCGACGACGTCGTGGGAGGTGACCCCAGCCGGCTTGTCGAAGAGCAGCACGGCCCCCGCAGCGTCGGCGTCGGTCATCTCAGGAGCCAAGTTGGGCTACTACCTCGGCGCAGAGAAACTCTTCGAGCTCTTCCAGCTCCATGTCGGTCGAGAAGCCGGCGGCGCGCTTGTGCCCGCCACCGCCGCGCTTACGGGCGATCGCCGAGACGTCGACGTCTCCCTCGCTGGAGCGGAGGCTGACCTTGCGGGCGGCGCGTCCGCGCTCGCCGAGGTCGCGAACGACGGCGGCGACCTTGGCGCCGTCGATCGAGCGCAGATGGTCGATCACGCCCTCGGTCATCTCCTCCCCCGCCCCGGTTGCCGCGTAGTCGGCGCTGGTGATGTAGGTGAGGACGAGGCGGTCTCCGCAGCAGCGGCGGATCCCGTCGAGCGCTCGCGAGACCAGGCGGACCTTCTCCAAAGGAACGTGCTCGTAGAGCCGGCGGTAGGTGTCGTCGACGTCGACGCCGGCCTCGATCAGCGCCGCGGCGACCCGGTGCGTATGCGCGCTGGTGCTCTCGTACATGAACTTGCCGGTGTCGGTGACGAGCCCGACGTAGAGCGCTGCCGCCATCTCCGGCGTCAGCGAGACGCCGAGCAGCATCGCCAGGTCGTAGACGATTTCCGCGGTGCTGGAGGCTTCGACCTGGACCAGGTTGTAATCGCCGAAGCGGGTGTTGTCGTGGTGGTGATCGATGTTGATCACCGTGTTGCCGCCGGCGGTGAGGAAGTCGACCGGCATCCGGTCGATGTTGCCGCAGTCGAGGAAGACGACGGTGCGGTCCGCCATATCGGCGGGTGGCTCGTGGAAGACCTCCTCGAGAGGCAGGAAGCGGTACTCGATCGGCAGCGGAAACTCCTTGGCGGCGAGGAACATCACCGAGTCCTTGCCGAGTGCCGTCAGCAGGTGATGCATCCCCAGCAGCGAGCCGAGGGCGTCGCCGTCAGGACCCTCGTGGGCGGTGAGCAGGAAGCGGTCGCGCGAGCGCAGCTCCGCCGCGACGGTGTCCAGATCGGACCCGATGATGGGCGGCGACTGGCTCATCGCGACTCCCCCTCCTCCAGCGATCCGTCGTCGAGCAGGTGGGAGATGCGGACCCCCTGCTCGACCGTGTCGTCGTAGTGGAAGGTCAGCGTCGGCGTCCGCTTCATCCGCGTCTCCGCCGCGATCCGCGACTGGATGACGCCGTGCGAGGAGCGCAGGCCGTCGAGCGTCGCCTCGCGCGCCTCCTCGTCGCCGAGCACGCTTACGAAGACCTTGGCGTGGCGCAGATCTGGGCTCGTCTCTACTGAGGTCACGGTCGTGAAGCCGATTCGGGGGTCACTGAGATCACTCGCGATCGCCGCCCCTACGACCTCGCGAAGCACCTCGTTGATGCGCCGCATGCGGGGGCCGGCCATATCTACTCCAGGGTCTGCTCGACCTGCTTGGTTTGGAAGAACTCGAGCACGTCGCCCTCCTTGACGTCAGCGTAGCCTTCCAGCACGACGCCGCACTCCTGCCCTTCCTCCACTTCCTGCACGTTGTCTTTGAAGCGACGCAGGGAGGCGAGCTGGCCGGTCCAGATCACCGTTCCTTCGCGGATCAAGCGGACGCCGGCCGTGCGCACCGCCTTGCCCTCGGTGACGATGCAGCCGGCGATGCGGCCGACCTTGGAGGCTTTGAAGGTCTGTTTGATCTCGGCCTCGCCGACGGTCTCCTCGACCTCCAGCGCCTCGAGCAGGCCCTCCATGGCGTTGCGCAGGTCTTCGGTGATTTTGTAGATGACCGAGTAGGTGCGGACGTCGACGCCCTCGCGCTCGGCGGCTCGGCGAGCATCGGCCAACGGGCGAACGTTGAAGCCGATGATGATCGCGTCGGAGGCCGAGGCCAGCATCACGTCGGACTCGTTGATGCCACCGGTCTGCGAGTGGATGATGTTGATCGCGACCCGCTCCTGCGGAACTTTCGCGAGCTCGTCCTGCAGTGCCTCCAGGGAACCGGCAACGTCGGCCTTGAGGACGATGTTGAGCTCCTTGATGTCGCCCTCCTGAGCCCGGGCGAAGACCTCGTCGAGGCTGACCTTGCGCGCCTGGCGCCGGGCCAGGGCCTCGGTCTTGAGCCGGTTGGCGCGTTCCTGCGCCTGCTGGCGAGCCTGGCGGTCGTTCTCGACCGCCTGGACAAACTCACCGGCATCGGAGACCCCGTCGAAACCGAGCACCTCGACCGGCATCCCCGGTACGGCGGCTTCGACCCGCTCGCCGGTGAAGTCCTGCATCGCCCGCACCCGGCCCCACTGCGACCCGGCGACCAGGGAGTCGCCGACCTCGAGGGTGCCGCGCTGGACCAGCACGGTGACGACCGGGCCGCGACCCGGGTCGAGCTGGGACTCGATCACGGTGCCCGAGGCGGGAGCGTCGGGGTTGGCCGCCAGCTCCTCCAGCTCGGTCACCAGGAGGATCATGTCGAGCAGGTTGTCGAGCCCCTCGTGGGTCTTGGCGGAGACTTCGCAGAAGACCGTGTCGCCACCCCACTCCTCCGGGGAGATGCCCTCCTGGGCGAGCTCGGTGCGAACCCGTTCCGGGTTGGCGCCCTCTTTGTCGATCTTGTTGACGGCGATCAGCATCGGCACGTCGGCGGCGCGGGCGTGGTCGATCGCCTCTTTGGTCTGCGGCATGACGCCGTCGTCGGCGGCGACGACCACGACGGCGACGTCGGTGACCTTGGCGCC
>JBEVJP010000089.1:0-18882 GCA_040510155.1 Solirubrobacterales bacterium | reverse complement strand
GGAGGCCGGCGTCGCCCGGGTTATGTCGTTGGGGATCTCCTCCAACGCGTAGCCGACCGCAAGTTTGGCCGCCATCTTCGCGATCGGGAACCCGGTCGCCTTGGATGCCAGCGCCGAGGAGCGCGAGACGCGGGGGTTCATCTCGATCACGGCGATTTCGCCGTTCTCGGGGTTGACCGCGAACTGGACGTTGGAGCCGCCGGTCTCGACCCCGATCGCCCGGATCACCTTGATCGCCTGGTCGCGGAGGTCCTGGTAGAGCGGGTCGGTGAGGGTCTGCGCCGGAGCGACGGTGACCGAGTCGCCGGTGTGGACGCCCATCGGGTCGACGTTCTCGATCGAGCAGATGATCACGACGTTGTCGTTGCGATCGCGCATCACCTCGAGCTCGAACTCGCCCCAGCCGATCACCGACTCCTCGACCAGGACCTGGTTGATCGGGCTCGCCGCCAGGCCCTCGGTGACGACCTGGCGCAGCTCGGTCTCATCGTTGCCGATGCCGCCGCCCTGGCCGCCCATCGTGAAGGCCGGACGGACGATCGCCGGCAGGGTGATGCGGCCGTCGGCAAGGCCCTCCTCGACCTCGGCCAGGCTCTTGACCGTGATCGACCAGGGAATGCGGATCCCGGCCTCGTTCATCGTCGTGCGGAACTCCTCCCGGTCCTCGGCACGGCGGATCGCAGCGGAGTCGGCACCGATCAGCTCGACCCCGAGCCGCTCCAGGGTGCCGTCCTCGTGCAGGGCCATCGCCAGGTTGAGGGCGGTCTGGCCGCCCAGCGTCGGCAGCAGCGCGTCGGGCTGCTCCTTTTCGAGGATCTTCGTGACCGGGCCAGGCAGCAGCGGCTCGATGTAGGTGGCGGTGGCGAACTCGGGGTCGGTCATGATCGTCGCCGGGTTCGAGTTGACGAGAACGACCTCGTAGCCCTCCTCGAGCAGGACCTTGCAGGCCTGCACGCCGGAGTAGTCGAACTCGGCGGCCTGGCCGATCACGATCGGGCCGGAGCCGATCAGAAGGATCTTCTCGATGTCAGTTCGTTTCGGCATTGGGCTCCGATCAGGCGGCGAGGGCGAGGAAACGCTCGAAGAGGTGGCGGGCGTCGTGTGGGCCTGGACCGGCCTCGGGGTGGTACTGGACGGTGGCCCCGGCGACGTCGCGGAGGACCAGGCCCTCGACGGTGCGGTCGTAGAGGTTCAGCTGCGAGAGCTCGGCGACGCCGAAGTCGGTCTCCCAGCGGACCGGTTCGTCGGCCTCGATCCGCGGCTCCCCTCCCGGTCCCTCGACGGCGAAGCCGTGGTTCTGGGAGGTGATGTCGATGCGCCCCGTCTCGAGGTCCTTGACCGGGTGGTTGGCGCCGCGGTGGCCGAAGGGCAGCTTGTAGGTCTGCAGGCCGACGGCCCGGCAGAGCAGCTGGTGGCCGAGGCAGATCCCGAAGACGGGCTTCTGGCCGACGACCTCGCGGACCGTCTCGACCACGTAGTCGAGCGCGCCCGGGTCGCCGGGGCCGTTGGCGAGGAAGACGACGTCGGGGTCCTCGGCGAGGACCTGCTCGGCGCTGCTGGTGCAGGGAAGCAGGGTGAGCTTGCAGTCCCGCTCGCGCAGCTGGCGGACGATGCTGAGCTTGACCCCGGTGTCAATGCCGACCACGTGGGGGCCGCCGCCGTCGAAGCGGACCGGCTCCGCAGGGGTGACGGTGCGGGCGAGGTCGGCGCCAGCCATCGCCGGCTCGGCGGCAATCCGTTCGCGTGCCTCCCCTTCCGGCGTCGCGGCCGGGAAGATGCCACCGCGCATCGATCCCTTGTCGCGAAGGTGGCGGACCAGCGCTCGGGTGTCGACGCCGCTCACCGCCGGCACCCCGCAGTCGGCGAGCCAGTCGAGCCAACCGCCCTCGGCGGTAGCGACGTCCTCGCGGTTCTTGCCATCGCGCATGACGACGCCGCGGGCGTGGACGCGGTCGGACTCCATCGCCGCCGCGGAGACGCCGTAGTTGCCGATCAGCGGATAGGTGAAGACGATGATCTGCCCCGCGTAGGAGGGATCGGTGACCGACTCCTGGTAGCCCGTCATCGCAGTGTTGAAGACGACCTCGCCCGTGACGGCGTCCGCCGCACCACAGGCGAGCCCGTCGAGGCGGGTGCCGTCCTCGAGCAGCAGGTAGGCGTCAGCCATCGTGGACCTCCCTTGGGTCGAGTTGTTCCGCCCCGTCGGGGGAGAAGTCGCCCCAGCGGGTCACGAAGCGACCCCGAGGGAGAAGGAGCGCAAGCGGAAGGCGATCTGGCCGGCGGCGATGGTGACGAGGACACGGCCGGTCAGGGTGCGGCCGTGGCACCAGGAGTTCTCCGAGCGGCTCTCGTATCCCTCTTCGCCGACAGTCCACTCGGCGCCGAGGTCGCAGAGGGCGACGTTGGCCTCGGAGCCCGGTGCCAGGCTGGGTCGCTCGATTCCGAACGGGGCGGCACCGCCGGCCATCCGCTCGACCAGCAGGCCGAGGCCGATCGTGCCCGGCAGGACCAGCTCGGTGTGCAGAGCCGCGAAGGCGGTCTCGAGGCCGGTGACCCCGAATGCGGCCTGCTCGAAGGGGACGTCCTTTTCCTCGGGCTGGTGCGGAGCGTGGTCGGTGGCGATGCACTCGACGCTGCCGTCGCGGAGGCCCTCGATCAGCGCCTGGCGGTCGCGCTCCTCGCGCAGCGGAGGGTTCATCTTGAAGCGGTGCGGGTCGAGGCTACGGACCTCCTCGTCGGTGAGGCAGAGGTGGTGCGGGCTGGCCTCGGCGCTGATCAGGACCCCGGCCGCCTTGGCGGCGCGGACCACCTCGATCGACTCGGCGGCGGAGAGGTGCTGGACGTGGATGCGCGCCCCCTCGTAGCCGGCCAGGGCGGCGTCGCGGGCGATCATCGTCGACTCCGAGACCGAGGGGATGCCGCCGATCCCGAGCGCGGCCGAGACCGGGCCCTCGTGCATGGCACCCCCGGCGGAGAGCTCCGGATCCTCCTCGTGCAGGGCGATCGTGCCACCGCAGAGGCGCTGGTACTGCAGAGCCCGCAGCATCACCCGGGCGCTGCGGATCGGCAGGCCGTCGTCGGAGAAGCCGATCGCGCCGGCTTCGCGCAGTTCGACCATCTCGGTCAGCTCCTCGCCCTTCATGCCGGCGGTGACCGTGGCGAGGAAGCCGATCGGCACGGCCGCTCCTTCGCGGGCCTGTTCGCGCAGGGCGCTGACGGCGGCTGCGGTTGAGACCGGCGGCTCGGTGTTCGCCCTCGCCAGGATCCCGCAGTAGCCGCCGGCGGCCGCGGCGCGGGCACCGGTTTCGACGTCCTCCTTGTGCTCCTGCCCGGGGGTTCGCAGGTGGACGTGCGGGTCGAAGAAGGCCGGGAAGGCGTGCAGGCCTTCGGCGTCCAGCACCTCGGCACCGTCGACCTGCGCCTCGCCGGGCGCCGCCAGCTCGGCGATCTCGCCGCCGCGGACGACCACGTCGTGGACGCCGTCGATTCCGGCGACCGGGTCGAGCACGGTTGCCCGGCGCAGGACCAGGTCCGCACCCGGGCCGGGGCGGAAGTCGAGCAGCTCCGAAGTGCTCACGCCGGCTGTCCGATCGGGGTGGCGCTGGCGGCCGAGTCGCCTTCGCCGACCGCGCTGGGGCGCTCGCCGCCAGCGAGCAGCTCGTAGAGGATCGCCATTCGGACGACCAGACCGGAGGCGACCTGCTCGGCGATCAGCGACTGCGGCGAGTCGATCGCCTCGCCGGAGAGCTCGACGCCGCGGTTGACCGGGCCGGGGTGCATCAGCAGCTGGCGCGGGTTGAGCCGGCGAGTGTCGACCTGGAAGGTCGCGGCGTACTCGCGCAGCGAGGGGACGAAGCTGTCGTGCATGCGCTCCTGCTGCATCCGCAGGGAGTAGACGACGTCGGCCTCGTCGAGATCCTCAATCGAGTAGGTGACCGCGCAGCCGAGCTGCTCGATCCCGCGCGGGATCAGGGTCGGCGGGCCGCAGAGCGTCACCTCGGCCCCCATCCGCTGGAAGGCGATCAGGTTGGAGCGGGCGACGCGGCTGTGGAGGACGTCGCCGACGATCCAGATCCGCTTGCCCTCCAGGGTGCCGAGCCGGCGGCGCAGGGTGTAGACGTCGAGCAGCGCCTGGCTGGGGTGCTCGTGCTTGCCGTCTCCCGCGTTGACGACGGCTGCCGGAGTCCAGCCGGCGACCATCTGGGCGGCGCCGGCATATGGGTGGCGGATCACGATCGCGGCCGGGTCGTAGGCCGAGAGGGTGGCGACCGTGTCCTTCAGCGACTCGCCCTTCTCAACCGAGGAGCCGGCCGCCTTGACCGAGACGAGGTCGGCGGAGAGCCGCTTGGCGGCGAGCTCGAAGGAGCTCGAGGTGCGGGTGCTGGACTCGTAGAAGAGGGTGACGACGGTGCGCCCGCGCAAGGTCGGGACTTTCTTGATGTCGCGGCGGCCGACCTCAGCAAAGCTCTCGGCCCGGTCGAGGATCGCCTCGATCTCCTCGCGGGAGAGCTGCTCGATCGCCAACAGGTGCCTCATGAGACAGCCTCCACCGGCTCGGAGATCGTCACCTCGTCGACGCCGTCGATCTCCTCGAGGCGGACGTTGACGCGCTCCTCGCGGGCGGTCGGGAGGTTCTTGCCGACGTAGTCGGGGCGGATCGGCAACTCGCGGTGGCCGCGGTCGCAGAGGACCGCCAGCTGCACCCGACGCGGCCGGCCGTAATCGAAGAGCGCGTCGATCCCGGCGCGCACGGTGCGGCCGGTGAAGAGGACGTCGTCGACGATCACGATCGTGCGCTCGCTGACGTCGAAGTCGATGTGCGAGGTGTGGACGACCGGCTGTGTGGAGGGCGCCTTGGCGGCGAGGTCGTCGCGGTAGAAGGAGATGTCGACGTCCCCGAAGGGCAATGCCGCGTCGGTCAGCTCGCCGAGCAGCGTGTGCAGGCGACGTGCAAGGACGGCACCGCGGGTGTGGACGCCGACGATCGCCAGAGCGGAGGAATCGGGGTTCTTCTCGACGATCTCGTGGGCGATCCGCTTCAGCGTGCGCCGCAGGTCGTCGTGCTCCAGCACGAGCTTCTCACTCACTTCTTCGCTTCCTTCCTGGCCTCTCGGGACCTGGTTAAAGGACGCCGGCAGCGTAGCAGCGGCGGCGGCGGGGTCCCCGTTATTGCTGGGCTTCCCTTGCTCCGTTGGGGACCAGTTCGGGATAGCCCCGCTCGGGAAAGGGGATCTCGATGACGTCAAAGTCCTTGGGGGCGACGGTCGCTTCGTAGACCTCTTCCGCCTCCTCCAAAACCTTGCCGACGTGGTAGCGGGAGGAGATGTGGACCAGGGCGAGCATCTTCACGTGCGCCTCGCGGGCGACGGCGGCAGCCTGGCCGACCGTCGAGTGGCCGGTTTCGGCCGCCCGCTGCACCTCCTCCTCGGCGAAGCTGGCGTCGTGGACGAGCAGCTCGGCGTCGGCGGCGGCGGCGACCGTCGCCGGGCTCGGCGAGGTGTCGCCGGTGATAGCGACGGTACGGCCGGGACGGCTGGACCCGACGACGTCGTCGGGACTCACCGTGCCATCGCCACCCTCGACAGCCTCGCCGCGTTGTAGAGCGGCGAAGGCAGGCCCTTCCGGCACCCCCAGCCGCTTCGCCGCTTCGACGTCGAAGCGCCCCGGCCGCGATTCCTCCGCGAGCACGTAGCCGTTGGCGCGCACGCTGTGAGCCGCCTCGAAGGGCTGAATCTCATAGCCATCGTGGGGCACTGCTTGACCAGGCTCCAGCTCGACGAGCTCGACCTCGAAGCAGAGCCGCCCGATCAGCGGCTTCATCACCGCGAAGAGATCGTGCAGGCCGCGCGGCCCATAGACCGTCAACGGCGGCTCCCGGTCGGTGAGGTCGTACGTTTTCAGCAGCCCCGGCAGCCCCAGCGTGTGGTCGGCGTGGAAGTGCGTCAGGTAGATCTCGTCGAGCTGAACGAGGCCCAGCGATCGCTGCATCTGCCGCTGCGTCCCTTCGCCGCAATCGAACAGCAGCCGCTCCCCCCCACGCGCGATCAGCACGCTCGCCGTAGAGCGCCGCGCCGACGGCACCGAGCCGCCAGTGCCCAGAAAGGTCACCGATAGATCCACGGCGGCGAGCCTACGCGAACACCGAGGACCGGCCCCCTATCGCTGCGGATAAGCTGAACGTCTGCGCCCGTAGCTCAGCTGGATAGAGCGCCGCCCTCCGGAGGCGGAGGCCACAGGTTCGAATCCTGTCGGGCGCGTGGGTTCTCAGGCCGGTGTCAGGCCGAGTTGAAGCGGGCGCGCCACTCGTCGCGGTCGAACTCGGCCGGTTCGGTCTCTGTGAGGAAGCGTTCCAGCGTGGCGACGAAGCGGCCGGGCTGCTCGAGCTGGGGCACGTGGCCAGCGCCCTTGAAGATTTCGAAGCGGCTGTCGGGCACGGCGGCGTGGGCTTCTTCGCCGTGGGAGACGGGGATGATCGGGTCGCGATCGCCCCAGACGATCAAGAGGGGGAGTTTGTCGGCCAGATAGAGGCGGTCGAGGGCGCCGATCCGCTGGCCCTCGGTATTGACGACGGCCCGCAGGGTGGCGAGGAAGGCCCGACGGCGATCGCCGTCGGCAAGCGAGGCGTAGCCGCGGGTCACCTCGGTGAGGTCGGCGTTGGGGCGCAGGCCGAAGAGGCCGAGGCCGCGGCCGACCAGCGATCCCGCCTGCTGGCCGATTCCGGCAGTGGCGCCGATGAAGAGCTTCGCTCCGGGGAGCGCCGCGGCCCGGAGGATCGGGCTGACGTCCCGGCCCAGGCCACCGCTGGAGACGAGCACCAGGCGTTCGACCATCTCCGGGAACTGGTAGGTGAACTGCATTGCCACCCCGCCGCCGAGTGAGTGGCCGACCAGCGTCGCCCGGTCGTGGCCGAGCGTCACCAACAGGTCGCGCAGGCCGCTGGCGAGGCTGCCCAGGGAATAATCGCCGCCGCCCGGCTCGGAAAGGCCATGGCCCGGGAAGTCCGGCGCGATCACGGTGTTGCGAAGCGCCAGGGGCTCGATCACCCCCGCCCAGTTGTCGGCAGTCCCCGCCATCCCGTGGACGAACAGAAGAACCGGCCCGGAGCCGCCGCCCACGTAGCTGATCGAGCGGCCATGGACGGATGCCGTCCGTGTCTCGACGGCCTCGAAGGGCATCGGCGTCGGCTTGGCTGCCACGCGCAAAAAATACTCCGATGGCGAACTGGCAGCAGGCGGGCGCGGCGGCCGCCGCTTCGACTACTGTCGCGGCCGTGAGCGAGCCGCAGCCGGACAGCCGCCTCCCGCGTGGCGCCCTGATCGTCGTTGCCGTCGGCCTGCTCGCCTGCCTGGTCGCCGCCGTGCTCTCGACCGATCGCGCCTCGGGAGAAGCGGCCAACCTCGAATGGATTCAGCGCACCGCCATCCCGGACTCGGCGCCGGTCGACGTCCCCGGCGGCCCGGGCCAGATGCAGCTGGTCGACGGGGAGATCAAAGCGACCGGCACCAACGTCAGCGGCTTCGCCCTCTTCCTTGCCGGAGCGACGCTTAAGATCGACGCCGGCTCGCCAGTCGGCCGCGGGCGCATCCTCTGCAGCGTCGCCACCAACAACCGCACCGAAATCGCCCAGACCTCGGGTGGCCTGCGGGCGACCTTCCCCCGCTCCTCGGAAGCCGGCATCTACAGCCAGGACGTGCCGGAAACGATCCTCGTCGACTTCAGTGCCCGGGGCGGCGAACTGGTCGTGGTCGAACCCGACCACTTCCCGGCCTTCACCACCGAACAGGGCGTCAAGCTCGAATGGCCGCAGTACGAGGTCCACACCGAGCGACTCAAATACTTCCTCGCCGGCAAGCCGAAGCGGGAGCTGGTGCTGCCCCTCTACACGGTCTGGAAGACCACGGTGGCCCCGAAGGCAGCGATCGCCTGCACCCTGACCACCAGCGCCGGAGAGGCGACCGTCCATACCGCCGGCTCGCTGAAGGCCCTGCCGCCGCCGATCGACGAAGAAGCCGAAGAGCGCGCCGAAGAACAGGCCGAAGAAGAGGAAGAAAAGCAGGAAGAGGAAGCCGAAGGCTGAGGTCAGCCCGCAGGGGCGACCAGCAGCTCCGGCCCTTCGGCCATCCCTTTCCCGACTTTGTTGAGCGCCGGGTTGGCGGGGGCGCTCTGCATCCGGTTCGCGTCGAGCGGGCCGCACATCGCCACCGCGTCCTCGACCGAGAGGTCGGTGCTCAGCCACGCCTGCTCCGCCTCGGGACTGGGCAGGATCGCCGGCATCCGGTTGTGGACCGGGGCGACGACCTCGTTCGGGGTCGTGGTGACGATCGTGCAGCTGTAGAGCCAACCATCGTCGACGCCGCGATCCTCGGGGTCGGTCCACTCCTTGCGGGTGCAGATCCCGGCGAAGGCGAAGAGCTCACCGCCGTCGACCGTGAAGCGCCAGGGCTGGCGCGGCTGCTTCGGATCCTCCGCCCGCATCCACTCGTAGAAGCCGTCGGCGACG
This sequence comes from Solirubrobacterales bacterium, assembly GCA_040510155.1. GTDB lineage: Bacteria > Actinomycetota > Thermoleophilia > Solirubrobacterales > 70-9 > VAYN01. Next base: position 10,382 of record JBEVJP010000089.1, on the reverse strand, counting down.
ATCAGGCAGCGGTGCCGATACTTGCCAACCAGCGGCCCGTAGGCGCGGCTGCTAGTCAGGTTCTCGGCTTTGGCGTTGATCATCTTGTAGCCGACCTTGAGGTCCTTGGCCCAACGCGGAACCAGGCCCCAGCGCATCAACCGCGCCTCGCGCTCGCCGGCGACGGCCTGCTCGGGGTCGGGCGAGGAGCGCACGGTGAGGATCTCCTGAGTCGGCGCAACGTTGAAGCGCCCAAGGCCGGCTGGGGGCCTCTCCTTGTCGCCGTTCTCCGACCCGGCGCCCTCCTTCGCGCTCTCGCGAGCGCCCCCGCCGAGCTCAAGCGCCTTCTCCAGCTCGGCCTGGAAGCGGTCGGCGATCTTCTTCGTGTCTTTGTTGGTGACCGTGAAGCGGCCGCACATCAGGGACGCACCTCCGGGTGCTCGCGGTACCACTCCAGGGTACGCAGCAGGCCATCCCGAAGCTCCACCTCGGGCTCCCAGCCGGTCCAGTCGCGCAACTTGGTCGAGTCGACGAACTGGCGGTCGATCTCGCCGACCGGGTTGCCGGGGCCATATTCGGGGCTCAGCCCTCCCCCGGCCAGGTCGGCGATCTCCTCGACCACCTCGGCGACCGAGTGCGGCCGCTCACCACCGGCGTTGAACGCCTCGCCCGCCGCCGGGCCGCCGCCGCCGACCGCGTGTTCGATCGCCAGATAAGCGGCGACGGCGTCGTCGACGTGGAGGAAATCCCGCTCGGGGCTGCCGTCGGAGCGGATCTGGGGACGGCGACCCTCGAGCACAGCGGCGACGGTCTCCGGGACCAAGCGCGAGAAGTTGAGGTCGCCGCCGCCGTAGACGTTGGCAAAGCGGGTGACGGCCACGGGCAGGCCGAAGGCCGGGCGATAGCTGAGCGAGATCGCGTCGGCCGCCGCCTTGCTCGCCTCGTACGGCGAGGCGGGACGCAGTTGCATTTCCTCCTCATAGGGCAGTTCGTCGCTGGGCCCGTAGGCCTTGTCGGAGGAGGCAACGACGACCGCCGGCACCTCGGTGCGACGGCAGGCCTCCAGCAGGACCCAAGTGCCGCGCACATTGGCTTCGAAGGTCGCGACCGGATCGCTCATCGCCGGCCCGACCAGAGTCTGGGCGGCTAGGTGGAAGACCACGTCGAACTCCCCCGCGGAGACGGTCGCGTCGACCGCCATCGCGTCGCGCAGGTCCGCCTCCACGAGGTCCACGGCCGGAGCGGCGCCCTGCAGCGTCAACCCCGAGAGTGGCGGCGCTGGAAGATCGAGCACGGTGACCGAGTCGCCCCGCTCGAGCAGGGCCCGCGCCAGGTGCGAGGCGATGAAGCCGTGGCCGCCGGTGACCAGGGCGCGCTTCACGACGCCTCCACCCCGGCCTCGGCCCAGACCCGCCAGGGGGCCTCGCCGCTGGCCCAGAGGTCGTTGAGAACGACCGCATCTTTGTAGGTGTCCATGCAGTCCCAGAATCCCTCGTGCCGATACGCGTGCAGCTGCCCGTCAGCGGCGAGTCGGCCCAGCGGCTCGCGCTCGAGCACGCTGTCCTCGTCGACGTAGTCGAGCGCCCCCGAATCGAGGCAGAAGAAGCCCCCGTTGATCCAGTGCTCGCTGCGCGGCTTCTCCGCGAATCCGGCGACCCGCCCGTCCTCGCCCAGCTCCGCCACCCCCCACTGCAGGTGCGGCCGCACCACCGTCATCGTCGCCAGGTCACCGTGTCCGCCATGGAAGTCGAGTAGCGCGTCGAGGTCGACGTCGGCAACCCCGTCCGCGTAGGTGAGGCAGAACGTCCCGCCCCTGAGCTGCTCCGCCAGCCGCGCCACGCGCCCGCCCGTCGGCGTATCGCGCCCGGTGTCGACGCACTCGACCACGACTCCTTCAGGCCACCGCTCCGCCGCCGCGAACTCGGCCACGGCCTCGCCCATGTACCCCGTCGCCAGCAGGAACCGCTCGAACCCCTGCGCCGCGTAGATCCGCACCACGTGCCAGAGGATCGGCCGCCCGCCGATCTCGACGAGAGCCTTCGGCACCGACTCGGTGCGCTCACGCAGCCTGGTGCCGCGCCCGCCACAGAGAATGACGACGGGCGGCCTCATCGAGTGCTGAGTTAGGGGGTCTATAGGGGGCTTAACTCAGCAACCGCCGGCGACGGCGGGAAGGATCGTCACCTCGGCGCCGTCGTCGATCTGGGTCTCCAGCCCTTGCTGGAAGCGGATGTCCTCGCCGGAGACGTAGACGTTGACGAAGCGGCGCAGGTCGCCGTCCTGGGTGATCCGCTCGCGGAGGCCGCCGTGGGCGTCGAAGACGGCATCGAGGACCTCGCCGACCGTGTTGCCCTCCACCTCGAGCTCGGATTCTCCTCCGGTCGCGGCACGCAGCTGGGTCGGGATCTTCACGGTGACGCTCATCAGACGGTTACCTCCTGGCGGAACTCGGCCTCGAAGCTGTCGAGGTTGGGGTCGATCTCGTGCATCCGGAACGTATCGCGAGTGGCGTCGAGGGTCTTCAGCCCCTCGCCGGTCAGGTAGACGACGACCCGCTCGCCGGCACCGACGTCGCCACGTTCGGCGAGCTTCTTGAGGACGCCGACGGTGACGCCACCGGCGGTCTCGGTGAAGATTCCGGTGGTCTCCGCCAAGAGCTTGATCCCCTCGCGGATCTCCTGGTCGGTGACCGAGTCGATGGCGCCGCCGCTGCGACGGGCGTGCTCGACCGCGTAGGGACCGTCGGCGGGGTCGCCGATCGCCAGGCTCTTGGCGATCGTGTCCGGCTTCTGCGGGCGGCAGACGTCCCAACCTTCGGCGAAGGCCGTCGCCACTGGGCTGCAGCCGAGCGCCTGAGCGCCGTTGAAGGTCGGCATCTCGCCGCTGAGCAGGCCGAGGTCGAGCCACTCCTGGAACCCGCGGCCCAGTTTCGTGAACAGCGAGCCGGAGGCGATCGGGCAGACGACCCGGTCGGGCAGCTCCCAACCGAGCTGCTCGGCGGTCTCGTAGGCGAGGGTCTTCGAGCCCTCGGCGTAGTACGGGCGCAGGTTGACGTTGACGAAGGCCCAAGGGCGGGTCTCGGCGAGCTGGGTGCAGAGCCGGTTGACGTCGTCGTAGTTGCCGCGGACGCCGACCAGGTTGGTGCCGTAGACGCCAGTCGCGAGCAGCTTCTGCTCCTCGAGATTGGCCGGCACGAAGACGTATGAGTCGAGGCCGGCAGCGGCGGCGTGGGCGGCGACGGCGTTGGCGAGGTTGCCGGTCGAGGCGCAGGCGACCGTCTCGAAGCCGAGCTCACGCGCTTTCGCGACCGCGACCGCGACGACCCGGTCCTTGAAGGAGTGGGTCGGGTTGGCGGCGTCGTTCTTGATCCAGACCTCGGCGTCGAGGTCGAGCGCCTCGGCGAGCCGGTCGGCGCGCAGCAGCGGCGTCAGCCCCGGCTCCAGCGGATCGCCCGGGCGACCCTCGAAGGGCAGGAAGTCGGCGTAGCGCCAGATGCCCTGCGAACCCGCCTGGATCCTTCTCTTCGCCTCGGTGGCGTCCAGGCCAGAGAGGTCGTAGGAGACCTCCAGCGGGCCGAAGCAGTTTTCGCAGAAGTAGTTGGCGCCGAGCTCGAAGCTCGAGCCGCACTCCTTGCACTTGAGACTCTCTATGGACATCCGATCCTTCCTCTCATCAAAAAAAACCTCCGCCTGTGGGGCAGAGGTCCGATCGGACGTCCCCCACATCTTCCAGACCTCGCCGTCATCCGACATTGATCTGCTGGAGTTGGCACCTCCCCCCGAACCGAAGTTCGCGGTGGTTGCCGGGGCTTCACTGGGCCAGTCCCTCCACCCCTCTTGATGTGGCGCTTATGTTGGGAGAAGCGTACCAGGGGCCTCCGCGTATTACTAAGGCTGCCGTGACGTCTAACCTTGTCGTCACCATGCCTACCGCGCTCGCCGAGACGATCGGACAGAACGATGCCGAACCTTCCGAAGCCCAGGCTCCGGCGGCCCGGTCGGCGCGGCGCAGTCCTCGGCCCGCCGGCTCCTGCTGAGCCACAGACCCCCAACGTCGAGCAGATCGACTCGTCCGGCCTGCGCTGGGTCAACATCGAGCACCCCGGCTCGCTGGAGCGAACCTGGCTCGAGGAGCACTATGACTTCCACGCCCTCGACCTCGAGGACGTCCTCTCCCGCAACCAGCGGCCGAAGATCGATGTCTACGACGACTACCTCTTCATCGTCCTCCACCTGCCGGTCTTCGATCGCTCCCTGGGCCGCCTCGGCACCGGCGAGCTCGACCTCTTCGTCGGGCCCGACTACCTGATCACGATCCCCAACCAGCCGCTGCAGCCGGTCGAGTATCTGTTCGAGCGCTGCCGCGGCAAGGAGGAGCTGCGCGAGCAGCTCTTCTCGCGTGGCTCCGGGTACCTGCTCTACCGCCTGGTCGACGACAGCTTCGACTACTGCTTCCCGATGCTGCGCAAGATCGGCAACAAGCTCGACGCGCTCGAGGACGACATCTTCGACGGCCGTTCCGAGGAAGTGGTGCGGGACATCTCCAACGTCAAGCAGGAGATCATCAACTTCCGCAAAGTGATCCGGCCGCAGCGGCCGGTGCTGCGCGACCTCGAGAAGGTCAAGCAGCGCTACCTCGCGCCCGACCTCGATCTCGAGATCTACTTCGACGACATCGTCGACGCCCATGAGCGGATCTGGGACATCCTCGAGAACTACAAGGAGGTCGCCGAGGCGCTCGAGGAGACCAACGAGGCGGTGATCTCCCACCGCCTCAACGACATCCTCCGAGTGCTGACCTCAATCAGCGTCGTGATCCTGCCACTGACCCTGATCGCCAGCATCATGGGGATGAACTCCTGGGTGCCCTTCGAGGGCAACGAGGAGGGCTTCTTCGTCGTGCTGGCGGTGATGGCCGTGATCCTGATCAGCATGGTCGGCTACTTCCGCCGCCGCCGCTGGCTCTGACCGAGCGCTGCCTTCCATAGGATGGGCCGCCCGTGGCAAATTTCCGCATCTGGGCGCCCTGGCGCCTCGCCTACGTGAAGGACGCGTCCAAGGACAACGAGGAGGAGTGCATCTTCTGCGCCAAGCCGGCGGCGGAAGACGACGAGGCGAACCTGATCGTCCACCGCGGCGAGAGCGCCTTCGTGATCCTCAACCTCTTCCCGTATACGAACGGCCACCTGATGGTCGCGCCGTATGCCCACGTCGGGCGGCTCCAGGAGATGCCGGCCGAGACGCTGGCGGAGATGATGGCGCTGGCGCAGCGGGCGATGGACCGGCTCGAGTCGACCTACCAGCCGCACGGCTACAACGTCGGCTTCAACCAGGGTCGGGTTGCCGGCGCCGGGGTGGAGCATCACATCCACATGCACGTGGTGCCGCGCTGGGCCGGTGACAACAACTTCATGCCGGTGATCGCCGACACCAAAGTGATGCCGCAGTCGATCGAAGAGAGCTATGCAGCGTTGAAGGGAGCGTTTTGAGCGAGCAGGCACCGCTGGCCCCGGCCGGCATCTTCAAGGCCTACGACATCCGCGGCCTCTACGGGACCGAGATGGACGAGACGACCGCGCGGGCGATCGGACGCGCTTTCGCCCGGGTGCTGGCGCGGCTGCGCGGCAAGCAGCCCTCCGAGCTGCGGATTGGCATTGGGCGCGACATGCGGCTGAGCGCGCCGGCGATGGCCGCCGAGGTACGCGACGGGATGATCGCCGAGGGAGCGACCGTACTCGACGCCGGCATGGTCGCCACCGAGATGCTCTACCACCTGGTCGGCTCGCGCCAGCTCGACGGCGGCGCGATGGTGACCGCCTCGCATAACCCCAAGGCCTACACCGGCGTCAAGCTGGTTCGCGAGGGAGCGCTGCCCCTCTCCGGCGACGCCGGGATCGGCGACGTCAAGGCCGAGATCGAAGCTGGCTTGGGCCCGGCGCCAGGTGGCGGCTCCTGCGAGGAGGTCGACGTCTGGGAGGAATTCCGTGCCCACGCGCTCTCCTTCATCGACCCCGCCAACGTCAAGCCGATGAAGGTCGTCGTCGACGGCGGCAACGGCATGGGTGGGCCGATGGTCGGGCCGATCCTCGAGGGGCTGCCGCTCGATCTGGAGGAGATGTACTTCACGCCCGACGGCAACTTTCCCGACCACGAGCCAAATCCGCTGCTGGAGGAGAACCGGCAGTTGATCATGGAGCGGGTCCGCTCGACCGGCGCCGATCTCGGCATCGCCTGGGACGGCGACGCCGACCGCTGCTTCTTCATCGACGACAGCGGCGAGTTCTGCGACGGCGACTTCATCTGCGCGCTGCTGGCGCGCTCGGTCCTGCAGAAGAACCCCGGCGCGACGATCCTCTACGACCCGCGGTCCAGTCGTGCCGTACCGGACCTGGTCGCTGCGGAAGGTGGGCGCTCGGACCTCTCCCGCGTCGGCCACGCCTTCTTCAAGGCACGGATGCGCGAGGAGAAGGCGGCGTTCGGTGGCGAGGTCTCCGGGCACTACTACTTCCGCGACTTCTGGAACGCCGACTCGGGGACGATCCCGGCGCTGCTGGTCCTCGAGCTGCTCTCGCTCGACGGGCGCAGCCTCGGCGAGCTGATCGACGAGTTCCGCTCCAAGTACTTCATCTCAGGGGAGATCAACTCGGAGGTGGCGGACCCGGAAGCGAAGATGGCTGAGATCGGCGAGCGCTACTCGGACGGGGAGATCACCCACCTGGACGGCATCTCGGTCGACTACGACGACTGGCACTTCAACGTGCGCCCGTCCAACACCGAGCCGCTGCTGCGCCTCAACCTCGAGTCGCTGGTCTCCCGCGAGGACATGGAACGGCGCCGCGACGAGGTTCTCGCCCTGATCCGCTCGTGAGCGAGCTGACGCCCGAGACGGCGCTCGAGCAGGCGGCCCTGGCCGGCATCCACCGCCTGCAGATCCCCACCCCCTTTGCCGTTGGCCGCGTCAACTGCTACCTGATCGAGGACGAGCCGCTGACGCTCGTCGACACCGGCCCGAACTCCGGCAAGGCGCTCGACGAGCTGAGCACCCAGCTAGCTGCTCGCGGACACTCGATCGACGACATCGAGCTGATCATCGTCACCCATCAGCACATCGACCACCTCGGCCTGGTCGAGATCGTCGCCGAGCACTCGGGCGCCGAGGTGGCGGCGATCGGGGTTGCTGCGGCGCGCCTGGCCGATTTCGCCGAGGACTCCGAGGCCGAGGATCGCTTCGCGGTCGAGCTGATGCAGCGCAACGGCATCCCGGAGGAGGTGACCGTGGCACTGGCGAGCGTCTCCCGCAGCTTCCGCGGCTGGGGCTCGCGCGTCGAGGTGACGCGACCGCTCGACGACGGCGAGCGGATGGCCTTCGGCGACCGCACCCTCGAGGTCCAGCATCGGCCCGGCCACAGCCCTTCGGACACGCTCTTCTGGGACGAGCAGCGGCAGATCCTGATCGCCGCCGATCACCTGCTCCCGGAGATCTCCTCCAACCCGCTGATCTCGCGGCCCCTCGACGGATCGACCGAGCGCGTGCAGGCGCTCGCCGCCTACATCGCTTCGCTGCGGCAGACCCGCGAGCTGCCGGTCGAGATCGTCCTCCCCGGCCACGGCGACCCGGTCGTCGACCACGCCGCCCTGATCGACTCCCGCCTCGCCGGCCACGATCGCCGCAAGGAGAAGATCTACCGCCTGATCGCCGAGGGCGACCCGAAGAGCGGCTACGAGCTGGCCCAATCAATCTGGGGCAACGTCGCCGTCACCCAGGCCTTCCTCACCCTCTCCGAGGTGATCGGCCATGCCGACCTGCTCGTCAACGAGGGTCGGGTGCGCGAAGTCGACGACGGCAGCGTCGTGCGCTACGAGGCGGTCGCGGCATGAACCCGAAAATCCGCGACCGCATTCCCCACCGCAAGCCGCACAAGAAGCGGATGCTGATCATCGTCAATCCTTATGCGACGACGGTCTCGGACCGGCTGCGCAACCTGGTCGTCTATGCGCTGCAGGGACGCTTCGAGGTGGAGGCGGTTTCGACCGAGGCGCAGAACCACGCGACTGAGATCGGACGCGAGGTGCGTGACCACGGCTACGACGTGGTGGTCGCCTTCGGGGGTGACGGAACGCTCAACGAGGTCGCCAACGGCCTGGCCGGGACCGACGTTCCGGTGGCTGTACTGCCGGGCGGCTCGACCAACGTGGTCTGCCGCAGCCTCGGGATCCCCAACGACGTCGTCGACGCGACCGAGCACCTGCTCGCCCTGGTCGACGAGTGGGCGCCGCGCAAGATTGACCTCGGCAAGGTCGATGACCGCCACTTCGTCTTCGCCTGTGGAGCAGGCATCGACGCCACCGTCGTCCGCCGGGTCGACGCCCATCCGCGCCTCAAGGCCAAGGCGGGTCCCTACTACTACAGCTGGGCGGCGCTCTCGGGCTTCTACCGCCAGTACCTCGTCAACCCGGTGCGGATGCAGGTCGCGGTCGAAGGCGAGGAGCCGGTCGAGGGCGTCACCACGATCGCCCAGAACGCCGACCCGCTCACCTACTTCGCCAGCAAACCGATCCGGGTCTGCGAGGGAATCGCGATCGACGACGGGACGCTCTCGCTGGGGGTCCTGAAGCGAGCCGCGCAGCGCGACATGCCGACCCTGATCTCACGGCTCTTCAGCGCCACCCGACCCGCCGCTCGCCACCGCCAGGTGCAGCACTTCGACGACGTCCGCATGGCCACCATCGAGTCGATCTCCAGCGACGGAGACGGCCAGCCGAAGGCCTTTCCGGTCCAGGTCGACGGCGACTACATCGGCGACCGCACGCGGGCGACGCTCGCGGTCGACCCCGGCGCCCTCACCATCGTCGCTTAGTCGAGCAGGCCGGGGTCGCGAGCCGCGAGGGCGGTTTCGTCGAGCGTCTGCCGGGCGTCGTGCAGGGGGCGCCAGCCGAGCTGCTTTCGCGCCCTGCTCGTGTCCATCAGCACCGGCGTGGTCAGGGCGGTCGCCCACTCCAGCTGCGGCGAGGCGAAGGCGAGGCGCCGCGCCAGCTGCCCACCGAGACCGACCGCCGCGCCCGGGACACCCACCGCGTGCCAGCCGAGCGCATGGGCGACGTCGGCGACGCCGACCTCGCCCTCCCCGGCGAGGTTGTAGGCGCCGGGTGGCCCCGTGCCGACGATCGCCGCCGCCAGCCCTCGGGCGACGTCGTCGTGGTGGACGAGCTGAAACGGAATGCCGGGATCCGGCAGGACCGGCGCCGGCAGCGGCAGCCGGGCGACGAGCCGCCGCAGGCCTGGGACCGGATCGCCCAGGCGGGCACCCTCCAGCGTCTTGCGGATCAGCATCGTCGCCCGCGGGCCGGCGACGATGCAGGGGCGGAAGACGTAGGTCTCGACGTCGCTGCCGGCGACGGTCCGCTCCAACGTCGTCTCCAGCTCGGCCTTCTGGGCCGAGTAATAGAAGTCGTCGCTACCGCGGGCCGGCGTCTCCTCCGCCAGGGGCAGGGGATTCTCCGGATGGAAGCCGTAGGCAGCAACCGAGGAGGCGTAGACCAGCCGCTTCACACCCGCCAGGACCGCTGCCTCGAAGACGTTGCGACTCCCTTCGAGATTGACCCGCCGGGTTTCCTCGCGGTCGCCGAAGATCGCGAAGGCGAGGTGCACCGCGACGTCGGCGCCGGAGAAGAGCTCGTCGAGCCCCACCGGATCGAGGATGTCGCCGCGCCGGTAGACGACCTTGGACCAGCTCTCGGCGGCCGGATCGAAGGGACGGCGAGCCATGCCACGCACCTCCCCCACCTCCGGCCGCCGCTCCAGCTCGGCGAGCAGCGGCAGGCCAATCTCGCCGGTCGGACCGGTGACGGCGACAGTCAGCGCGTCTTTGGGAGAAGCGGAAGCGGTCGTGAAATCAGCCTACGCGCTGAGCTAGAGCCGAACGAGGTTCTTGGCCTCGATGCCGCGGGTGACGCCGCGGAAATCCACTACTTGGGGCACCCGGGCGACGACTTCCTCGTAGTCGACGTCGGGATGCGCAGTGACGATCGCGACGACGTCGGCGGCGTCGAGGGCCTCGTCGAGGTCGGCGGATTCGAGCCCGAAGTCCTTCAGGGCCGGAACGTAAGGGTCGTGGTAAGAGACGTCGGCGCCGAGCTCGATCAGCCGCCGCACGATCGCCAGCGAGGGCGACTCGCGGATGTCTCCGACGCCGGCCTTGTAGCTGACGCCGAGGATCACCACCTTGGAGCCGTTGACCGGCTTGCGGACGGCGTTGAGGGTCCGCTCGATCCGCTCCACGCAGAACCCCGGCTGGGCCTGGTTGATTTTCCCGGCGAGCTCGATGAACTCCGGGTAGAAGTCGTGCTGGCGGGCCTTGAAGGCGAGGTAGAAGGGATCGACCGGCAGGCAGTGTCCGCCCATCC
>JBEVJP010000088.1:0-3472 GCA_040510155.1 Solirubrobacterales bacterium | reverse complement strand
GATCGGGTCGCCGCCGAGGTTCATCTCGAGCGCCTTCGCCTCACCCACCAGGCGCGGCAGCCGCTGGGTGCCACCGAAGCCTGGGATGAGGCCGAGGTTGATCTCGGGCTGGCCGAAGGTGGCGGACTCGGCGGCGATCCGGAAGTCGCACGCCATCGCCAGCTCGCAGCCGCCGCCGAACGCGATCGAGTTGACGGCCGCGATCGTGACGGTGGACGACTGCTCCATCCCGCGCATGAAGCGGTGGGCCGACTCGACCAGGCCGGCGCCCTCGGCGTCGGGCGACAGCTTGGTGAACTCCTTGAGGGCGGCACCGGAGCTGAAGCTGAAGATGTTCGAGGACGCGAGCACGAGCGCCCGCACCTTGCCGCCGACCTCGTCCCACAGGGAGATCAGGTCGCGCACGGCCTGGGGCGATAGCGGGTTCGCCGGCGGGCGGTTGAGCCACGCGATGGCGACGTCGCCACGCGTCTCGAGCAGAACGGTCTCGCGCTGATCGCCGGCGTCGGGCTGCGGATAGGGGAAGAAGCCCTGGCCGCTCTTCTTGCCCAGCCTGCCCTGGGCCACCAGCCGCCGCAGCACCGTGGGCGGCTCGAAGGCCGGCCCCCACTCGCGCTCGGCGTGCTCGAGCCCGTCCAGAATCGCGTCCAGGCCGGCCTCGTCGGCTCGTGTGAACGGCCCGGGCAGGATGCCCGCGCCCATCATCATCCCGATCTCGATGTCCTTCGCGGAGGCGACGCCCTCCTCCAGGACGAGGCAGGACTCGACCAGGGTCTTCAGACCCATCCGCGCGACGATCGAGCCGAGCTGGGACTCAGTTTCCGTGCTCATAGAACCCCTTCCCGGTCTTCTGGCCGAGGTTCCCCGCCTCCACCAGCTCCTTCATCTGCGCCGACACGAAGAACCGGTCGCCGTACGACTCCCGCAGGTGCTCGGCCACGTGCAGGACCGTGTCGAGCCCGAGCAGGTCGGTCAGGAAGAACGGTCCCATCGGAACGGTTCCCGAGTCCTTGATCGCCTTGTCGACCTCCTCGATCTCGAGGCCCTCCTCCTCGGTCACGCGCCACACCTCCGACACGGCCGAGTTGAGGATCCTGTTCACGACGAAGCCCGGGACCTCGCCGCAGCTGATCGCGGTCTTGCGGATCTGCTGCGCGAAGTTGGCGGCCGCCTGGATCGTCTCCTCCGAGGACTCGTCGCCCTCGATCACCTCGATCAGCCGCATCATCGAGGCCGGGTAGAAGAAGTGAAAGCCGCAGACCTTGTCGGCGCGCAGCGTCGCCTCAGCGATCTCGGTAATCGAAAGCGCCGAAGTGTTGGAGGCGAGGATGGCGTGGCCGGGGGTGGCCGCGTCGATCTCGCGGAAGACGGCCTGCTTGATCTCCATCCGCTCCGGGACCGCCTCGATCACGAAGTCGACGTCGCCGAACTCCTCGTAGGTGGTGGCACCGACGATCCGTCCCATCACCTCGGCCAAGCGGGCATCGGCCTGCTCTTGGGTCAGCTTCTCCTTCTTGACCAGGCGGGCGAGCTGCCCCTCGGTGACGCCGCGGGCCTTCTCGAGCGCGGCATCGACGAACTTCTGGTCGATGTCCTTGACGACGACGGGGATGTCGGCGGCGGCGATCGCCTGTGCGATCTCTCCGCCCATCGTGCCGCCACCGACGACGGCGGCCTTGGAAACGAACATTGCGAGTAGTCCCTCCGGAAGTTTTCGGCTTGGCAAGCGGCAAGCGCCGCGGCGGGGGAGGCTATCCGGTCGGCGAATTCGCACGCGTCTGCACTTGCACGTTCTATGGACGTGCTGGAGCAGACGCGTGGGCTCAAGCGCCTGATTGACCGTGCCGATAACGAGGATTCGTGCGTTTTCGGATTGGGATCTCGGCTCTGGGATGTGCTGTTGCGCTGGCGCTCGCGTGTGGCTTCGTGGGATCGGCGTCGGCGCAGGTCCCTACGGCGACGCTGACGCCCGGCGGTCGCGCCGTGGCGCCAGCCTCCGCCCCGCCCGCGGTGAAGGCGATGATCGAAGCGGCAAACCGGATCCGCCACCGGCCCTACCACTGGGGCGGTGGGCACCGGCAGTGGAACTCGGCCGGATACGACTGCTCGGGCTCGGTCAGCTACGTGATGCACGCCGCCGGGCTGCTCGAATCGCCGCTCGACTCCACCGGCTTCATGCGCTGGGGCGGCGGCGGGGGCGGCAACTGGGTGCGCGTCTACGCCAACCGCGACCACGTCTTCGCGGTGATCGCCGGGCTGCGCTGGGACACCAGCTACAGCGACGACGGCGATCGCACCGGGCCTGGCTGGAGCGAGGAGATGCGGCCGGCCGACGGCTTCCGGCTGCGCCATCCGCTCGGGCTCGAACGGGCCGTCCCACTCCGCCCCGCCGCCAGCGCGGATAACTCGCTCTGACCAACGCTGTACGGCGGTACAAACCTGCGTTTACGCAGTGGCATTAGGCTCTTTTGGCTCTTCCATTGGGAGTCAACGCAATCCGAACGCGCTCGGGAGTGGGCGCGCAGCCAAGTGAGGAACTAGCGAAGCGATGAGCCGAATCCGCCAGCAGAACGTGACCGCAGCGCAGTGGAGCTCCAACGGGGAGGCTCTCGGCGCGCTCGACCTGACCCAGCCCGAGAACAACCTGTTCGGGGCCAATGTCTTCTCCGTCGCCGTGCAGCGCGAACGGCTGCCGGGCGACGTCTTCGAGAAGCTGCAGGCGACGATGAAGGATGGCGAGCCACTCGACGCGAGTCTCGCCGATGCCGTCGCCGAGGCGATGAAGGAGTGGGCGCTGGAGAAGGGCGCCACCCACTACACCCACATGTTCCAGCCGCTGACCGGCTCCACGGCGGAGAAGCACGACTCCTTCTTCGAGCCCGCCGGCGAGGGCAGCACCCTGGCCGGCTTCTCCGGCAAGGAGCTGATCCAGGGCGAGCCGGACGCCTCCTCGTTCCCGACCGGCGGCATCCGCGCCACCTTCGAGGCGCGCGGCTACACGGCCTGGGACCCGACCAGCCCCGCCTTCATCCTCGAGAACCCGAACGGGACGCTGCTCTGCATCCCGACCGCCTTCGCCTCCTGGACCGGCGAGGCGCTCGACGCGAAGATCCCCCTGCTGCGCTCGATGGACGCACTCTCGCGTTCGGCCGTCAAGGCCCTGCGACTGCTCGGCGACGAGGAGACGCAGCGCGTCTTCACCACCGTCGGCCCCGAGCAGGAGTACTTCCTGATCGACGAGCAGTACTTCTACGAGCGGCCCGACCTGATCGCCACCGGGCGGACCCTGTTCGGTGCCAAGCCGCCGAAAGGCCACGAGCTCGACGACCACTACTTCGGCTCGATCCCGGAGCGGGTGCTGGCCTTCATGATGGAGTCCGAACTGGAGATGCGGAAGCTCGGCATTCCGGTCAAGACCCGCCACAACGAGGTGGCGCCAGCGCAGTACGAGATCGCGCCGATCTTCGAGAGC
>JBEVJP010000087.1:0-7894 GCA_040510155.1 Solirubrobacterales bacterium | reverse complement strand
GCTGACCGACCCGCTCTACCAGGACCTGCGCGACCAGGCGATCAAGGTGATCCGGGCGATCGGGGTCGAGACCGGCGGCTCCAACGTCCAGTTCGCCGTCAGCCCCGAGACCGGCGAGATCGTCGTGATCGAGATGAACCCGAGGGTCTCTCGCTCGTCGGCCCTCGCGTCGAAGGCGACCGGCTTCCCGATCGCGAAGATGGCGGCGAAGCTGGCCGTCGGCTACGCGCTGGAGGAGATCCCCAACGACATCACCCGGGCGACGCCGGCCTCCTTCGAGCCGACGATCGACTACGTCGTCACCAAGATCCCGCGCTTCGCCTTCGAGAAGTTCCCCGGCTCCGAGGGACGTCTCTCCACCTACATGCAGAGCGTTGGGGAGGCGATGGCGATCGGCCGCACCTTCCGCGAGTCGTTCGCCAAGGCGATGCGCTCGCGTGAGCTCGACTCGCCCGCCGAACCGCCGGCCGACGACGAGGAGCTGCTGACGGCGCTGGAGATGCCCTGCGCCGAGCGCTTCGACCTCGTCCTCGAGGCATTCCGCCGCGGACTCGGCGTCGAGGCGGTGCACGAGCGCTGCCTGGTCGATCGCTGGTTCCTGCGCGAGCTCGAGGCGCTGGCCAAGGAGGGCGACGGCACCGACGGCCTGGTCCGCACCTACAAGGCGGTCGACACTTGCGCCGCCGAGTTCGAGGCGGCGACGCCGTACTACTACTCGGGACACGAGCGCCCGCGGGCCGACGGCTCGCCGCCGGCCTCGGAGGTGCGCCGCGGCGAGCGCGACTCGGTGGTGATCCTCGGCGCCGGGCCGAACCGGATCGGCCAGGGGATCGAGTTCGACTACTGCTGCGTGCACGCGGCGATGACCGCCCGCGAGCTGGGCCGGGACGCGGTGATGGTCAACTGCAACCCGGAGACCGTCTCCACCGACTACGACACCTCCGACCGCCTCTACTTCGAGCCGCTCACCGCCGAGGACGTGCTGGCGGTCTGCGAGCAGGAGAATCCGGAGGGCGTGATCGTCCAGTTCGGCGGCCAGACGCCGCTGAAGCTGGCCCGCACGCTCGAAGAGGCCGGCGTGCCGCTGCTCGGCACTCCCGTGGACGCGATCGACCTGGCCGAGGACCGGGGGAGGTTCGGTGAACTGCTGCGCCGGCTCGGCGTCAAGCACCCGCCCTACGGAACCGCGCTCTCGGCTGCGGAGGCCGAAGAGATCGCCGCCGAGGTCGGCTTCCCGCTCCTGGTGCGGCCGTCCTACGTGCTCGGCGGCCGGGCGATGGAGATCTGTTATTCGACCGAGGACCTCGCCGCCTACCTGGAGGCCCATGTCAAGGCCGACCAGGAGCACCCGTTGCTGCTCGACCGCTTCCTCGAGAACGCGATCGAGGTCGACGTCGACGCGCTCGGCGACGGCGAGGACGTCTGGGTCGCCGGGATCATGCAGCACGTCGAGGAGGCCGGCGTCCACTCGGGAGACTCAGCCTGCGTAATCCCGCCACTCAGCCTCGGCGAGGAGATGCTGGACGAGATCCGGGCGACGACGAAGCAGATCGCCCTCGAGCTCGGCGTCGTCGGCCTAATCAACATCCAGTACGGAGTCGCCGGTGGCGAGCTCTTCGTGATCGAGGCCAACCCGCGGGCTTCTCGAACCGTGCCCTTCGTCTCCAAGGCGATTGGGGTGCCGCTGGCGAAAATGGCGGCGCGGCTGATGCTGGGGGAGAAGCTGGCCGACCAGGACCTACCCGAGGGGCCGCTCGAGCACGTCAGCGTCAAGGAGGCCGTGCTTCCGTTTGCGCGCTTCGCCGGCGCCGACTCGGTGCTCGGCCCGGAGATGAAGAGCACTGGCGAGGTGATGGGCATCGCCGCCGACTTCCCGACCGCCTTCGGCAAAGCCCAGGCGGCCGCGGGGGTGCGGCTGCCGAGCGAAGGCTCGGTCTTCATCACCGTCACCGATACCGACAAGCCGGCGGCCACGCAGCTCGCGGCCCGGTTCCACGACCTCGGCTTCGAGGTGATCGCGACCGGCGGCACCGCGCAGGCGATCGAGCGGATGGGGGTACCGGTAACCCGGATCAACAAGCTGCACGAGGGCTCGCCGCACGTCGTCGACCTGATTCGCAAGCGCAGCTGTGACCTCGTCATCAACACTCCGACCGGCTCCGGTGCCCGCGCCGACGGCTATGAGATTCGCAGCGCCGCTGTCCGTGCCGGGATCCCCTGCGTGACCACCATGACCGGCGCAACCGCCGCCGCGCGGGCAATCGCGGCGGGCCAGCAGGGCGAGACAGAGGTCCGCAGCCTGCAGGAGATCCACGCGCCGCAGCAGCAGGGAGAGGCCGTCAGGCAGGGCCAGCCCTCAACCTAGAGTCGAGGTTTAGGCGAATTTCGGCTCAATCGGGTCGCAGCGGCTTGCACGGCCCCGAGCCGCGGCTATACTCGCCGCCCACATGCCGGCCCCAGTCAAGACCTCAGCAGCGGCACCGGAGCGCTCGCTGGACCAGCGGATGGAGGCGCTCAAGCGCGCCAACGACATCCGCACCGCCCGCGCCAAGCTGAAGAAGGACCTGAAGGCCAACCGGGCCAGCATCAACACGATCCTGCTCGACCCGCCCGAGTACGTGATGACCGCGAAGGTCTTCGACATGCTGCTCGCCGTTCCCAAGTACGGCCGCGTGAAGACCAATCGGATCCTCAACCAGTGCCGGATCTCGCCGTCGAAGACGATCGGCGGTCTCTCGGAGCGGCAACGCACCGAGCTGGTTTCCCAGCTGCGCCGATAGCGACCGGCGGGGAGGTCAATATCCCCGCCCGCGCATGTCGAAGGTTTTCGTAATCACCGGTCCCTCAGGGGTCGGCAAGGGAACGCTGATCCGCGAGCTGTTGTCCCGCTGCCCCAGCCTCGAGCTCTCGATCTCGGCGACCACCCGGCAGCCGCGCGAGGGGGAGGTCGACGGTCGCGACTACTACTTCCTCAGCGACGAGGAGTTCGAGCGGCGTCAGGATGCTCACGACTTCCTCGAGTTCGCCTCCTACAGCGGCAACCACTACGGGACCCTGCGCTCCGAGGTCGAGCGACGCCTCGAGGCAGGCCACTCGGTCGTGCTCGAGATCGAGGTGCAGGGGGCGCAGCAGGTGCGGGCGGCGAAGCCGGACTCCGTCCAGATCTTCATCGCGCCGCCCGATCCGAAGGTCCTGCGGGACCGCCTCGCCGGTCGCGGCACCGACTCGGCGGACGCGATCGACCGGCGGCTGGAGACGGCGGAAATCGAGCTTGCCGCCCAGGGTGACTTCGACTACCGGGTCGTCAACGACGAGCTGGAGACGGCGACCGACGAGCTGGTTGGAATCGTCCGTGGCGAGCTCGGCGCGGCTCCGGCGTGACGATCATCTAGACTCAGCCGCCAATGATGATCAAACCACGCGTAGACAAGCTCCTGGAGCACACCGATTCCCACTACGCCGCCGTCGTCGTCTCGGCGAAGCGCGCGCGTCAGATCAACAGCTACTTCCACAACCTCGGAGAGGGCGGCTTCGGCGAGTACCCGCCGCCGATGGTTGAGACGAACGCTGAGCGGAACTACCTCTCGATGGCGTTCGAAGAGCTCGCCGACGGCAAGCTCAAGTACGAGTACCGCGCCTAGCCCTTTCCGGGCAGGCGCCCGAGGAGCGAGAGATGGCCAGAATCCTGCTCGGCGTCACCGGCGGGATTGCCGCCTACAAGGCGCTGGAGTTGGCGCGGCTCGCCACCCTTGCCGGCCACGGGGTGCGGGTGCTGATGACGGATACCGCGACCCGCTTCGTCGGTGCCGCCTCCTTCGAGGGCATCGTCGGCGCCCCGGTCCTCACCTCTGAGTTCGAGCACGACCCAATGCGGGGCGGCTTCCCCGGCGAGGGTCAGCCGGCGCACGACCCGATCGGCCACCTCGAGCTGGCCGGCAACTGCGACGCCTTCGTCGTCGCGCCGGCCTCGGCGAACACGATCGCCAAGTTGGCGGCGGGGGCGGCCGACTCGATGCTCACCACCTCCTTTCTCGCCTGTACGGCGCCGCGCCTGGTGGCACCGGCGATGAACGACCGCATGTACGCGAACGCGGCCACCCAAGCGAACCTGGCGACGCTGCGCGGGCGCGGGGTGGAGGTGATCGAGCCCGACGAGGGCAAGCTCGCCTCGCGCGGCGAGCGCGGCCGCGGTCGGCTGCCGGACCCCGAACGGCTGCTGGCTCGCATCGAGGCGACCCTCCCGGTGGGTCAGCGTCCCTGGGACGGCCTGCGCGTCCTCGTCACCGCCGGCGGCACCCGCGAGCCGATCGATCCGGTGCGCTTCATCGGCAACCGCTCCAGCGGCCGCATGGGCATCGCCCTCGCCGCCGCCGCCGCTCGCCGCGGCGCCGAGGTGACCCTGATCGCCGCCAACGTCGGCCTGCCGGCGCCGGCGGGGGTGAGGCGGGTCGACGTCGAGACCGCCGCCCAGCTGGCCGACGCCGCCCGCGACGAGTTCGCCCGAACCGACGTCCTCCTGATGGCCGCGGCACCGGCCGACTTCCGCCCCGCCGGAGTCGCCGGCGAAAAGCTCAAGCGCGAAGGCGCCCTCGACCTCCACCTCGAGCCCACCGAGGACATCCTCGCCAGCCTCGCCACCCAGCGCCGCCCCGATCAGACCATCGTCGGCTTCGCCGCTGAAACGGGCAACGCCATCGACCGTGCCCGCGAAAAGCTGACCCGCAAGCGCGCCGACCTGATCGTCCTCAACGACGTCTCGAACACCGCGATCGGCTTTGAGAGCGACGAAAACGAGGTCACCCTCATAGAGAGCGACAGGGAGACCCTCGTCCCGAAGGCCACCAAGGCGAGCATCGCTACTTCGATCCTCGATCGGATCGAGACACTGAGGTCAGAAAGTCCCGCTGCTGACGCTCGCCCGGCGGGTGGCCCCCGGGGAGGGGGATGAGGACGTCCGCGCCCGCAATCCCCCTCCCCGGGGGACAGGACCCGCCGGCCGGGCGATAACACCGAGCTATACTCCCCCCAAGCTTTTCCATCCCTATGGCGGTGTCGAGAAGTGGGCCTGGCCCACTTTTTTTTCGGCCCGAACCAGGCATATGACTGACCTCCAGCAAGAAATTCAGCAGCAGCTTTCGGATCTCGATCCGCAGATCGAGGTGGTTGCCCTCGAGCAGCCACGGACCGACGCGCTGCGCCTCTTCATCGATCACCCCGACGGCGTCGACCTGGCACTCTGCGAGCGTGTAACCAAGCACCTCAGGCACCTCCTCGCCGACTACTCGCTGGAGGTTTCCTCGCCGGGTCCCAAGTACCGCCACCTCAGCAGGACTTCCAAGAGCAAGGAGCAGGTTCAGTGAGCAAAGAGATCGTCGACGCCGTCAAAGCTCTCGAGCAGGAGAAGGGAATCTCCGCCGACAAGCTGATGGACGCCCTCGAGGACGCGCTCCTCTCGGCCTACAAGAAGACGCCGGGAGCGGCCAAATACGCCCGCGTCGACCTCGATCACGAAACCGGTGACTTCCGCGTCTTCGAGCTGATCCTCCCACCGGAGCTGGAGGAGAAGCTGCTGGCCGAGGCGGCCGAGCAGCAGGAGGAGCCCGAAGTCGACCCGGAGACCGGCGAACTTCGCGAGCCCGAGGATCCCGAGCTGGACCCGGAGATGATCGCCCCTTACGAGGACCAGATCACCACCCGCGACGTCACCCCTGACGATTTCGGCCGGATCGCCGCCCAGACCGCCAAGCAGGTGATCCTGCAGCGGATCCGCGAGGCCGAGCGGCAGATGATGTACGACGAGTACCAGGACCGGGTCGGCGAGCTGATTACCGGGATCATCCAGCAGTCCGACAAGCGCTACACGCTGGTGCAGCTGCGCGAGCGCGTCGAGGCGCTGCTGCCCAAGTCCGAGCAGGTCTACAACGAGCGCTACGACCACGGCATGCGGGTCAAGGCCGTGATCACCGACGTCTCCGACTCGACCAAAGGGCCGGCGATCGTCGTCTCGCGCCGCAGCCCAGAGCTGATCAAGAGCCTTTTCGAGCTCGAGGTGCCGGAGATTGCCGACAAGCTGGTCGAAATCGTCGGCGTCGCCCGTGAGCCTGGCTACCGCTCGAAGATCGCCGTCGTCTCCCACGCCGACGGGGTCGACCCGGTCGGCGCCTGCGTCGGCCCGCGTGGTTCGCGCGTGCGGATGGTCGTCTCCGAGCTGCGCGGCGAGAAGATCGACATCATCCCTTACAACGAGGAGCCCGCTCGCTTTGTCGCCAAAGCCCTCTCGCCGGCCCGCGTCCGCGAGGTGATCGTCGACGACGAGGAGCGCCAGGCGACGGTGATCGTCCCTGACGACCAGCTCTCGCTGGCGATCGGCCGCGACGGCCAGAACGCCCGTCTCGCCGCCCGCCTGACCGGTTGGCGGGTCGACATCAAGTCGGAGACCGAGTTCGCCTCCGAGGAAACCGAGATCGAGTTCGAGGGCGAGGAACAGTCCGACGGGCACTGCCTAGCGGTGCTCACGACCGGTCGCCGTTGCCCGAACGCCGCGGTCCCCGGCTCGACCTACTGCGGCCTGCCGACCCACCAGGCGCTCTCGCGCTTCGACACCAACCAGGTGGCGGTGCTCGCCGACGTCTCCGAAACGGAGATCGAGATCCTCGCCGACCCCGATGGCGATGGCGGCCAGGTCGACGAGATCGTCGCCCGGGCGACGAGCAACTTCGTCGAGGAGTCCGCGGCGGCCGAGGAAGCTGCCGAGAGCGCCGTCGAGGAGACCGCCGACGAGGTGGCGACCGAGGAGGCGATCGAAGAGGACATCGCCGAGGAGGCTCGCGAAGCCGAGGAGGTCGAGGGCGAGACCCTGGGCGAGGACGCGGAGGCGGCCGAGCCGGTCGCCGAGGAGGCGGAGCAGGCTTAGTGGCTAAGAAGCGGGTTCACGAGATCGCCAAAGCGCAGGGTGTCAGCTCCAAGGAGCTGCTGGCGGCGCTGAAGGCAGCGGGCGTGGAGGCCAAGGCAGCGGCTTCCAGCGTCGAGGAGGCCGACGCACTGAAGGCGATCGCGGCATCGAAAGGCAACGGCGGCGCTCAGGCGACGGCGACGAAGCCACCCCCGAAGGCCGCGGCCGAGCCTGCCGCGCCGAGCGGTGCGGCGCCGACCGCGCCCGCGAGCGGCGGGACGAAACCGACCCCTCCGGCCAAATCCGCCCAGAAAGCTTCGACCAAACCCGTTCGCGCCGGCGGCCAGCAGGGCGGTGGCGCCGCCGCCGGTGGCTCCGGTCCGAAAAAACGCCGAGTCGTGATCGACTCGCAGGCCGCCCGTCGCGATCAGATGGGCGGACCGCCCCCACAGCGCCCGCCGCGGCGTCGTGGCGGTCGGCGGCGCAGGCCGCTGCTCGAGGAGCCGCCGGCCAAGCCGGACACGCCGCTCGAGCCCGAGGCGACCAAGGTCAACTCCGGCGCCACCGTCCGCGAGGTCGCCGAGTCGCTGGGGCTGGCCCCGGCCGAGGTGATCAAAAAACTGATGATGATGGGCGAGATGGCGACGCTCACCCAGACCCTCACCGACGAGTCGGTGAGGGCGATCGCCGACGAGTACGACCGCAAGATCGAGATCGTCACCGCGGCCGACGAGGAGCCCGAGGAGCCGCAGTTCTCCGACGCCGACGAGGACCTCGTCGACCGGCCGCCGGTGGTGACGATCATGGGTCACGTCGACCACGGGAAGACCTCGCTGCTGGACGCGATCCGCGAGACCGAGGTGGCCGCCGGCGAGGCCGGCGGCATCACCCAGCACATCGGCGCCTATCAGGTCCACCACGACGAGAAGACGATCACCTTCCTCGACACCCCGGGTCACGCCGCCTTCACGGCGATGCGCGCCCGCGGCGCCAAGGTCACCG
>JBEVJP010000086.1:0-22107 GCA_040510155.1 Solirubrobacterales bacterium | reverse complement strand
CCCCGCCTTCATCCTCGAGAACCCGAACGGGACCCTGCTCTGCATCCCCACCGCCTTCGCCTCCTGGACCGGCGAGGCCCTGGACGCGAAGATCCCGCTGCTGCGCTCGATGGACGCGCTCTCGCGCTCCGCGGTCAAGGCGCTGCGGCTGCTCGGCGACGAGGAGACCCAGCGGGTCTTCACCACCGTCGGGCCCGAGCAGGAGTACTTCCTGATCGACGAGCAGTACTTCTACGAGCGGCCCGACCTGATCGCCACCGGCCGCACCCTGTTCGGTGCGAAGCCGCCGAAGGGGCACGAGCTCGACGACCACTACTTCGGCTCGATTCCGGAGCGGGTGCTGGCCTTCATGATGGAGTCGGAACTGGAGATGAAGAAGCTGGGCATCCCGGTCAAGACCCGCCATAACGAGGTGGCGCCGGCCCAGTACGAGATCGCGCCGATCTTCGAGAGCTCCAACGTCGGCTCCGACCACCAGCAGCTGCTGATGCAGACGCTGGAGAACGTCGCCCGTCGCTACGGCTTCGTCTGCCTCCTGCACGAGAAGCCGTTCGCCGGCGTCAACGGCTCCGGCAAGCACAACAACTGGTCGATGGGGACCGACGCCGGCAGCAACCTGCTCAACCCGGGCGACACGCCGGCGGACAACATCCACTTCCTGTTCTTCTGCGCGGCGGTGATCCAGGCGGTCAACAAGCACCAGGGCCTGCTGCGGGCCTCGGTCGCCAACATCGGCCAGGACCACCGGCTCGGGGCCAACGAGGCGCCGCCGGCGATCATCTCGATCTTCCTCGGCGCCGAGCTGGAAAAAGTGTTCGAGGCGATCGCCAGCGGCGAGGGCGACCCGAACACGCCGGCCTCTTTCCTGCACCTGGGGACGACCGTGCTGCCGCCGCTGCCGATGGACGGCGGCGACCGCAACCGCACCTCGCCGTTCGCCTTCACCGGCAACAAATTCGAGTTCCGGGCGCTGGGGTCGAGCATGTCGCTTGCCTTCCCGAACACGGTCCTGAACACGATCGCCGCCGAGGCGATCGACGACCTCGCCGACAAGCTGGAGGCGAAGCTCAGCGGTGGCGCCGGCATGCCCGAGGCCGTGATGGAGATCGTCAAAGACTCCTACCTCGCCAACAAAGCGGTCTGCTTCAGCGGCGACAACTACTCCGAGGAGTGGCATGCCGAGGCCGAGCAGCGCGGTCTCAAGAACCTGAAGACGACGCCGGAGGCGCTGCCCGAGGTGCTCAGCGACTCCACCGTCGCCGCCTTCGAGGAGTACAGCGTGCTCTCGCGTCGCGAGCTCGAGTCCCGCTTCGAGGTCTGGGTCGAGCAGTACGCGATCCGGGCCAACATCGAGGCCGAGGAGAGCTACGCGATCGCGCAGACGATGATTCTCCCGGCCGGGCTGCGCCAGCTGGCGCTGATCGGCGAGGCCGGCGTCTCGGCCCTGGAGGGCGAGATGCGAGAGCTCGTCGACGAGCTGGTCGGCGCCCTCGGGACGCTGAAGGAGGCGAACGACTACCCCGACATGGAGGGCATGGACTGGGCCGTCTACGCCCGCGACAAGCAGCTGGCGGCGATGGCCGACGTTCGCGAGGCGGCAGACAAGCTGGAGAAGGTCGTTGCCGACGACCTCTGGCCCTTGCCCAAGTATGAGGAGATGCTGTTCATCAAGTAGTCGGCCGAGGAGGGACCCCGGGTAGGGGTTTCGCTTAACTTTTTCGTGGGGCGTTGGGTGCCGTCCGAGACGCTGGGCGGCGAAAAAGTACAAGACGCTCCACCCCTACCCGGGGTCCCTCCTCGTTCGGCCAGTTGCTGCTTCACGTAGTAGCTAGGGACTTTGGCCGAGTGAGGTCTTTGGCCTCGACCTCTCAGGTCGCCCCAGCGCCTCTCACTCCCCAGGCTCTCCGCCCCTCCGCCTGTTCCCTTTCCCTATCTCTTTCTGTTCCTTCTCCCCCAGCTCTTCCTCTGGCTTCTGGCGGATGGCGTGCCAGAGGAGGAGGGTGATGGCGGTGGCGCCGAGGATTGGGATCAGGCCGCCGAGGAGGACGGGCTCCCAGGCCTCTTCGGCGCGGCTGAGCAGGAGGGCGAGGTGGAGGGCCGCGAGGTGCGGGAGGGCGAGGTGGGCGAGGCCGATCCGGTCGGCGAGGGCGCTCACGGGGCCGGGGGAAGGCCAGGGCCGCCGGTCAGTGGGTTGAGATCGGCGAGCAGCTCGAGGAGGCGGGGCTCGGGCTCGTCGCTGTCGATCACGATCGCGGTGCCGGGCCAGGCGTAGCGCAGGTAGCGGGCGTAGGCCTGGCGCGAGGACAGGTCCGGCTCGTAGATCCAGCAGCCGGTGTTCCAGTAACGGATGCCACCGTTCTGGCTGGAACGGACGCAAGCCAGCGGCTGATGGGTGTGGGCGAAGACGATCTGCTCGACGCCGTCGCCCCAGCCGAGGTTCGCAACGACCTGGGCGAACGCCTCGAGGGCGTGCTCGGAGGGATCGCTGCGGGCGATCACGGTCGGCTCGGGGTAGAGCGGCCGCTCGGGGGCAACCCCGCCGGCCGGCTGCTCACGGGCCTGGCGGGCAGCCTCCTCGCGGACGACCGCGTCGAAGTGCTGCTCGCTCGGCAGCGGCGCCGACTCGCCGACGCCACGGTCGCGCAGCTCGGCGACGAGCCGCTTGGCGCCGCGCATCGGCGCCGTCACCGCCGAGCCGAACCGGCCGGCCCGCTGGGCGGCGCGGAAGACGTTCTGCTGGGCGTGGGTGCCGTGCGGCATCTGCGCGGCGATGTAGAGCCACTCGGTCAGCAGGGTCGTGATCGACTCGTAGTCCTCGATGCAGGTCGGCTCCTCGGGGCCGCCGGCGGCGATCGCCCAGAGGGTGTGGGTGAGCAGGCGGTCGCCACGCGAGCCGCTCAGCCGGGCGTGCGGGTCGAGGTAGTGGCCGTGGGTGCAGAGGACGTCGCCGCAGCGGTAGGTCGGGTAGGCGATCTCGACCTCGAGGCCGGGCAGCCGCCGCTCGAGGAACTCGCGGAAGAAGGCCGGACCGGGCCCGCCGTTGGCGCCCGTGGGGGGCCGGCCGGCGAGCCGCGCCTCGAGCCGGTCCTCCTCGTCGCGGTGGACCAGGTGGTGGTCGTGGTTGCCGGCGAGGAAGACGAGGCGCTTGCCGTCGAGCCGCTCGGCGATCAACCGCAGCAGTCCGTCGGCGGCATCGACCGCTTCGTCGACGGCGCCGAAGAGGAAGTCGAAGAGGTCGCCGAGGAAGATCAGCTCGTCGACGCCGTCCAGGGCCGGCGCCAACCGCTCCAGGAAGAACTCCTCGCGCAGCAGGTCGCGACCGGTCCAGGCGCCGAAGTGGGTGTCGGAGATGACGAGGGCGCGCATCGGGCGCTCGCGAGTCTAGGCGGGCGGGAGCACGCGCATCCGCAGACCGCCCTTTGGCGAGAGCGTCGGCATCTGCCGCACGGTCATCGTCCGGCCGGGCAAGGCATCGAGACGGAGGCGCTGCAGCAGCATCGTCGCCACCAGCTTCACCTCGGTCTGGCCGAAGCGCTTGCCGATGCAGATCCGCGAACCGCCGCCAAAGGGGACGTAGGCGCCGCGCGGCAGCGCCGCCTTGCGCTCGCGGGTGAAGCGCTCGGGGATGAAGGCCTCGGGATCCGGGAAGACCTCGGGCAGGCGGTGGCTGGCCCACGAGCAGTAGTTGACATAGGCACCACGGGGCACCGTGTAGCCGCCGAAGTCGAACTCGCGGACGGCCCGGCGCGGCCCGATCCAGGCGGGCGGGTAGAGGCGCAGGACCTCGTCGAGGACCATGTCGAGGTATGGCATCTCGCGTTCGAGCTGCTCCGCCGTCGGCGTCGCCCCGCCCAGCCCCCGCTCCTGCTCCTCTTGCAGCCGCTCGACGACGTCGGGGTGGCGAGCCAGCTCGTGCATCATGAAGGTGAGGGTCGAGGTCGAGGTGTCGTGGCCGGCAAAGGCGAGGGTCATCACCTGATCGCGCACCTCGCGGTCGCTGAAGGCCTCTCCCCCCTCGCCCCGGGCGGCGATCAGCAGGCTGAGCACGTCGGTGCGGCTGGGATCCGGCTCGGCGCGCCGCCGCGCCACCTCGGCGAAGACGATCTCGTCGAGGACCTGGCGCGAGGCGACCAGCTTGCGCCAGGGCGAGCCGGGGCCGCGCAGCAGCCGCAGGCCGAAGTCGATCCCATAGAAGCCGAGGGCGCGCTCGAAGTGCTCGGCCGCGGCGGCGCCCTTGCCGGCTTCGTCGGGATCGAGCCCGAACAGGGCGCGCATCGCAATCCGCATCGCCAGGTTGCGCATCCAGTCGTAGAGGTCGACGACCTCGCCCGGGTGCAACGTCTCCAGCGCCGCTTCCGCCTCCCGGGCCATCGCCTCGACGGCGGCGGTGATCTGATGGCGATGGAAGGCCGGCAGCATGATCGCCCGGGCGCGGTCGTGGTAGTCGTCGTCGATCGTCAGCAACCCGTCGCCGAGCAGCGGGATCAGGTCGCCGAAGCTCGACTCGCGCCAATGGAAGTTCTCCGGGTGGGCGACGGTGACGAAGTTGTTCGCCTCCGGGCCGAGCATGAAGACGACCCGCGAATGCAGCAGCCGCATGCTGAAGATCGGCCCGTGCGCTTCGTAGGCACCGAGCAGCAGCGGCAGCGGGTCGTGGGCGATCTGGTGGGTGCGAAGGAAGCTGAAGTCGTTCGGGCCGGGCGGGAACTTGCCGCGCTCGCGCCACTCGACGGCGAGGTCGGCGGCGACCCGCCGCACTGGGTTCGCCGACATCTGCGGGGGCTTGGAGACAGGCGCGGAGGTGTCGACCGTGGCCACGGCGCCGATACTAACTGGCTGGCTGGCCAGTTTTCGTCGCGGCCAGCTGGCCGCAGGCGGCGGCGATGTCGCGACCGCGGGTGAGCCGCACCGTGGCGGTGAGGCGGTGCTCGGCGAGGATCGCCCGGAAGCGCTCGATCCGCTCCGGCGAGGAGCCGTCGTAGGCGCCGGTCGGGTTGTAGGGGATCAGGTTGATCTTGTAGCCGCGCGGGTCGAGCAGCTCGGCCAGCTGGCGGGCGTGCTCCGGCAGGTCGTTGACGCCGTCGAGCATCACGTACTCGACGAAGACCCGGCGGCGGCGACGCTCGCGATAGCGCTCGCAGGCGGCCAGCACCTCGGCCAGCGGGTAGCGGTCGTTGACCGGCATCAGCTGCGAGCGCAGCTCGTCGTTCGGCGCGTGCAGGGAAAGGGCGAGCGCAAGCGGCATCTCGCAATCGGCGAGGCGGTCGATCCCCGGCACCCAGCCGACCGTCGAGATCGCCGTGCGGCGGTTGGTGACGCCGAGGTCCGGCAGGCGTTCGCAGGCGGCGAGGACGTTGTCGATGTTCATCGTCGGCTCGCCCATGCCCATGAAGACGACGTGGTCGATCGGCTCGAGGCGCCGGAAGTGCAGTGCCTGGTCGAGGATCTCGTCGGCGCTGAGATTGCGGCCGAACTGCATCCGCCCGGTCGCGCAGAAGGTGCAGGTGAGCGGGCAACCGGACTGCGAGGAGACGCAAACCGAGCGACGGCCGTCGCGGTAACGCATCAGCACCGCCTCCAGGGGTCGCCCGTCGGCGGTCTCGAAGAGCGTCTTCACGGTGCCGTCGTCGGACTTGGCCTCGGCCTTGATCTCGAGCGTCGAGAGCGGCACCGTCGCCGCAAGCCGCTGCCGCAGCGCCGACGGCAGATTGGTCATCTCTTCGTAGGCGGAAGCGCCCCGCGTCAGCCACTCCCAGACCTGGGAGGAGCGGTACGGAGGCTCGCCGGCGGCGGCGAGGGTCTCCTCGAGCAGGGCGCGGTCCACTCCGCGAGTGTAGGGAGGGGGAGACATCCCGGAGGGATAGGAGATCCGGCTAGGAAGCTTGTTGACGCCTGACTCCACCTCTACGGTGCGGTCGTGTCCGTCGTTGCGCGCCTACGAGACTCACTCCGCCTCGCGGTCCTGGCTGGCACCGTGTCGGCCGCCCTGCTCGCCCCCACCTCGGCGCAGGCGCGCACGATCACGGTCGGCCCGCCGCTGACTAGCCCCTATACGGTCAGCGCGACGTTCCTCTTCCCGTCGGCCACCGTCGCCAACGTCGCCGCCCTCAACGATCCGGAAGCCAACTCCGTCTCCCCGGTCGACGGCGTCGTCCTGCGTTGGCGCCTGCCCGCCCAGGGGGCCGCCGACGCCTACGCTCTGCGCGTCCTCCATCCGGCCGGGGGCAGCGCCTTCACCGGCGCGGGCACGAGCGTCTCGCGGGTGGCGTCGACCACCTCCACCCAGACCTTCGCAACCAGCTTGCCGATCCAGGCAGGCGACGCGATCGGGATCGACATGCTGAAACCGAACCCGACCATCAAAGCGGCTGTGCTGACCGGAGGAGCAAGCCCCTATTGGACCCCGGCGCTCGCGGGATGGCCTCACGGCCGCACCAAGCGGAGCCCTCGGGGGTTTCGAATACGGCTTCAACGCGGACGTGCAGCCGGCGCCGCGGGTCGTCGTCGTCTCGCCGTCCTCGGGCCCGGTCGGCGGTGGAACCACGGTGACGATCGCCGGCAGTGACTTTGCCGGAGTAAAAGAAGTCAGGTTCGGCTCGCTGCCGGCCAGCTCGTTCAAAGTCATCTCCGAAGCGGAGATCACGGCCGTGGCGCCTGCGGTTGCCAGCGCCGGACCGACCGACGTCAGCGTCACCACCGTTGCCGGCAAGAGCCCGTCGGTCGGCGGCGATCGCTTCGCCTACGAGGCGCCACCTACTCAGGCGGCGCCGCCCCCGCCCGCCAGTCAGCCCGCCGCCCCCGCCACCTGCCTGGTGCCGAAGCTGACCGGCAAGAAGCTGAAAGGCGCGCGCAAAGCGCTCGCCGCGGCCAAGTGCAAGCTCGGCAAGGTCACCCGGACCAGCCGCAAAGCATCCAAGGTGGCGGGCCAGAGTCCCAAGCCAGGGGCGACCAAGACCGCTGGCGCGGCCGTCAACGTCTCGCTCGGCTAGCTCGCGATCGCGTCGGCCAGCAGGTCGACCTCGGTCGGGTCACTGGTGACGGGGAAGAGGATCAGCTCGTCGCAGCCGGCGTCCGCGAAGGCGGCCAAGTACTGCTTCACGGTCTCCGCGTCCTTGGCGGCGCTGCCGGCGATGTAGTTGGCGGTCTCCTCGCCGAGCCAGGAGTAGTAGTCGGTCAGGTAGGCGCTGGCGTTGTCCTCGGCCGGCTCGCCGAGCGCGAAGTAGGCCAGGGCCATCTTGCGCGGCGTGCCCTCACGACCGGCCGCGTTCCAGGCGGCGTTCAGTTTCTCGACCATGCCCTTGTATTCGTCGGGGGCCTGACCGCCGGCGATCCAGCCGTCGCCGAGGCGAGCGGCCCGTTCGAGGGAGACGTCGACGTAGCCGCCGATCACGAGGTCGGGCGAGCCGGCCTGTGAGGGGCCTACCTCCTCGCCCTCCCAGATCGCCTTGATCTCACCGAGTGCTTTGTCGAGCCAGGCGCCGCGCCCGTCCATGCCGATGTGGCTGATCTCGTAGTCGTCCTCGCGGCCGCCGATCCCAATCCCGAGCGTGAAGCGCCCGTCCGAGAGGGCGTTGAGGGTGAGCGCCTGCTTGGCGAGCACGGCGGCGTTGGCGCGCAGGGGTCCGAGCAGGACGCTGGTGCATAGCCCGATCCGCTCGGTCACCGCCGCCGCGGCGCCGAGCGCCACCAGCGGCTCGTAGTTCGGGTAGACGATCCGGTCGATCGTGCCGAGCGTCGAGAAGTCACGCGCCTCGGCGCGCCGCGCCCACTCAACCAGCTGGTCCCCGGTGGTGCCCGGCACCGCGTTCGGCAAACCGATTCCGACCTTCATCCGCTTCTCCTTCGCTAGCTCGTCGACCGGGCCGACCCTAGCGAGCCGGTTGCCTCGGCTGGCCGAGTCGCTCAGAGCAGCGATCAGGGGTGGATCTTCTCGCCGCGCTCGAGCATGGCGACGAATTTCCGCAGCCGCCGCTGGCGAGTCTCCGGCTTCTTCGCCTCGTCGAGGCGGTAGAGGATCGCGTAGCGGTTGGCGCCGTCGAGGCCCGCGAAGAACTCCGCCGCCGCCGGGCTGGCGTCGAGCTCGCGCCGCAGGTCGTCGGGGACCTTCGCGGTCCGCTGGCCCTCGTAGGCGGCCTCCCAGCGGCCGTCGGCGCGGGCCGCCTCGATCTCCGCCAGACCGGCGGAGCGGACAGCGTTGGCTTCGAGCAGCGCTTCCGCCTTCTCGCGGTTGATCTTCGACCACCTGCCCCCGGGCCGGCGAGGAGTGAAGCGCTGCAGGAAGTGGCGCTCGTCGAAGCCGCGCTTCTGGCTGTCGATCCAGCCGAAGCAGAGCGCCAGCTCCAGCGCCTCGGCGTAGGTGACGCTCGGCGGCTCGGTGCCCTTCTTGGCGATCTTCAGCCAGAGGCCGGGCGAGTCGGCGTGGTTGTCCTCCAGCCACGCCTCCAGCTCGGCCGGGATGGCGAAGAGGAGAGTCGGCAGCTCGTCGGGCACGGCGGGAATATTGGCTCAGTCCCAGGTCAGATGCGACGGCGCCGGGTCAGCCGCGAAGACGGCTGCGGGCAAAGGGCAGCCAGGCGCGCGGGCTGCGAGCCACGGCGAGGACCAAGGGCAGCGAGTCGAAGCGAGAGACCCGTTCGCGGGCGAGGCCGTCCTCGCCGAGGACGATGCGGTCGATCGCCGGCCAGCTGACGGCGGTGCCGCCGACCGAGCCGGAGAGCGTGAAGTCGATCAGGACGCCGTCCTCGGTCGGCCCCCAGCGGTGGACCTCGGCGGTCAGGTCGGGGACGAGGGCGAGAATCGCGGCGAAGGCGCGCTTGCCCTCGGCGAGGCCCTCGCTGGTCCGGGTCAGCGGCGCGACCAGACGCACGTCCGGGGCGAGCAGAGCATCGAGTCCAGCGACGCTCGGAGCCCGCCAGTAGGCGGCGAAGCGCGCGGCGAAGTCAGCGGCGGGGCTCACCGCGGCAGCTCGGCGAGGAGGCGCCCGAGCGCGTCGCGGGCGTACTCGAAGACGCGGGCGTCGCGGCTCAGCCGGTAGCGGGCGTTCGCCCCCATGACGATGGCGTAGACCTCGAAGGCGAAGCGATCGGGGTCCTCCACCCCGGCGTCGCGGGCGTTGGCGGCGAGGGCGGCGAGCCAGGCATCGAGTGCGGTGGCGATCGCGTCGCGGATCGGGCCGGGCCGGTCGTCGTACTCGGCCGAGGTCGCGCCCCAGAAGCAGCCCCCCGAGTAGAGCTCGATGTGATCGAAGTAGCCGTCGGCCATCGCCCGCAGGCGCGGTGCCCCGTGCTCGGCCTCCAGGGCCGGCTCGACGACGGCAGCCCGGAAACGCTCGGCGGCGGCGGCAACGGTCGCCAGCTGCAGCTCCTGCTTGGAGCCGAAGTGGGCGAAGAGGCCGCTCTTGCTCATCTTCAGCTCGCTGGCCAGCCGGCCGATCGTGAGCCCCTCCAGCCCCTCGACGGAGGCGAGGTCGACGGCGCGCTCGAGGATCGCGGCACGGGTCTGAGCACCCTTCCCCTCGGCACCGGTCCCCTGCCCCACCGTCGCCTCGCTTATCCCAGCCATATCTACACGGTACAGAAAAGCACGAACGTTCGTTCAAATCGACTACGATGCCGCCGAACCGCCGATCGATTGGTCAGTTCGACGCCCATAGGGCGCAAAAGTGACCAAGCGATTCGTGGATAGGGTCAAATTTCGACAGTGGAGGAGCCATGAGCAGCTACGAGGTGAAGAAGATCGATGAGATGGAGGCCGTCTACGGCGGTGCCTTCAAACGGGCCCGCGCCGAGCTCGGCGTCTCGTCGTTCGGGATGGCGATCATCGATCTGCCGCCGAGCTACGAGCACTACCCCGAGCACGACCACGCCGGAGACGGCCAGGAGGAGGTCTTCTTCGCCCTGCGCGGTGGTGGCGAGATCGAGATCGACGGCCAGCGCTTCCCGCTCGACGCCGAGCACGTCGCCCGGGTCGCGGCGGGTACGAAGCGCAAGGTCTGGCCGGGTCCCGAGGGCCTGCGGCTGCTCGCCCTCGGCGGCGTGCCCGGCGGCAGCTACGAGGCGCCGGACGTCTCGAAGCTCGGCAACCCCGACCCGATGGCCACCGCCTGAGGCCAACCCTCCTACCAGGCGACTAGGCTGGCCGGGTGCTCGTCCGTGCCCGGCTGATCATCGCCTTCCTGGCGATCCTCGCGCTCGCGTTGCCGGCGAGCGCGAGCGCCGGGACCCGCTCCGAGACCGGCGACGCGATCGTCGTCATCTCCGGCGACGTCACCGTTCCCGCCGGCAAGACCGTGGCGGGCGTCTTCATCGCCCACGGCGACGCCAGGATCGCCGGCCGCGTCGACGGCGACGTGGTCGTGCTCAGCGGCGACGCGCTCGTCGCCGGCACGATCGACGGCGACCTCGTAAGCGCCGACGGCACTGCCCGCCTGACCCGCACCGCCCACGTCACCGGCGACGTCCGCTACGGCAGCGACCGCCCGGTCGTCTCCGACGCGGCTCGCGTCAACGGCGACGTCACCAACGAGGACTGGAGTGGCTCGCTCGACTTCCTGCCGTTCCTTGGCGGCTTCCTGATCTGGCTCGCGATCAGCATCTCCAGCTTCCTGCTCGGCGCCCTGCTGCTGTTGATCGCGCCGCGTGCCGCCGACGCCCTGGAGGCCCGGGCGCACGAGCGGATCGGGCCGGTGATCGCGATCGGGATCGCGGTCCTCATCTGCCTGCCGATCGCCGCCGTGCTGGCGACGGTCCTGATCGTCGGCATCCCGCTGGCGATCGGGATCCTCCTCGCCTTCGCACCGCTGGCGGCGATCGCCTACACGGCCGCCGCCTACGTGCTCGGCCGGCGCCTGGTCAAGCCGCCGCGCGGCCGCATGCTCGCCTTCCTCGCCGGTCTGGCGTTGCTGCGGGCACTGGCGCTGATCCCGATCCTCGGCGCGCTGGTCGGTCTGGCCGCGGTGATCTTCGGCTTCGGCCTACTCGGTGCCGCGATCGGCGCCGCCCGCAAGCCGGAGCAGCCGGCTATCGCCGCTGAAACCCCAGGCAGCTGAGCACCGGGATCCGCGGGTAGCGCGGGTAGGCCGGGTCGCTGCGGGAGCGCTCGCAGAGCGAGAAGACCGAGCCGCGGGTGTTCGGGACCAGCCGCTGGTGGCGACACTCGTCGCAGAGACCGGTGGGCGGCCGCGGTCGCCCCTCCCCCGGCCCAGCGGGCTCAGCGCTCGGCACGATGCCGGACCGCGGCGAGGATGCGGTTGGTGACGAGCACGTGCATGCGGGTGCCGATCACCAGCGCCCGGTAGACCCTGCCCTTGACGCCCGGGAACGCCGCCCGCGTCTCCGCCCTGACCCGGCTGCGCCCGTCGCCGAGGTCGTCGACGCGGAAGGTCAGCGCGTAGCGTGAGAAGCGGTGGCTGCCGAGCAGCTCCAGCTCGCTCGGCTCGTCGGCGACGCCGACGTGGAAGCCGGGGAAGGCTGAGCCCGTCGCGAGCGGCCGTGGCCCGGTGGCCGCGGTGTCGGCGCAACCGAGCAGCGCGGCAAAGCGCCCAGAGGCCCCACCGGCGGTGGTCGCCTCGACGGAGCGCAAGAGCGCCGGCCAGACCGTCGCCGGCGGAGCCGCGACGAGGGTCGCGTGCTCGTCGACGAAGGGCGGAAGCGCGGCATTTCCGGACACCGCGGCGATCGTATGCGCTGGCCGGGACCTGCGCCGCCAGCGGGCCGGCTAGCTTTGGCGGATGAGCGAGACGCGCGCCCTGTTCGAGACCGAGGCCGGCGCCCACTCGACCACGGTCGAGGTGGTCCGTGTCATCTACAAGGCCGACGACGACGGCTACGCGGTGATCGAAGTCCGCGACGCGTCCACCGGCGCCAGGCACCCGCTGGTCGGTCCGATCGCCCACCTCAACCCCGGCGACCGGGCCGAAGTCAGTGGCGAGTGGCAGAACCACTCGACCTACGGGCGCCAGCTGCGGGCGCAACGGGCGGTCCCACTGGACCCCGAAGACCGCGAGGGCCGGATCGCCTACCTGACCTCGCTGCGCCACATCGGCCCGGCCCGGGCCGAGCGCCTGGTCGACGAGCACGGCGAGGAGGTGATGCAGGCGATCGCCGCCAACCCGGCCGGCGTCTTCGGCTCCCTGCCAGGGATGACCGTCTCCCGGGCCGACGCGGCGGTCGAGTCCTGGCACGCCAGCCGGGCGATCCGCGACCTGCACGTGCAGCTGGCCCCGCACGGCCTCGCCCACCTCGCGGCGCCGATCCATAGCCGCTTCGGCGAGCGGGCGATGGCGATCCTCCATGAGGAGCCCTACCGGCTGACCGAGGTCGAGGGCGTCGGCTTTGCCCGCGCTGATCGCATCGCCCTCGCCGGCGACGTCCCGGCGGAGTCGCCGCGGCGCGCCCAGGCCGCCGCCGTCTTCGTGCTCGCCGAGGCCGAGCAGGGCGGCAGCACCTACCTGCCCCTGCCCGAGCTGCACCGCCGCACGGCGGCCCTGCTCGGCGTCTCCCCCGAGCCCGAGACGCTGCTCGAGGGACGGGGGCTGGCCGTCGAGGCGGGCGAGCGCGTCTACCGCGCCTACACGCTGGAGACCGAGAAGGCCGTCGCGGCGACGCTTCGCACGCGGCTGGAAGCGCCTCCGCAGTTGGAGCACGAGCCCCCCGAGTCACCGCCGATGGCGGACGGCCAGAGCGCGGGAGACGAAGAGGTGGGCGCCGGGCTGACCGAGGAGCAGTGGGCGGCCGTGCGCGGCACCTTCTCCTCGCGGATCTCCGTGGTCACCGGCGGCCCCGGGGTCGGCAAGACCACCTGCATCGAGGCGATCGTCGGCGAGGCGCTCGGGGCCGGCTTCAAGGTCGCCCTCTGCGCCCCGACCGGGCGGGCGGCCCGGCGGCTGGAGGAAGCCACCGGCGGCCACGAGGCGCAGACGATCCATCGCATGCTCGAGTGGGCGCCCGGTGGTGAGCCGACCTACAAGCCCGGCCACCCGCTGCCGACCGAGCTGGTCGTCGTCGACGAGTCCTCGATGCTGAACCTGCGGACGATGCAGGTACTGCTCGACGGGCTGGCCGAGACGACCCACGTCGTCTTCGTCGGCGACGCCGACCAGCTGCCACCGATCGGTGCCGGCAAGCCGTTCGACGACCTGATCGCCTCCGGGGCGGCCCCGGTTGTGCGGCTGACCCTGATCCACCGCCAGGCCGCGCACTCGATGATCACCACCGCCGCCCACGCGATCAACCGCGGTCAGCCGCCGGAGCTGCAGCCGGGCGAGGGTCAGGAGCACGACTTCTTCTTCATCGACCGGGTCAACCCGGAGCGGGCGCGGGACACGGTGGTCGAGGTGGTCGCCGAGCGGACGCCCGCCCGCTACGGGGTCGACCCGATCCGCGAGGTGCAGGTGCTGGCGCCGATGTACCGCGGCGCGGTCGGCATCGACGCGCTCAACGAGCGGCTGCAGGAGCGGCTCAACCCGGATGGCAAAGCGGCCGTCGGCGAACGCTTCCGGGTCGGCGACCGGCTGATCCAGACCCGCAACGCCCACGACCTCGGCCTGATGAACGGCTCGATCGTCTTCCTCGTCGAGGACGATCCCGACGGCGAAGAGATCGTCGTCGACGTCGACGAGGGCGGCCGGCTGACGATGCCCTACGACGACGCGGCCGACCTTCGCCTCGCCTACGCGATCTCCGTCCACAAGGCGCAGGGCTGCGAGGTCCCGGTCGTGGTCACCGTCTGCCACCGCTCCCACCTGCGGATGCTGAGCCGGCCGCTCGTCTACACCGCGATCACGCGGGCCCGGCGCGCCTGCGTGATGATCGGCGAGCAGGCGGCGCTGGCGACGGCGGTTTCCCGCGACGACAGCGGCGCCCGCTTCTCGGGGCTGGCCGAGCGCCTGCGGGGCTGAGCGCCGACATCTGTCCAGCGGAGTTTGGGCAGCCGGTCGCCTACCTACTATCGACGAGCGTGATGACTCGTCCCCCGCAGGTTCTGTCCCTGATCGTCGCCGTCGTTCTGGCGACCGCGTTGGCTGCGGCCGCCGCCGATCCAGGCGCCGCGGCCAGCCCGACGCCAGGAGACGATTCGGGCGGAGCGAGTGCGGCCAAGGTCGGGCCTGAGCTGCCGTCGCGCCAGGTCGACGCGCTGATCTCCCTCCGGCACCCCCGCGGCCTCAACCGGTTCGTCCGCGCCGTCTCCAACCCGGTTTCGCCGCGCTACCGGCGATACGCCAACGTCAGCACGCTCGTGCGGCGCTTCGGCGCCCCTCGGAGGGAGCAGCAAGCGACGATCTCGTGGTTGCGTCAGCACGGTGCCCGCGCCAGCCTCGGCCCGACCGGCACCTACGTGCAGGCGACGCTGCCGCGGAGGCTGACCGCACGTCTGGGTCCGACGGGGCCGAGCGCGAGCGCCTCGAGAGCGGCGAGCGGCCGCAGGGTCCCCCTAGCACTGCGCGGAGCGGTGTCGCGCATCGACGTGCTGGGCCGCCGCCCCGCCACCCGTCTCGCCGGCCGGGCAACGGCCGCCAGCACAGCCTCCGGCCCCGGGTCTCCCTCCCTCGCCCCCGATCCGGCCACCGCGCCACGCGCCGAGCCGGACGCAATCCGCGCCGCCGCCGAGGGCAAGTCGAAGAAGCCCTACACGTCGATCATGCTCGAAAGCGGCGCGCCGGGTGGGTGCGCAGACGGCGTCGACGCCGGCGAAGGCGAACCACTGCGGCCGTTCACTCCACGTCAGTACCTGACCGCCTACGGGCACGCGGCGATGCACGCGCGGGGCTTCGACGGCAGCGGCGAGACGGTCGCCGTGGTCGAGACCGACGGCTTCCGCCGCAGCGACGTCGAGACCTTCGCCAAATGCTTCGGGTTCCGGGCGCCGCCGACGCGGGTGGTCCCGGTCGGCATCGGCAAGCCGCTGCCGCCAGGGGATGAGACGACCCTCGACCTCGAGATGCTGAGTGCCGGCGCGCCCGGTCTCGAGCGGATCCTCGTCTACGAGGGTCTGGAAACCGAGCGGGGCGTCGTCCGCAGCGCCGGCGCCGCGCTCGGCTCGCCCGGCCACCGGCCCGACGCGATCTCGATCTCGCTGGGGATCTGCGAGCCGCTCTTCGCCGGCAGCCTCGCCCTCCGCGAAGCCTTCGACAGCATCTTCGCCGTAGCCGCCGGGGCCGGCATCTCGGTCCTCGTCTCCGCCGGCGACACCGGCTCCAGCGGCTGCCGAGTCGAAAACGCCGAAGGCGAAACGACGGCGCTGCCGGTCGCCGTGGTCAGCCTTCCCTCCAGCTCCCCATACGTGACCGCGGTCGGGGGCACGAACCTCCACCTCTCGAAGAAGAACCGGATCGAAAAAGAGCTGGTCTGGAACGACCTGCCGATCCAGCCCGGCGGCGGTGGTGGTGGCGCCAGCATCCTCACCCCGCACCGGCCCTGGTGGCAGACCGGCATCGGCCGCTACCGCGGCGGCCGCGCCGTCCCCGACATCGCCGCCTTGGCCGACATATATCCCGGCTACGCCTACTTCTGCACGGCCGCGCCCTGCGCCGGGCTGCCCCAGAAAGTCCACGGCTGGACCTCGATCGGCGGCACCAGCGCGGCGGCGCCGCTGATGACCGCTGGCGTCCTGATCGCCGACCAGTACGCCGCCGCGCACCGCCAGCCCCCGCTCGGCTTCCTCAATCCGTTGCTGTACCGGCTCGGCGCCAACGCGAAGACGCGGCGTGGCGCCTTCTTCGACGTCACCGATGGCCACAACGACCTCGGCCGCATGCTGCCCCCCGAAGCCGGTGGCGGTCAACCGCTCGGCTGCTGC
The DNA here is from genome assembly GCA_040510155.1 of Solirubrobacterales bacterium. GTDB lineage: Bacteria > Actinomycetota > Thermoleophilia > Solirubrobacterales > 70-9 > VAYN01. The sequence goes on along the minus strand of JBEVJP010000086.1, from coordinate 6,312 downwards.
CACGCCGCGCCGGGCTACGACCTCGCCAGCGGCTGGGGCTCGCTGAAGATCGCCGGCTTCGCCAGGCTCGCCGCGGCCGTGGGCGGCTAGCGGATACCGACGCGTCTGCAGTTACACCCCCTATAGGTGCGTAAGAGCAGACGCATGAGGCGCCCGGCGATACTTCGGCGGTGAAGGACGCCGAGCGCCCGAGGCTGCCGCTTCCCGAGATCGCCATAACCCTGGCGGGTGTCGCTTTCGTGGCCCTCCTCTTCCTCGCCGTCCCGGCGCTGCGCGAGTCCGTCAGCGCCGCCCTGCACGGCGACAGCGACGAGGTGCGACGGCAGGTCGACAGCCTCGGCGTCGGCGGGCCGCTGCTGATCCTCGTCCTCTGCGTCGTCCACACCGTCGTCTTCTATCCGGCCGAGATCATCGACGTCGCCGCCGGCTTCGCCTACGGCTTCCTGCCGGCACTGCTGCTGGTGATGACCGGCTGGCTGATCTCCGCCCTGCTCTCCTTCGCGATCGGCCGCTCGGTGGCGCGGCCGCTGCTCGACCGCTGGCTCGGAGCCGAGCGCTTCGAGCGGGCCGAGGCCTCGATCGAGCGCGGCGGCGCCCCCCTGCTGCTCGCCCTGCGACTGATCCCGATCCTCCCCTTCAGCCTCGTCTCCTACGCCGCCGGCGCCGCCCGGGTCCCCACCTGGCGCTTTACCTGGACGACCGCGCTCGGCTACCTGCCGATCACCGCGATCACCGTCTACCTCGGCAGCCGCATCGAGGAACTCTCGCTAACCGACCCTCTCGTCCTCGCCAGCGCCGCGCTGCTGGTCCTATTGCTGGTCGGCGGACACTGGGCGACCCGACGCTTTTCCTCGCGCAGGGATACAACCGCCCCGGAGCGAGACGCGAGCTCGGACTGACAATCCCTCCTAGCGCCCGTGGCCGACCCGCATGACCTTGAAGTGGAAGACCGAGGCCTTGCGCTGGACGTTGCCGGCGGCATCGCGGGCGCGCACGGTGACGACGTGTTTGCCGGCCGCGAAGCGGCGCGAGAAGTTGGCTCCGCAGAAGCGCAGCAGGCCGCGGTCAACCTTGCAGACGAAGATCGTTTCCGGCTCGTTGGCGCGGAAGCGGAAGCCGAGCCGGACGCTGCGGCGATGGGTGCGGATGACCTTGCGCGGGTGCTTGGCGATGCGCGTGCGCGGCGCCCGCGTGTCGACGCGAAAGCTGGCGACGTTGCTGTTGGCGGTGCGCCCGGCACGGTCGACGGCGGTGACCGCGATTCCGTGGACGCCGTCGCTGAGCGCCAAGGGAAGCGTGTACGGCGAGGAGCAGATCTGCGGGGGCCCGCCGTCGAGGGCGCAGGAGAAGGTGGCGGGACGGTTGGCCTTGAATTCGATCAGCGGCCGCCGGTTCCGGCTCAGCGGTTCCGGAGCCTTGGTGACCGTGACCGTCGGCGCCAGGGCCAGGGCCGCCACGGCGGCGCCGGCGTCGATCAACCCGGCACCGACGTCGTTGACGCCGAAGCCGGAGATGCGATTGGTGGTGGCAGTCAGCGCCGCCCGCAGCTGCGCCGCCGAGGCATTCGGATTGGCCTGACGGATCAGGGCCGCCACCGCCGCCGCGTGCGGCGCCGCGGCCGAGGTGCCGCAGAAGCGCCAGGTCCCGCCCGCGTCCTTCTGGGCGAAGAAGGTGGTCGCATTGCAGTCGCTGGCGACGAGGTCTGGCTTGGAGATTTCCTGCGCCGCGATCGGCGCGGCCGCCGTCGCTCCGGTCACCGGCCCGAAGAGGTGCTTGACCGGGCCCCGCGAGGAGTAGGACTCCGGCTTGCTGGCGTCGCTGTAACGGACGGCGCCGACGGCGATCGTGTTGGTGGAGCCGGCGTGGCCGAAGACGGTCGGCCCCAGCGTGTCGCCGCCTTCGGAAATCGTCAGCTGCGCCGAGGCCGGACGGACGCCGCTGTTCTTGAGCAAGGCGAACTTCAGTCGCGGCAGCCCCGCCGGGCTGGCCGTTTCGTTGCAGGTTCCGGAGCAGTGGCTGATCGCGACGTTCACTTCGACCGGGCTATTCGCCGGATTGCGCCACTTCATCACCTCGACCGGTTTCTGGCTGGCGATGTTGTTGCCGTAGCTGCCGACCAGGATCGGTTTGCCTTCGGCGTCTTCTCCCTCGCTGATCGGTTCGCCGAGCGCGTTCAGCAGGTAGGCGTCGAGATCGGTCCTGACGCCGTTCCACGGTTCAGCCCACTGCAGATCGAGCGTCAGCGTCTGTTCGGCGCCGACGCTGATCCCGAACGAGGAGTCGGGCGCGCCCGCTCCCGGCCTGAAGTTCATGCACTGATTCACTTCGGGCGCGGCCGCTTTCAGTGAGAGCGGGCAGGCCGTGTCGCGAAACGCCGACGCTTCCCAGGAGCCGACGTTGTGGCCGTTGAAGATGACGTTGTCGTTGCCGGCCGCGCTGAAATACGAGACCCCGGACCCGACCGCTTCGCCGATCGCGTCGGCCACGGGGCCGTCCTGGAAGAACGGCTCTTCGAGGTAGGCGACGTCGTCGGCGATCACCTTGGCGCCCGCCTTGGCGAGTCGCCGCACGTTTTCGGCGAAGCCGAGTTCGCCCTTGAAGGCGGTGGCGAAGTCGAGCGCGGCGCCAGGCGCGAGGTCATGGACGATCTGCGCCATCGCCCGTCCCTCGTCATCGCCGCCGGCTTCGGAGTCGTCGAGCACTCCGACCGGGCTGGAACCGCACGAGCTGCCGGGGCCAGGCAGGTCGCCGCTGGTGACGTCGCCGCCGGCGTGCGTGGTTGCGGTCGCGTCCCGGTCGAATGAGTCGGAGAGGATGCCGACGGTGACGCCGCTGCCGTCGACCGCAAAGTCTTCCCGGGCCTGCGCCGCTTCGAGCTGGGCGTCGCCCTCGGAACGGACCGCCCCGGCGCAGGTAGCGCGGAGGATTGGCGCCAGCGCCTCGGTAACGCCTTCCACGCCGCTGACGTCCGCCAAGTGGGAAAGCACGGCCGCTGGGGCCGCGACCGTGACGGTCTGGTAGCGCCCGCCACCGGCGACGATCTCCGCGCCCGCTTCGCGGAGCGCCGCCTCGCCGGCGAGGGCGCCGGAGTCGAAGCGGACGTAGGCAAGCAGGCGGCGGCCTTCGCGAAGCAGGCTGCCCGGTCCGTCGGCGGGCAGGCTCAGCGCCTCTGCCTGTTCGGCCGGATCGGCCCCACGCAGGCTCGGCGCATCGAGGGCGGCGAGGCGGGGCGAGAGGCCGCCGTCGCTGGGGGCCGCGATGGCGGCGAGGGCGGTGGCGGGCACCAGCACAGCGACCGCCAGCGCGGCCGCCAGCAAGCCGCCAAGGCGGGCACGGGCACCTGCCGCCACGGCGAAGCGGCGGCCGGCGCGGAATGGCGAAGCGCCTCCGAACCTCATCTGAGCAGGGTTATCGGCATGACTGGCAATTGCTGAAACATCGATCGGCCGGAATCCGAGCGGTTAGAGAACCAAATTCCGAGCGGTCAAAGATAGGAGCCGCGCCGGAACCACAGCAGCAGGCCCACCACCGAGAGCACCAGGCCGCCGATCCCGAGCACGAAGAAAGCCTCCTCGGAATCGATGTTTTCCACCATCCGCTTGAAGTTCTGGCCGAAGAAGCCAACCAGGAACGAAAGCGGCAGGAAGATCGTCGCCACCACCGTCAGCTGCTTGGTGATCTGGTTGAGGCGGTTGGAGACGATCGAGAGGTAGGCGTCGCGCGTCCCCGTCAGCAGGTCGCGGTAGGAATCGATCTGGTCGGAGATCCGGATCGCGTGGTCGTAGACGTCGCGGAAGTAGTTGCGCGAGTCGGCTTCGAGGCCGGGGATTTCGAGGATGTCGTCGACGCCGCGGGCGAGCAGGTCGCGCTGCGGCGTGGCGACGCGCTTCAAGGTCACCAGCTCCCGGCGGAGGTCGGTGATCTCCTCGAGGTGGGCGGAGGTCGCCGCCTCGAAGATCTCCGCGTCGAGCCGTTCCATGCGGTCGTCGAGCCGCTCGAGGACGGGGAAGAAGCTGTCGGTCAGGCCGTCGAGCACGCGGTAGACGACGAACTGCTCGGAGCGTGGCTCCTGGGCCGAAAGCCGCTGGCGGGCTTCCTCCAGCACCCCGCATCGATGCGGATGCGTGGTGACGAGGAAGCCACCGCTGAGGAAGGCGTGCACCTCCTCCAGGGCGATCTCGCCGCCCTCTTGCGTCGTCGCTCCGTAGTAGACGAGGAACATGTACTCGCCGAAGTCCTCGAGCTTCGGCCGCTGCCCACGCTTGAGCGTGTCCTCGAGCGCCAGCGGGTGGAAGGAGAAGAGCACCGCCAGCTCCTCGACCTCGTCCTCGCCGGGCGCCGTCAGGTCGAGCCAGAAGTACTCGTCGCGTTGCAGCAGCCCCGCGATCGCCGCGCGGTCGATGCGATCCATAAAGCGCACGAGGCAAAGCTAGATCGGCGTCCGGACGCGCAGGAATGCGAAATATCGACCGCGGACACCGCCGATCCTGCTACGGTGCGATCCGTTAGGGCCGGTGATTACCGGCAAAGTACGTGTCTAGCGCTCGCGCCGTTGCTTTATCGCATTGTCCGCGTTCGCAGCACATCTACGTGGAGGCAATGCATGCCCACTGGAACTGTCAAGTGGTTCAGCGACGACAAGGGCTACGGGTTCATTACGCCCGATGACGGCTCGAAGGACGTCTTCGTGCATCACAGCGCGATCCTCGGCGAGGGCTTCAAGTCCCTGACCGAGGGTTCGAAAGTGAGCTACGAGTCCGAAGAAGGCCCCAAGGGCCCGGCCGCAGCGAGCGTTCAGCAGCAGTAGCTTCGCCGCAAACGCTTTAATAACGGGACCCGCTGTCGGTGGGTCCCGTTTTTTTGTGCTCTCGGGGCTGTTCGGAGGTTCATGGCCGAGCAGTCCAAGGACGAGGGAGCGAGTGTGCTCTGCACATGAGCGACCGAAGACACCGGAATGCGAAGTGCCATGACCCTCCGAACAGACCTGAGAAACGTGGCGATCATCGCCCATGTAGACCACGGCAAGACGACGCTGGTCGACGCGATGCTGTGGCAGTCCGGCACCTTCCGCCAGGGCCAGGACGTCGCCGAGCGGGTGATGGATTCGATGGACCTGGAGCGTGAGAAGGGGATCACGATCCTCGCCAAGAACACCGCGATCGAACGTGGCGACGTCAAGTTCAACATCGTCGACACCCCCGGCCACGCCGACTTCGGCGGCGAGGTCGAGCGGGCGCTGACGATGGTCGACGGGGTGCTGCTCCTGGTCGACGCCTCGGAGGGGCCACTGCCGCAGACGCGCTTCGTGCTCCGCAAGGCGCTGGAGGCAAAGCTGCCGGTGATCCTCGTCGTCAACAAGGTCGACCGGCCCGACGCGCGCATCGCCGAGGTCGTCGAGGAGGCCTACGAGCTCTTCATCGACCTCGACGCCGACTCCGACCAGATCGACTTCCCGATCGTCTACACCAACGCCAAAGCCGGCTGGGCTTCGCTCGAGGAGGGTGTCGAGGGGACCGACCTCTCCCCCCTCTTCGACCTGATGCTGGAGCGGATTCCGGCCCCCGAGTACGAGGACGGGGCGCCACTGCAGGCGCACGTCACCAACCTCGACGCCTCGCCTTACGTAGGCCGCCTCGCGCTCTGTCGCGTCCATAACGGCACGATTCGCTCCGGCCAGCAGATCGCCTGGTGCCGGGCCGACGGCAGCGTCCAGCGGGCCACGGTCTCCGAGCTCTACGTGACCCAGGGGCTGGAGCGGGTCTCCGCCCCTGAAGCCGGGCCGGGCGAAATCATCGCTGTCGCCGGGATCGAAGAGGTGACGATCGGCGAGACCCTGGCCGACCCCCAGGACCCGCGGCCGCTGCCGGTGATCGAGGTCGACGAGCCCTCGCTCTCGATCGTGCTCGGCATCAACACTTCGCCGCTGGCAGGACAGGAGGGCTCGAAGCTGACCGCGCGCCAGATCCGCGACCGGCTCGACCAGGAGCTGGTCGGCAACGTCTCGATCCGGGTCAAGGACACCGAGCGTCCCGACGCCTGGGAGGTGCAGGGTCGCGGCGAGCTGCAGCTGGTCGTGCTGCTGGAGCTGATGCGCCGCGAGGGCTACGAGATGACCGCCGGGCAGCCGCGCGTCGTCACCCGCGAGATCGAAGGCGAAGTGCACGAGCCGGTGGAGCGGATGGCGATCGACGTCCCCGAGGAGCACGTCGGCGCCGTCACCCAGATGCTCGCCGGCCGCAAGGGACGGATGGAGCAGATGGTCAACCACTCGACCGGCTGGGTGCGGATGGACTACCTGGTCCCGGCCCGCGG
>JBEVJP010000085.1:0-41161 GCA_040510155.1 Solirubrobacterales bacterium | reverse complement strand
CCGAGCCCACCGACCCGCTCGGCCAGCCCTCATACCAGTATATCAATATCTTGTTCGTGGCGCCGCGCCGCCCCGCCGACGACAAGGGCGAGAAGATCGAGACGAAGCTGGCGATCCTCCACTTCGAGTCGCCCTCGGCCGACTCGAAGTAGCGCCGGCGGCTCCGCGCCTCAGCCTTCGATCAGGCGATAGCCGACGCCCCAGCAGTTGACCACATAGCGGCCGTGCTCAGGATCGAGTTTGCGCCTGAGCCGGCTCGCATGTGAGTCAAGGGTGCGGGTGCGGCTGGGGCTGCGGAACCCCCACACCTCCTCGAGCAGCTCCTCCTTGGCGAAGACCTGGGTGGGCTCGCTGGCGAGCACGCGAAGCAGGGCGAACTCCTTCTTCGCCAGCGAAACCTCGCGGCCTGCGACGGTGACGTGGCGGCGCAGCGGATCGACCTCGAGGGCGCCGACCCGGCAGGGGCCGTCGCGCCGGCTCAGGCGGCGCCGCAGGACGGCGTCGACGCGGGCCCGCAGCTCGTCCGGCGAGAAGGGCTTGACCAGATAGTCGTCGGCGCCGGCTTCGAGCCCGCGGACGCGATCGGTGATCGCGCCGCGACCGGAGAGGACGATCACCGGCAGGCGCGGGTCAAAGCGCGACTGGATCCCGTCGGCCCGGCGGATCTCCCGCAGGACGTCGAGGCCGGAGGCGTCCGGCAGGCCAAGGTCGAGGAGGAGCAGGTCGGGCTTGTTGTAGCGGCAGAGGCGCAGGGCATCGGCGGCGCTGGGCGCCGGCAGGACGCCGAACCGATCGGCGACCAGGTGCTCGCAGAGCAGGTCGAGGGTGATCGCGTCGTCCTCGCAGACGACGACGCTGGCGATCTCTTGGCGGTGCGGCAGCACGACCGCGTCAAGTCCCCGGCGGTCCGAACTCTCCCCCCAGCCCGGCGGGAAGCTCCAGCACGGAGTGGGCTCCCCGCTGGCCGAGCAGCCGCCGCGGCGGCACCGCCAGGTGGGTGGCGAGCGGCTGATCGCAGCGGTCGAGGAAGACGACGTCGAGGTCGAACCGCATGCCGAAGGTGTGAACGCTCGCGCAGCGCCGGATCAGCAGGCCCGTGCCGACCTGCTCGGGGCGCAGCCAGGCGAGGCCGAGCAGCCGTGCTCTCAAACCGATCGCGAGGGCGACCTCGCGATCGAGGACCCGCTGCCGCGGCAGATGATCGAGGCGCTGGGCGAGATTCCCGGCGATCACCGGGCGGCAAGGCCAGGGACGGCGCCACCTCTCCCCCTCTCCCGCCCCTCGGCGGGCCCCGCCGAGGTGCAAACGGCCGTTCAAGGGCAGCCCCGAGCAGGCACGGGACTACGATGATCGGCAAGATCATGTCCCTGTTCGCCGGGCTTGCGAACAGCTGGCTTCAACTCATGGAAAAGAAGACGACCCGCAGAGGGAATTACGAGTCTGGCTCCGACTACGTGCTCGAGTACGGGGAGCTCCGCTTTGCCTTCAACGAGGAGGACTTCGGACAGCGGGTCGAGCAGGCAGCGGTCAAACTCGGCTTCGTCGGCCAGGGCCTCAGCCGCGGTGAGCTTGACGATCTTCTCGACCTCGCCGTCAGCGGCGAGATCAGCGAGCCCAGCTCCAGCCTCGGCGAGCACATCAACGAGAACTGGGAGGACTTGGTCGGTCCCGCCAACCGCAGCCTCGTCCACTGGATCCGCCGCCTCGTCTTCCGCGGCGCCTGGCTCGACCAGCGCGTCAAGGAGGGGGAGCTCGACGTGGTCTTCGATGAGCGGACTCAGACGTTTGGGTACGTGCAGCCGGATAGGAGCTCGGAGCTGATCGAGCTTTCGAAAGAGCCCAGCTGGCGGCGGATCGCTTATCGGCGGTAGTGGTTAGCGGGAGCCTGGGTAGGGGTTCCGCTTAACTTTTTCGTGGATCGTCGGGGGCCGTCCGAGATGCGCGGCGGCGAAAAAGTACAAGACGCTCCACCCCTACCCAGGCTCCCGCCAGCGAGCGTGGATAAGGGATCCGCCGGCAGGACGATTCGAATGGTGGATCTGATCGGTGACCCCGACCGGGTGCGCGGGACGCTCCCGGGGAGACGTCCGCTATCTCGGACTAGTTGCTTGGAGCCTCGAGGGCTGCGACTACGGTGAGGGAGCCGCCGCCGGTGGTGCCCTGAGTTCGACCCGCGTCGAAGAACTCCTTGGCGGTGTCGGTGTCGGTGGCCTCGGCGAGGCGGGTTAGGGAGTCGACCAGAAGGATGATGTCTTCACCTTTGCCGGCGCGGGCGGCGGCTTGGGCTAGGGCGTCGCTGGCGTGGCGGGGCTGGCCGGCGGCGACGATCTCGGCTTGGGGGGCGTCACGCTTCCAGTCGGCCAGCTCCTCGGGGCTGGGGTCGATCAGCAGGGCCACCGGGTCGGGGCCCTTGGAGGCGGCGGCGAGATCGGCGGCGACCGAGCGCAGGAGCGCCGTGCAGGCCTCGCGGCTCTCGGCGCTGAGGACCGCCTGACGGCCGGCCTCGGGGGGCAGCAGCAGGCTCTGCAGGTTGACGCCCTGTTTGCCGCGTCGGCCGAAGCGGCGGCGACGGCGACGGCGCGGCCGGGTCGACTCCGTTGCGGTGCCGGCGGCGTCGTCGGGGGACGAAGCGGACTCCGAATCGCGGTCGGGCGAGGAAGGCTTTGGGGCGCTCGCGGCCGGCTCCGGCGCGGTCTCGTCGTCGCTGGCCTGCTCACGCTCGCGGGGCGGACGGCGGCGGCGGCGTGAGCGGTCGCGCTGGCCCCCACCCTCGCCATTTCGCGAACGCGGCTGGCGAGCCGGGGCGCCACCGCCGGTGTCGGCGCCTTTGCCGCCGGACAGACGCTCGATCAGCTCGGCGCGGGTGAGCATGCGGTAGCGCTCGACGCCGGCATCGGCGGCGAGTGCGTGCAGCTCTGCCAGGGGCTTGTTCTCCAGCTCGGCCTTGGTCATCGGGCCGCAGGTTATTCGACGGGCCGGAGCGGGGACTTTGCGGGCCGGCGGCGGCGCCTCAGACGGTGGCCGCCGGGTCGATCCCCTCGCGCGCGGCCGCCTCCGGCCAGGCCTCGGCCTCGCGCTTCACCTGCCGGCGCGTCCAGCCCAGCTCGGCGCCGAGAACCTCGGCCACCGGCCGCACGTCGGCGGCGCTGCGCAGCTGGGGCGCCGCGAGGATGCCGAGCCGGGTCCGCCGCAGCAGCACGTCGGCGACGCAGCGGGCCTGCTCGCGGCGGGCGGCGATCGCGACCTCGGCCAGCAGGTCGGGGCGACCGGGGACGATCGGGGCCGCCAGCTTCGGGTCCTTCCAGACGAGGTCGAGGACGGCCCGGGCGGCGTGGCCGTAGCGGAAGGCGAGCTGGTGGACCGAGTCCTCCCCCACCCCCTCGGGCGCGCCGAGATCGTCGGGGCGCGCCTCCATACCGAGCGGGATCTCCGCCGTGTGACAGGGAGCGGTGCGGCCCTCGCGCTCGACCAGGCGGTCGACGGTCTGCTTCGCCATCCGCCGCCAGGTCGTCAGCTTGCCGCCGGTGATCGTCAGCATTCCCGAGGAGGTCTCATACAGCTCGGCTTTGCGGGAGATGTCGACCGACTTGCGCGGGTCGCCGCTGGAGATCAGCGGCCGCACCCCGGCGTAGGCGCCGACCAGGTTGGAACGCCCGAGTGAGGTCCCAAAGAACTCGTTGACCGCGTCGAGCAGGTACTCGACGTCCTCGCCGCCCGGCCGCGGGTGGGTGATGTCGCCGTCGAAGTCGTTGTCGGTGGTGCCGACCAGGGTGCGCCCGTACCAGGGCAGGGAGAAGATCATCCGGCCTTCGCCGGCCGGGACGATGCAGGCGGCGCGGCCCATCGGCAGGTCTGCCTGGTCGATCACCAGGTGGGTGCCGCGACTCGGCGCAATCCGCGGTACGTCCTCCTCCTCGACCACCTCGGGGCGGACCTCGTCGGCCCAGACCCCGGTGGCGTTGATGACGTTGTCGGCGCGGACCTCGACCCGTTCGCCGGACTCGGCCTCGACGAAGGCGACGCCGGCGGCACGGCCGTCGTCGGAGAGCACCTCGACCACCTCGGCGCCGTTCAGCATCACGGCCCCGAAGCGCTCCGCCTCACCGAGGATGGTGAGGACGAGGCGGACGTCGTCGGTCTGGCAGTCGTAGAACATGTAGGCGTCGTGCGGGTCGCGGGCGGCGAGCGCCGGCACCAGCGAGAGCACCTCGTCGCGGTCGATCGTGCGGTGGCGGTCGGGCGACCAGTAGAAGTCCTCGTCCTCCTCCTTGGCGGAGCGGATCTCGCGGCGGCTGCGGCCGACCCGGGTCGTCGCCATCACGTCGTACATGTTCAGCCCGATCCCGAGTTTGCGGTCGCGGCGCTCCTCGCCGAGCGAGGCGACCAGGAAAGGCGTCGGGTAGACCAGGTGCGGGGCCAGCTGGACCATCAGCTGGCGCTCCAGCAGCGCCTCGCGGACGAGGCCGAGGTCGAAGTTCTGCAGGTAGCGAAGGCCGCCGTGGACCATCTTCGAGGAGCGGCTGGAGGTCCCCATCGCGTAGTCGCCGCGCTCCAGGAGAGCCACCGAGTAGCCGCGCGAGGCGGCGTCGAGGGCGACGCCGGCACCGGTGATGCCGCCGCCGATCACCACCACCTCGAAACGCTGACCGGCGATCGTCTCCAGGGCTTCGGCGCGGGTCAGCATCGGCGGGGCCTCAGTTGAGGAAGACGGTCTGCTCGGATGCGGGAGGGCGCTCGGGGGCGGGGCGCTCCTGGCGGGGATGGCCGAGGTGCAGGAGAGCGACGAAGCGCTCGTCATCGGGCAGGCCGACGGCGGCCCTCCCCTCCTCGCCGCGCAGCAGCCCCGGGGTGCGCCAGTAGCCGGCGAGGCCGCGGGCATGGGCGGCGAGCAGGACGATGTAGGAGGCGACCGCGGTCGCGTGCAGGTCCTCCTCTTCCTCGGCCGGATCACCGGAGAGCGCGGCGGAGACGACGACGAGGGTGGGACAGCGGTCGAGCTTGCTGGCGCCCTCCGGCCCCGCCACCTCCTTCAGTCGCTGCAGCGACTTGGGACCGACGACGCGAAAGCGCCAGGGCACGGTGAGGTGATGGTTCGGTGCCCAGGTGGCCAGATCGAGCAGCTCCATCAGCTGCTCGTCGCTGAGCCGCTCCGGCGTGAAGGCCTTGTGGGTGCGGCGGGTGCGGATCGCGGTCTCGACGTCCATCGCCCCGAGGGTATCGGCAGGCGTCGTTCGGGACCGCCGCTCAGAGTCCGTAGCGCCAGCGCATCCAGCCACGGCGGCCCAGCAGCACCAGTCCGAAGAGCAGGCAGCCGGCCAGCAGGCCGGCCACGATCGCTCCGGCGGGGCTGCTGTCCGGGTCGTCGTCGGGTTCCAGGTCAGTTGAAGGGGTCGAGGCAAGAGGCACGGCTTCGGCGCCGCCGGACCCTTCGCTCGGCTCTCCTTCGGGCGGGCCGGGTTCGGCTGGCGCCCCGGGCGCCACTTGCCCGGGGGACGCAAAACGTTCGGGAGGGGCACCGGCACCACTGGAACCGGCTCCGCTTGACGAGACGCCGCCAGTCGATCCGGGTGCCGGTGCGGGCGGTGGAACAGCTTCCAGCGGAGCCAGGGTCGCAGGGTCCCCGACTCCGCTCGGTGAAGTGGGAGTCGGGGTCGGCGCGGGCTTGGGCTCCCGGGGCGGCGGGCTGACCGGGTAGTGGCTGTTCGACATCGCCACGAGGACGTAGGCGGTGACCCATACGGGAGTCTGGTCGCTGGACTGGGAGTAGCGATAGTGGCCGTCGCTGGCCTGGCGGGCGGCCAGGTAGTCGAGGGCGGAGGCGCCGCCGCGACGGTAGGAGGCGGGGTCGCCGCCGGCGGCGAGGATGCCCTCGATCGCCCAGGCGCTGGACTGGGAGTTGACCGGCCCGCCGGCGCCGAGAGGGAAGCCGCCGCCGGGGCGCTGCGATTCGCGCAGGTAGGCGAGGCCGCGGTGCGACGCCTTGGAGCCGGGCGAGAGCGCCTGGATGACGGCGCCGCTGCCGTCGGCGGTGCTGGCCGAGCCGGGCACGTCCCCCCAGCCGCCGTCGTCGTTCTGCACCTGCCGCAGCCAGTCGAGGCTGCCGTCGAGGCTCTTCCCAGCGCCCGCCTCGCGGAGGGCGATCACGGCGAAGGCGGTCGAACCGGGCCAGCCTTCGTAGGAGCCGTCGTCGCGGCGCTTGGCGAGCAGGTCGGCGACGAGGTTGCGACCGCCGAAGTCATGCGGGTCGAGGCTGGCGCTCTCGACGGCGAGGATCGTGCGGGCGATCGAGCCGGGGCTCTTCTGCTGGTCGATCGTCTGGCGCAGGTAGTCGACCGGCGTCTTTCCCCTCTTCGCGACGTCGAGCGGGTTCTCGCCGGCAGCCGCCATCCCCAGCGCCGCCCAGGCGGTCGTCGTCGGGCTCGAGCCTTCGCCGGGGGCGTCGCCCCAGCCGCCGTCGTCGTTCTGTGCCGAGCGCATCCAGGCGGCGGCGCCCGCGACGCCGCCTGCCGCATGGGAATGAGACGGGGCGAGCGCGCCGAGCAGCAGCGAGGCGAGGACGAGCACCGCGATGCCGCCGGCGCGCAGGCCCGGCGGCAGGGGTCCGGCCGGCGCTGCGGCCGGTGCGGCGGCCGGGCGGCGGCTCCACTCGAAGCGTTCGCGGAAGCGGCCCAGCATCCGCACCATCGCCGGCCCCGCGACCAGGGCGAGGGCGACGTTGCCGATCGCGTGGGCGGCGTCAAACGGCACCGCTCGACCCTCGAGCAGCCAGAAGCGCTCCCACGACAGGTCTCCCCCGTACGTCGCCATCAGGGAGAAGTTCAGCAGGGCGCCGTAGGCGATGCCAGCGAAACCGCAAGCGGCGGCGAGCGTGAGCCGGCTGAGGTTGCGCCCGCCCAGCGCCAGGGCGGCGCCGAGGACTCCGCAGAGCCCCCAGCCGACCATCTGCCAGGGCGTCCACGGGCCCTGCCCGAACCAGAAGTTGGAGACGAGCGCGGCGAGGGCGCCGACGGCGAAGCCGGGCGCGCCGCCGAGCGCGTAGCCGGCGAAGACGACGATGTCGGTGGTCGGCTTGACGTTGGGGAAGGCGGCGAAGGCGACCCGCCCGGCGATCGCCAGCGCCGCCAGCGCCGCGACCAGGGCGACGACCTGCGCCGGCGGCCGCGAACGCTCGTACCAGCCAAAGCCGGCTGCCAGCACTGCACCGATCACCAGAAAGCTGGCCAGCTCCCAGCTCACGGCCTTGCCCCCCCGCTCCTCCGGCCGCCGGGGTCCCCCCGGGCGCCGATCGACAGGGCGGCAGCGCCCTGCTCGGGAGTGACGATCCCGGGCAGGTCGAGAACGCGGGCGACCTCGGTGGCGAAGTACCAACCCCCGGAGAGGATCTCCGCAGCGGCACCGTCGGCGATCACGACCCCGTCGCCGAGCAGCACTACCCGCTCCGCGAACTCCGCCGCGAACTCGACGTCATGGGTGGCGACAACGACGCCTGCGCCGCGTTCCGCGAGATCGTCGATCAGCGTGACGAGGTCTTCCTTTCGCGCCCGGTCCATCCCGCGGGTCGGCTCGTCGAGAGCCACCAGCCCAGGCAACTCCTCGCCCTCCGTCCGCCCCGCCAGCGTGATCGCCAACGCGAGGCGCTGCCGCTCCCCGCCGGAGAGATCGCGCGGATCCGAATCCACCGCGTGCTCCAACCCCACCAACTGCAGAGCGGCCCGACCCTGCTCACCCGGCAGTTCGTCCCCGACCCGCTCCCGCACCATGTAGTCACTCGGGTTCTGGGTCAGCAGCGCGATCCCACCAGGCGCTTCGACCTTGCCAACCACAGACTCCACGAGCCCTGCCACGGCCCGAAGCAGCGTCGACTTGCCGGCGCCATTGCGACCCATCAGGGCGACTCGTTCACCGCGGCGCACGGTCAACTCGAGCCCTCGCAAAACATCGTGCGGCTCATCCCCCCGCACGAGCTCCACCCAGAGACCTCGAGACTGGAGCGCCAGTGGGGCCGGAGGTCTGACCCCCTCCTCACTCAACTTGCTTCGGTGGATCGTGGAAGGCCGTCCAAGATTCTGCTGCCGAAGAAGTACAAGCCGTTCGGAGGGGGTCAGACCTCCGGCATCAGAGCGTTCCGTCGAGGCCAAAGTGGCCCTGGCGTCACGGACACCCACAGGCAGCGGATCAATGTCGGCCAGGGAGAAGAGCCGCGCGCCGGGAGTCTCCAGCGCCGGATCGGAATCCTGTGCCCAGGCGAGGAAGTCGCGCGGGTCACCGTCAAAGGCGATCGAACCCTTGGCCATCGCCACGACCCGATCGGCGGCGGCCAGGCAGCGCTCGAGCCGATGTTCCGCGAGCAGGATCGAGACGCCCCACTCCTCGTTGAGCCGGCGCAGCAGCCAGATCAGCTCGTCGCCGGCGACCGGGTCGAGCTGCGAGGTGGGCTCGTCGAGAAGCACGAGTCGCGGGCGGGTGACCAGTGCCGCGGCGAGGGCAACGCGCTGCAGCTCGCCGCCGGAGAGCGAGTCGACGGTGCGGTCGAGGAGGTGGGGAATCGCCAGGGCGAGGGCGACCTCCTCGACGGCCCGGGCGCGGGTCGCGGGGGGGTCGCCGCGCATCTCCAGGGGCAGGCCGATCTCGGCGTTGACGGTGGTCGAGACGACCTGGGTCTCGGGGTCCTGGGCGACGTAGCCGACCACGGAGGCCAGCTCGCCGGGGCCGGTGGCCAGGGCGTCGATGCCGGCAACCTCGATGCGGCCGGAGATCTCGCCGCCGTGGAAGTGCGGCACGAGGCCGCAGGCGGCGCGCAGCAGGGTCGACTTGCCGCTGGCGGAGCGGCCGGCGAGGAGGACCAGCTCGCCCGGGACGACCTGCAGCGAGACGTCGCTCAGCGAGTCGCGGGCTGCCTGGGGATAGCGATAGCCGAGGCCCTCGATCGCGAGGGCGGGCGCGGCACCGCGTCGCGTCGCCAGCTCAGGCACTCGGGACCTCGGGGATCGGTGCGGCCGCGGGGCCGCGGGTCGCTGCCGACGT
Organism: Solirubrobacterales bacterium; assembly: GCA_040510155.1. Classification (GTDB taxonomy): domain Bacteria; phylum Actinomycetota; class Thermoleophilia; order Solirubrobacterales; family 70-9; genus VAYN01. Next base: position 32,137 of record JBEVJP010000085.1, on the reverse strand, counting down.
CGGCACTGCGCTCCTGGCCACGGGGCCTCGCCGGCGGCCAGGCGTGGTGCGGCGGACGGGTGCGAGGCCGCTGGCGAGGAGCAGGGAGCTGAGGGCGATCGCGGCGGGACCGAGGGCGAGCTCGATCGTCGGATAGGTGTGGAAGTCGTCGGCGCCGAGTGTCTTGCCGGCGATCGCGGCGACCAGGATGGCCGCGGCGACGGCGTAGAAGCGGGCGTCGAAGCGCGAGCGCGGCTGGGCTCGCCGCTCGGGAAGCCGCCGGCGCAGACGCCCAAGGCGCGATGGCTCGGGTGAAGCCAAGCCCGCCTCCGCCCCAACCGGCAGCGCTCGCCTTTCCAACGCGTAGCCGCGCAACTCCAGCGTGGCGGCGACGTCGACGGAGCGGTCGAAGGAGCCGGCGAGGAGGCGGCGCAGCAAGGGCGGCCAGCCGGCCTGGGCGGCGCCGGGGCCGCGCAGGCGGGCGGCATCGCGCAGGCGGGCGGCGTCGGCGGCGGCGACCGGGACCAGGCGCGAGACCAGGGTCGCCGTCAGCGCCGAGCGGCCGGCCAGCGGACGCAGGGCGCGCAGCACGCGGTCCGGGTCGACGCAGGCCGAGTAGACGGCGGCGGCGACCATCACGACCGCTGCCCGCAGGCCGATCGAGACGCCGGCGACGATCGCCTCGGCGGTGACGTCGACCTGGCCGAGCAGCGGCCACTCGCCGAGCCGGAGCAGCACGGTCTCGCCGCGGGAGACGACGAGAGCGTTGACGACGACGATCAGCAGCGCCAGCGAGAGCCCCATCCGCAGGCCGGTCCGCACCGCCGAGCGGGCGCCGGCGAGCAGCCCAGCCAGCGCCGCGGCGGCTCCGGCCGCGGTCAGGACCAGCGGGCTCGAGTAGAGGAAGGCGACGACGACGAGGGCGCCGACGTAGGCGACGGCGGCAGCCGGCGAGGCCGACTGCAGGGGGCGACGCCGCGGGATGTAGGCAAACGGCGACCTCATCGTCCCGGCACCGGCAACGGCGTCTCCTTCCCGTCCTCGACCGCCACCGCGTAATGGTCGCGCAGCTTCGCGGCGCTGAGCAAGCTGGCGGCGGCGCGCACGCCCGCTGGCGTCATCCCGGTGACCAGCCAGGTCGGCGGCGCTTCGTAGCGGCGGGTGGCGGCAACGAGCCCGGCGTCGTCGCCGAAACGCCGTGCCACCGCGCCGCTCTGATCGAGACCTTCCAGGTGGAGGGGCGGCAGCGCGCCGCCGAACTCGGCGAAGACGCCGCTCTGCTCGACGCCTCCTTCAATCTGGGCGGCGGCGGGATCGCGCCGCACCAGCGCCCAGGGTCCGACGAGGACGCGGATCGCGCCCGGCGGCGAGCCGGCGGCGACCTCCACCCCGGCCTCCGCCAGCCGCTCCCGCACCTCGCCGCAGGCCGCGCCGCCGTCGAGGCACACGATCGCGACCGGGTGTCGACTGCCTTCGTAGCCGCTCGTGAACGGCTGCGGCCAGCTGCCGACCACCGCCGGCACGTGCAGGGCGGAGGTCCAGTCGCGGTAGTCCCACCAGATCGACTCGCCCCCGCGCAGGGCGAAGGCGGCGGCGCCGACGTTGGACTCGACGCCGTTGACGTAGAAGAGCCAGTCGAGGTAGCGGCCGTCGCGTTCGACGCTTTCGACTCCGTCGATCGACTTGACGAAGCGGCCGCCTTCTTTGGTGCCGATCTCGGCGGCGCCTTCGAGCACGCGCATCACCGAGTCGGACTCGTTGACGTCGCCGATTTCGCTTTCGAGGACGTGCGTGCGGCCGTAGTCGTGGGTGACGGTCAGCGTCACCGCGTCGATGTCCTAACCCGGGCCGTGGCCGCAGCCGGCGATCGCGAGCAGCGCCAGCAGCGCGCTCGCGATCGCCAGGCCACGGCGACCGGCCATCAGCTGCCGCTTGGGCAGATGCCGGCGATGCAGACCGGCTCGGCGGCCGAGGGGATTTCCTTGCCGTGCGTCGCCCGCAGCGACGACGGCGCGGCCAGCGTCACCGTGGCATGGCCCTGCGAGTCGGTCGGCCCGCTGGCACCGCTCACCGTGGCTCCCGAGACCGGCTTGCGCTTGCCCTTTTCGTCGTAGGAGACGACGGTCACCTGGAAGGCGACGTTGGCCTCGGCGCTGGCCGGTGCTTCGATCGCCAGCTCGTTCGGGTACGGGTAGGACGAGGCGAGGTCCCAGAGAACTTCGTCGCCCGGGTGCAGCTTCACGGCGTCGCCGCCGACCTGCTGCGCCTTGTGGTTGACCTTCAGGTACCAGGACGCCTTCTTGCCGCTGACGACGCTGTTGCCGATCCCACAGAGGCCGAGGCCGAAGCTGAAGGCGTCGGTGATCGAGAGCGGTCGCAGCGCCGGGGTGGTCTTCGCGGCGGAGCCCAGCAGGCCCATCGCGGTCGCACCCTGGAGCGTCACCGACTTGCCGCTGCCGCCGGTGCCGGCGCCAAAGCAGGTCGCCGACTTGCTGGTCTTCAGCGAGACGGTGCCGGTGTTGAAGGTCCCTTCGCCCAGCACCTTGCCGCCCTTGCCGACGACGCGGAGCTCCGCGGAGACGTTCTTGGCCGCCGCGACGGCGACCGGGACCAGCGATACGACGAGAGCCAGCGCGCAAGCAGCCGCCAGCCGGAACGGGATGAGTCTTGGCATTTACGCCACCCCTTCCTCGAGGGTTGTCATGGCTTGGCCGGGGACAGGTCTCCTGGCTTCCGGGGTGGTCGGCCGCACCTTCCCGGGGACTCGGTGTCGTCCCCAGTGGCTGGCGCGCGAGGCGCCCGCGACTTCCTTGACCCGGTCACAGTGGCGGGACCGCGCCGGCTTCGCACCGGACTTCCCTTGACCACCGACCGTTCGTACGCGGGCGAGTCTATCCGCCGCCGCGTCGACCGGATTTTCGTCCAAGCCGTCCCTCCGCTCAGCTAGGCTGCCGCCGCTTTACCGAACTCGAACGTTTATCGCAGCTCATCCGTCTCGCTCATCCACCATCCGAATCAGGGGAGAAAGTCAATGCGCAGGGGATTCCGCCGGCCGCGACCGGCCCTGGTGATCGCCGTGATCGCCCTCTTCGTCGCCCTCGGCGGCGGCACCGTTTTCGCGGCAGGAAAGATCAGCGGCAAGCAGATCCGGCCGAGCTCGCTGCCGGGCAACCGGGTCGTGCCCAACTCGCTGCCCGGCAACCGCCTGGTGCCGGGATCGCTGCCGGGGAACCGGCTGCTGCCCGGCTCGATCTCGAGCGACCAGCTGGCGCCGGGGGCGGTCTCGGCCTCGCAGCTGGCGCCGGGCTCGGTGACCGGCGTGCAGATCGACGTCGCCACCCTCGGCCAGGTGCCGACCGCTGTCCACGCCGACACCGCCGACTCGGCCCACGACGCCCAGACCGCGCTCAACGCGGTCAATGCCCTCGATGCCGTGCGGGTCAACGGCCACAGCGCCGGCTGCGCCGCCGACACCCGCTTCTTCGCCGGCGCCTGCTGGCAGACGACTAGCAGCGAGGCGGCGGTGCCGGCGCCGACCGCCGCCCAGGCCTGCGCGACCCAGGGCGGCGAGCTGCCCAGCGCCCTGCTGCTGGCGGCCTTCTCGCAGCAGCCGGGGATCGTGCTGGCGACCGGGGACGAGTGGAGCGGGGACATCCCCGTCGTTTCCGCACCCAATCTCTACGCCGTAGTAACAGTGAAAACCAATGGGGAAATAACTTCCGCCGCTTTCAACGCCAACCGCAAATACCGCTGCGTGATCCCGCTCGTCACCTGAGCGGCCGCGGTCGCCTGGGGCGAGCGCGGCAGGCGTCGCGCTCGCCTATCTGGCGTCGAGCAGGCGCCGGTAGTAGCGGTAGTCGCGCCGGTCGGGACGCAGGTTCGAGGCCAGGGCGAGGTGGTGGCGGGCGCGCGCCTTCTGGCCGGTGTGGCTGAGGGCACGGCCGAGGCAGAAGTGGGCGTAGTCGTTGACGTGGTGGGTCTGCACCACCGCCTCGAACTCGACCGCGGCCTGGGCGAAGCGCCCGGCCCGGTAGTAGGCACGCCCGAGGGCCTCACGCACCGAGGACTTCTCGGGCGCCCGCCGCGCCGCCTCGGCGAGCGGCTCGGTGGCGTGCTCGAAGTCACCGTCTTCGAGCAGCTCGATACCGCGCCTGTACAGCGTGTAAGTGGGCTCAGACTCGGCATCGAAAGGCATCGATCAAGTGTAGGAGGCCTGTCACGCCGACTTTCAGGGCTCGATCCCGGGCAAGCCGAGGAGTCCGCCCTGCTACCTTCAAACAAGAGGATTTCGTGTCAGTTTCCAGCAAAAAAGCGGAAAAATGGACCTGCGACGGCTGTGGCGTCAGCATCAGCCAGGCGGGTGGAACGCGTGTGCCCCTGCCCGATGCCTGGGCCCTCGGCAAGGACGGCACCTTCTGCCTCGTCTGCCGGCGCGAGCGTGCCGCCCAGGCCGCACTCGACGCCGCTCCGGCTGATTGCACCCTGCAGGCACGCGCCAAATTGCGGCGCGCGGCGCTGATCGAGTTCGAGGTCAGCCGCCGTCCCAGCCACACCGACGGCGCCATCGCCAAAGCCTGTCGGGCCTCGGTCTTCGCCGTGGCGGCCGCTCGCCAGCGGCTGAAGCTGCCGGCGCCCCCGGCGCAGACCCGCAGCTCCTAACCGGGAAGCATCGGTGGCGCCCGGCGGGCGCCTACCGGCGCTGCGCGGCGTCGGGCGAGGCCGCCCAGAAGTCCTCGATCTTCTCGCCGCCGTCGCCCTCGACCAGCGCCGAGACCGCCCAGAGCTCGACCGGCTCCCCGCCCTCGTTGCGGTGCGAGCGGGGCGTCGCGGGCGAGACGCGGACGACGCTGCCGGCGCCCACCTCCTCGACGGCGTCACCGAAGCGCATCGTCAGGGTGCCGCGGCCGACGATGTAGATCTCCTCGATCCGCTCGTGCCGATGGCCGCGGCCCTGCTCGAAGTCGGAGTGCGGCGGGATGCGGATCAGTGAGACGGCCACCTGCTCGGCGCCGAGCGCCTCCTTGAGACTGCGGAACTCGCCGGGCACCTCGCTGCCCGCGTAGGCGTCCTCGACCTCGTCGGCCCGGACGACCGCGTAGCCCCGTGCTCCACCCCCATCTTCGTTCATCGCCCCCCGGATACCCGCGAAGCGGCGGGTCATGCGGCCCGCGTCCGGAGAGGCGCCCTTAAACTCACATTGCATATGTTGATCCACAGACTCAACATTGCTTGGCGCCTAAATCCCGGCGCCGGTATCAACGAGACGTCCAAGTAGGCAGTGGGCGACGCGGCGCTGGGAGCGCTGATCGCCTTCGCGATCGCCACGGTGACGACCCCGGTCGGGGTCTCCGGGGCCGTCTTTCTGATTCCGGTCCAGCTCAGTGTGCTCGGAACTCCGAGCCCGGCCGTCACCCCGACCAACCTCCTCTACAACCTGCTGGCGATCCCCGGCGCATTGCTTCGCTTCCACGGCGAGGGCCGTCTCGGCGGGCCGCTGCTGCGGGCGATGCTGGTCGGCAGCCTGCCGGGGATGGTCGCCGGCGCGGTGATCCGGACGCAGCTGCTGGGCGGCGGCCACGCCTTCCTGATCGTGGTCGCCGCGGTGCTGGCCCCGCTCGGCGCCTGGCTCGCCTTCGGCACCCCGGCCCCCGGCGGGGGCCGGCTGCGCCCGGCGACGATCGCGCTGCTCTCGCTGGCGGTCGGCGTCGTCGGCGGGATCTACGGGATCGGCGGCGGCTCGATCCTGGCGCCGCTGCTGGTCGGCTGCGGCTACAGCGTCCTCGAGGTCTCCCCCGCCGCCCTGACCACGACCTTCCTCGCCTCCATCGTCGGCGTCGCCAGCTTCGCCCTGCTCGGCCTCAGTGGCGAGGACGTCCCTCCGGACTGGGCGGTCGGCGTCGGCATGGGCATCGGCGGCCTCGCCGGCGGCTACCTCGGCGCCCGCCTGCAGCCGCGGCTGCCGGTTGGGCCGCTGCGGCGCGGCCTCGGCCTGCTGGCTCTGGTGCTGGCGGCTCGCTACGCGCTGCAGGCGCTCAGCTGAGCCCGCCCAGGGCGAGAGCCGGCCGGAAGCAGCCGGCTCAACCCCCGCCGGCGTCGGTCCGCTGCGCCAACCAGTTCAGCAGGCCCGGCATCCCCTCGCGCTCGTGAACTCCGCGTTGACGGTCGGCGCCGTTGCCCTCGCGAAGGACTCGCTCGATCTCGCCCAGCGCCTCGGCACTGCCCAGCTCCCGGGCATAGGGTGCGACGTCGTCGAGGGTGCGGCGAGCAACTTCCGCGGCCGGTGCCGCGGTCCCGGCGTCGACCAGCAGTCGCGCTTCCAATCCGTAGCGACCCGCCTGGTAGTAGGACTCCTCGAGCGCCTCGCGGGCCAGCCCCAAGGACTGCGGCTGCTCGATCTCCCGCGCCGCCAGCGCCTGGATCAGGGCCGCCACCGCGGCATTCGCCTCGACGTCGGTCTGCACGTCCATCCCCCGCACCTCGACCGTGCCCAGCTTCGGGTGCGGGCGCACGTCCCACCAGATGTAGGTGTAGTCGGCGACGCCGGCCGCCGCGATCAGCTGGTCGGCGACGGCGAGGAACTCCTCGTAGTCGCGGAACTCGCGCGGCATCTCGAAGCGCGGGTAGGTCGCGACCGTCGCCGCCCGTGCCGAGGCGAGGCCGGTGTCCTCACCCTCGCGAAAGGGCGAGTTGGCGGTCAGCGCCTGCAGCAGCGGCAGGTGGTGCCGCAGCGCGTTGGCGACGCGGATCGCGGTCTCGGGATCCGGCATGCCGACATGGACGTGCAGCCCGCAGGGCGGCGTCCGCAGGAGGCTGACCAGGTCCTGCTTGACCGGCTCGTAGCGCTCCTTGTCGACCAGCGTCGCCTCGGTGGGGTCGTCGGGGTGAATGCCGGAACCGAGCAGCCGGGCGCCGGCCTGCTCCGCCAGCCGCCGCATCCGCCGCAGGTCGGCCAGCGCCGCGTCGGCGTCGCGACACACCCCCGTCTTCAGCTCGATCTGGGCAGCGAAGATCTCCGTCGAGACCTGCTCGCGGCCGGCGCCGTCGAAGGCGGCGATCACCTGCTCGGCCGCCGGCACCAGGCAGTTCTCGGAGTCGACGAGGAGCAGCTCCTCCTCGACCCCGAGCGAGAGCGGCGTCGAGGCGCCGAACCGGTGTTGGCTTGCGTCGGGCAGGGCCCCCAGCCGGTACCCGCGGCTCGCCGCCGGTTAACCCTCGAGGGCTTCTGCCTAAACTGCTTCTTCCTCCCGCAGGGCGCGGCGCAGGGCGGCGTCGAACGGCTCCGGCGTCACCCCGAACGGCTCCGCCCCGGAGGGGTCGGTGACGACGGTCGGCGTCTTCAGCCCCTCGACCAGGGGACGGGCGACGTTCGTGTCGACCGGCGTCACCAGGCCCAGCCAGAGTGAGGAGAGCCAGGGGGTGATCAGCGGCACGGAGAGCTTCGGCGGCGGGCTCTTCCCCATCGCGATCGCCATCCGGTCGAGCATCTCCGCGTAGGAGAGCACATCGGGACCGCCGATCTGGACCTCGCGGCCGCGCGACTCGGGGACCGCCGGGGCGCGCCGCAAATACTCGATTACCGCGTCGATGCCGATCGGCTGGGTCGGCGTGCGCAGCCAGCTCGGCGCCACCATCGCCGGCAGACGGCCGACCAGGTAGCGGAGCGTCCGGTAGGACTCGCTCTCGGCCCCGACCACCATCGCCGCCCGGAAGTAGGTCAGTGGCGGGCCCTCCTCGGCGAGGATCTGCGCCGTCTCGTGGCGGCTGCGCAGATGCTCGGAGACGGACTCGTCGCCGAGGCCGCCCAGATAGACGACCCGCTCGACCCCCTCCTGCCGAGCCATCCGGGCGAAGTTGCCGGCGGCGAGGCGCTCGCGCTCGGCGAACCCGGCGCCACCGCCCATCGCGTGGACGAGGTAGTAGGCGATCTCGACGTCGCGCCCTGCGCCCGCGAGACTGGGCGCCTCGGTGACGTCGCCGACGTGGAGCTCGTGCCCGGCGGCCTCGAGGTCGGCGACCCGGGAGCGGTCGCGGACCAGGCAGCGCGTTGGCGCGCCGGCCTCGGCGAGCGCCGCGGCCAGGCGGCCGCCGACGAAACCCGTGGCCCCGGCGATGAGAGTCTTCGCTGCGATTGGGTACATCTACCCAGATGCGCGTATATGTCCTCGAAAGAACCCAACGGGTCGAGATGTCGGCGGCGGCGGCCTTCGACTTCTACGGCGACGCTCTCAACCTCGAGCCGCTGACGCCACCCTGGCTCCATTTCGAGGTGACGAGCCCGATGCCGATCGGGATGGGTGCCGGCACCCTGCTCGATTACCGCCTGCGCCTGCACGGCGTGCCGATTCGCTGGCGCACCAAGATCGAGACCTGGGACCCGCCGACGGGCTTCGTCGACACCCAGGTCCGCGGCCCCTACAAGCTCTGGGAGCACACCCACCGCTTCGAGCCCGACGGTGACGGCGCCACCCTGATCCGCGACCGCGTCCGCTACGCGATCCCCTTCGGGCCGCTCGGCGCCCTCGCCAACCGCCTCTTCGTCCGGCGCGACCTGGCGCGGATCTTCGACTACCGCCAGCAGGCCGTGGCGGAACGGTTGCGGCTGCCCGACTGAGCCCGCCGGCCGAGTGCCCTCGCCTGGATCAGCCGGCGAGGGCGCCGCTGGCCGACGCGGGGCGCGAGACCGACCGGTACAGCCGCACCGTCGCGGCGATGCTGGCGAGCAGGAGCAGCAGGGCCAGGAAGCGGACCAGCCACTTGTGTTCGGGGGGCGGGTACCACCAGAAGTCGAGCGGAATCGCCAGCTTGGGGTCGGAGAGGTTGACGGTGCGGGAGCGCCCCTCGAAGGGCGCGTAGGTGACCTCGAGCCCGTCCCCTCCGAGCCGGTCGATCACCTGCGTGGAGATCAGTCCCTCGGCCTGGACGAGCAGGGCGGAGAGCTGCGGGATCCAGCGGGTCGGGTCGTTGCCGTAGGGGATCTCCTCGCGGGGGACCCCGAAGCGGTCCTGGTAGACCGGCACCCCGGTGAGCGCGTCGACGGCGTCGACGTAGTGCGCGTACTGCGCCGAGACGGCGACCACCTGAACGCAGACGGCGAGCGCCGCGACGCCGGCCAGGACCCTCCGCCGCAGGCGGGTGTCGGCCCACCAGGCGATCGGCACCAGCAGCACCCAGGCGGCGGGGACGATGTAGCGCGGGCCCCAGACCTCGTCGCCCCAGAAGGTCGTCGAGCCGGCGATGCAGGTCAGCCCGACGCCGAAGACGAGCAGGCCGATCGCCAGCGAGCGATCGCGGCGCCAGAGGCGCGGCAGGCCGAGCGCGCCCAGGACCACCAGCGGGCTGTAGAAGATCAGGCCTTTGCCAGGACTGAAGAGCAGGCCCAGCCAGTTGATCGGCGCCGCCAGCGTGAGCAGGGATTCGTCGTAGCCGGAGTTGGTGACGCCACCGAAGCGGACCCAGTTGTACCAAGCGATCGCCGCGATCCAGAGGGCCAACGGCAGGAGGATCGCCAGGCCGAGGCGCAGGCGCCGCTCCCGGTCGGCATCCTTGAATTGCGGCCAGAGCAGGATCGCGATCGCAATCAGGACCAGCAGCGCGTAGGGCTTGGTGGCGATCGCCGCTCCGGCGGCGAACCCGGTCAGGGCCCAGGACCGCGGGCTCGGCCGTTCTCGCGCCCAGACGGCGACCGCGAAGGCAACCAGCGAGGCCGCCATGAAGGTCGTCTCCATGCCAATCTTCGAGTACGGCCAGGCGATGCTGCCGATCGCGAAGAGCCCGGCGATCGCCGCCGCCCAGCCGAGCGAGCGCCGGGTCATCGCCACCAGCGCGAAGATCGCCACCGCGGCGATCGCGGCGATGAACGGATTGAAGAACCAGAGGAAGGTGTAGGCGAAGGGATATTCGTGCGGGTGCCCGAAGTTGGCGTCGATCGCGTGCCCGGCGGCGAAGAACGGCACCTCGAGCAGCGGCTGCAGCAGCCCGGCGGTCGAGTAGAAGTGGCCGCCACGCCCCTCGAAGTTCGCTTTCAGCGGCAGCGAGGAGCTCTCGTCGTCCCAGAAGTGCCCTTCCAGCACCAGCCCCTCGGTCACCGCCGCCGTTTCTGGCTCGTAGCCCGTCAGCGGCTGCGTCGTGAAGGCAAAGAGCCCGAACGCGGCCACGAAGACCAGCAGTCCCGCCCGCACCGATGTCGGCCAGCTGGCCAGATAGTCCCGCATCGACCCCCCAACCTAGCTTCGCCCCCGGAGGATCGTCACGACCCCGGATTCCGCACGACGGCGAAGGCAGGAACTAGGTCGCGGACTTCTGCGTGAGCTTCGAACCCTGCCCGCGAGCGCACTTCCGCGCCGGCTTCTCGGCGCGTCCGCGGCGGGCTCCGCAGGCGCTGCTCTTCTTGCTCTTCTGGCTCTTGCCGGAATTGCCCTTCGGCCCGCGCTTGCCCTGCGCTCCGCGCGGCCCGGTTGGACCGGTCTTGCCCTTGGGGCCCGCCGGGCCGACGGGACCGATCCCGCCGACTGGGCCGCCCGCGCCGGCGGGGCCCTGAGGGCCGGGGCTGGCGGGGAGCACGGCCGTCGACGGCGCCGAGCTGGTCGTCTGGGTGCCGACCGGGTTGTCCACGGTCAACTCACAGGCAATCGTGCTGCCGACGTCTCCGTCGCTCGGTACGTAGGCGGATTGGGTCTCGCCGGGGATCACGGTGGCGTCACGCAACCACCTGAACGAAAGGGAGTCCGCCGCGCCGTAGCCGCTCGGCAGGCAGACGATCGGCACCCCAGCCTTGGCCACGCTGGTCAGCGCAACCGAACCGCTCGGGGCCGCCATCCCTTCCCCGCTCAGCGCCGCGGTGGTGACCGGGCCAGGCGTGTTGGTGATCAGGAAGATCGAGGCGTTCCGTTCGCCGGCCTTGGTCGGTATGAAGCCAACGGTGACTTCGCACTCGTCGCCTGGCGCGATTTCGACCAGCGTGCAGGAGTCGTTGGTGATTGGGAAGGTCTGCGGCGTGCCGGAGATGATCAACAGCTGCTGGATCTGCAGCGGGGCGTCTCCGTCGTTGGCGATCGTCACCTGCTGGGTCATCGCCGCGGTGCCCAGTTTGGTCACCGGGAATTCGATCCCGTTGCCTGGCGTGATCACCGGTTTCGGGCCGTTCAGGGCGGTGACTTCCAGCGGCACCACCAGCGGACTGACGCTGCCGCTGTTGACGATCTCCAGCTGCGCCACGTAGGTGCCGGGCCCGCCCGGGTTGAACTGGATGCTGAGGCCGCAGTTGTTGCCCGGGGCGAGGAAGTTACCGCTGCAACCCGAGGAGTTGATGCTGAAGTTGGCGGCGTCGGCGCCGACGATGCTGGCGCTTTCGGCGATCACGGTGAAGGTGGAGGGGTTGTAGACGTTGGCGCCCTGCTGCTGGCTGCCGTAGTAGTAGGGCTGCGTGCTGAAGGGCGGTGCATTGCCCGCGAGCGTGCCCGTCGCTCCTGTGCCGGAGAGGGGAATCGACAGCGACTGCGTCGCCGCCGAGTCGTTGTACTGGAGGACGGCGTTGCCGGTTTTCGCCCCCACTTCGCTGGGCGCGAACCGGACCACGAGGTTGCAGGAGTTGCCGGGACCGAGCGTCGGCAGGTCGTCGCATTCCGAGCTGCCGCCGTCGACGGTGAACGACAAGTCGGCAGTGACGCTTTCGAGCACCGCGTTTTCGTCGCCGTTGTTGGTGATCTTCGCGCTCAGCTGAGAGGAGTTGTCATGGATCCCCGTTTCCGGGAATTCCAGCGAGGTCACATCCGCTTCGAGCACGCCCGCCGCCGACGCGAGCGCCGGAATGGCGAGCATCAGCGATGCGACTGCAACGAGGGCGGCGACGAGAAAACGACGGGCGGGCATTTTTGGACGGACGACCTTTCGAGTAGCGAAAGCGATGACGGCTGAGCCCCCATCGGCAGAAAGCGCTTCCTTTCCAATCGCCGCCCAGGCCAAACCTGACCTCGATCCTTAGCCCCATGGGCAATCAGTTGGAATCGAACGCAGCATCCGGCCCAGACGATCTGGATTGTCTGATCAAAAGAGACGAACCTCGCGGCGCGGATCGCAAGCGAGTCGACCTCACTCGCGCGCTGGCTCCGCGCGGGGCGTCGCCAGCCGAGTCAGGCCACTCCGCTTGCCCGAACCGCCCGGCCACGGCTCAAGGTCGATCGGGAGCCGGCCGATGGGAGGTGGCCCACGCCTCTACAGGAGCCACTAGCCATGAAGCTGCGTCGTCCTCGCCTCACCTACGCCAATGTCGTTGCCACGATCGCCCTATTCGCGGCGCTCGGCGGGGTCAGCTATGCCGCCACGGCCCTGCCGAAGAACAGCGTCGGAGCCAGCCAGATCCAGGCCGAAGCGATCCGCACCGGCAAGATCGCCGACGACGCGGTGACCGGCGCGAAGCTGGCCCAGGGAGTCCGCGAACGCCTGGCACCTTTTGGCGTCACGCCGACGACCGCCTCGACGCCGACGACCACCTCGACTCCGGAGAGCGTCAAGCACGCCGAAACCGCGGACAAGGCAACCACGGCGTCGACGGCCGCCTTCGCCGACCGTGCCGATTCGGCTGCCGTCGCGACCCATGCCGAATCGGCCGGCACCGCGACCCACGCCGATACCGCCGAAGACGCCGAAACCCTGGGCGGTCAGCCAGCCGACCACTACCTGACCGCCGACTCTGTCCTGCAGCCAGGACAGACCGAGGCGGGCGACTTCATCGCCGCCGCCGGCAACGGCGAAGCCGGCACGGTACTGGTCCAGTTCTGGCCACACCTCCCGGAATCGCTGCACGAAGGACACATCAAGGTGATCGCCGAAGGCGCCCCGGGCACGTCTGAATGCCCAGCACCCGGCGAAGCGGCCCCCAGCTACATGTGCGTGTACCAGTCCTTCAACGAAGGCATGGCGTTCGAATCCTTCATCTCGACCATGCCCGGCTCGATCTACGCCGGCCCGCTGAGCGGAGTAATGACCTGGCGGAGCAACCAGTTCAACGGTCTACTGCGCGGTACCTGGGCTTACACCGCGCCGTAGAGGGCCATACCGCTACAGCGTTTCGTCCCTAACGGAGAGATCATCGTGCCGGTAGAAGCGGCGCTTGATTTGGCTCCACAGGCGAGAAAGAAGCCCCGTACCCACGGGCAGATCAGGATACCCCGAAGAGACATCTGAAAAAGTCGCCTTGACTTCGGCGGCGGCGGAGCTACCTTCGCCGACGCCAAAGACATAAATGGCCCCGGCGGCGGTGGAACGCCCCGGGGCCTGGCACCGAAGACTGAGCCTTCGATGCGCGACCGATTCTCCCAGAGCTTTATGCGTGCGGGAGATCGACGGCCACCGACCGAGGCGGCTACGGTGCCCTACCGAAAGGAGGGCGCCATGCCCCGGAAGACGATCAAGATCACCGGCGAGGAACGCGACGCGCTCTATGACCAGGTGAGCAACCATCTCGCCGCCCTCGGCGACGTCTTCGTCGCGATGGAGTGTCAGAAGGACTACGCCACCGCCGAACGCCTCGGCATCGAGTTCGGCGAAGACTTCCGACTCCTCCAAGACCTCGGCTGGCCGGAGGACGACGACCGCGACCGCGTCGAGCTGACGATGCCCTACGAGGACCTGACCGAACTGATGCGGCGCCTGCGCGAGGAAGCCGAGGGCGGACTGGCCGATGCCCGAAAGGAGCGCGAAGCCGTCGCCGGGGCGAACGTGATCGAGGGCCTCGAATCCACGATCCAGACCTGCAACGAAGTCATGGAGGCGATCGAGCTTCAGGAACGCGGGCCGCAGGCCCAGCGGACCTAACCGAGCTTCGCCGCAAGGCGAAGGCTCCCGCAGCCTCGACTCCCATGCACTGAGGGTGCGGCGAGCGAGTGGTAGGCGACCGGGGAACTAAGGCACAGGAGGGACCCGGTCGCCGATCCGCTCAGGTCGGCCGGGGAGGAGCGCAGGCCACCGAGGACTCCTCCCCGGTTCGGCCCTATCAGGGCTATCCGTGCAGTCGCCGATCAGCGAGCTGGTAGACGGTCGGCGCGTTCGAGTCGCGCGGGTGATGTCGGACGCCGAACGCGAGGTAGCGGAGCGCGAGACCATCGGCATCGCGGACGAAGCGAAAGACCATGCCGAACTTGCCGTTGGGCGGCGGCAGATAGACCTTGAAGCAGCCGGGCAGCTTCGTCCCGTCGCGGCCTTCGGGATCGCAGCGGCGCAGGACCTTGATCTGAACACCGTCCTGCTCGAACTGGCTCCTGGCCTCCCGCAGCGCCTGGGCACCCGCGCGGCCGCTTCGCATCGTGTCCTCGGCGAACGCTCCCTCGTCAAAGAGAACGCGGGCATGCCCCCGCCGGATGGGCAAGGACTACCCCTCGCCGTCTGCGGGCTGAAACGGCCCGTGCTCGGCCTCTAGGGCTGCGATCTCCTCCTCGGTGGCGTCCCGCTCGTCTTTGCCGAGCATTGCCTTCCAAGAGGTATCGCGCGTGATCACGAACTCGCTGGCGCTGCGCTCCTCGGTGACGATGAACTCGCCCTCCAGAGCGCCGCTGACCTTGATGTGGGCGGGCTGCTCCATCGCCAGAAATCATGGCAGACCGTGGGGTCGATACTTCGCCAGAACTGCGGTGGGCCTATGCCCGAGGGCGATCGACGACTACGAGGGCATCGTACGGGCGCTTGCTTGAGACCGCGCTACCGATTGCCAAGGTCCGTTGAGGCCCGAGTTCCTCAAAACGTTCGGCGACCTGGGCTTCCACCGATTCAAGAAGGGCATCCCCCGAGTCCTCCACGGCCGCGATTGCGCAGACGAGCAGCGGCGTGGGCTCTTTGAAGCTGAGCGCCACCCGCTGAACCCGCTTGCGTTTGCGTGCACGCTTGCGCAATTTCTTCAGCGCCTTCCAGAATTCCGCCTGCGCATCACTGCTCGCGTCGAGCAGAGCGCAACCAGCCTGAACCCAAGCGCTCGGTCGCTCTGTGCAGAGAAGGTCGAGGAACTGAACCGAACCAAGAGGGATCTTCATCTCTGGCTTCGGCGCAGGCTCTGATCGGACGCCCTGCTCATAGAGCACCCATTGGTCGAGCGGATCGGTCAGCGAGGTGTATCGAACCCGCTCCTCCCCAGTCTCCTCCTCGAAGTAGAGGCCGAGTGTCAAGTAATGCATCCACCAGTCCAGCTCGTCACTCGCCACGAAACGGCCAAATTCATTGAGACGGGAGCGTCGGCGCAGGAAGTGGATGAACTGGACCGGCCATTGCGTCGTTGCGGCAACCTGCTCAAGCTCGTGCAGAGTGACGACCCACGGCGCAGTAGCGTCATCTGGCAGCGTCCGGGTGCCCTCAAGTTCCCACAGCACCGGCGCCACCGAGGAAAGATCGTCCAGGGTCACCATGATGGTCTGAACCTCGGTGATCCGCTCCGTCAGCTTGACCTCGGTTCCCTTCGGGTCGGTGAGCGGGATCGATCCGAACAGCGCTTCCTTCGCTCGCTCGCCCTGCTCTGCTGCCTTCGTCAGGTTTTCCCGTAGGTGCTTGAGGAGCGCTGCCCCACCGCGCCTCGCACCTGGGCGCATGGTGGCGCTCTTGGCCTCGATGAGAACAGCGGTAGAGCCACACCGCAACAACACATCGATCTCACCCTGACGATCCGAGTCGTGAAAACGCACTGAGTGATGCAGCTCGTCAGGCTTTAGGACCGGCGCAAGAATCTCGGCAGCACGGCGCTCCAGCCAGCGACCCCGATGGGCTCGGTAGCCAGAGTCCTCCTTCAAAATGCTCTCGAATGCGCCGCGCAACGCCCAGAGGTCTGCGCCCGGGATGGTGAGAAGGTAGGCGTCGTCGGTGACCTTGATGTAAGGACGCCACCGCGCCGCCTCTGCGAGCGCGAACCAGTCGTCCTCGCTTTGGTCAAACGGAAGCGACATTCGATCGAGATAGGCAGCGGCAACCTCGATCTCGACACCTGCGGCTGCGGCCACCCCCGACGGTGAAAGCAGGCATGCGTCCCCGACATTGTTTAGCGCCCAAACAACCGGTATGAACCTCGCCGCGTTGGTCGGGTCCGACTTCCATTTGCCGTCGAAAACCTCTTCCGCCCAATCGTAAGCTGGATGCCCGGCAACGAAGTCTCGTGAGTCATCACGAGCAGACTCCATCCAATTCCGCATTTGGTCGCGGGTAAGGTCAGGAACAGCGTCGGAGATCCGGATCGCCGCCTCGCAACCGAATCCGAGCTTTTCGCGGAGACGGGACGTGAAGTGCTCTTCGCCGAAGAGGCCGCGCAGCGTCTCGTGCTCCTGCCACCACCACCCTGGATTTCGCAAGTAGAGGTGATGGGCAGCGGCGCGCCCGCGAGCGGCGCCTTCGGGTCCATCCCAAAAGCCCGCTTTTATCTGTCGCCGAAGGGACTCAAGGATTGCTGCTTCGGCCGCCAAGTCTCGAATCGGGCCGAGGACATTCGCGTCGATCGCGCTGGCCTCGCGTGAGCCAGCCCGATCGCCTCTCCTCAGCAGCTCGGCGGCCACCATCTCGATTACGTAGGCCGACCCTGGGTGCTCGCTCTCCGCGTAGGTATTCGGGTCGATGAACGACTCCGCCATGCAGAGCTGGCCCATCAAGTGGACCGCATCATGGCGATCAAGGACCTCCCGCAGCGCCGTTCGTCTCGAAGCGATCTCTTGCTCAAGGTTGGCGTCCTTGCCAAGCGATCCGATTACCTTCGCGCCAAGCTCAAGTGAACGCCGGAAGTTGGCGGGCAAACCCTCTAGATCGTCTGGCTCTCCGCTCCCAATTGACATTTTCACCGACCCTTACGTTTCCTTTGCGGAAGCCTCTTGCATGGCACTCAAGTGGTTTCAGACTCTCGGTTAGTTCTTCTTGTGGCGCAGGTCCTCGGGCACAATCAGGCAGTGCGCCGCAGGCTCCTCGGACGGCTCGATTTGCCATCGCATGAACTGACTGCAAAGTAGTCGTTCCTGCAGGGTCTTGACGGTTGTCTCTTCCGAGGCACCCGCTTCGCGAGTATCTGGGTGCTCCGCAAGGAACTCACGCGCCTGTGCCTCGTTAAACGTCCGCAACTCCAACTCGATTCCACTGCCATTCTGAGATGGCCACTCAATAAACCGCGCGACTGAGGGCAGGTTCATAAGGTAGATCCGGTCCTCCGGCGTCCAGGGAGAAACAAGCACCGGCACTCCGTCGAACAGTCCAGCGAACTCGCCCCTGCGACTCGCCGGCACCAGCTCCGACTCAAATGGAGCGTGCCCCCACTCCGGCAAGCCAAGGTTCTTGCGTAGTTTCCAACTGATCGGAAGCAGCAGCAACGTTGCGGGACGACCCGCCTCCGCAAGCTCAATGATTCGCAACCTGAGTTGCTCCTTAAGGTCGCCGTTCGGCGCCTCACACTCCACCCCGCGCAGAGCCCTGTGCAGTCGATCCATTTCCTCATTACGCGATGGTCTTGCCAGATCGCGGCCGGTGCGATCGGCTCCCACCAGACGCGACCCTTTGATGAATAGCCGCTTCGGAAGCCAAGTTCGACTGGCTCTAGGCTCTGGCAGGTCGCGCTCCGATCGGGCTTCAAGTGCACCCTGCGCTGCGAAGAGGTCCCGCACCAGTCGGTTCTCTTGAATCGCCTCGATGAGATTGGTGCGAAGTTCGCTCAACAGCCCCGGGTCGGGCGCTGCTGCGCGCTCCTCTGCTTTGCGCCGCTCAATCGCTACCTCGCGCGCCCCATCCAGCATTGCCTCTAGTCGCTCCACCTTTGCGAGCCAAGCATCGCGTCGATCTTCTGCGCTGACTGGACGCTCCGTACCTGCGACCGGCTCCAGTACCACGCTCCACTGCTCGGCCCCATCCCTCAGCTGACCAAGCGCGCTGGTGATCTCCGTGCTTCTCGACTCGTACCACTCTCGAGGGCGAAGCTCGCCCGCATCCTGCATATCCACCCGCTCGATGGCCAACAGCAACGTCGTGAACAGCAACTCGCTATAGGTCGGGATCATGTGCGCTTCATCTTCGGGAAGCTCGTGCAAGAACCAACTCGTCCACGGCACGCTCTCCTCATCATCACGCCGCTCGGCCCGCTCCAAGCTGTCGAATAGCTGCTCTCGATCACCAAGTCGGGCCGACAGCAGACGCAACGACTTTTCCCGCATCGCCCTACCGTCAGCTCCACCCTGTGCCAACAGGTGCGTCGCCCACATCGCCAGCCCCAGTTGCAGCACGGAGCGATAGCGGTCAAGGCCGGCCAGGCTATCCGTGTCTGGTTCGCTGCCTGGCTCTTCGTAGATGTAGGCGATCTCGTCCTGAAACATCTTCGCCCACTTGCGCTCAAGTTCGGCGAACACCTCGTCGTCGGACAGGTCGAGCGCCGTCTTCAGGATCGTGTTGATCTGGCTGAAAAGCACTCGACCGAGCTGTGCCATTTCACGCCGGGGTTGCTCGTCGCTTCCGGCCTCCTGCAATCCTTTTTCGACCGTATAGTCGAGCTCAACGAGATGGCGGATGCTGCGGTCGAGCAGTAGTTCCGCGGCCCGACTCCGGGGCTCTGGCTCTCTTCTAGCCAGCCAGTACATCCGAGGGTAGGTCTTGATCATTTCGATCGCCACCCGGCCTGCGCCCATACGCACCGCCTCCTGCGCCATCGCACCAGGCACGTACGCGATCGCTGATATCAGCTCCGCGTCACTGCTACTTAGCGCCGCCTCAAGCTCGTCGCCGAAATACTCCGCGATCCGCTGCAGCGGCCCGTATCCAAAGAAACCCGGAGCGGCGATCGCGCCCTCAAATGGCACACCGATCTTCCTTGCTGCACGCGGCAGCGCCAGCAGCACCAGCTCATACAGCTCTCCGATGGCTCGCCACTCCTCGGTCCGCCCCGCCCGAGCGGCCGCCATTGCCTGTCCGTGGAGGCGCGCCAACTCGTCATTCAGGCTCCGGTCAGGGGGCATCTCGCGTGCCCTCCGCAGCCGCAGCGCTCGTCGTACTCGCCACCGCTCGTACGCCGTCGTGGTGGCCGCAGTCGCGATCAGCTCTGCTTCGGGTTCAAAGCGCGCGCCTAGGCCGACCAGCAACTCAAACTTCGACTGACGATCTTGTCTCTGGGCAGCAACGGCCAATCGGAGCAAGGCCCCTAGCTTCACGTCGCGTAGTTCACCGTCCCGCTTGGCGCGAACCACATGTCTGCCTTCCTTCCCGATCCAGGTGCGCTCGATCCCGAGCTGCTCGTAATCACGCAGTACAGCTTCAGCCGCCTGCCCAATGAGCTGATGCCACATAGCGTCCTCGACGCTCGCTTCGAGCCGTACCCGCCGGATTCGGACCAGCTCATCGAGGTCGAGTGATTTCACTACCCGGGTCAGCACATATGCGACCCCTGCCAGAGTCGCAGCAGAAAGCAGCGTCGCCCACATCCCCGCCCAGCCCCCTGGGGCACCCGAGCCAATTCCGAGCAGCACCATTCCGTCAATGAGCAGTGAGAGCACCCCGAGTTGAACTGCGACCAGGAGCCACGTCTCCGCCGCGAACTCACGCAGGTTGCCACCCAATCGCCGCTGGCTAGTCGACATGAAAGCCTCAAACGCGAAAGCAATCATCGCGACCGAGAGGCCCAGCGCACCCGCCACCACCTGCCACATCGTTCCAAGGAAGTCGGCGCTCTTCGCCTCATCCGAGAACGTGCCCCCGGGGGTCGGAAGAAACGGCAAGATGTCGGTTGCGAACGTCCCGGCCAGAATGAGCGCAAATGGCAGCGCGCGCAGCAGTGGAAAGCGCTTTCGCAATTCTCGCCAGCGCCGCCTCACCCGATCTCTTCGCCGGTCCGAAACAAGCAGTGCCCTCGCCCTCGCTCGCAGCGACATCGGGCGGATTGCCGGCGCCGGATGAAGACTCAGGGTTGCGAATAGCCAAGCAACACCAGCGAGATTGATTCCAACCAGCAAGACGATGAGTATC
Source organism: Solirubrobacterales bacterium (assembly GCA_040510155.1). Classification (GTDB taxonomy): domain Bacteria; phylum Actinomycetota; class Thermoleophilia; order Solirubrobacterales; family 70-9; genus VAYN01. The sequence continues at coordinate 12,208 of JBEVJP010000085.1, read as the reverse complement.
TCGGCGGTCGGTGGCATCCCGCAGCAATCTATGACTTGACGGATAGGACAGTCGGATTCGTCACATAGCCGTCACATAAGGGGGCCACTTTCCTTGCTCGCGCCTCCGTTAAGTAGATGGCACCAGAACTACAACCGGGCGCAGGCCTGAAAAAAGTTGCCGGATTCGGCTGGCTCGTTCGACAGGTAGGCAGATGATGAGCTTGCCTAGAACCTGTTTGCGCCCGCCCGACCTTGCCAATCGCCCTGACCCCGATTGGCAAGGTGGGGCCGCGCTCATTCAGCGTCGTGGTGCGGAATCCGTGCCCCTCCCCCGCGCCCGAGTCTCTACCCCCATGTTCGGCGCTCGGTGATGGCTGGCCTTTCTTCTTCTGGCACCGGGCGCCCTGCCGGGGCGCGTTCCTCGGCGGGGAACCCCTCGCTCTCCGATCTCGACCATCGCATCCTCGACCTTCTCTCCTCTCTCAGGGTTCTGAGCCTTCCTCAGCTCGCCACTATCTCGCCCGAGATCCCCTCACGAACCTTGCGCTATCGAACCGCCCGCCTCGCCAAGCATGGCCTCATCGGGCGAACTCGGCCATACCGCGAACGCGGTTCAGCGCCGCATCATCTGTGGCCGACGCGGAAGGGCGAGGCGATCGCCAAGGGCGAAGCGCCGCCGCGCGGCGGTGAGCGGCGTGAGCCGAACCCGCTGTTCCTCGCTCACGCCGCTGGACTGAGCGAGCTGTACGTGGTGCTGAAGACCGGGCTGCCCGAGGACACCCGGCTCGCCGCCTTCGATCGCGAGGCCGACGCCCGCGAGACGTTCACCACCTACGCTCGCGAGGAGCGGGCAATTGCCCCCGACGCCTGTATCGACGTCGCCGAGGCTGACGGCCGGAGGCTGTTCGGCTTCGTCGAGCTGGACCTCGGCACGATGTCGCACCGCCAGCTCAAAGCGAAGGCGGCGGGCTACGGCGAGTACGCCCGGCTCGAAGCCTGGCGCCACCGCAACCCGTTCTGCCCGGCGCTGCTGTTCATCACCACCAGCGAGAAGCGGGCGCGATCCTTCCTCGCCGCGAGCAGAAGAGAGATCGACGGGAACCGGATGCTGGTCGCCTGCGTCGGGCTGGCTCGCGACCTTCGACGCTGCGTCGTCGCGACAGAGTGGATGGTCGGCGACGGCGAACAGGCCGCCGACCTGCTCGGCATCCTCCGCGTCGCGCGTCGCCCCTACGACGAAGAGTTGGCGCGCGAGGAAACCCAGCGCAGCGAGGATGAGGCCGAGCGCGACCGCCTGCGCTCTGACCCCGAGGCCCTCGCCGAGCGCCTGCGGGGGGAGCTTCGCTACGGCTGGGGGAGCGACCAGCTCGGGCAACCGGCGACCGATGCCCTTCGCCTTTCGCTCGAAGGCAAGGGTGGCGCGCTTGACGAGATCGAGCGCCGAGCGCTGGAAGCGGTCGGCGGGATGCTGGCCGAACCGATTGACGCCCGCCTCGCCGACCGCGAGCCGACGCCCCCTGAGCGCGAGGCGCTGGCGGCCTTGGTTGCGCACCACCGCGCGGGCCAGCTCGCGCGCCTGGAGGAGGCGGTCGGGCGATTCGGGGAAGGGCCGAAGATGCGCCAGAGGCGCCGCTGGCTGGAGAGCGGCAAGCTGTTGAGCGCTGACAGCGTGGACGGGTTGCCCCTTGACGGCGAACTGGACCGCGAGAGCGCGGCCGAGCAAGAGCGCCTGCGGAAGGACTACCTGCGCTGGCGCGAGAGGGAGGCCAAGCGACTCGCCAAATTGCAGGGCTTCATCGCCCGCCACCGCACCGGCCACGACGCCTTCCTCGCCGAGGTCGACCGGGGCGCGCTGCGGCGCTGCTCGCGCTGTGAGGAGATCGCCTATCCCGACCCCGAGCGCAAGCCCAGCCCTGGGGGTCGGCGCCACGTTGCCGGGCGCTGCCAGTTCTGCGGGGCGGGGATGCTGAGCGAGCTGCCAACCGAGCCGGTGGAATCGACTTGAGATCCGGGCGCGACGGAGCTACACCTAGCGGACGGATCGCAGCCCGGCGCCGCCGCGATCACGAAGGCAGGCGACACAAGACGGCGGCGGGCGAACTTGAGCCCACCATGTCGATCGAACACACCGAGCCCGGATCAGCGCTGGACGATCAGCTTCGCCGCGAGCAGGCCAAGGCGATCTTCGACCTGCTCGCCTCTCAGCGCAACCGACCGGCTCAAGGAAGGGGACGCTGATGCGACGCTTCGCCTGGTACGGAAGGCTCTCGACCAAGGACAAGCAGGACCCGACGCTCTCCTTTCCCTCCCAGCGCGAGATATGCGCGACGAAAGCCGCTGAGCTGGACGGGGAGATCGTCTGCGACTTCACCGATCAAGAGGCCGGTCGGCGAGACGACCGGGCAGGCTGGGCCGACCTGTTGCGCGAGGCCAAGGAGCGGGATGCGCGGCGCTTCGACGCGGTAATCATCTACTCGACCTCGCGCCTCAGCCGCGACCTCTTCCACGCGCTCACTTACGAGCGCGAGATGACGCGGGCCGGAGTCGAGGTCTTCTACGCGCTCACCGCCGGCGACCAGACCAGCCCCGAGGGGCGGCTAATCCGCCACATGTTCCAGGCGCTCGACCAGTTCGAGGTCGAGAAGCTGGGCCGCGAAGTTAGGCGCGGTCAGAAAGAGAACACGCGTCAGGGCTACCGCAACGGCGGGCGGGCGCCCTACGGCTACCGGCTTCGGCATGAGGCGCATCCCGACCCAGCGCGGGCGAAGGCTGGCGATAAGAAGTCCCGCCTCGTTGCCGACCCCGAGCGAGCACCGGTGATCGCTGAGATTTTCGAGCGCTTCATTTCCGGCTCTGGCTACAAGGAGATCGCCAACCACCTGAACCGGCCCGGTGGGCCGCCGCCTCCCAACCACGTCGATTCCAAGCGCAACACGTCCGGCAAATGGGCGAAGACCACGATCAAGTCGATGCTCGAAAACCCCACCTACACCGGTCGCCTTTACTGGAACCGGCTCGACTCACGCGCCCACAAGCAGGGTGCGGGGCCGGTGGTTCGGCGCAGTCCCGAGGAATGGGTCGAAGCAGACGAGCGCCACGAGGCCCTGGTCACCGACGAGCAGTTCGAGCGCGTGCAAACCGAGATGAAGCGTCGCAGCAACGGCCACGGCGGTCACCGACGACGGCCACAGAAGCGATCCTTCCTGCTGCGGGGCATCGTCCACTGTTCCACCGGGCACAACCCGCTACGGATGCAGGGGCGCTCTCGAAAAGGCGAGCCGACCTATTACACCTGCGGCTACCGAACCTCCTACGGTGACCGGGCAGCCGAGGCAGTTGGCCACGGCAAATGGCAGTACGTGCGCGAGGACAGCCTCACGAAGCTGATCGACAGCTTCTTCGCCACCCGGATATTCGGCGCTGACCGCCTGGACTACTTCCGCGCTCAGAGTTCAACCATGGCGGGCGAAGCGCAAGACCGCGACGACGACAAGCGCACGCGGATTACCAAACAGCTCAGCGAGGTCGATCAACGGATCGAGCGCCAGCTCGCTGCGATCGAGGCAGGCGTCGATCCGGCGGTGGTCGGCAAACGAATCCGAGCCCTCACAACGGAGCGCGAGGAGGCAGAGGCCGCCCTCGCCCAGCTCGAAGGCTCGCGCCGGGACAGCACCGCCATAGACCCCGCCGACACCCTGGCGGTCCTCGACGCTCTGCCCGATCTCGGCAAGTCACTGATCGCCGCCGACCCCGACATACGGCGGGCGGTGTTCGACGCCTTCCGCCTCCGGGTCGAGATCGACCGCAACAGTGGCCAGATACGCCTGAAAGCGCTGGTGTCAAGCGCGTTCGGAGAGGCGACGAATCTAAGTGACCTGGGAGAGGCGGGTGATCCGGCTCTCTCCGATAAGGCCATACCGCTACGGGGATTCGAACCCCGGTTTCCGGACTGAGAATCCGGCGTCCTAGTCCCCTAGACGATAGCGGCGAGGACGGGGCATTTTAGCGGGACGGGAGGCTCGGGGCTTGCCGGGCGAGAGTTCGGCAGCGGTGGCGCAACCGGTAGATTGCCTGCTCCCGCGGCTGTGGCGGAACTGGTAGACGCGCACGGTTCAGGTCCGTGTGGGCTAGCGCCCGTGAAGGTTCGACTCCTTTCAGCCGCATTGAAGCGCCGGCTTCAGGGCCGGCGCGGACTGGCCAGCTCGAGCAGGACCGACGGGGTCGCTCGCTGGATGGCCCCGGAGTCGCGAGGGTCGAAGGCGAGGGCGAGTTTGAAGCGCAGCCTGCCCTTGTCGCGGAGGATGCGCAGCGCCTTCGCGGTCGGCTTCAGGGGCAGGGAGACGACGCGGGCCTGTGCCGTCTCGGCGCTCGCCGGGACGAGCAGCTTCGGTCGCTTGGCGGTGAGGCGACCGGCGTCGGGCAGACGGACGCGGAGGATCGCGCCGCCGTTGGCGAGCGACTTGGCGCTGCCGAGCACGCGGAGACGAGAGCCGGGCCCTGCCGCGCCACCGTTGCCGCCGCTGCCGCCCTTGCCCCCCTTGCCACCCGTCCCGCCGGCTCCCGGTCCAGCCGAGCCGGCGCCTGGCGTGCTGACCACCGAGACGTCGTCGATTCCGCCGTTGAGCGCCTCTTTGCCGGCGGCGACGACGATCCGCAAGCGCACGGTCTGGCCAGCAAAGGACGTCAGGTTGGCGGTCAGACGGGTCGGCGGCATCGCCACCGGGTCGCCGGGCTGGGTGCTGAAGATGGTGCGGAGGACATCGTTGGGGTCGATCGATTCCAGCCCGGCTTCCGGCTTCATCAGGTCGATCCGGAACTGCTGGTTGGCCTGTTCGCCGATCACGCTCGGGTCGGTCGAGAGCGTGTCGGGGGTCGGCAGGGCGAGTGGCTTGTTGGAGCTGTAGAAGGCCTGCAGGCTGAGCTGGTGTTTGGCCGCAGCCGCGAGCGAGATGTCCTGGTAGAGGACAAGGGTGTCGGGATCGAGCTGGTCAGCGATCGCCGCGTGCTTGCCCTGCGGCGGCGCCGGGACCGGCGCGGTGCCGCGGCCGCCTTCGCTGATCGGCGGTTTCGTCCCCTCGTAGACGTACCAGTTGCCGAAGCCGGTGGCGCTCTGGGCGTGCCAGCCCTGCAGGTTGCCGGTCTCGAAGTCGCCGTTGACGACGGTCGCCGCCGTCGCCGCGGCCGGCGCCGCGAACGCCATAGCGAGCACCACCACGGCCAGTGAAAGCAGGCGCGAAGCGCCTCCCCGCTCTCTCATCCCCAAAGCCCCTTTATTAGCGAAAAAAGGAAAGAGTGGAGAGCCTAGCCGGAACGGGCTGGCTGCTCAACCGGAACGGCGCGGGCGGCGGTGCCGGCGATCTCGGTGACGAAGGTGGGCCAGAGCTTCGGCGGCAGGTCATGGCCCATCCCCTCGATGATCTTCAGACGGGCGCCGGGAATCGCTTTGGCGGTGGCGCGGCCACCGGAGGGCCGGACGAGCGCGTCGCTGTCGCCGTGGATCACCGTCGCCGGGATCTCCACCCCGCGCAGCCCCCGGGTCCGGTCGCCCGAGGCGGTGATCGCGTGCAGCTGGCGAGCCACGCCGGCGGAGGAGTGACCGCGGTCATAAGCGGTGCCGGCGATGCGCCGGATCTGCTCTTTGTCGAAGGGGTAGGCGGGCGAGCCGATCACGCTGAAGGTCCGGAAGGCCCGCTCGATCGCCGCATCGCGACTGCGGGGCGGCGTGCCGAGCAGGACCCCGAAGGCTTTGAAGGTCGGGAAGCCGACCCAGCGGCTGCCGGTCGTCGACATGATCGAGACCAGCGAACGGACCCGCTTCGGGTGCTCGATCGCCGCCGTCTGCACGATCATCCCGCCCATCGAGGCGCCGACCAGGTGCGCCGAGTCGATCTCCAGGTGATCCATCAGGCCTACCGTGTCGGCGGCCATGTCGCTGAGCAGGTAGGGAGCGCTGGAGCGACGGCCGGAGAGCATGTCGATCCGGTTCGGCACACCGGCCGCCTCGATCTTGGTCGAGCGGCCGATGTCGCGGTTGTCGAAGCGGACGACGCGGAAGCCGCGCTCGGCGAGCTGCCGGCAGAACTCCTCGTCCCAGGCGATCATCTGCGTCGCCAGGCCCATCACCAGCAGCAGCGGCTCGCCGTCGGGATCGCCGATCTCCTGGTAGGCCAGCTCGATCCCGTTCGCCTTCGCAAAGCGCTCCTCGCTCAGCTGCATCTGGCGAGTGTAGGTAAAAAGGTCAGCGATGCGGACGGCGATTGTCTCCGACCTGCACCTTGGCGGCGCCGTCGGCGACGACGTCCTCCGCGACCCCGCGATCGCCGACCTGCTGGTCGCCGAGCTGGCCGGCGCCGACCGGGTGGTCCTGCTCGGCGACGTGGTCGAGCTGCGGGACCTGGCCCTCGGACTCGCCCTCGAGGCGGCGCGACCGTTCTTCACGGCGCTCGGCGAGGCTCTCGCCGGGCGCGAGGTGATCCTCGTCCCCGGCAACCACGACCACCGCTTCGCCGAGCCGCTGCTCGACGAGCTTTCTCTGGCCGGCGCTGCCCTCGAGCTCGAGCACCGCTACGACCCCTCCCCCGGCCCGACCGCCAAGCTCGCCGAGTGGCTGGGGGCGGCCCAGCTGCAACTCGCCTACCCCGGCCTCTGGCTGCGCGACGACGTCTACGCGACCCACGGCCACTACATCGACGCTCACCTCACCCTGCCCCGGGCCGAGTGCATCGCCGCCGCCGCGGTGATGCGAATGACCGGCCCGCTTGCGGCTGCCGCAACCCCCAACGACTACGAGCGCGTGCTCGCTCCTATATATGGACTCGGCTACGGCTTCGCCCAGGGCCGGCGCCGGCGCTTCCGCCGCTCAGGCCATCCCGCCGAGTCGGCCTGGAAGCTGCTCTCGGGCGTCGACGGCGACGCCGGGCCGCGCCAGCGCCTCGCCCGCGGCGCCGTGCGCGCCTCCTTCCCGGCCTTCATCGGCGGCGTCAACCGCCTCCTCCACGCCGACTTCGTCCCCGACGTCTCCTCCGAGGCGATCTTCACCAGCGGCCTCGAGGCCGGCGCCGAGATGGCCGCCCGGCTCGGCGTCGACAACGGCCACGTGATCACCGGCCACACCCACCGCGGCGGACCGGAAGCCGGCGACGGCGAATGGCCCCTCCGCGGCGGCGGCCACCTCCACAACACCGGCAACTGGATCTTCGCCACCGCCTTCCACCACCCCGGCCGCCCCCCGGGCCCCTACTGGCCCGGCACCGTCACCTGGCTCGAGGACAACGACCCACCAACCAGAGTCCACTTACTGCGAGAGCACTCACACAGCGGATTGAGCGAGACGATCAACCGCACCGCCTGAGCGAGGGGGCCGGGGGTCGGTCTCGACGGAGCCTCCCGCAGTTCGCGACGGCGAGACCTACCCCCGGCCCCCTCACCCAAGCCACTCCGCAATGATCGTCCCGATCTCCCCCCCTGCATCCTCCTGCAGGAAGTGCCCAGCGTTCTCGATCGGCCGCGGCGCCGGGAAGTTGAGCTCGCTGGAGACCCGCTCGCCGACCGAGAAGGGCAGCACCGAGTCCGAGTCGGCCCAGAGGACCAGCGCCGGGCGGTCATCCTCGCGCAGCGCGTTGGCGACGCGTTTGCCCTCGGCGGCGCCGGCCATCTCCGGCGTCGTCGGCAGGATCTGCGGGAAGGCGCGGGTGCCGGCCTTCGCCTCCGGACTCGGGTAGGGAGCCTCATATGCGGCGATCACCTCGTCGCCCGGATCGTTTTTGCAGCCGCCTTTGACGAGGAATCCGACCGGCACGTCGGCGTTGTCGCGGACGTAGTCGCGGAAGGCGAGCCAGGTCTCGCTCATCCGCTGGTGGCCAGTAAAGGGGCCGGTCTCCATGATCACCAGCCGCGAGAAACGGTCCGGGTGCTCGACCGCCAGGCGCAGCCCGATCGGACCGCCCCAGTCGTGGACGACCGCGGTGGCGTCGCGCAGGTCGAGTTCCTCGATCAGCGCCGCCATCTGCTCGACGTGGCGGTCGTAGGTGTACCAGCCGACGTCGGTGGGCTTGTCGGAGCGGCCGAAGCCGGCGTAGTCGGGGGCGATGCAGCGGTAGCCGGCGTCCCGCACCGGCGGAATCACCTTGCGCCAGAGGAACGACCAGGTCGGCTCGCCGTGGAAGAAGACCACCGGCTTGCCCTCCCCCTCGTCGAGGTGCGCGAGCCGCAGCCCGTCGACCTCCCTGTACACCGACTCGAAGGGATAGTCCGGCAGCCCCTGCAGATCCTCGTCCGGCGTCCGCACCGCGTCCACGCTCATCTCCTCCACCCCCTGTGGAGCCTTTGTTCACCTATAGGCGACAAACGCTCCACGCTCGCTGGTCGAGCCGACCCTAATCCACGAAATCCGGATCGACATTCCCTAGTTTGTCGGTAGACATTGTGCTAGCCTGCCCGTTCGATTTCCGAAGTAAGTCAGTCGAAAAAGGAAGGAACTAAATGCGGAACGCTCGCAATGCCCGGCGGCGCGGCGTGAAGGCAGCCCTCCCGGTTGCCCTACTCACGTTGCTCGTCGGCCTGTTCGTCGCTGGATGCGGGAGCAGCAGTGATGACAGCTCCGGCTCGTCCTCGTCCGACGGTGGAGCCAAGCTCGACGTGGTCGGCTACTCCACCCCCGAATCCGTCTACACGGAATCGATCGAGCCGGCTTTCGAGAAGTCCGCCGACGGCAAGGGAGTCAGCTTCAGCAACTCCTTTGGCGCCTCCGGCGACCAGAGTCGTGCGGTAGCGGCGGGTCAGCCCGCCTCGGTCGTCCACTTCGCCCAGGCCGGCGACATGGAACGGCTGGTCGAAGAAGGCGAAATCGTCGCCCCGGACTGGAACAAGCAGCCCTACGGCGGCATCGCCCAGGACTCGGTCGTCGTGATCAGCGTCCGCCCCGGCAACCCGGAGGGCATCAAGACGCTCGACGACGTGCTCAGCAAGGACGTCGACGTGGTCACCCCCAACCCGTTCAGCTCCGGCGCCGCGCGCTGGAACATCATGGCCGTCTACGGCACCCTGATCAACGAGGGCAAATCGCCCGACGAGGCGCTCGCCGGCGTCAAGACCCTGCTGGAAAAGACGGTCGCGCAGCCGGGCAGTGCCCGCGACGCGCTCTCCGCCTTCACCCAGGGCCAGGGCGATGTCCTGCTCGGCTACGAGAACGAGGCGATCAAGGCCGAAAGCGAAGGCGAAGACCTCGAGTACGTCGTCCCGCCCTCGACGATCCTGATCGAAACCCCGATCGCGGTCACCAAAGACGCTCCGGAGCCCGCCGCGGATGACTTCCTCAAATTCATCTGGTCTGATGAGGGACAGGAAATCTGGGCCGAAAACGGCTACCGCCCGGTCAACCCGAAGCTGGTCGACCCGAAGCAGTTCCCAACCCCGAAGGAACTGTTCAAGATCAGCCAGTTCGGTGGCTGGGGCAAAGTCAACGACGAGTTCTTCGATGACGAAACCGGCTCGGTCGCCAAGATCGAGAACGAACTCGGAGTCTCGACCTCCGGCTGATGGCTGCGCACCCGGCAAGCGCAACCGCAGCAACCGCACCCCGGGCAGGCATCCGCCTGCCCGGGGTCGGTGCCGGCCTCGGCCGGGGCATCGTCGTCCTCTACCTGAGCGTTCTCGTCCTGCTGCCGCTGGCAGCACTCACCAACCAGTCGCTCAGCGAGGGCTTCAGTCACTTCTGGGACCAGGTCACGGCGCCGCAGGCGCTGCGCTCGCTGGAGCTGACGATGATCGCCTCGCTGATCGTGGTCGCCATCAACGGCGTCTTCGGGACGATCCTCGCCTGGCTGCTCGTCCGTGACGAGTTCCCCGGCAAGAGCGCCGTCAACGCCGTCATCGACCTTCCCTTCGCGCTGCCGACGATCGTCGCCAGCCTGATCCTGATCCAGCTCTGGGGCCCCGACAGCCCCTTCGGGATCGACATCTTCGCCACCCGCACCGCGGTCGTGGTCGCCCTGCTCTTCGTCACCCTCCCCTTCGTCGTCCGCGCCGTGCAGCCGCTGCTGATCGAGATGGACCGCGAGATGGAGGAGGCGGCCGCCTCGCTCGGCGCCGGCGGCTTCACGATCTTCCGCCGGATCATCTTCCCGAACCTGCTGCCCGGCCTCGCCGCCGGGATCGCCCTCGCCTTCGCCCGCGCCCTCGGCGAGTTCGGCTCGCTGCTGCTCTTCGCCGGCGGCCTGCCGGACACGATGGTCTCCTCGATCTACATCCGCCAGCAGATCGAGTCCGGCAACGACACCGGCGCCGCCGCGGTGTCCGTGGTGCTGCTGCTGGCCTCGGTGCTGCTGCTGGCCCTGGTCGGCCTGATCCAGCGCTGGGCCTACCGCCACGATCGAGCCCCGGACAAGTTCATCCCCACCGTCGCCAGCGACGTCAGCGACCACGGAGCAGGCTGATGCACGCGACCACGACCAGCCGCTGGAGCCTGCGCTTCCTCGGCCTCGGCTACATCCTCCTGCTCCTGCTGCTGCCGCTGGTGCTGATCTTCTACAAGACGTTCGAAGACGGGATCGCGCCGCCGCTCGACGCGATCACCTCGCCGGATGGTCTGCACGCGCTGAAGCTGACCCTGATCATGGTCGCGATCGCGGTGCCGTTGAACACGGTCTTCGGCGTCATCTGCGCGCTGCTGCTGGTCCGGCACAAGTGGAAGGGCAACGTCGTCATTGACGCGGTGATCAACCTCCCCTTCGCGATCTCCCCGGTGGTGATCGGCCTCTCGCTGTTCCTCCTCTACGGGACCACCGGCTGGCTCGAACCGGGCCTCGCCGAAGCCGGCATCAAGGTCCTCTTCTCGGTGCCCGGGATGGTCCTGGCCAGCATCTTCGTCTCGCTGCCGTTCGTAGTCCGCGAGACGGTGCCGGTGCTGCAGGAGATCGGCACCGAGCAGGAGCAGGCCGCCTCGACCCTCGGCGCCAACGCCTGGCAGACCTTCTGGCGGGTCACCCTGCCGGCGATCCGCTGGGGCGTCGCCTACGGGGTCGTCCTCACCACCGCTCGCGTGCTCGGCGAGTTCGGCGCCGTCTCGGTCGTCTCCGGCTCGATCTCCGGCCAGACCCAGACGCTGCCGCTGTTCGTCGAGAAGCAGTACCAAAACTTCAACCTCCCGGGGGCCTTCGGCGCATCGGTGCTGCTCGCCCTGCTTGCCCTGGCGACGCTGTTCGCCATGAACCTGTTGAAAAGAAAGGAGGACGCCTGATGGGAATCTCAGTCGAGGGAGCTTTCAAGAGCTTCGGTGACTTTCAGGCGCTCAACGACGTCTCCATCGAGGTGCCCGACGGGTCCCTCACCGCCCTTCTGGGTCCCAGCGGCAGCGGCAAGTCAACGCTGCTGCGGGCGATCGCCGGCCTCGAGACGCTCGATGGCGGCCAGGTCCTGATCGACGGCGAAGACGTCTCCCGCAAGCCCGTCCAGAAGCGCGAAGTCGGCTTCGTGTTCCAGCATTACGCCGCCTTCAAGCACATGACCGTGTTCCAGAACGTCGGCTTCGGGCTGAAGATCCGCAAGTGGGACAAGGCGAAGATCGGCGCCCGCGTCCACGAGCTGCTCGACCTGGTGCAGCTGCATGGGCTCGCCGACCGCTACCCCTCCCAGCTCTCCGGCGGCCAGCGACAGCGGATGGCGCTGGCCCGGGCGCTGGCGGTCGAGCCGCAGGTGCTGCTGCTCGACGAGCCCTTCGGGGCCCTCGACGCCAAGGTCCGCAAGGACCTGCGCGCCTGGCTGCGCAACCTCCACGAGGAGATGCACGTGACGACGATCTTCGTCACCCACGACCAGGAGGAGGCGATGGACGTCGCCGGCCAGCTGGTGGTGATGAACGAGGGACGGGTCGAACAGTCGGGCACCGCTGATGAGCTCTACGAGCACCCGGCCAACGAGTTCGTGATGAGCTTCGTCGGCGAGGTCAACCGGCTCGGGGACGACTTCGTGCGCCCGCACGACATGGAAGTCGTCCTCGACGCCGACGAGCGCACCCAGGAGGGCCTGGTGCAGCGGATCGTCACCCTCGGCTTCGAGGTCCGGGTCGAGCTCGTCCTCTCCGACGGGACCGAGGTCTGGGCGCAGCTGACCCGCGCCGAGCTGCAGCGGCTCGAGCTGCGCGAGGGGCAGATCGCCTACCTGCGCCCGATCCAGGCAAAAAGCTTCAACGGTGCGTCACCGTCCAACTCCCAGGGGGCCTCGACTCCCCC
>JBEVJP010000084.1:0-37458 GCA_040510155.1 Solirubrobacterales bacterium | reverse complement strand
CGAGCTTGATCCGCGAACCCTGGAACGTGTCGGTCTCCAAGACCTCGGCACCGGCCTCGAGCATCGAGGTGTGAACGCCCTCGATCACGTCCGGGCGGTGCAGCACCAGCGCCTCGTGACACTTGCCCGCGAGGCCACCGTAGTCCTCGCTCGTGAGCTCGAACTGCTCCAGCGTTGCGCCCATGCCACCGTCGAAGACGACGATGCGGTCGCGTATCGCGGCGAGAAAGTCTCTGTCTGTGGCGGGCAGTCGAGTCACCTCCATCGATCCCGGCTGTCGCACCGTGCCTTGCTCCGGGGAGTTCGGCGGTTGCGGCGGCGTCCTCGGTCCGGGTCCCTCAGCCGCTCCAGATGGTTAGGCAAGGATAGCGGCGGTGGGCCGCTATTGCGGGGATTATCCCCGCTCGGCGGCCCCGGCGGGGCGCAGCCGCGCGGGACCGGCTGAGAGCGCCCGCAGCCGCATGTCCTGCCAGGTGACCCCCTCGCGCACGAGCGCAGGCAGGCCGAGAGCGACGGCGGTGGCGATCTCGACGGCCTGCAGGATCACGCCGTAGGCGAGCGCGTCGGCAGTGCCAACGCCGAAGCCGGAGTGCAGGACGCTGATTACGGCCAGCTGGAAGACGCCGATGTTGGACGGGGTCGCCGGCACGACCGCGGTGACGTTGACGGCGAAGAGCACCGCGGCGGCGGCACCGATTCCCGCCTTGCCGTCAAGGTTGAGCGCGTAGAGCAGCGCCCAGCAGGCCGAGAGCTGGATCGCCCAGGCTCCGAGCTGAGCGGCTGCCGCGGCGGCCCCGCGGCGCGGGTTGCGGAACACGGCCAGGCCGGCTCGGACCTGGATCAGCGCCCGGTGCAGGCCGGCGCCGAGGCGGGCGAGGCGCCCGTTGCCGTTGCGGCGCATCAGGGCCGGTGCCACCAGGACTACGACCAGCAGCAGCAGCGGCAGCAGGCTGAAGACGAAGAGCTTCTGGGTGCCGGAGTGGAAGAGCGGCGTGGTCGAGACGATGATCACCCCGAGCAGGACCAGCGCGACCAGGTTCAGCAGCGTCTGCGAGACGAGCGTGCCGAGCAGGACCGGGAAGGTTTCCCGCATGCGCCCGGTGCGCCGGGCAAGCGTCAGCGCCCGGGCGGGCTCGCCGAGGCGGGCCGGCAGGGTCGCCGACATCAGCACCCCGATCATCGTCGCCGAGGTGACGTCGCGTCGCCGGATCGGGCGGTTGGGCAGCGCCGCGCAGGCGATCCAGTACCAGGACGCGGCGCGGAAGAAGAGCGAGACCGCCATTAGCGCGCAGGCGACGAGGACCAGCGTCAGGTTCGAGCGGACGATGCTTTCGACGACGTTGTCGACGCCGATCTTCTGCGCCGCCAGGACGGTCAGGCCGACGCCGAGCGCGCCGGCGACGAGAAGCGCAAGCCGCCGCGCCACCCGCCGCCCCCGCGGACCGGTCTGAGCGGGAGCGGGGTCCAAGGAAGGCAGCCGCTGCGCGGGTCGGCGCGGTTTGCCGTCGGCCGGACGCAGACCGGCCCAGTGCGCCGCCCGCTCCCCGGCGGTCACCGGCCGCGGCACCTCGATCGCCCGCTCGTAGACCTCGGTCACCTGGTTGGCGATGTGCGGCCAGGCGTAGCGCTGGGCGCTGCGGCGGGCCGCCTCCCCCATCGCCCGCAGCCGCTCCGGCTCGTGGTAGACCCGCTGCAGCTCCTCGGCTAGGCGCTGCGGATCGGCCGGCGGCACCAACAACCCATCGACCCCGTCGGTGACGACGTCGCTGTAGCCGGCGATCGCGGAAGCGATCACCGGGGTTCCGGCGGAGAAGGCCTCGGTCAGCACCATCCCGAAGCTCTCGCCGGAGAGCGAGGGTGCGCAGAGCACGTCGGCGCGATGCAGCTCGTCCCAGAGGCGCGGCCCGGAGACGCGGCCCTGAAGGTCGATCGAGTCCATCAACTCCGGATCCGAGAGGTAGCGCAGCACGTCCTCGCGCTCGGCACCGACGATGCTGAGCCGGCAAGGGACGTGCTCGACCAGGGCGCCGAAGGCGGTGAGCAGGATCGGCAATCCCTTGCGCTCCTCGGGCCGGCCGACGAAGAGCAGCCGCAGGTGGTCGGATGCCGGCACCGGCGCCGTCGGCGCCGCCCCGACGTCGACGCCGTTGGGAATGATCGTGTAGTCGCCGCCATACCAGCGTCGCCCGGTCCAGGCGGCAGCCTCGGAGACGGCGATTCGGCCCGAGAGGCGATTGAAGAGTCGGCGAGCACCAACCGCGTTGGCGATGTAGTTCGACAAAGGCTTGGTCGAGTAGCTGTGGAAGGTCCCGACGACCGGCGTTCGGGAGGCCAACACCGCGTTCCAGCCGACCAGCGGCACCAGCGGCTCGTGGACGTGGACCACGTCGAAATCCTCCCCGCGGACAGCGCGCCGCGGGGCGAGGGCACCGCCAACGGGGAAGGGCGCCAGATTGGAGATCGACCCATTGGCACCAAAGCCCATCGTCCGCCCCAGAGGCGTCATGTATTCGGGGAGCGTCCGCGATTCCGGAGCGGCCCTGTGCAGCACTCGGCTGACCCGTCCTGGCGGGTCGAATGGCGCGAAGACGCGAACGTCGTGACCACGGCCGAGCATCTCCTCGGCGAGGGCCCCAACGTGCCGGTTCACGCCGCCCTGGTAGGACCAGGAATATGGCGAGACGAGAGCTATCCGCACGGACCGCTAAGGGTAGATGATCCTCCGGCCTCTCCCGGCGCCTCGGCCCAGGCGAAACCGACGAAGACGAGCAGGTAGGCGGCGCCGATCTCGAGCAGCAGGGCGCCGGAGTCGTTGGCCAGCGTGCCGGCGACGGTGGCGACCGCGGCGCCGAGCAGGCCGGCCCGCATCGCCGGCCGGCCGGCGACCCAGCCGCGCAGCCGCTCCCGCCGCGCGATCGCAAGCGCCACCAGGGCGACGATCAGAGGCAGGAAGACGAAGACGATCGGGCGGGTGAAGCTGTGCGCGGAGAGCTGCAGGCGACGCTGGGCGACGTCGGCGAGGTCACCCAACCCGCCGGCGTCCAACACCGAGCGCGTCAGGTGCGCGTTGGCGCCGGAGAGGAGATCGATCAGGGCCAGCAGGGCGAGCACCGCCAGGGGAGCGGCAACCGCCAGGAGGGCGGTCCGTCGCCGCCGCGCCGCGATCGCCGCGGCGGCGACAGCGGCGCCGATCGGGAAGACGATCGCGGCGCCGACATCGGCGCCGAAGCGCCCGGCGGCGAAGACAAAGGCTGCGGCGATGCCGACGACGAGAAAGGCGCGGGCCGCGGCTCGCGCCGAGGAGCGCGGCGCGAACCCGGCCAGGGCCGCCCCGGTCCCGGCCACCACCAGCACCGCGAGCAGCGCCTCGAGCTCGTTGCCGATCCCGTAAAAGCGCACGCCGAGCCCGGGGTTCGGGCCGAGCAGCGAAAGGCTCGTCAGCGGCGACCCGGCGACGACGTCAACCGCGTAGGCCCCGACCGTCAGTGCCGCGGCGGCGGCCAGCGCTCGATAGCCGCCGAGCAGCACCAGCGCCAGCGACCCGAGCAGCGGGGCCCCCAGCATCACGAGCAGCGTTTCCGCCGTCCGCCCCGGCTCGGCGGCCGCCCCAACCAAGAGGACGGCCGGCAGCAGCACCACCGCCAGCCCCATCAGCCTCACCCCCGTCCGCGCCAGCCGGCCGCGGCTAACCGCGGCGACGAGCACCAGCGCCGCCACCCAAGCCAGCAGGCTGAGCCCGATCACCGGCCCGCGCCGCGAGGAGATCACTCCCATCCGGGCTTTCAGCGACTCGATCGCCGCGGGATCGACCGCGCCCTCGGAGCGAATCGGCTGCCCCGACATCGCCGCCGGCACCTCCTGCCCCAGGTAGGACAAGACCGTCGGCGCCACGTCGGTCGAGAGCACGTAGCCGTTCGTGCGGGTGCTGTCCGAGGTCAGGTTGCCACCGAAGCCCCGCCCAGCGATCCCGATCGGCAACGGTTCGTCGCTGCGCCCCGTCGGCCGCGCGATCGCGATCAGCAGGTCGCGCGGCCCGAGTGAGCGGGCCCGGCGCCCCGCTGCGACCAGGCCGGATTCCGCGAATTCGAGGACCGCCCCTCCGGCCCGTCCTTCCCCACTGCCCCGCCGCCCGCCAAAGACGCATTCCGGCCCTGCCCCATAGACGACCCTCCCATCATGCCGGCGCACTTCGGCCCCGAGCAAGAACGGCTCAATCTCCGCCGGCGCCGATTCCGCCCGACGGACGACCGCCCGCTCCCAGGCGCGGCAGCCGGAGTTCCTCCCCAAGGGCGGCAGACCTTCGCCATAAAGCGAATCGAAGACCCGGTTCCCCTGCCCCACGTCGAGATAAGTCTGCGACGCCGACACCTTCCCGAGCCCCGCACTCATGACGCCTGGAGAGAGCCCGGCGGAGGCCACTTCACCCACGCCCGTGCCACTGGGTAGCCACGCCAGCACCACACGCTCTGGCGCTTGTGGGTGGGGTGAAGCGTCTTGTACTTTTTCGGCACCCGAACTTCGGACAGCCGCCTCCGCCTCACCGAAAAAGTTAAGCGGAACCCCACCCACTAGCGCCAGAATCGCGAGCGCTATCGTCCCTCCCCCAATGGCAGATCGCACGTTCGCGAAATTCTCCTTTTTCAAGATCGATCCAGCCTGGCGCCGTCGGGACCCCGAGCTCCGCGCCGCCGACAAGCAGGAGTTCCTCGCCGCCTGCGAGGACTACGGCGTCGACCGCTCGCTGCGCGCGTACTCAACCATAGGCACGCGCGGAGACGTCGACCTGGTCCTGCTCAGCCAGAGCCCCAACCTCGACGACATCCACACCTTCCACGTGGTGCTCGGCCAGAGCGGCCTCGCCAAGTGGGCCAGCACGCCGTACTCGTTCCTCTCGATGACCAAACCTTCGCCCTACTCCGAGGAGCAGGCGCGACCGGAGATCTGCACCTCCGAGCGCAAGTACCTCTTCCTCTACCCGATGGTCAAGCAGCGCCGCTGGTACGGACTGCCGCCGGAGGAGCGGGGGCGGATCATGAAAAGCCACATCGAGGTCGGTCGTCGCTATCCGGACATCTCGATCAACACGACTTACTCGTATGGGATCGACGACCAGGAGTTCGTCGTCTGCTTCGAGGGCGACGACCCGGGGATGTTCCTCGAACTCGTCAACGAGCTGCGCCCGACCGAGTCCAGCGAGTACACCGAGCTGGAGACGCCGATCTTCACCTGCGTGGCGATGTCGGTGGGCAAAGCGCTCGACGCCCTCGACGGTACGCCCAGCAGCGTCGCCAGCGAGACGCCGGCACTCGGCTAGGCGCGTCCGGAGCGACACCAGCCGCTCGCGGCGGCGCGTTCCCTATCCTTTCGCGCTCCCCTAAACCGGCACAGATAGAGAGACATGAGCAAGATCGGAAGCCCTGAGAACCCACTTCGAGTCGCCATCGTCGGCGCCGGCCCGTCCGGCTTCTACGCCGCCGAGCACATCCTCAAAGACGGCGATTCCCACGCCCAGGTCGACCTCTTCGACCGCCTGCCGACTCCCTTCGGCCTCGTTCGCGGCGGTGTCGCTCCCGACCATCCGAAGATCAAGTCGGTGATCCGGGTCTATGAAAAAACGGCCGCGCGTGAGGGCTTCCGCTTCTTCGGCAACGTCAAGATCGGCCACGACATCGAGGTCGAGGATCTCGAGCGGATGTACCACGCGATCGTCTTCACGGTCGGCTGCGAGACCGATCGCAGCCTCGGCATCCCCGGCGAGGACCTGCCCGGCAGCGCCGCCGCCACCGCCTTCGTCGGTTGGTACAACGCTCATCCGGACTACGCCGACCATGACTTCGACCTCTCCAGCAAGCGGGCGGTGGTGATCGGCAACGGCAACGTCGCCATGGACGTCGCCCGGATGCTGGCGCTGACCGATCACGAGCTGCGCCAGACCGACACCGCCGACCACGCGATCGAGCTGCTCGACCGCAGCGAGATCGAGGAGATCGTCGTGCTCGGCCGCCGCGGTCCGGTCCAGGCCGCCTTCACCAACCCGGAGATCAAAGAGCTGGGCGAGCTGGAGGACGGCGACGTGATCGTCGACCCGGCCGACGTCGAGCTCGACCCGGCCAGCGCCGCCTACCTGGAGTCCGACGAGGCCGACAAGACGACGCGGGTCAACGTCGAGACGCTGACGGAGTTCTCGCAGCGCACGCCCGAGGGCAAGCGCAAGCGCGTCGTCCTCCGCTTCCTCGCCTCGCCGGTCGAAATCAAGGGCGACGGCAAGGTCGAAAGCATCGTCATCGGTCGCAACGAGCTGGTCGAGGAGGGCGGCACCCTGCGCGCCAAGGACAGCGGCGAGCGCGAAGAGCTGGAGTGCGGCCTGATCCTGCGGTCGGTCGGCTACACCGGCATCCCGATCGAGGGCGTCCCCTTCGACGAGAAGCGCGGCCTGATCCTCAACGAGGGAGGCCGGATCCTCGACTCCCACGATGCCGGGCACAAGGTGGGCCACTACACCGCCGGCTGGATCAAGCGCGGCCCCTCCGGCGTGATCGGCACGAACAAGAAAGACGCCCTGGAGACGGTCCAACATCTGCTGGCCGACGTCGAGGCCGGCACCCTGCTGGCTCCCGAGAAGCCCGAGCCAGCCGCCGTCGAGGACCTCTTGCGCGAGCGCGGCATTCGCTACGTCAGCTTCGAGGACTGGCAGGCGATCGACCAGGCCGAGATCGGCCGCGGTGAGCCGCACGGTCGTCCCCGGGTCAAGTTCGTCCGCGTCGAGGAGATGCTGGAGACGATCGGCGAGAAGGTCTCGGGCTAGCGGCATGGCGGCCGACCTCGGGGAGCTGAAGACGATGATCGAGGCGGCGCTGCCCGGCGCCGCGGTCGAAGTCAGCGACGAAACCGGCAACGGCGACCACCTGCGGGCGGTCGTCTCCGCCGCCCAGTTCGCCGGCCTCTCGCGGATCGACCAGCATCGGCTCGTCAAGGCCGCCGTGAAGGAGCGATTCGACGACGACACGATCCACGCGCTCTCGGTCAAGACCGAGGTGGCTGGCTAGACAGTGCGGCCGGCCCCGAGGGGCCGAGTGTCCCGTCTCCCTACAATGCGCCCATGGCCGACCCAGAGGTGAAAGCGAAAGTCGAAGAGTTGATCGGGGCAAACCCGGTTCTCCTCTTCATGAAAGGCACCCCCGACATGCCGCGCTGCGGCTTTTCGATGCGGGTGGTGCAGGTGCTCGACCAGATGGACGTCGAGTACGGCGCGATCGACGTGCTGCCGGCGCTGCAGCCGCTGCGCGAGGTGACGGCCGAGATCGCCGACTGGCAGACCTTCCCCCAGCTCTACGTCAACGGCCAGCTGGTCGGCGGCGCCGACCTGGTCGAGGAGATGTTCGAGTCCGGCGAACTCGCCGAAGCCCTAGGCGTCGAGCAGCCCGAGGCCGCATCGACTCCTCAGCCGGCCGCCCCCCCGGCGCAGTCCCCTCCGCTCCAGATCGAATAGCGCATCCAGCGACGGCCGCCGCCGTATAGGCAAGCTGTACATGCCGGCCGGGTGCGTGGCGTGCACCGCAGGCGAGCGACCGAGGACGCCGAAATGCGCCGCCTAGACGGCGGCAGCCGCGTCGTCTTTTACTTGGAAGGATGATCCGCAACCGCAGGCGGCGACCACATTAGGGTTGTTGACCTGGAAGCCCGCGCCCTGCAGGCCTTCCACGTAGTCGACCTCCGACCCGAAGACGAACTGCATGCTGACCTTGTCGACGACGACGGCAACGCCCTCAGCCTCGAAGACGTGATCGTCCTCCTTCGGCTTGTCGAAGGCGAGCGCGTACTGGAAACCCGAACAACCACCGCCTCGCACCGCGACCCGCAGAGCCTGCTCGGCCCCATCGGACTGACCGCCCAAGAGCTCGCCGATCTTCTCAACGGCCTTGTCGGACAGGGTGATCGCTGCTTCAGGCGTCTCGCTCACTTCACAAAGTGTAGCTGGCCCTTGCGACGGCAGTGGGTCAGTTTGAGTCGCCCGCCCAACTGAGCGGGCATCCGCGCTAGCTTCGCGGAGCACAGAACGAAATGGCGCCCGCGACGGTGGAACGTCCGGGCGCCTGGCACCGAAAGGCGGAACCTTCCGATGCACGCAAAGCCTAGGCGGCATTGGCCTGCCGACCGCATCCCGCTTCAGCGGGCGATCATGGCGCTCGCACTAGAGACCTACCCGCGCTGGAGCACCATCCCCGAACTGGCAAGGGAGATCGGCGGCTCTGGCGCTCTCACTCGGGCAGCCATTGAGTTGATCAAGGTCGGCGCGCTGGAGAGCCACGGGACCGCTGTGCGCCCCTCCAAGCCCGTCGCTTTCGTGGACAAGCTGGGATTGCCGTGACGCCGCCAGAACCAAGCGCCGCTGAGGAATTCGGCTGCCGCGTCTTCAAAGCCCGTCGCCGTCTTGGCGTCTCGCAGGAGATCCTCGCCATCTTCGCGGGACTGCACCGCCAGGAGGTCGGCCTGATCGAGCGGGGCAAGAGGGAGCCGAAGCTGACGACGATCCTGAAGCTGACTCAGGCACTCGGCGTCGAGCCGAACGAGCTACTGCTGGGGATCAACCCCCATAAACTCCGCAGGCCCGCCGAGTAGCCTCTAGCTATGGCGAAGCAGTCCAAGAAGCCCGCCGACCTCAATCGTCTCGCCGCCGCCATCGTGGGGGATGCGACCGACGAGGTGCCGCCAAGACAGGAGACCGCCGAAATGCGGGCGGGGCGGGCCGGAGGGCGCAAGGGCGGGAAAAATCGCGCAGCGCGGATGACTGCTGAGCAACGGAGTGAAGCTGCCCGACGCGCAGCGAACGCACGTTGGGCCTCACAACGCCGGGGCGGCCTCAGCGACAAATAGAGCGCTGGCGTCGAGCGGTTGGCGACGCTCGCGAGCGCGGTTTCGAATCTCCTCCAGTGGCTCGGCCGCTAGGTAGTACGTCCCCCGCTTCTTGCCGTGCTGCTTCAACAAGCCGGCCTCAACAAGCGCCCTGAGATCGGTGGTCGCAACTTGGTGCGAAATCTCCTCAGCGCCAAATCGCTTGATTACCGAGCGGTAGGAAGCGTTACGAACCCGAAGCCCGAGGGTGGCGTCAAACAATCCTTGGATCGACCGCTCGGGGAGTCCAGGTCCATTCTCAAGCAAAGCTTCAAGATCGGTCCACATCCTCTCTGACTCTCGAACCCGGCGCAGCACGCTCATGGCTTGGATGTAGTGAGCTTCTAAGCAGAACCGCACCCAAGGACGCGCATCGTTCGTCGGGTTCCATTTTCCTTCGCCGACCTGCCCCAGGATCTCGTAATACCGCTGAGTATTGGCGCCCAAATACTCCTCGATGCTGCACCACGCTGGCGCCAGAATCTTGTCGCGAGCCAAAACGAGAGTCTGTAGGCACCGGGACATGCGACCGTTGCCGTCTCGGAACGGATGGATCATGACGAGACTCAAGTGGGCCATCGCGCCCTTCACTATTGGCGGGACATCCTGATACTGGGTTAGCTGTGCCACCAGGTCGTCAACTAGGCCAGGCACTTGATCTGCGTCCGGTCCTTCGTACACAACGTCGCCCGATGCGTCATTGCGAATCCAAATTGGACCGGGACGCCAGAGTCCGGGGCTTGCTTCGAGGTCGTACTCAGCCATCATGAAATGAAGACTCCGGAGGAGGTGTGCGCTTAGCTCGAAATGCTCATCCTCGGCGAGTTGCAGCACATAGGTCATTGCCCGTCGGTAGCCCATCACGGCATGCCAGTCCTCGGTTCGGGCTTCTGCCGGGTCGTCGTCCTCGATGGCGGCGACCGCATCCTCCACTGAGACGTTGTAGCCCTCAATGCTGTTGGAGCCTTGGATAGCGCGAGCGGCAAGCATCCGCCGAACCGAGCCGACCCAACGACGCGGCTCGGCTACGTAGTAGCGCAGCTCTTTACGGAGGTTGTCGATCTTCGCTAGAGCGATCTCCTCCTCTTCTCCAAGCTCTGGGAACTCAAAAACCATCGAGGTCTCCTTCTCGGTGATACATGTATTGCATCTGCATCGAGAAAGGATAATAACAGTTCCGCCAAAGGAAGCAAACATTCTTTCCGTCCGAACGCTTACGCATAATGGTCAATATGAACAGGCTGACCACCGAGAAGCGCGCCCAGATCATCGGCTGCCTGGTCGAGGGCAACAGCATCCGCGCGACGGTGCGGATGACCGGCGCGGCCAAGAACACGATCACCAAGCTGCTGGTCGATCTCGGCGAAGCCTGTGCGGAATTCCAAGATGGCGCCCTGGTCGACCTACCTTGCAAGGTGGTTGAGGCCGACGAGATCTGGAGCTACTGCTACGCCAAGAACAAGAATGTCCCCGAGCAGTTCAAAGGGACGCCCGGCTACGGCGATGTCTGGACCTTCACGGCGATCTGTGCCGACACGAAGCTGGTCCCGTCGTGGCTGGTCGGCGAGCGGACCAAGTACGACGCGGAGGTCTTCCTGGGCGACCTCGCTAGCCGGATGGCGAACCGCATCCAGCTATCGACGGACGGGCACGTCATCTACGAAGGCACCGTGGGGCCGGCCTTCAACCACGACGTTGACTGGGCGCAAATCCAGAAGACCTATGCGACCTCACCGGAGCCGGGCAAATACAGCCCGGCCGTCTGCACGGGGACGAAGCGGCGAGTACTGAAGGGCGACCCCGACCCGGACCGGATCTCGACCAGCTACGTTGAGCGCCAGAACCTGACTATGCGGATGGGGATGCGGCGCTTCACCCGGCTGACGAACGGCTTCAGTCGCAAAGTCGAGAACCTCGCCCATGCCGTCTCCCTGCACTTCATGCACTACAACTTCGCGCGCCCTCACCGGGCGCTGAGGGAGAGGTACCCGCGCACCCCGGCGATGGCGGCCGGGGTCGCCGATCACATTTGGTCGCTGGAGGAGATCGCCGCGCTACTGGATTAGGACGACCGCTCCAGCCTCCCGCTCAAAGCCTCAAGCTCGTTGCGAACGGCGAAGCTGGCGTCTGCCGCTGCAAGGCTGGCGAGGGCTGCCGCCTTAGTTGCCTTGAGCTGGGCCAGCGCGACCATCGTCTCCGCGTCGCCACCGACTGGCAGCATCGAGTTGTTTGCCTCATCGAGGGCGGTCAGAGCCTCGCCGTAGAGGTTTCGCGCATCGTCTACTTGTGCCATTAGGTCTCCTCGGACTGGGTTTGTCCGCGCACACTACTTCGCGCAAACACGGCAAGTACCGAGTCAGTGCCGCCGCCGTGCCTGGTTGACTTTGCTCGCCGTCTTGGCAACGGGACAGCCGTTGCCAAATCTATGGCGGCGGAAGGGGGTGAATGGCAAATGGCCACTAACCCACCCAAAGGACCGGGACGGGTCGGGGCGGTAAAAGACCGCTCCCAGTTCCTGGGGCCGAATGGCAACTGGACCAAGAGGAACCGGACTACCGGCGAGATCATGGACCAGAAGCAGGACGGCACGCCCTTCAAGGGCGTCCGCAGAGAGAAGCCCTAGCGGGCTTCAGTAGTGCCGGGGCGAGAGTTCACCGCTCTCGTCCCGGTTATTTGACTACCCGCTCGCCGTTCCTGCATTCAAACTGACCCACTGCCCGGCGGTCATCGAAACCACCGGCGATTCAAACTGACCCACTGCCCTTGCGACCGTCATTCCGGGAGGCGCTCGTCGGCCGCCGATGACCTCGCCGGCATCTTGATCACGCCGAGGCTGACGGCCATCGGCACGGCGTCCTCGCCGGACTCGCTGCGCCGTTCCGCTGAGCGGCGCTCGATGTCGGCGATCTCGGCTTCGAGCCGGTCGGCGAGCTCGATCGCCTCCTGCAGGCCCTGGCGATCGACGACGGCGGGGATCCGGCCGATGTACCACTCGTCATCGGCGCCGAGAATGCCGGCCCTGAGGGAGCGTTCGTAGTCGTCGAGCTGGGCTTGGACCAGGCGTCCGATCAGGTGTTCCGCCAGCATCGGGTTTTCTTCGAGCAGCTGGTTCCACTGGTCGTTTTCGATTAGTGGCCGCTCGATCGCGCGGTAGTAGTGGGCGATCGCGCCGCGAACCCGCTTTTCGGCGGCGAGCTCGGCGAAGCTCAGCTTGACGAGCCGCTTGACGTGGTGCGAGACGAGATCAGTGCGCTCGTCGAGCTCGTCGGCGATCTCCTTGGGACTCGCCAGCCCCCGCTCGACCAGGGCCTTCCAGATCTCGCGGCGCAGCGGGTGCTGCATCGCCTCGATGTGATTCCCGATGATCTCTTGCCGACTCAGTGTGGCTGTGGGCGCCAAAGGTTCTCCCTCCGTTTAGAAACATTGAGTCTCTCAAAAAAGTCGCGGACGCACCGCTGTTTTTAACTCGATTGCTGGAACCGAATTCAGCATCTGTGAGGTCGGGCTCCCAGCCCGACCCAACGAGGAGGTGAAACGCGATGCAGATCGACGTGACGAAGCAGGTCATTCCGCCGAGCTCCAAAGGGAAGCTCGCCTAGCGGCTGAGCCCCTCCGCGGTGCCCAGGCCAGCGCCTGGGCAGGCATGGGCACCGCGGCTCCAGATCCGAGAGATGACCGAGCACAAAGGCGATAGATGACAGACGCAGCAAGACAGGCATACGAGACATTGGCGCCCGGCTATGACGCCCTGACCGCCCAGAGCAACTACGAGCTATGGCTCGGCGACGTGCTGCTGCCCGAGTTGCGCAGGCACGGCCTCTCCCAGGGCCGCGTCCTCGATGCCGGCTGCGGGACGGGCAGCGCCTTCGAGCCGCTGCTCCGCCGTGGCTGGGAAGTCGTCGGCTGCGACGTCTCGCCGCGGATGCTCGCCCAAGCCGAGCGGAAATTCGGCGCCGACGTACCGCTTTCCACTGTCGACCTTCGCAAGCTGCCTCTGCTCGGTCGCTTCGAGCTGGTCCTGGCGCTCAACGACGTCGTCAACTACCTGACCGAGGACGGCGACCTCGAGCGGGCCCTGGTGGGGATGCGGGCGAATCTCGCCCCCCGTGGCCTGCTCCTCTTCGACAGCAACTCGCTGGCCGCCTTCCGTTCGCTCTATACGGATGGAGCCCACCCCGGCGGGACCTTCGAAGCGGTTGTCTCGGAGATCGGCATCGAGCCGCACGTCCATCGCCAGCGGCACTTCACCGAATCCGAACTGGAAGTGGCGCTGACCGACGCCGGCCTGGAACTGCTTGCCATGCTCGGCCAAGAGGAAACCGCGACCCGGATCGAGCTCCGCGACCCGGTCGACCAGGAGCGCGACCGGAAGATCGTCTGCATCGCCCGATCGAGGCGGCGGTGAAGCGGCCGCGCCTGAAACGCACGCTGGAGAGGATCGACACGGCCGAGGGCGACGTACTGCTGCTGCGTTCGAGCGGGGACGCGATCACGATCACGGCTCCGGACAGGGACGAGCGCGCGCTCCTGGGGGCCCTCGACGGCTCGCACTCGCTCGCCGAGCTCGAGCGGCGCTTCGCCGACGCCGCGGGAGCGATCGGCCAGATGCGGGCTCTCGGGATGATCGAGGACGCGGCCGAGTTCGAGCAGCTGCCGGCCTCCGAGCTGGAGCGCTTCGATCGCCAGCTCCGCTACTTCAGCGACGTCGCCGAGGACGGTCTCAGCCCAGCGGACTGTCAGACCCAGTTGCGCGATGCGAAGGTAGCCGTGCTCGGCGTCGGGGGACTCGGCGGCCGAACCGCCCTCGAGCTCGCCTGCATCGGCATCGGCGAGCTGCGCCTGGCCGATGGCGACCGGGTGGAGACGAGCAACCTCAATCGCCAGATCCAGTTCTCCGAGGCCGACGTCGGAGCGCTCAAGGTCGAGGCCACGGCGCGACGGCTGCGCGCCTTCAACTCCCAGACCAGGGTCGAGGCGTGCGCCCGCCAATTGGAGAGCCAGGCCGACGTCGCCGAGTTCATCGCCGGCGCCGACGTCGTCGTCGACGCCGCCGACTGGCCTCCGCAGGAGATCGAGCGGATCTGCAACGCGGCCTGCGTCGAGGCCGGCATCCCCTACATCAGCATGAGCCACGAGCCGCCGATAGCCCGGATCGGGCCCTTCTACGTACCCGGGGTGACCGGCTGCCACTGCTGCGAACAGATCGCCATCAAGCGGGACTATCCGCTTTATGAGACGGTCATCGAGCAGCTGCGCGAAAGCGGCCGCTCCGCCGCGCCCACTCTCGGCCCCGCCTGCGGCCTCACAGGCGGCCTGGTCGCGATCGAGGTGATGCACTTCCTCACCGGGCTCGTCGAGCCGGCCTCGCTCGGCAGAGCGCACGTCTATGACCTGCGGACGATGGAGGTGCAGCGCCAGGAAATCACCCGAGAGTCGAGCTGCCCGGTCTGCGCACACCTCTGAGTACTCCGGCAATCCTCCTCGGCTTCGAGGACCGCGGGTCTGCCAGAATCGAGCAGCCTTGACGCCTCCTGCCGAGACCGCCGTCGTCTGCGACAGCACCGCCTACCTCCCGACCGAGCTGCTGGCGGAGCGGGACATCAAGATGATCAGCCTCTACGTCTCGGTTGACGGCCACCAGGAGCGCGAGGCGGAGGTCGCCGACTACGCCGCCTTCTACGAGCGCCTGCGCGCCTCCGAGAGCGGGGCCACCACCTCCCAGCCTTCGATCGGCGATTTCATCGCCGTCTATGAGCCGCTGCTGGACGCCGGTCGCGAGGTCGTCTCCATTCACATCTCCGCCGGCATCTCCGGCACCTTCGAGGCGGCCGGCCAGGCTCGCGAGCGGCTGATCGAGGAAGGCAAGGGGGGTGAGCGGATCCGGGTCATGGATTCGCGTTCGGCTGCCGGCGGCATGGGCCTCTGTGCCCTTGGGGCCAGTGCGGCCGCGGCGCACGGGGCCGACGCCGATGGCGCCGTCGCCCGCGCCGAGGAGACGCGGCAGGCGCTGAAGATGTGGTTCGCGATCGACACCCTCGAGTACCTGCGCCGCGGCGGCCGGATCGGCGGTGCCCGCGCCTGGATCGGCAGCGCCCTGAAGATCAAGCCGATCCTCACCCTCGAGGAGGAGATCACGCCGGTCGAGCGCGTCCGCACCCGGGCCCGCTCGCTGGAGCGACTGCGCGGCTACGCCCGCCAACGCCACGAGTCCGGTGCCGACGGCTGGGTCGTCCAGAACATCCAGGACGAGGAGACCGCCAACCAGCTGATCGAAGACTGCTACGAGATCTTCAACTGCGACCCGGTCTTCACCTCGGAAATCGGCGCCGTCCTAGGCGCCCACGTCGGCCCGGGCCTGCTTGGCGTCGGCAGCGTGCCGACGGACCTCGTCGCGCTGCCGCGCTAGCGGCGGCGTCGGCGAAGCATCGCCATGCCGCCGACGACGAAGCCGACCGCGGCGGCAGCGTAGATCAGCTCCTGTTTGTGCTCACGCACCTGACGGCGCCAATCGGTCAGCTCGGTGACTTTGCCGCGCAACTGCTCGACCGAGGTGCCCAGCTGCTGGCGCTGGACGTCGATGTCACTGCGGATCTCCGCGGCGGAGCGACCGGGGGCGCCGGGTGCAGGCGGGCGGTTGGGGGTGGCGCTCATTTACCGCTCCCTTCGACGACGCTGTGCTCGACGCCGGCGGCGGTGGCCTCGGCTTCGCGTTCGAACATCTCCTTGGTCAGCTTCGCCTCTTCGATCGCCTGAGATGGCACCGGCGGCGAGCCGGCACGAACCGCGCGGTAGGCGACGAAGGCCGCCAGCGCCGCGATCAGCAGGAAGACAGCCGCCTCGATGAAGAAGCCCGGCCAGGTCTTGCCGTCGAAGACCTCTTCGTTGAGCAGCCAGGCGATCCCCTCCATGACAAGGATCAGAGCCAGGAAGGCAAAGGTTCCGGCGGCGATGCCGACGACCGAGCCGCGCAGCAGCTTGCCGACTTTCTCCGACACCTCGGCCTTGGCGAGCTCGAACTCCTCGCGGATCAGCGACGAGGTGCCCTGGGTGACGTCGAAGACGAGGTCGGCGACGGACTTCTCCTCTCGCGGCGGCTGCGGCGGCGGGATCGGCGGCGGCGATTGCGGCGACTGCGGGCTCTGCTCGGGCATGCGGTCTCCTACTCGGGTGGGTCTTCGTCGAAGACACGACGCCAGGCGATCGCCGCCAGGCGCGCCGCAGCGATGCTGGCGAGAGCGCTGCTGGCGGTCAAGACGCCGCTCCAGAGAAGTCGTTTCACGATCTCGTTGTCCATACCCGGATAGCTGCGACCTTATCTATCGCCGCTCGAGGCCGTCGCAGATCGTCGTCACGACAAATTCCTTTGCCTGCTGGAAGCTGGCGTCGGAGGCGGGGATCACCTCGAAGATCCAACCCGAGAGCAACTGCTCGATGGCGCCGTAGAAGGACATCGAGGCGAACATCGGATCGATGTCGTCGCGGAAGACGCCCGCCTCCTGGCCGTCGGCGACGATCTTGGCGATCGACTGGTAGGCGCGGCGAATTTCGGTCAGGTGGGTGCGGCCGAACGAGTTGGCGGCACGGGTGACCTCGACGATGATCACCTTCATCAGCTCAGGGTCGTGCGCGTAGGAGTCGACGATGAAGGAGGCGACCGCTGCCAGCTTCTCCCGCGGCGCGGCGCCGCTGCTGTCGGTCTCCTCGATTGCCGTCAGGAGCAGCGACCAGCGCTCGAGGAAGAGCTCGTTGAGGACCTCGTCCTTGGACTTGAAGTAGTGGTAGACGAGCCCGTAGGCGACGCCGGCCTCATCGGCGATGTCCGAGACCCGGGTGGCGTGGAAGCCCTGCCGGGCGAAGACCCGGATCGCCGCGTCGAGGATCTGGCGGCGCTTGTCGACCGGCGGTGCTTTCGCCATCAGGCTCGCGCCTCCGTGAGTTGCGGCCAGACGTAAGCGTCGGGACGGCGGTTGGCGAGCGAGGGCAGCTCCTCGCGGACGCGGTCCTGGGCGGCGAAATCGAGGTCGGCGGCGACGAAGCACTCTTCGTCGGGGGCGGTCGCCAGGACCGTTCCCCAGGGGTCGACGATCGCCGAGTGGCCGAAAGACTCGAAGTGCGGAGCCGCAGAACCGACCTGGTTGGGGGCGAGGACGAAGACCTGATCCTCGATTGCCCGCGCCCGCAGCAGGACCTCCCAGTGGTCCCTGCCGGTCACCGCGGTGAAGGCGGAGGGCACGGCGATCAGCCGGGCGCCGCGCAGGGCGAGGATCCGGAACAGCTCCGGGAAGCGCAGGTCGTAACAGACGCTCATCCCCAGAGTGAGGTTGCCGACGGGCGCGGTGACGAGCTCGGCTCCGGCCCGCTCGTGCTCGGACTCGCGGTAGGCGACCCCGCCCGCATCGACGTCGAAGAGGTGCAGCTTGCGGTAGGCGGCGAGATCCTCGCCGTCAGGGCCGATCAGCACCGAGGTGTTCCAGGCCTTGTCACTGCCGCGCTCGGCAATGCTGCCGGCGAGCAGGTGGATCCCCAGCTCCCGGGCCCAGCCGCGGGCGGCCACGAGGCTCGGGCCGTCGAGTGGCTCGGCGTCGGCCAGCAGCTCCTCACCAGGTGCGAGCTGGTTCCACTTCTCCGGCAGCGCGACCAGATCGGCCCCGTCGGCCGCCGCGGCGCGCACCAATCGCTCCGCGGTGGCGAGGTTCCGGTCCTTCTCGCCGGTCGAGTTGAGCTGTACGACGGCTGCGCGCAAGGGGTCTCTTGGGTTCGCGATCAACTGATTGACCAGTCAATCGGCCTTCCGAGTATATGCGGGGTAGGACACCCTGTGACCAAGCAGCTCGAGGACGCAGGGAGCGTGGCGTGCTCTGCACCCGAGCGACCGAGGACGCCGAAATGCGCCGGTCACAGGTGCCCTACATCAGGCGCGCGACGATGCGGTCGAATATCGGCGTCGGGATCAACGGCTTCAGGCGCGCCTGCACCTTGGCGTCCAGCCCGACCAGGTAGCGGCTGCGGGGACGCGAGGCGGTCAGCGCGTGTTCGATCGCGTCGGCCACCTTCTCGGGCGGGATGCCGCGCTCGGCGAGTTCCCGCGCGACCTCGCGCAGGCGCTCCATCGCCTGGCCGTAGAGGGCCACCTGGCGTGAGCCCGCGCGCTCCTGGACTTCGTCGGCGGTGCGGGTCCCCCGTTCCCAGATCGGCGTCGCGATCGAACCCGGCTCGATGATCGAAACGGGGATTTGCCAGGGCCGCAGCTCCTGACGGAAGACGTCCCCGGCAGCCTCGATCCCGAACTTGGCCATGTGGTAGGGCCCATTGAGCGGAAAGGCGATGCGGCCGCCGATCGAAGCCAGGAAGACGACTCGGCCGTGGGCGCGTCGGATCGAGGGCAGCATCGCCTGGGTGACCGCCACCTGGGCGATCAGGTTTACCTCGATCTGACGGCGCAGATCCTCGACCGGGACCGTCTCCAGTGGCGCCGGAATGGCGACGCCGGCGTTGTTGACGAGCCCCTCGAGACCGCCGGCCTCCTCCTCGATGCGGGCCGCGGCGGCGGCGATCTGATCGGGCTCGGTGACGTCGAGGAGGATCGGCTCGAGCCGATCCGAACCGACCCGGCGCAGATCCTCCGCGTCCTCGTCGCGCCGCACCCCGGCAAAGACGCGCCAGCCACCGGCGTCAAGGCGCAGCGCCGTTGCGCGGCCGATGCCCGTCGATGCACCGGTGATCAGTACGGAGCGCACTGGGTCCAGGCTACGCGGTAGACCTTTCCGTCGCTCTGCGAATGAAAGCTCTACCGCACTCCGGAGGCGACGCGTGGGCGTAACCTCTCTGTGTCGTGACCGAGCTCCGCAACGATGAGGCCGAGCGCAAGCAGGTGACGGTCCTGTTCGCCGACGTGAGCGGCTCGATGGACCTTGCCGAGCGGCAGGACCCGGAGGAGTGGCGCAAGATCATGCAGCGCTTCTTCTCGCTGCTGGCCGACGCGGTCCACGGCTTCGAGGGCACCGTCGACAAGTTCACCGGCGACGGGATCATGGCCGTGTTCGGGGCGCCGATCGCCCACGAGGACCACGCTCAGCGCGCCTGCTACGCGGCCCTGCGGATGCTCGACGAGGTCTCCGAGTACGCGGCCGAGCTGCGGCGCGAGCAGGGGCTCAACTTCTCGACCAGGATCGGGATCAACTCCGGCGAGGTGGTGGCGGGTTCGATCGGCGTCGGCGGGGAAGCGGAGTACACCGCGATCGGCCACACGGTTGGGCTGGCCCAACGGATGGAGGCGCTGGCGGAGCCGGGCAAGGCCTACCTGACCGAGCACACGGCCGATCTCGCCGCCGGCTTCCTCGACCTGCGGGACCTCGACCGCTTCGAGATCAAGGGCGCCAGCCAGCCGGTCCACGTCTTCGAGCTTGTCGGGGTCGGCGCCGCTCGCTCGCGCCTGGACCTCTCGCGCCAGCGCGGCTTCAGCGGCTTTGTCGGCCGCGACGCGGAGAACGCCGTTCTGGACGAAGCGCTGGCGGAGGCAGAGGCCGGCAGGGGCAGCATGGTCGCCATCGTCGCCGAGCCGGGGATCGGCAAGAGCCGGCTCTGCCACGAGTTCGCCCAGCGCTGTCGCGATGCCAGCCTCGAGGTCTTCGCGGCCCAGGCCCAGGCGCACGGCACGGCTGTTCCCTATATGCCGGTCCTGCAGATGCTGCGCGCCTTCTTCGGCATCGGCGAGCGCGAGCCCGAGCAGGGAGCGCGCGAGAAGATCGCCGGGCGGGCACTGCTGCTCGACGCGGGCTTCGCCGAGGACCTCCCCCTCCTGTTCGATTTCCTCGGCGTCCCCGATCCCGACCGTCCGCTGCCGCAGATGAGCCCCGAGGCGCGCCAGCGGGCCCTCGCCGCGGTCGTCTGCCGCCTCGTCAACGCGCCCAGCCGCCGCAAGACCCTGATCCTGGTGATCGAGGACCTGCACTGGCTGGACGAGGGCAGCGCCGCGATGCTGGGTGAGCTCGCCACGGCGATCGAGGGGACCAACACGCTCGCCGTCGTCAACTTCCGGCCTGAGTTCCGGCCGCCGTGGGGAACCATCCCCTCCTACCGGGAGCTGCCGCTGGGGCCCCTCACCGCGGCGGACACGCGCGAGCTGCTGCGCGACCTCGCCGGCGAGGATCCCTCGCTGGACGGGCTCGACGAGCCGATCCACGAGCGCACCCAGGGCAACCCGTTCTTCATCGAGGAGATCGTCCGCGAGCTGGCGGAGACGGGGCACTTGGAGGGCGAGCGTGGCGCCTACCGGATCGTCCGCCCGATCGAGGATGCCGGGGTGCCGGTCACCGTGCAGGCGGTCCTCGCAGCCCGCATCGACCGACTCAGCCCCGACGCCAAGTTGCTGCTGCAGGTGGCGTCGGTGGTCGGGCGCGAGGTGAGCGGGCGGGCGCTGCGGATCACCGCCGGCCTGGAGCCGGAGCGGATGGACCCGGTCGTCTGCGAGCTGGTCGACGCCGGCTTCGTCTTCGAAGCCGAGCTCTACCCGGAACGGGTGCTCGCCTTCCGCCATCCGCTGACCCGCGAGGTCGCCTACGGCACCCAGCTCGCCGACCGCCGGGCCGCGACCCACGCGGCGGCGGCGCGGGCGACGATCGAGCTCGAGCCGGAGCGACACGACGAGCTGGCCGCCCTGATTGCCCACCACCTCGAGGAGGGCCGCGAGGGCCGCGAGGCGGCCCGCTGGTACGCGCGGGCCGCGCACTGGGCGGGCCACAGTCGCCCCCAGGACGCGTTGCGGCTCTGGCGACGCGTCACCGAGCTGGCCGACGACCTCGGGGACGACGAAGAGGCGACGGCGCTGCGGCTGCTCTCGCGGATGCTGCAGCTCGAATACGCCTGGCGCCTGGGAATGGACCGCTCCGAGCAGGCCCATCTCGAGGAGGAGGTGAGCGAGATCGCCACGGCGATCGGCGACGTCCGCTCCTTGGCGATGCTGAAGCTGCTGACCAAGGTGAGGCCGGGGGCCGCCGAGCACACCGGGGAATGGGTCGCCGCCGCCGAAGAGGCGATCGCCCTCGCCGACGAGACCGGCGAGGACGGGCTGCGGGCAGCCTTCCGCGCCGCCGCGGCCTACGCCTTCATGTGCGCTGGCGACCTCGACGGCATGGACGCGGTGGTCGACGAGATGCTGGTGATCCTCGACCATGACCCCGAGGCCGGCGCCGGGATCGTCGTCTCCAGCCCGGTCGCATGGGGGCTGAACGCGAAGTCGATGGTGCTGCGCGAACGCGGCCGCCACGAGGAGGCGGAAAAGCTGCTCGACGAAGCGCTGCGGGAAGCGCAAGAGCGCGGCGACCCCGAGACCGAGAGCTGGGCCCTCGGCACCAAGTCCGGCGTCCTCACCGACCGCGGCGAGGTCGAGGCGGCGCTGGCGGTGGCGCTGCGCAACTGTGAGCTGACCGAGCGCCTCGGCGACGTCTTCTCACGGACGATGGCGCTCACCGAGCTCGCTCGCGCCCGGCTCGAGGCCGGCGAGTACGCCGAGGCCCTGGAGGCGATCGAGGCCGCCGACGGCGGCTACCGGGAGGCGATGGGCAGCGGCGGCGAGGTCGAAGCCTGGCGCGGCTGTCTGCGAGCCCTCTCCCTGCTCGGGCTCGGCCGCCGCGAGGAGGCGCTGGCCCAGGCCGAGACGGCAGTCGAGTCCGCCCAACGCCGCGCCCTCAACTGGTCCCTCCCCTTCTGCCTTTACGCCCTGGCGCAGATCCGCGCCGCCGGCGGCGAAGCGGACGTCGCCGAGGCGCTCGACGAGGCCATCGCCATCACCCGCCGCCAGGGCTATCTCTCGCTGCAGGAACGCATCGAGGCCGACCGCGAGCCGTTGCTGCGCTCCGCGGTGGGCTAGCCGCGGCGGCGCTCGAGCTCGGCGACCATCAGCTTCGTGTGCAGGGCGCCGATCAGGTCCTTGAGGGGTTGGGCGCCGGTTTCGAGCATCGCGACTACGCGCTCGGGCGGGACCTCGCCGGCGAGGCGGTCCATCACCACGTCGACCTCCTCGCGGACCAGTTCTTCGAGGGCCTTCTTGTAGCGGAGGGTGTCGTAGACGGTGAAGCCGATCTGCTCGTCGTAGCCGCCGGCGCGGAAGCGGCTGATCGCCTCGATGATGGTCACATCGGAGGGGGTGTAGCCGCGGCTGTTGGGGCTGAGCACGCCGATCTCCTCAAGGCGGTCGAGGACGTCGCGGGGGACGCCGTAGCGCTCCCGGACCTGGGCGGCGCTGATCCGGGAACGCTCGCCGGCGAGGGCGCGGTCGAGGATCTGGTCCTCCAGCTCGAGCATCGCCTCGGCCCGGTCGGAGCCCTCGTCGAGCACCGCCCGGATCGCTTTCAGGGGCATGAAGCGCTCCTCCTGGAGGCGCTTGATCAGGCGGATCCGATCGACGAACTCGGGCGGGTAGTAGGCCATGTTGCGGCTCGTCTTCAGCGGTTCCGGCAGCAGGCCCTCGCGCAGGTAATGCTTGATGGTCGGGGCTGGCACGCCCGAGGCCTCGGCCAGCTCGCCCATTCGCAGCAGCTGCTTCTCGGTCTTGGTGCTCATGCGCGGAAGGTGGTGCTGGAGTCGGCGCTGGGACCGGCAGCCGCCCCGGACTCGAGCATCGCCACGATTTCCTCGGCGCTGTAGCCGGCCTCGCGGAGGACCTCCTCGGTGTGCTCGCCGAAGGCGGGAGCCGGGCGGGTCGGGTCGGCCGGAGTGCGGCTCAGCTTCAGCGGGTTGCCGAGTTGGCGCACGGTGCCCAGCTCAGGCTGCTCGACCTCGACAACCATCTCGCGGGCGCGGACCAGCTCGGATGCCAGTGCCTCGTCCATGTCGAGGACTGGCTCGATGCAGCAGTCGTGCTCGTCGTTGAAAGCGAGCCACTCGTCACGGGTGCGTGAGCGGAACACTTCGGCGACCTGGCGCCAGGCGTCGGACCCTGGCGCCTCGAACTGCGACTCGATCAGGTCGGGGCGGCCGACGCCGTGGCAGAAGGCGGCCCAGAACTTCGGCTCCAGGGCACCGCAGGAGACCCAGCCATCGGCCGCCTCGTAGGGCAGGTAACAGAGCAGGCCGCCGGCCAGCTGCTGTTCCCCGCGCCGTGGAACCTCGCCGTCGCAGAAGTAGCGGCCGGCGACCATCGCCAGCCAGGAGAGGGCGCCGTCGGCCATCGAGACGTCGATCATCTGCCCCTCGCCGGAGCGGCGCCGCTCGTGCAGCGCCGCCATCACCCCGACCGCGGCCATCAGGGCGCCGCCACCGAGGTCGGCGATCTGCCCGCCGGACTGGACCGGCGGACCGTCCTTGGCCCCGGTCAGGCCGAGCAGGCCGACGAGGCCGAGGTAGTTCATGTCGTGGCCGGCGCGCTGGGCGTAAGGACCGTCCTGGCCGTAGCCCGTAATCGCGCAGTAGACGATCGCCGGATTCGCCTCGCGCATCCGCTCGTAGCCGACTCCGAGCCGGTCGAGGACGCCGGGGCGGAATCCGTCGAGGACGACGTCGTAGCGCTCGACTAGCCGCAACAGCGCCTCGCGGCCTGCATCGGACTTGAGGTCGAGGCGGACTGAGCGCTTGCCGCGGTTGAGCGAGAGGTAGAGGGCCGAGCGCGTCCCCAGCGCCTGCTGCTCATCGCTGCCGTAATAGGGCGGCGCCCAGCGGATGTAGTCGCCCATGCCGGTGTCCTCGACCTTGAGGACCTCGGCACCGAGGTCGGCCAGGAGCAGCGAGCAGAAGCCGCCCGGCAGGAGGCGGGTGAGGTCGAGGACCTTGACGTCGGAGAGCGGCAGCTCGTTCACGAGATCTCCACCTCGACCGGGAAGTTGACCGAGTTGGCGATGTAACAGGCTTCGTGGGCGCGGTGGTGGAGCGAGGCGATGGTGCGGGCGTCGGGCTTCTCCCCCATCCACTCGACCTTTGGCCGCAGCACGACGTCGGTGAAGCGGTCGCCGCTCAGGGTCCCCTCGGCCTCGTCCTTATAAGCGGCGACGCGCAGCCGCTCGCGGCGGGCGAAGTCGAGGAACCAGAGCATGTGACAGCTAGAGAGCGCCGCGACCAACATCCCCTCGGGGTCGGCCTTGCTCTCGTCGCCGCCGTTGGCGGCCATCGAGGAGGCCGGCACGAGCTGCTCGCCGAGCTCCACCCGGTGGGCGCGGAGGTCCTCCTTGCCTCCCTCCCAGACGACCCGAGCCCGGTGGGTGGTGACCTCCACGCTCAGGCCTCGGCTCGTTTCGGCACTCCCAGCAGCTCGCGGGCCTCGGCCACCGAGGCCGGGCGGCGACCGATGTCTTCGGCCATCTGCCGGGCCTTGGCGATCAGGTCGCCGTTGGAGCGGCACATCTCGCCGTTCGGCAGATAGAGGTTGTCCTCGACGCCGGCGCGGACGTTGCCGCCCAGCACCAGCGCGGCGGCGAGCAGCTTCCACTGGTCGCGGGAGATGCCGATCACCTGCCACTGGTTCGGTCCCTCGGGGCCGCCGGGGATCTGGTCGGACATCAGGTTGACGTTGCGTGGCGAGGGTCGGATGCCACCGGTGACCCCCATCACCAGGGAGATCTGCAACGGCGGCTTCAGCAGCCCCATGTCGAGCAGCGGGTCGAGGTTGGCGACGTGGCCGGAATCGAAGCACTCGTGCTCGGGCTTGATCCCCAGCTCTTTCATCGCCGTGAGGAACTCGACGATCGTGTCGAAGCTGTTCTCGAAGACGGCTTTGAAGACGAAGTCCTTGCGCCGCGTCGAGTACTTCGCGTAGTTCATCGTGGACATGTTCAGCGCGGCGACGTCGGGACGGCAGGCGCGCAGGTACTCAAGCCGCTTCTCGATCGGGACCCCGATCGCGCCGGTCGAGTAGTTGACGATCACGTCGCCGACCTCGGCCAGGATCGCCGCGGTGATCGCCTCGAAGTCCTCGACCTCATAGGAGGGCGTACCGTCCGGTTTGCGGGCGTGGATGTGGACCTGCGAGGCGCCCTCGTCGACGGCACGGCGCGCCTCCGCCGCGTACTCCTCCGGCGTGTAGGGGATCGCCGGGCATTGGTCGCGGTTGGCGATCACGCCGCTGATCGAGCAGCTGATGATCACCGGGTCGGAGAACTTGCTCATACAGGCATCACCCCATGGCGTTTGTTTGGCTTCTGCACCCGCTTGTTGCGGGCCATGCGCAGGGCCTTGACGATCGTCGGGCGGGTCTCGCGCGGATCGATGATTTCGTCGATCACGGCGTTGCCGGCGGCGATGTAGGGGTCAATCCGCTCGCGGACCGCGTTCAGCATCGCCTCGCGGGCGGCCTCCGGGTCCTCCGCCGCCTCGATCGCCGAGCGGCCGATGATTTCGACCGCGCCCTCAGCGCCCATCACCGAGATCTCGGCGTCGGGCCAGGCGACGATCAGGTCGGGCTCGTAGGCCTTGCCGCACATCACGTAGTAGCCGGCCCCGTAGGCCTTGCGGACGACCACCGTCACCTTCGGCACCGTCGCCCGGCTGACCGCGTAGAGGAGCTTGGCGCCGTGGCGGATGATCCCGGCGTGCTCGACCTTCGAGCCGACCATGAAGCCGGGGATGTCCTGCAGGAAGACGAGCGGGATCCCGAAGGCGTCGCAGAGGTTGATGAAGCGGGCCGCCTTGTCGGAGGAGTCGTTGTCGAGGACGCCGGCCAGGTGCTTCGGCTGGTTGGCGACGATCCCGACCGGCTGGCCGCCGAAGCGGGCCAGGCAGGTGATGACGCTGCGGGCGAACTTCGGCTTGAGGTCGAACCACTCGCCGTCGTCGACGATCTCGGCGATCACCTCGTACATGTCGTAGGGCTTGCGGTTGGAGTCGGGGACGATCTCCATCAGCCGCTCCGACATCCGCTCGGCCGGGTCGCTCTCCTCGCGGACGGGGGCCTTCTCTTCCCAGTTGGATGGGAAGAAGGAGAGATAGGACTTGATCGCGGCGATGCACTCGGCGTCGTCGGCGACCTCGAGGTCCCCCACCCCCGATTTGCGGCAGTGGACCTTGGCGCCGCCCAGCTCCTCCATCGTGATGTCCTCGCCGGTGACCGCTTTGGTGAGGTGCGGGCCGGCCAGCGCCATCGCGCCCTGGCCCGAGACCATCGGCACGAAGTCGGCGAGCGCCGGGATGTAGGCGGTGCCGGCGGCGCAGGGCCCCATCATCGCCGCCACCAGCGGGATCACCCCGGACATTTCCACCTCCTCGCGGAAGAGGAACCCGGAGCCGGCGAAGAGCGAGCCGGTCGCCTCCTGGATGCGGGCGCCAGCGCTGTCGAGCAGCCAGATGAACGGCATCCGCTTGCTCAGCGCCATCTCGCGCAGCCGGGTCGCCTTGAGCTCACCGGTCATCCCCATCGAGCCGGCCATCACCGTGAAGTCGTAGGCCGCAATGCAGCAGGGGCGGCCGTCGACGTCGCCCCAGCCGGTGATGACGCCGTCGGCAGGCGCCTCCACCCCGTCCATCGCCCGCTGCGAGAAGTGCGGCTGGCCGTGCAGACCCATCTCCACGAAGGTGCCCTCGTCGACCAGCAAGTCGATCCGCTCGCGGGCG
This sequence comes from Solirubrobacterales bacterium, assembly GCA_040510155.1. Taxonomy (GTDB): domain Bacteria; phylum Actinomycetota; class Thermoleophilia; order Solirubrobacterales; family 70-9; genus VAYN01. The sequence goes on along the minus strand of JBEVJP010000084.1, from coordinate 11,031 downwards.
GTCAGCTTGCCGCGCTCATGCTGCTTGGCGATCTTCTCCTCGCCGCCGCCCAACTTCGCCTTGGCGCGGCGCTCGTGCAGCTGCTCGGTCAGCTCGCCCAGCGGCGAGGCCCCCGGCAACTTGTGGTCGTTCTCGCTCAAGTCCTCTCCTCGGGCTCGAAGTTGGTTCTAAGGTCTGGTGCATGGGCGCACTGCTGGCGACGCTCGCCTGCATAGTCGGAGTCGGGACCTGCGGCGAACCGCCGGCGACCACGGCTCTGCCGGTCGAACGGTTCGCGATCTCCTATGAACGCAGCGGCGGCCTGGCCGCGATGCCGGAGAACCTGACGGTGCGTCCGGGCCGGCGCGCAAGCGTCACCATCGTCAGACGCGGCAGGGCGGCCAACGTCGGGTTCCGCCTCTCCGTGAAGCAGATCAAGCGGCTGCGCGCCGCTGCTGAGACGGCGCGTGTCGGCGGTCTGCCAACTCCCGAGCCCGGCAACTGCGCCGACTGCTTCGTCTACTCGGTGACCTACAGGGGCGAGAGCGCCAGCGTCGCCGAGGTCGACGTGCCGCGGCGGATGCAGCCGCTGATCGACCGCGCCGAGGCGCTGATCGCCGCTCATCGTCCCTTCCACTGAGGGTCACGCTTCTCGAAGAAGGCGGTGACGCCCTCGACGATGTCCTCGGTGCTGAAGGTGAGCGAGAGCTGCGAGCGCAGGAACTCCAGCGCGTCGTCGATCGCCATGTCCTGCTGGCGGTATATCGCGTCGTGGCCGAGCCGCATCAGCACCGGGCTCTTCGAGGCGAGCTTGCCGGCCCACTCGGCGACCGCGGCGTCGAACTCTGCCGCCGGGACGACCTTGTTGGCGAGCCCGTACTCGACCGCCTGCTCGGCGCTGAGTCGCTCGCCCAGCAGCATCATCTCGTTGACCTTCTTCCGCGGAACGTTGCGGTAGATGATCGACATGATCATGTAGGGGAAGGCGCCGACGTTGATCTCCGGCGTGCCGAAGGTGGCCCCCTCTTTGGCGATCACCAGATCGCAGGAGAGCGCCAGACCCATCCCTCCCGCCAGCACGTGGCCGTTGGCGGCACAGATCGAGGGCTTGCCGAGCCGCGGCATCAGCCGGAAGAACTCGAGGAAGAGGTCGGAGGCGAAGTGTTTGGCGACCAGCGGCACGTCGGCCGCGAAGCCGCCCAGGTCGGCGCCGGCGCAGAAGACCTTCTCCCCCGCCCCGGTGAGGACGACGGCGTGGACCTCATCCGCGGCTTTGGCCCGCTTCATCGCCGCGACCAGCTCGGCCAGCATCTGCCCGGAAAGCATGTTGCGCTTCTCGGGATTGTTCAGCGTCACCGTGGCGACACCATCGGCGACCTCGTATCCGACCAGCCCGTAGCTCTCCTCGCTCATAGGGCGCACAATAGCCGAAAATTAAAAGTAGGAAGTGCTACTGTCCACTTTCCCAAACGGCGAACCGAGGAGAGAGACCAGTGGCGACCGCGACCGATGGCTCCAGCGTCATCAAGCCCGACCACGCAGCCGGGCGCAAGCACTTCATCTTCAGCCAGGAGCACGAAGACCTGCGCGAGTCGATGCAGGCCTGGGTCAAGAAGGAGCTGTGGCCACACCGCAACGAGTGGGAGGACACCTACTGGCCCACCTCGGCGATGGAACGGGCGGGCGAGCTCGGCTATCTCGGCCTCTGCTTCCCCGAGGAGTACGGCGGCCAGGGGGGCGACTACTTCTACTCGCTGGTCCGCGCCGAGTGCATGAGCTACTCCGGCTCCGGCGGCACCAACATGGGCTTCGCGGTCCAGTCCGACATGGTCCTCCCGCCGATCCACCTGCTTGGCACCCACGAGCAGAAAAAGAGGTACCTCGAACCGGGCCTGAAGGGCGAGAAGATCGGCTCGCTGGGGATCACCGAGCCGGGCGCCGGCTCCGACGTCGCCGGGATCCGCACCACCGCGATCCGCGACGGCGACGAATACGTCATCAACGGCTCGAAGACCTTCATCACCAACGGCCCGCGCGCCGACTTCATCGTCCTCGTCTGCAAGACCGACCCAGGCGAGCGTCACGCCGGCATAACCCTCTTCATCGTCGACCTGCGCGACGAGAACGGCGAGAAGGTCCCCGGCTTCAGCGTCTCCAGCGAGCTGGAGAAGATGGGGATGCACGCCTCCGACACCGGCGAACTCGCCTTCGAAGACGTCCGCGTCCCGGCCGACGCGGTGCTCGGCGAGGTCGGCAAGGGCTTCTACCACATCGCCTGGGAGCTCCAGGGCGAGCGGCTGGTCGCCGCCGCCGGCTGCCACGCAGGGGCGGAGCGGATGCTCGAGAAGGCGATCGAGTACGCCAAGGAGCGCGAAGCCTTCGGCCGCCCGATCGGCAAGTTCCAGGCCCTCCGTCACAAGATCGCCGAGATGGCGACCAAGACCGAGGCCGCCAAGCAGTTCACCTACTCGACCGCCTGGCGCTTCGCCAACGGCGAGTACCCGGTCCGCGAGATCACGATGGCAAAGCTCTACGCCTCGCGGATCGCCTGCGAGGTCGCCGACGACGCCGTCCAGATCCTCGGCGGCTACGGCTACATGAAGGAGTACGAGATCGAGCGCGCCTACCGCGACGTCCGCCTCAACCGGATCGGCGCGGGCACCGACGAGGTGATGCTCGACGTGATCGGCCGCAGCTACGGGCTATAGGGCTCAGGCACGGGTGAGGATCACCGCGACGAGGGTGACCATGATGGCCACCATCTTGGTGCCCCAGAGCTGAAACATGAGCTGACGCAGCTCTCAGAGATCGGTGTCGAACGCGCACGCGAAACGCATTGTCTGCAAGGTTGGTGCAACGCCTTCGGCGACGTAACGTGGCGCGCTCAGGGGCTCGGAGCCTCGCCGCGCGGCGGCGGGATGCGGTAGGCAGGGACCGGCTGGTCCTTGCCCTTCAGGGTCAGCTCGACGCGCTCGCCAGGCGGGTGCTCGAGCCGGTCCGCCAGCCGCCCCGAGAGCACGACCTCCCCTCCCCGCGCCTCGCCCTGCAGCCGTGCGGCGACGTTGACGACGTCGCCGATAGCGGTGAAGTCGAAGAGCGAGCGTTCGCCGACGTTGCCGACGAAGGCCTCGCCGAGATCGAGGCCGATGCCGACCTCGGCGAAGGGGCCCTCGGCGGTCCCGTAGCCGATCCTGCGCAGCAGCCCATCGGCCTGCTCGAGCATCAGCGCCGCCGCGTCGTCGAACCCTCCGTAGATCGGCAGGTAGAGCGCCATCACCTCGTCGCCGATCAGCTTGTCGATGATCGCCTTCGGGAAGAGGATGTCCTCCGCGCAGGCGTAGAAGCGGCGCAGCAGGACGCTCACCTCCTGCGGATCGCTGCGCTCGGTGAGGCTGGTGAAGCCGCGCAGGTCAGCGAAGAGGACACCGGTTTCGGTGGTGATGCCCCCGGGCGGCGCCAGCTCGACGCAGGTCGCGCAGATCTGCGGGTTCTTGCGCGACGGCCGGTAACCGAGCGGCCGGATCAGGCGGCCGCCGACGCCGGCGAAGGGCGCCCCGCAGATGCCGCAGCGGGGACTGGCCGGCAGCGAGCGCATCACCTTGCCGACGACCCGCCCCGGCCCCTCCATGAGTCGGAAGTAGGCGTCCCAGTCCTCGGCGGTGAGCGGCTCGCCCTCCCCCTTGCGGGCCTTGCGGAGCATGCGCCGGAGCGTCAGGCGCTGCCAGAAGGTCAGCCGCTCTCCTCGCTCGGCCAAAGCCACCTTGCGAGGGTACTCTGCCCGGCCGCCGCGATCGACCCCAGGCGGGTTCCTACGCCTGCTGGGAAAAGTCCGCGACGAAGGCTTCGGTGTCGACTTCGAGGTCGGGCTCGACGTCGTACTCAGGCGCCCCCCCGGGCTCGAGGTCGTCGCGGCGCACCTCCTTGCCCATCGCCGCTTCGATCAGCTCGAGGAGGCTTTCCCGCCGGGCCGAGTAGTGAGCCTCGAAATCATCCGCCGTGAGCGCCGTGTATGAGATCAGGTGCTGCTCCAGCAGGGCTTCCATCTCCTCCTCGCTATGGCTGCCTTTGGCCTTGATCGTCTCCAGGTAGGTCCGCGGCGCGCGACCGCCGATCCGGCGGTTGGTGTCGGACGAGAGCGGCGTCTTGTTGACGATGCTGTCGCGCAGGCCGGCCTCGATCCCATGGTCGATGCACCACTTGCGGGGGAAGACGTGGTGAATGTCGATCGACAGCTGGATGAAGGCGGCCATGTCGATGTCGACGGCTTTCATCCAATCCCTTGCTCCGCCTTTCATCAGCAGCGCGTAGATGCCCTTGTAGGCGGCGCTGTTTCGCGTCCGCAGCGTCTCCAGGCGGGAGGCCTCGAACGAGGCGTCGTAGACCGTTCGCGGTGCCTCTCCCCCTTCCAGCCAGGCCGGCACCTGTTCGACGTCGCGGGCGAAGCGGGTCTCGACCGCGCCGCCGTAGAGCTCGCCGAGGACTCCGCACCAGTACCACTGGCGCAGCATTTTGTTGGCGGCGTACTCGTCGAGGCGCGGGCCGACCAGCACTCGCAATGCCGCCAGCGGCACCATCTGGGTCCGGTAGGGCACATCGTCGGCTTGGAAGATCTTGTCGAAGGCGAGAAAGTGGGCAACCCAGGTGAAGGCCTCGGTGACGGCGTCGGCCGTCGCCTTGTAGTCGGCGAGACTGAGTCGGAGGATGTCCTTGCGGCGACAGGAGACGGCGGCCCCGGTGTCGTCCCGCCCTCCTTCCCCGGCGCTGCGCTTGCGAGCGCTGACGACCAGCGCAACCGCCTGCAGGAAGTCGGTGCTCTCGAGCTTCGCCAGGACCGGCTGGGCGGTCAGCACCGCCTTCCGTTGCTTCCAGTCGTCGTTGAGTCGGAAGCCTTCTGGGTCGGCGGCGAAAGTGGCGGTGAGGAGCTCGAAGACGTTGAGGACGACGCCGCCGGTGTTGACCTTCTCGAAGACAGTGCAGACCGCCTCGCGGGGCGTCTCCTTCTTCAGCACGATCACCGGGACCGTGTATTGGACGAAGTTGTTCAGCACCTCCGCGTAGAAACGGCCGAACCGCTTGGCCGCCTCCTCGGCGCCTTCGCTGCTGTGCAGGTTGTAGGCGTTCTGCCACTCCATCAGCGAGCCGACGTCAAGCGCCCGCCAGAGCGGGAACATGTCGGCCCGGCACTCGTTCTCGAGCGAGGAGTAGTCGGCCTCGACGGCGCGGCCGAAGTCGCTGCGGACGATTTTGTCCTCTGGCACGGCGACGATCGCGTCCTCCCGGTCCAGACTGGGGTCCAGCGCCTTCCTGATGTCCACGTAGTACCACCGCTTCAGCTTCTTGCCCTTCGCATCGGTGGTGTCGACGGCGCTCCCGGACGAGAGGGACTGGAAGAGCGAGGTCGTCCGCTGCTGGCCGTCGAGCAGAAGTCTTTCGGGTACGCCGGCCTCGCGGACGCCGGCAATCGGCCGGGACTTGAACTGGGCGCTCTCACCGCCGACCTCGAGCATCATCAGCACCCCCACCGGATAGCCGAGGGAGACGCTGGCGAGCAGACTGGCGATCCGGTCGCTGTCCCACTTCCACTCTCGCTGGAAGTCCGGCAGCTGGGTCTTCCCGGAGCGGACGTCGCCCAGCAGCAGGTTGAGCTTTTCGTCGGGACTGTCGAATGGCATGTAATTCCTCCAGCGCGAGTGGTCGGTGCAGGCACCCTAAGCAGTCAACAAACGATGCGCCATGAGGGCGGCGAATAGGCTCCGCGTATGGCAGTGATCAAGGACACCGGCAGCCGGGCGACGCTGCCGCCGTTCGGCGAGGAGCACGCCGAGCTGCGCGAGACGGTGGCGCGCTTCGTCGCCAAGGAGATCGCCCCCAACGTCCCCGCCTGGGAGGACGCCCGCGAATTCCCCCGCGAGCTCTACGGGCGCTGCGCCGAGCTCGGCTTCCTGGGCTTGAAGTTCCCGGAGGAGTACGGCGGCCAGGGCGGCACCCACCTGCACGACGCAATCTGGGTCGAGGAGCTGGCCCGCTCCGGCGGCTCCGGCGGCGTCGCCGCCGGGCTCAACGCCCACGCCTCGATCGCGCTGCCGCCGATCTTCAACTTCGGCAGCGAGCAGCAGAAGCAGCGCTGGCTGGTGCCCGGGATCGCCGGCGAAAAGATCGGCGCGCTCGGGATCACCGAGCCGGGCGCCGGCTCCGATGTGGCGGGCATCACCACCACCGCCCGCAAGGTCGACGGCGGCTACGTCGTCAACGGCGCCAAGACCTTCATCACCAACGGCGTCCGCGCCGACTTCCTGGTCTGCGCCTGCAAGACGACCGAAGAGGGCGGCCACGGCGGCCTCTCCTTCCTCGTCCTCGAGCGCGAGATGCCCGGCTACGAGGTCGCCCAGAAGCTCGAGAAGCTCGGCTGGCACTCCTCCGACACGGGCGAGCTGGCCTTCACCGACGTCGAGGTCCCCGCCGAGAACCTGCTCGGCGAGGAGAACGGCGGCTTCAAATTGATCATGGCCAACTTCGCCTGGGAGCGGCTGCTGATGGCGATCGGCGCAGTCGGCGCCATGCAGCGCCTGATCGAGGTCACCGTCGCCTACGCCAACGACCGCGAAGCCTTCGGGCGCCCGATCGGCAAGTTCCAGGCGATCCGCCACCACGTCGCCGAGATGGCGACCAAGGCCGAGGCCTCCCGCGCCCTCACCTACGACGCCCTGCGCCGCTTCCACGAGGGCCAGGACTGCATCCAGCAGGTCTCGATGGCCAAGCTCGTCACCCAACGCGCCGTCCTCGAGATCGCCGATCAATCCCTGCAGATCCACGGCGGCTACGGCTACATGAAGGAGTACGGCATCGAGCGCGCCGTCCGCGACGCCCGCCTCGGCCCGATCGGCGGCGGCACCGACGAGGTGATGAAGGAGATCATCGGCCGCCAGCTGGGGCTTTAGCGGAGTCGACAGGGCCGGCGTCTACGCTGGCCCCGATGCAGGAAGGCGACTCGATTGACGAGGCGGTCGACGCGACGCGGCGGACGCGGCTGGCCAGCGAACGGACCGAGCTGGCCTGGTGGCGGACCGGGTTGACGGCGATGGCGGTGGCGTACGCGGTCGGGCGAGTGGTGCCGGAGCTGGAAGACCGCACGACGCGCTGGCCATATGTGGTCGGCGGGATCGCCTTCGCGGTCTACGGAGTGGCAGTGATGCTCTATGGGTCGATCCGCAACCGGACCGTTCAGCGGCAGCTCGCCTCAGGTCGGTTCCCGGAGCAGCCGCGGATCGCGCATGGGGCGATTGCTTTCGGCGGCGTCGCGCTGGGGCTGCTCACCGTGGTGCTGGTCGCGATCGACTGATCGGCGCTGGCGACAGGCGGGCGCGACTTCAGTGTCGCGGACCGGCCTCGCAGCTGTGCGACTTGCCGCGGCCGCGGCCGCCGTCGCAGTAGTCGTGGCCGCCCATGCCGTAGAGCTGGTCGGCGGCGCGGCCGCCGTAGAGGCGGTCGTTGCCGGGGCCGCCGTGGCAACCGTCCTGGCCGGGGCCCATCACGCAGACGTCGCGGCCGGGGCCTCCCCAGCAGCCGTCGCTGCCGCGGCCGGTGTGGCAGTAGTCGCGGCCGGGGCCACCAACGCAGTCGCTGTTGCGGCTGCCGGTGATGCAGACGTCGTTGCCGCTGTTGCCGATGCAGCGGTTGCGGCGCGCCCGCTGTGGGAAGCAGTAGTCGTCCTCGGCGTTGCCGACGAACTTGTCGGAGCCAGCGCCGAGGTAGATCGTCAGCGGCACGGGCAACGGGTCGCGGACCTGGACGAGGTCACCCGAGGGGCCGGTGGCGATTTCGATGCCGTAGACGCCCGCCAGGGGGCAGACGGCACCGCCGAAGCGGCGGGCGCGGTGACATCCGGGCGGCTGGCGCCTGCCGAGGTTGCCGTCGACGAAGACCCGCTGGCCATCGCTGTACAGCTGCAAATGGGAGCCTGAGTGGGCGCCGAACAACGTGATTCGTCCCGCCGGCACGGCACTCGCCGGAAGCATCAGGACCACCACCGCCGTCAACGCCATCACCGGGATGAGAACTTTGTGAAGGCGACTCACAGAAGGCTAAACCTTTGCAAACAGAGCCGACGGGCGCTTTGCGAGAGCCAGCGCACCCCTACGATCGGGGGGTGATTTACCTGCTCAGGCACGGAGAAGCCGAGGATGGAGACGGGGACGACGCGGCGCGCCGTCTGACCGCCAAGGGCGAGGCGCAGGCCCGCGCCGCGGGTGCCGCGCTCGCCGCGCTCGAGGTCGGTCTCGATGTTTGCCTGGCCAGCCCCAGGGTGCGTGCTGCCGAGACCGCTCGCCTCACCTGCGAGCCACTGGGCATCGAGCCGGAGTCGGCTGCCGAGCTGAGCGGCGGCGGCTTCGACTCCCTAGCCCTCGCGGCCGCACGCGGCGACGTCCTCCTGGTCGGTCACGAGCCGGACCTCTCCAGCGAGGTCGCCCGCCTCACCGGTGCTCACGTCAAGCTCAAGAAGGGTGGGCTCGCCGTCGTCGACGGCTCGACCCTGCTGGCGCTGCTGCGCCCGAACGACCTGGCCGCGATCGCCGACGATCGCGGCTGACGCCGAGAGGCGACTACCGGGCCAGCAGCTCGATCAAGCCGCGCAAGATCAGCAGGCAGCCGATCACCGCGGCAAGGCGGACCGCCACGCGTCGCCCGTTGCGGCCCAGCCAGCCACGGAAGCCCGCCACCGCGTCCTTGGTCCGCTCCGGCGCGAAGAAGTAGCCGAGCAACGGCACCTCCAGCAGCAGCAGCTGAAACATGCAGAAGGCGACCACGATCAGCGCCGTCACCGGATCAGGCACGTCGAGCTTGGCGATCCGGTCCATCGCCGCCAGGTAGGAGACGCCGGGGAAGGTGAGCAGGGCGCCGACCACGAAGGTGATCCGGGCCGAGCCGCGGCCGAGCATTCGGTCGGGCCAGGATTCCTTCGCTTCGCCCGAGGCCTCCTTCTCCTCTTTGCGGTGGCGACGGCGCTCCTGCAGCGGCTCGTCACGACCGGTGCCAAGTACGAAGGCGATCAACAGGGCCAGCGCACCCAGCGCCAGGTCCTCCCACGGCCCCATCGTTTTCGCGGTGCTGGTGCTCCCCGAGCCGTGCAGGGAGAAGACGATCAGCAGGCCGCAGGTGATGCTCGTCGTGTAGGCGCCGAGCAGGTAGCCGAGCATCAACCGCCGCGGATTGGGCAGGAGCATCATGATCGTCACCGCCGCGAGCAGCGTCGGCGTGAACATCACGATCAGGGCGAGAACGAAGATGCTGGCGGCGTCGCTCATAGCGGCGGGCTCTCGCCCAGACGCATTCTCCCTGGAACAATCGGACGATGAAGCAACGACTGAGCCTGGTCACCCTCGGCGTCACCGATCTCAGCCGTGCTCGGGCCTTCTACGAAGCGCTCGGTTGGCAGACCGGAGCCGCACCCGACGACGACGTCGTCTTCTTCCAGGCCGGGGAGATGGTCGTCGCCCTCTGGGACCGAGCACGACTCGCCGAGGACAGCGCCGTCGCCGACACACCCGGCTGGGGCGGCGTCACCCTGGCCCTCAACCTCGGCTCGCCGGCCGAGGTCGACGCGGTCATCGAGGAGGCGCGCGCGGCCGGCGCCGGGATCGGGCGCGAGCCAGCGGAGACCTTCTGGGGCGGCTACAGCGGCGTCTTCCTCGACCCCGAAGGCCATCCATGGGAGATCGCCCACAACCCGCACTGGCGGATCACCGAGGACGGCGGCGTCCAGCTCCCCTGAGCCGCCGCCCCGTCCCGCCGGGAAACTGGCCGGCTGACCAGTTTTGCTGCATTCCCGGTAGCCTCCGCGGCCGACTTCACGACCAAAGGAGAGCGCATAGCAATGGGACTTCTGGACGGTAAATCGGCGATCGTGACGGGCTCCGCCCGCGGGATCGGACGCGCCACCGCGGAGCTGTTCGTCAGCGAGGGAGCCAAGGTCCTGATCAACGACCTCGACGCCGACGTCGCCGAGCAGACCGCCAGCGAGATCAGCGGCGAGACCGCCGTCTTCGCCGGCGACCTGACCAAGGAGGGCGCCGCCGACGACCTCGTCAAGGCCGCGGTCGACGCCTTCGGCTCCGTTGACGTCGTTGTCAACAACGCCGGCTACACCTGGGACGGCGTCGCACACCGGATGAGCGACGAGCAGTTCCAGGCGATGCTCGACATCCACACGGTCGTTCCGTTCCGCGTCGCCCGCGCCCTCGCCCCCCACTGGCGCGAGGCGGCCAAGGCCGAGCGCAACGAGGGCCAGGAGGTGTTCCGCAAGCTGATCAACGTCTCCTCGACCTCCGGGACGATGGGCAACGCCGGCCAGGCCAACTACTCGGCGGCGAAGATGGCCGTCGTCGGCCTGACGAAAACGCTCGCCAAGGAGTGGGGCCAGTTCAAGATCAACGTCAACGCGGTCGCCTTCGGCTTCGTCGACACCCGCCTCACCGCCGCCAAGGAGGAGGGTGGCGAGATGACCGCTCCCGGTGGCGAGAAGATCGAGCTCGGCATCCCCGAGCAGATGCGGGCGATGGCCTCGGCGATCATCCCGATCGGCCGCCCGGCGCAGCCGACCGAGGCCGCCGGCCCGGTTCTGTTCCTCGCTTCTCCGCTCGGCAACTACGTGCACGGCCAGGTCCTCAACGTGACCGGCGGCATGTTCGGCGGGATGTACACCTGAGATGACGACGACGGCGCCGCAGGCCAGACGCACCCCCCGCTACCTCGACGTAGCGGACAAGATCTGGCCTGCGACCCGCCGATTCATGGGCGCCCACACGTTCCTCTACAAGAGGACGGGTGGGCGCATCGGCCACACCATCCCCGGCGTGCCGGGCAAGATGCTCTTGCTCGACCACGTCGGGGCCAAGAGCGGGACGAAGCGGACCTCGCCGCTGCTCTACGTGCGCGACGGCGAGGACCTGGTCATCGTCGCCTCCAAAGGCGGCTTCCCCAAGAACCCCGCCTGGTACCACAACCTTCTCGCCAATCCGGACACGATCGTCCAGATCGGCAGCGAACGGCGCCCGG
>JBEVJP010000083.1:0-46804 GCA_040510155.1 Solirubrobacterales bacterium | reverse complement strand
GTGATGAGCCGCTCCGGCGGGATGACCACCGAGATCTCCTCCTCGCTGACCCAGGCCGGCCTCGGCGTCTCCACCGCCGTCTCGATCGGCGGCGACGCGATCATCGGCTCCACCTACGCCGAGCTGATGCCCTACTTCGAGGCCGACGAGGAGACCAAGGCGATCGTCATCTACACCGAGCCCGGCGGCCGTATGGAGGCCCAGCTGGCCGCCTGGGTGAAGGACAACGACTCGCGCCTGCCGATCATCGCCTTCATGGCCGGCAAATTCATGGACGACGAGGAGATGAAGGGCATGAGCTTCGGGCACGCCGGCACGATCGTCGAGGGCGCCGAGGACACGGCGACGCAGAAGATCGCCCGCCTCGAAGCCGCCGGCATCCGCGTCGTTGAGCGGATCGACGAGATCCCCGACGCCGTCAAGCAGAAACTCGAGGTACTCGCCTGATGGCCGAGCAGCTGAACGCCGTCTTCATCGACGTCGAGGTCGACGACTCCGTCGCCAGCGACGCCGCCGTTGCCGCCAAGCTCGAGGAAGTCTGCCCCGTCGACATCTTCAAGGACGCCGGCGGCAAGGTCGAGATCGTCACCGAGAACCTCGACGAGTGCGTCCTCTGCAAGCTCTGCATCGAAGCCGCCCCCGCCGGCACCGTGCACGTCAAGAAGCTCTACGACGGCACCGAGCTGAGCTAACCCGCTCTCTTCCTCCGCCGGACCTCGATTCCGCGCGGCCAGATCGTCAGCAGCGCGAAGAACCAGGTCGAGGCGACTAGGGCACCGGCGACGACGTCGCTGGGGAAGTGGTGGCGCAGCGCGACCACCGACCAGCCGACGGCGGCGCTGAGGACGGCGCCGACGAGGAGCGTCGGCGGCAGCCAGCGACGGGGGACGACCAGGGCGAAAGCCAGGGCGGTCGCGACCATCGTCGTCGTGTGTCCGCTCGGGAAGGAGTTGGCGCCGATCTGTTCGAAGCCGAGGACCGGGTGGTAGCGCGGGTCGCCGAAGAGCTGCTTGAGGGCCTGGGTGCTCAGATCGGCAGCGGCCACGAGGAGCAGGGCCGGAACGATCCATTGCCGCCGGCCGGCGGCGAAGGCCACCGCCACGGCGAGCCCGAGGAGGAGCAGCTGCGGCAGCGGATCGCCGAGGCGGACGACCAGGTCGGCGAGGCCGGTCGGCTGGCCGGGCGCGGAAAGCTTCTCGACCAGGCGGGCGTCGCGGCCGGCGAGCGCCCCGCCGCCGAAAGCGAGGGAGGCCACCAGAGCGAAGGCGAGGGCGCTGGCGAGGCAGGCCGCAAGCGCCTCCCTGGCTGGGCTGCGAGTGCTTGGAGCGTCCTCGGAAACCGCCTGCATGAGCGCGGCGAACGCTTTCAGGTTTGCCGGTGCCGGGTTTGGAGCCGACGGCGGTTACGACTTTTCTGGCACTACACAGGAGCGGAGCCCGGCCTATAGTCGGCCGACCCGGCCATGGCACTCCCCACTTTCTTCATCATCGGCGCTCCCAAGGCCGGCACCACCAGCCTTCACAACTACCTCAGCGAGCACCCCGAGGTGCAGATGTCCCAGGTGAAGGAGCCGAACTTCTTCGCCCCCCATCTCGACCCGGCCGACGAACCGCGTCGGGTCCGGGCCCTCGCCCGCTACGAACAGCTCTTCGACCCGGCCGTCCGCGTCCGCGGCGAGGCCTCCACCCCCTACAGCGAATACCCGCTGCGCCAGGGGGTTCCGGAGCGGATCCACGAGCGCGTGCCGGAGGCGAAGTTCGTCTACATGGTCCGCGACCCTGTGGCGCGGACGATCTCCCACTACAACCACCTGGTCGCCACCCAGGGGGAGCGGCGCTCGCTCGAGGAGGCGCTCGGCGACCTCTCCGACCCGCGTAACCCCTCGATCTGCGCCAGCCTCTACGGGCTGCAGTTGGAGCTCTACCTCCGGCAGTTCCCCGAGGACCGCTTCCTGGTCGTCGACCAGGCCGACCTGCTCGGCGACCGCGAGGCGACGCTGCGGCGGGTCTTCGGCTTCCTCGGCGTCGACGAGGAGTTCGTCTCGCCGCGCTTCGAGGAGGAATTCCTGCGCGGCGGCGACCATCACACCTACCCGCCCTGGTTCGCCAGGTTCGTCGAGATCCACCTGATCCCGCGGCTGCGCTGGCTGCCGCCGGGAGTGCGGCGGACGATGCGCCACTCGGCGGAGCGCACGCTCTTCCCGGTGCACGAGGCCGCCAAGCCCGACAGCGGCATGCGCGAACGCCTGCAGGAGTACTTCGCGGGCGAAGCCGAGCGCCTGCGTCAGATGACCGGCGAGCGCTTCCCGAGCTGGAGCGTCTGAGAGCATCCGCCCGATCGTGGGCGTCACGCCGGTCTTCATCCTCTCGGTCTCGCGCAGCGGCTCGACCCTGCTGCAGCGGATCGTCGCCGCCCACGACGGCGTCGCCACCGCGCCGGAGCCGTGGATCCTCCTCCCTCCCGCCTACTCGCTGCGCCAGCGCGGCGCCGACGCCGAGTACATGCCGCGGCTGCTCGCCGACGCGGTCGAGGACTTCGCCGCCGGCCTGCCGAATGGCGAGGACGACTACCTGGCCGCGATCCGCGATTTCGCCCTCGACCTCTACGCCAAGTCCGCCGGCGAGGGCACCACTCACTTCGTCGACAAGAGCCCGCCCTACTGCCTGATCGCCGAGGAGATCATCCGGATCTTCCCGGAGGCGAAGTTCGTCTTCCTCTGGCGCAACCCGCTCAGCGTGATCGCCTCGATGATCGAGACCTGGGGGCCGTGGCGGCCGACGTTCATGACCGCCGACCTCTTCGTCGGCTGGCCGCGCCTGCTCGCCGCCCACGCCGCCCATGCCGAGCGCAGCCACGCGGTCCGCTTCGAGGACGCGGTCAGCGGCGACGCCGCGACCTGGACGGCGCTGATGGACTACCTGGGGATCGAGTTCGACCCCGCCGCCCTGAGCCGCTTCGCCGAGGTCGGGATCGAGGGACGGATGGGCGACCCGACCGGGCGCCGTGCCTACACCCAGTTGAGCGCCGCGCCGGAAGACAAGTGGCGAACGGCGCTGGCCAACCCGGTGCGTCGCGAGTGGTGCCGGCGCTACCTGCATTTCCTCGGCGCCGAGCGACTGGCCGCGATGGGCTACGAGCAGGGGGCGCTGTTGGAGGAGCTGGCGGCACTGCCGCGCAGCTACGAGAATCTCGGCACCGACCTCTGGCAGGCCGCGAAGGGAGTGGCCCGCGAGCCGGTCCGCGTCCGTACCCGAAATCGGCGGCTCGGCATGCCGAATGTTGTTCGCCTTCTCCTGGACGTCTGAGCCGAGAAGTCAAGCCGAGCGAGGAGCTGTCGAGAAAGCTAGGGATGGGAACGCGCCGTTTACCGATCGCCGTCCTGCTCGCCCTCGCCCTGCTGGCGCTTGCCGCCCCGGGCGCCGGCGCCACCCCCGCCCGGTTCTTTTCCTGGGACAGTCCCTGGAACCGTCAGGTCGCCCCGACGGCGGCGCTCGACCCCGGCTCCAGCGAAGCGGTCGGCGCCCTCTACCGCGAGGTGCAGCGGGAGCTGGCGGCATCCGAAGGGCCCGGTATCGCCGCCACCTACAACAGCGTCCCGATCTACGAAGTCCCCGCCAGCCAGCCGACCGTGCCGATCCAGCTGGTCAGCCGCTGGCGCGTCCCCTCGCTGGAATCGGCCTGGAGCGCGGTGCCGCTGCCGGCAAGCGCGCAGGCGGCGCCGGGCAACGACCGGCACCTGCTGGTCTGGCAGCCGAGCACCGACCGGCTCTGGGAGTTCTGGCACCTCGCCAAGACGGTCTCCGGCTGGCAGGCCGAATGGGGCGGCGCGATGGAACACGCCAGCACCAGCTCCGGCGTCTACGGTTCCTCGTCGTGGCCGGGCGCCGACGGGACCTGGGGCGCCACCGCCTCCTCGTTCTCCCTCGCCGGCGGCCTGATCACCCTCGAAGACCTCGCCGCCGGGGAAATCAACCACGCCCTGGCGATCGCCCTGCCGCGGGTCCGGGCCGGCACCTTCGCGGCCCCGGCCGCCCGCAGCGACGGCAACTCGTGGGTCGGGACCTCCCTCCCCGAGGGCGCCCGCCTGCGCCTCGACCCGACCCTGGAACTTTGGCGGCTGCACCTGCCGCCGCTGACCCTGATGCTGGCCCGTGCCGCCCAGCGGTACGGCATCTACGTCCGGGACGTCGCCGGCACCGTCACCTTCTACGCCCAGGACCCCGCCCCGACCGGGACGGACCCCTATTACGGGCCGGGCGGCTACTTCGAAGACACCTACCCGGCCCGGTTGCTCGCCTCCTTCCCCTGGAAGCGCCTGCAGCTGCTCTCGATGCAGCTGACCGCGATGCGCTGAGGACGCCTCAGTAGAGGTAGACGCGTCCGGACTCGGCGAGGTCGCGCTGCAGGCGCTCGCGCTCGGCCGCCGAGAGGTCGCCAGGCCAGCGATCGAGGCGGGGAAAGCGCTCGAGGTCGGCGAGGTGGCGCTCGCGCAGCTCGGCGACGGTGCCGATCGGCCGCGCCGGGGTGCCGACGGCGACGCTGCCGGCGGGGATCTCGCCGCGGACGACGGCGCCGGCGCCGATGATCGCGTCGTCGCCGATCACCGCGCCCGGCAGGACCAGGGCGCCGGCGCCGAGGTAGCAGCGCTGCCCGATCGTCACCGGCCGCACCTCGGTGTAGCCGGTCAGCCGCTTGACGGCGGCGTCGTGGGCGATGATGCGGACGTCGTTGGCAAGGATCGTGAAGGCGCCGATCTCGATCGCCCAGGCGTACTCGGCGTCGATGAAGACGCGCCGGCCGGTCCGCACGGGCGGCGCGGCGCGGAGGCCGCGCCTGCGCATCTGTGCCAGCGAGCGTTCGCCGCGCAGGCGGCCGAGCAGGCGCGCGCGCAGGCTCCGCGACTCGACCCCGCCGGGGTCGAGGTTGAGCGGTGGGCTGTCGGCTGGCGCGTTCGGGCTGGGCATGGTTGGGTGCCTCGCAGCGCCGAACGGATCCAGCCATCACTTACTTTCGGCTGACCCGAAAGTTTCGGCGCCCGGATCGCGTTGAGGCGCCGATGAGAACCGTCGAGTCGCCACCGGAGACGGGCCGGGTGCCGCCCGTCGCCACGATGCCAACCCTGCAGGGCGCCTTCGAGGCACCGCAGGGACCGCTCTTCGAGGCGATCGGCCGCCACAAGCGCCTGATCGCGGTCTTCGCCGTGCTCGGCGCCCTCGCCGGCATCGCGCTCGGCTACGTGCGGCCCGCCACCTACGAGGCCTCGGCGACGCTCCAGGTCGGCCAGGTGAATCCCAACTCGGCCGGCTTCGCCAGCTACACGCAGTCGGCCAGCTCGCTGGCCACCGCCTTCAGCCGCGCGATCGCGGCGACGCCGGTGCTGATGCAGGTCGAAAAGCGTCTGCAGATCCCGCCGGAACGAGCCGTCGCCCGGCTCTCCTCGGAGCCGATACCGCTCAGCCCCGCCTTCCGGGTGATCGCCAAAGGCCCCTCGGCGGAAAAGGCCAAACAGCTCGCCAACGTCGCCGCCGCCGCGGTGATCGCCTACGAGAACCGCAGCAACAGCGCCAACCCGCAGGCGGCGGCGCTGCTCTCCTCCTATCGCCGCGCCTCGCTCGCCCTCAACAAGGCCAACGCCGCGGTCACCGCCGCCAACGCCGGCGGCTCCAGCGAGGACGTGCTGGCCGCCGAAGCCGCCCAGAGCGCCGCGACGATCAGGCTGAAGGCGATCGGCGCCACCTACATCGCCACGGTCGGCAGCCAGCCGCCGCGCGAAGGCTTCGTCTCGCTGCTGGCCGGCGCCACCAGCGCCAGCGGCAATCGCGCCGCGAAGATGCAGCTCTACGGCTTCCTCGGCCTCCTGCTCGGCTTGGCCGGCGGCTGCGCCGCGGCGTACCTCAGCGAGCGCCGCCGCCGGGCCGCGCCGACGAGCGAGCCGTCGCTGAAGCCACAGCCACGCTGATGGGAGCGCCGGCGGTCTGGCGCCCGCCGCGACTGGCCTGGCCGCTGCTGGGGGTGCTGGCGCTGCTGGCAGTTTGGAAACTGCAGCCGGCGAAACTCGAAGGGCACTGGCAGCTGGCGACGCCGATCCTGATCGCCTTCGGGGTGCTGGCCCTGCGCTACCTCTGGGAGCAGCCACCGGCGGTGACGATGTGCGGCGCGGTGGCGCTTTCGGTCTTCTCCGGCGCCTGGGGGCAGATCGGCCTCGGCAACATCCCCCTCAACCGGGTCCTCGCTCTGCTCGTCGTCTGCCAGTGCCTGCTGCGCGCTCCCGGCACGGTGGGGATGCCGCGGCTGCAGCTGCGCAGCATCCACCTGCTGATGGCGCTGACCCTCCTCTACGCGATCGGGTCCGCCGCGGCCGCCGGCACACTCGGCGGCGAAAAGGGCTTCCTCGGCCTCTGGGACACGCTCGGGGTGATGCCCTACCTGCTCTTCCTGATCGCCCCCGCGGTCTTCCACGGCCGCCGCGAGCGCGAGATGCTGCTGATCACCCTGCTCGGCCTCGGTGCCTACCTCGGCCTCACCGCGATCTTCGAGATCGTCGGCCCGCGCAGCCTCGTCTTCCCTCGCTACATCGTCACCAGCGACTCCATCACCCCCGGGGTGCTGCGCGCCGGCGGACCCTTCCAGAGCGCCGTCGCCGAGGGCTGCGCGACCTACGTCTGCGCCGTCGCCGCGGCGATCGCCTTCAACCAGTGGCAAGGGCAGCGGCGGCGCTGGCTGGCCGCGGCCGCCGGCCTCGCCGCCCTCGCCGGCTGCTTCCTCACGCTCGAGCGCGGCGTCTGGTTGGCCGCCCTGCTGGCCAGCGTCGTCGTCGCCCTCGGCACCCGCACCGGCCGGCGCCTGCTGGTGCCGGCGCTGGTCGCCGGGGCGCTGCTCCTCGGCGGCGCCCTCGCCGTCTCCTCGACCCTCTCCAGCAGCGCCGGCGACCGCGCCAACGACCAGCGCAGCGTCTGGGACCGCGAAACGCAGATCGGCGCCGGCCTACGGATGGTCGAGGCGAAGCCGCTGCTCGGCTTCGGCTGGAACCGCTACGCCGCCGACAGCGGCGACTACTTCCGCCAGCCCTTCGACTACCCGATGTCGGGCTACCTGCCGGGCACCCTGATCGGCACCGCCGAGGTGCCGCAGCCACTGCACAGCACCTACCTCGCCTACGCGGTGGAACTCGGGCTGCTCGGCGCCCTGCTCTGGCTCGCCTCGCTGCTCTGGGCGGTCGGCGAAGGCATCTTCGCCCGCGGCCCGACCGAGATGCGCGCCTGGAAGCTCGGCCTCGCCGCGGTGGCGCTCTTCGTCCTCGCCGTGATCGCCGTCAACCCGCACGAACCCCCCTTCGCCTTCATGATCGTGATGGTCTGGGCCGGCGTCGCCCTGGCGGGACGCGAGCGGCGGCGGCGCCCGGCCGGGGTCCTCTGATGCGCTGGGTTGCCCTGGGCCTCCTGCTCGCGGTCGCGTCCCTGGGGGCGACGGGGTGCGGCGGCGAGTCCGCCGCCCAGCCCTCGCAGGCTCGATCCGAAGCCAAGGGCGACCCACGGCAACCGCCGATCCGATCCGCAGTGAAGGCCCACTCGCGCTTCTTCGCCCCGGCCAGCTTCTGGAACACGGAAGTGCCGGCCGACGCGCCGGTCGACCCGCGCTCGCCGGAACTGGTCGCGGCCTTGGCCGCTACCGCCGCCCGCGAGGCCGAAGCCGAGATCGGCCCCTGGATCAGCACCAACCGTTACAGCGTGCCCGTCTACCGGGTGCCGGCCGAGCAGCCGACGGTCGAGGTGCGGCTCGCCGGGCATCCCGCCGACGGGACGCTGCGGGCCGCCTGGCGGCGGGTGCCGCTGCCCGCGAAGGCGCGCCCAGCGGCCGGCAGCGACGGCCACCTGGTCGTCTGGCAGCCGCACAGCGACCGGCTCTGGGAGTTCTGGCGGCTGCGTCGCACGCCGGCCGGCTGGGTTGCCGGTTGGGGCGGCGCGATCCGCCACGCCTCCCGCAACTCCGGCGCCTACAGCCGCCGCTCCTGGCCGGGCTCGCAGCCCTGGTGGGGGGCCTCCGCCTCTTCGCTCTCGATCGCCGGCGGGCTGATCACGCTGGAAGACCTCGAAGCCGGGGAGATCAACCACGCCCTGGCGATCTCCCTGCCGGAGATCCGCGCCGGGGCCTACGCGCTGCCGGCGCGGCGCAGCGACGGCACCTCCCCCAACCCCCTCGCCCTGCCCGAGGGCGCCCACCTGCAGCTCGACCCGAGCCTCGACGTCGCCTCGCTCGGGCTGCCGCGGATGGCGCGGATGATCGCCGAAGCGGCGCAGCGCTACGGCATCTTCGTCCGCGACATCGCCGGCGACGTCACCTTCTACGGCCAGGACCCGACCCCGACCGGCAGCGACCCCTACGACGGGCCGGGCGGCTACTTCGCCGGCCGCACCCCGGTGGAACTGCTCGCCCACTTCCCCTGGGACCGCCTGCGGGTGCTGGGAATGCGGCTGCGACCCGACCCGCACGCCGAGGAGGAGCGATGACGGCAGCGGCCTCCCCGCCGGCAGCTCCGACCGCCGAGCTCGAGCTGGCCCACCTCTGCACCGGCACCGCCGCCCGCCGTGGCGCCACCGCCCCGCGTATCCGCCAGCTCGGCGCGGCGGTCGACTGGGACGAGCTGACGGCGCTGCTGCGGGACAACCGGCTGTTGCCGCTGCTCGGCCCGCGCCTGCTCGAGCTGCCCGGCGTCGAGCCCGGTGAGCGGCTCGCCGCCGCCGTCTCCGAGTCGCTTGCCGCGGGCCGCCACCAGGCGATGCTGCTGCAGACGGTCGCCGACCTGGTCGCCGCCGAGCTGGACCAGCGCGGCATCGCCGCAACCCCGCTGAAGGGACCGTCCCTCTCCGAGGCGGTCTACGGCGACCCCGGCCGCCGCCAGTCCAGCGACGTCGACCTGCTGGTCGCCGCCGAGCACCTCGGCGAGGCCGTCGCGGTGGCCCGGGGGCTCGGCTACGGGCCGCCGAGCGATCGGGTCGACCGGCGCGGCCTGCCGCTCCTGCATTTTTCCCTCGTCCACGAGCGCGGCGAGCTGCCGCCCCTGGAGCTGCACTGGCGGATCCACTGGTACGACACCCGCTTCGCCGCCGAGCGACTGCTGCCGCCGGAGGGCGCCGCGACCGACTGGCGCCCCGGCCCGGTCGACGAGCTGGCGGCGCTGCTCCTCTACTACGGCCGCGACGGCTTCGTCGGGCTGCGCCAGGCAACCGACCTGGGCGCCTGGTGGGACCGGCACGGCGAGCGGGTCGAGGCCGGCGCCCTCGCCGCCCTCGCCGCCCGCTACCCGCGCCTGCACCCGGTCCTCTCGACCTCGGCGCGGATGGCGACGCTGGCTGTCGGCCTGCCCGCTGCCGCTCGCCTGGAGCCGCCCGCACGCGGCCGCCTGGCGATCGACCTCGCCCGCCGGGCGCCGCTGCTGCGCAGCCAGGAGCAGCTCTTCGCCCAGATTGGCCTGATCGACGGCCTGCTCAGCCCCCGCCGCGGCCGTCGCGCCTTCCTGCGCCGCCAGATCGCCCCGCCGCGCGAGGTGATCGAGGGGCGCGCCCGCAAGAACGGCCGCCAGGGCCGCCCCCCCACCCCCGCCGGCTTCGCGGTGCGGACCCTCTTCCGCTACGGCCTCACCCTCGCGACGCTGCTACGCCCGCGCCAGGCCCTCGCATGAGCGGCGACGGCAAGCGCGGCAGCTACCGCGCCGGCTTCTTCTTCGGCTTCCTCAGCTTCCTCGCCAGCGTCGGCCTCGGCTTCATCTCGACGGTGATCACGGCCCGGCTCTACGGGGTCAAGGTGATCGGTGAGTTCGCCCTCGTCTGGGCACCGGTGGCGGTGATGTGGACGCTCTCCTCAATCAAGGAGCAGCAGGCGATGATCCGCGAGATCACCCAGCTGCAGCCACGCGAGCCGCGCGTCACCCAGCTCTTCGCCGCCGTCTTCACCTTCTCGTTCGCGCTCACCGCCGGCGTCGCCGTGCTCGACGCGATCGCCTCCTACTTCCTCTTCCAGGGACCGCTGCACCAGCCGGACCTGCTCGCTCCAGCGCTGGTCGCGATCGCCGGCTACACCCTGATCGTCAACACCGGCTGGAACTTCGAATCGGTGCTCTCCGCCTTCGTCGCCGGCCGCAAGCTGTTCTGGGTGCGTCTGACCGAAAACCTCGGCTTCATCGTCCTTGCCACCGGCATCGGCCTGGCCTGGCGCTCGGTCTGGGGGCTGGTGATCGGCACGCTCGGCGCCGCCGCGCTGGCGCTCGTGCAGCGGGTCTACTTCGCCCACGGCTTCGCCCGCTTCCGCCTCAGCCGCGCCGAATACCGGGCCGGACTGGACTGCCTGCCGGAGCTGCTGCGCTTCGGCCTCAAGGCGACGCCCGGGCAGATGGCCCAGGGGATCTCCCAGCAGGGCGGCATCTGGGCGATCGGGATGGTCGCCCCGGTCGCCGTGGTCGGCGCCTACAGCCGCGCCCTGGTGATCCCGAAGAGCCTGCAGACGGCGAGCATGAAGATCACCGAAGTCCTCTTCCCCACCCTGGTCGGCCGCAAGAGCGAAGGCGATGGCCACGGCTTCGACCGCGCCCTGATCGACTCGATCCGCTACGAAGTGATCGGCATGCTGCTGTTCGCGGCAACGATCGGCGGCGCCGCCCACACGGTCCTGAAGATCTTCGGCCCGGGCTTCGACTCGGCGGCGCCGGCCCTGGCCCTCCTGGCCGTCTACCCGGCGCTGGCCTCGGTGACGGTCACCCAGACGCAGGGCCTCTGGGCGGTCAACCGCCCCGGCCTGACCAGCCTGATCGCGATCGCCCGCCTGGTGGTGACCGTCGCCCTGCTGGTGGTGCTGACGCCGCGGATGCACATGATCGGCCCGGCCCTGGCCCTGCTTGGCGGCTTCGCGGTCGTCGTCGCCCTCTCCGGCCTCGCCCTGCGCGGTCACCTCGAGCGGCCGCTGCGGGCGACCTGGCGGCGCCGCGAGCGGATCGCCCTGCTGGTCGCCTACGCGGCCGGCTTTGGCGCCGCCCACGCGGTCCAGGGGGTGGCGACCCCGGTGGTGGCGATCCCGCTGGCGCTGCTCGCCGGCGGCCTCGCCTTCGCCCTCGTCCTGGTCGTCTGCGGCGGCGTCAACGAGCGCGACCGCCACCGCCTCGCCGAGGCCGGCGCCGCCCTGCGCGCCCGGCTCGGCCGCGGCTCGGGACAGCCGCCCCTGCAGGCGGAGACGTAGGCGGTTCCGGGACGCAAGAGACCCAAAAGTTCCGCGCTTCGGGATCCGTTGGCAGCAGCACCAATGGCCCTCCCGACCTTCATCATCATCGGCGCCGGCAAGGCCGGCACGACCAGCCTCCACTACTACCTCGACCTGCACCCGGAAGTGCAGATGTCGACGGTCAAGGAGACCCACTTCTTCTCGGGGCCGCCGGAGGGCCGTCCCTACGAGCTCGGTCGGATCGAGAGCCGCGAGGACTACGAGGCGCTCTTCGACCCGGCGGTGCCGGCCCGCGGCGAGGCCTGTCCCGGCTACGCCAACAACCCCTTCCGCCGCGGCGTTCCGGCCCGGATCAAGGAGTTGGTCCCCGACGCGAAGCTGATCTACCTGGTCCGCGACCCGGTCGCCCGCACCGTCTCCCACTACAAGCACCGGGTCTCGGTCAACGGCGAGCGGCGGCCGCTGGCCGAGGTGCTCGGCGACTGCAGCGACCCGCGCCGGCGCGAGGAGACCTGCATGAGCCTCTACGCCTCCCAGCTCGACGAGTACCTGGAGCACTTCCCGGCCGAGCAGATCCTCGTCGTCGACCAGGCCGAGCTGCTCTCCGAACGCGACGCGATCCTCCGCGAGGTCTTCTCCTTCGTCGGCGTCGACCCGGAGTTCAGCTCCGCCGAGTTCGACGCCGAACTGCTCAAGACCGAGGAGCGGCGCGCCTACCCGCGCGGTTGGAACTACTTCGTGCGCCGGGTCGCGGCACCGCCGCTGCGGCGCGTCCCGGCCCCGCTGCGGCGCTCAATGCGACGGCGGATCGAGGGCAGCATCTTTCCGCCGCTGCCCGAGGTCGCGGTCGACGCCGAGCTGCGCGCCAGGCTCGAGGGCCTCTACGCCGACGAGGTCGAGAGGCTGCGCCAGTTCACCGGCAAGGAATTCGCCAGCTGGAGCGTCTGATGAGGAGTCGGCTGCTGGTGGTACCGGTGGTCCTGCAGTCGGCGCTGGCGCTGGCGGCCGCCTACCTGCTCGGCCTGCTGGTCGCGGCACGCAGCGAGCGGCGGCGACCCGGTGCCCACTCTGCGAGCGCCCGGCGGGGTTCCGGCGGCCCCGCCAACGCCGCTCCGTCCCGGCTCGTCATCCTCGTCCCCGCCCACGACGAGGAGGCGGTGATCGGCCCGTCCCTGGCCGCCCTGCAGGCGGTCGAGTATCCGGACGAGGCCCGGCGGCTCGTGGTCATCGCCGACAACTGCAGCGACCGCACCGCGGCGATCGCCTACGAGGCGGGCGCCGAGGTCTGGGAACGTCACGACGAGGAGCAGCGTGGCAAGGGCTTCGCCCTTGCCTGGGCCCTGGAGCGCCTGCTGGCCGAGCCCGACCCCTTCGACGGGGTCGTCTTCGTCGACGCCGACTGCCTCGTCTCCCCGAACATCCTCGGCGCCGTCGGCGGCCGCTTCGACAGCGGGGCCCGCGCCCTGCAGGTCGACTACCGCGCCGCCAACCCGGGTGCCTCCAGCGCCGCGGCACTGCGCTTCGCCGGCTTCGCGGTCGGCGACACGGTCCGCTTCCTCGGCAAATCGCGGCTCGGCCTCTCCTGCGGCCTGGTCGGCACCGGCATGGCCTTCAGGCGGGAGCTGCTCGCCCAGGTCCCCTGGACCACCACCGGTCTGGTCGAGGACGGCGAATTCCACATGCGCCTCGTCCTCGCCGGCGAGCAGGTCGAGTTCGCAGCCGAGGCCAGCGTCAGCCAGGCGGTCCCGACCAGCCACCGCGAGAGCTCCAGCCAACAGCAGCGCTGGGAACAGGGCAAGCTGGAGCTGATCCGCTCCTGGAGCGGCCGCCTGCTCGCCTCGGGGCTGCTGCAACGCGACCCGCAGCGCCTCCACGCCGGCCTCGAGTGCCTGGTGCCGCCGCAGTCGCTGCTGGCCCTTGGCAACCTCGCCGGCGCCGGCGCCGGAATCGCGCTGCGCTCGCGCCGCCTGCTCGCCCTCTCGCTCGTCTCGATCGGCGCCCAGGCGGCCTTCGTGCTCGGCGGCCTGCGCCTGGTCGGTGCCCCCGCCTACGTCTACCGGGCGCTGCTCTCGGCGCCGGCGCTGATCCTCGCCAAGCTCGGCGTCTACGCCCGCCTGGCCAGCGGCCGCGGCCCCAGCGGCTGGGTGCGGACCTCGCGCGAAGCGTCCCCCGAGCAGGCGCCCTCCCAGGAAGCGGTCCATCCCAGCGGAGGGCCGCGGTGAGGATCGCCTACTTCTGCTCCGCCTACCCGGCGATCTCGCACACCTTCATCCTCCGCGAGGTCGAAGCGCTGCGCCGCCTCGGGATGAAGATCACGACCTTCGCGATCCGCCCGACTCCGCAGGACCAGCTGCTCGCCGCCGCCGACCGCGAGGCGGCGGCGACGACGGTGACCATCCTGCCCTTCCGGCGCCGCCAGCTCGCCGCCCACCTGCGGCTTGCCTTGCGCGCTCCGGCCGTCTACCTCGCCACCCTGCGGCGCGCCTTCGACCTCGCCCCACCGGGCCTCCGCGGCCGCCTCTGGCAGCTCTTCTACTTCCTCGAGGCGGTCGTGCTCTGGCGCGAGTGCGAGCGCCGCGACATCGATCACGTCCACGTCCACCTTGCCAACGCCGCCGCCGACGTGGCGATGCTGGCGGCGGAGATCGGCAGGGCGGTGCGGCCGGGAAGCGACTGGGGATGGAGCTTCACGATGCACGGCCCGACCGAGTTCTACGACGTCCGCCACTTCCGCCTCCCCGAGAAGATCGGGAGCGCCCGCTTCGTCGTCTGCATCAGCGACTTCGCCCGCAGCCAGCTGATGGGCTTCTGCGAGCCGGAGACCTGGGAGCGCCTGCACGTCGTCCACGTCGGTATCCCGATCGAGCGATTCACCCCGGCGGCCGCCGCCCCCGCGAGCAACGGCAACGGGAGCGAAAACGGCAACGGCCACCGCCCCACCGTGCTGTACATCGGCCGCCTCGTCCCCGAGAAGGGCCAGGCGGTGCTGCTCGAGGCGGTCGCCGAGCTGGCCCGCCGCGGCACCGACGTCGAGCTCGCCCTCGCCGGCGAAGGACGGCTGCGGGTCGAGCTGGAAGCGGAGGCCGGCCGGCTCGGCATCGCCGAGCGGGTGTGCTTCCTCGGCGCCGTCGGTCAAGAAGAGCTGCACCGCCTCTACGAAGACGCGGCGATCTTCTGCCTGCCCAGCTTCGCCGAGGGGGTGCCGGTGGTGCTGATGGAGGCGATGGCGATGGGGCTGCCGGTGGTGACGACCCGGATCGCCGGCATCCCGGAGCTGATCGATGACGGCAGCAGCGGCGTCCTCGTCGCCCCCGGCCGTCCCGACCAGCTCGCCGACTCCCTGGCCGAGCTGGCCGCCGACGGCGAGCTGCGCAGGCGCCTCGGCGCGGGCGGTCGCGACGCGGTCGAACGCGGCTTCGACTGCGAGGCGACGGCGGCGCAGCTGTACGACGTCTTCGCGCGGGAGTGCCGATGAGCGGTGCCTCTCCCGCGGCCCGACTGGCCACCCGAGGCGCTTCGGTCGAGATCCTCGGGATGCGGATCGACGCGGTCGCGCCGCCCGAGGCGGTGCGCCGCATCGTCGAATCGCCCGGCGGCGGCTGCGTACTGACGCCGAACCTCCAGCACCTGCGCGCCTACCGTCGCTCGGCGACGGTGCGCCGCGCCTTCGACGCCTGCGACCTCGTCGTCGCCGACGGGATGCCACTGATCTGGGCCAGCCGCCTCCAGGGCACCCCCCTCCCCGCTCGCGTCGCCGGCTCCGACCTCGTCTGGTCGCTCTCCGCCGCCGCCGGCGGCGACCGCTCGGTCTTCCTCCTGGGCGGCGACCCCGGCACCGCCGACGCCGCCGCGACCGAGCTGGGCGCCCACTTCCCCGACCTGGACGTGGTCGGCACCCACTGCCCCCCTCTCGGCTTCGAGGACTCTCCGGCCAGCCTCGCCGAGATCGACGCCGCCCTCGGCGCGGCCGACCCCGACCTCGTCTACATCGGCCTGCCCCTGGAGAAGCAGCTCCTCCTCATGGAGCGCCTCCGCGAGACGGTGCCGAGCGCCTGGCTGATCGGCCTCGGTGGCTCCTTCAGCATGGTCAGCGGCGACGTCCGTCGCGCCCCCGCCTGGGCCCAGCGCGGCGGCCTCGAGTGGGCCTTCCGCCTTGGCCAGGAGCCGCGCCGCCTCGGCCGCCGCTACCTCGTCGAGGGCCTGCCATTTTTCGTCGGCCTGATTGCCCAGTCCGCCGGCCGCCGCCTCACCGCCTAACCCCCTTACCGGCGGCATCCGGTCGGGATCGATCCCTAGACCGCCGGCGCCACCCCGGCGGCAGCGGGCTCGGTCCGCTCCGACTCCGACGCCAGCCGCTCACCAAGGCGGGCCGCGAAGGCGACGAGCATGAAGGTCGAGTTGGCCTGGCTGGAGGTCGGGAAGGCGGCGCTGCTGGCGACGAAGAGGTCGTCGAAACCATGGACGGCGAGGTCGCGGTCGAGGACCCCGTCCTCGGGGCGGGCCGACATCCGGGTCGTGCCGGCCTGGTGGTAGCCGCCGAAGAGCTGCTCGCGAACGGCGGCCTCGACATCGTCATGGAGCATCTCGACGTGGCCGAGGCCCTGCTCGCGGAGGCTGCGGTCGAGCTCCTCGTGGACGCGCCGCACCGCGGCGACGTCGGCGTCGCTGAACTCGAGCTGGGTGCGCAGCCGGGGCATCCCCTGCTCGTCGCGCTCCTCGGTCGGCTCGACGCGGCTCTCCCAGAGTGGCAGGTGCTCGCCGTGGTAGACGAGCGTGTACTCGTTGGCGGCGCTGGGGACGAAGAAGCCGGGGACCTTGCGGCCGGGCCTCAGGAAGCGTCCCCAGCCGAACTCGAGGGCGAAGCGGGCGGCCGAGCCGGCGTCGCGAAGCAGGTTGCGGAAGTGGGCGCGCAGGCTGACCGGGCGGCTGGTCTTCAGGTGCGCCTGGCGGATCCCCTCGGCAACGCAGTAGCGGCCCAGCGGCGAGGCCAGCATCAGGTAGACGAAGGAGAGGATGCCGCTGCCGTGGGAGGCGTCGCCGATCTCCGGGTTGACCAGCCAGAGAGCGACGTTGGGCAGGCCCTCGCGCCGCTGCAGCTCCGGGCTGAGGGTGAAGCGGCGGCGCACGTAGACGCCCTCGCGGTCGCGCTCGTGGCCGTAGATCGTCGCCTCCGGCGGCGTCGAGAAGACAGCGCGGCCGACCCGCACCTCGACGTGGGCCATGTACCAGCGGCCGAGATGGCCGGAGTGGTTGCCGATCCCGTCCGGGTCGTAGCGGCGCGAGGCGAAGAGCAGCCGCGTCGCGCCCAGCCCTCCGCTGGCGATCACGTAGCGGCGGGCATGAACCGTCACCGCGGTGCCGTCGGCGCGGCGCGCCAGCAGGTGCTCGACGCTGCGGCCGCCCTCCGGCCCACCACCCGGCCGCGGCACGATCTCCGTGCAGGTCAGGCCGGTCTCCAGACGCAGGGTCGGCGCCCGCTCCAGCTCGCCGCGGTAGACGCGACCGAAGTTGGTCGGCAACGACCAGCGCTCCAGCTCGTCGGCACGGACGTCGCCATCGCGAAAGCCGGGGATCAGCGAGCGGCCGGCCAGCTCCGGCACCGCGCCGGCGGCGAAGACCGGCTCTCCGCAGCGGCACCAGTCGCAGGCGGGCCCGATGTATGGGGCTATCTCCTCGTGGTCGAGAGGCCAGGCGGCGTCGCCGACGATCGCTCGCGGCTCAAAGTCGATCGGGTCGAAGGGCACGCAGCGCCCGCCCCAGAGATTTGACGAGCCGCCGATCTGGCGGCGCATCGCCAGCTCCGCCTCGACGTGGTGCGGATCCTCGCCGGCGAGGTCGCCGAGCCGCTGTGCCCGCTGGTCGTAGCGCTCCTCGCCGCTCTCCATGAGCAGCACTTCGCGCCCGGCTCGGGCCAACGTCAGGGCGACCGTGATTCCGGCCGGGCCGGCGCCGACGACGGCGACGTCGGTCTCGATCGCCTCAGCCACCTAGCTCCCCGGGATCCCGAAATCAGCGCGAACGCACTCGCGGAAGGCGCTCAGCCCAGGCTCCTCATTGCCGGCGGCGACGCGACCGGCAAGCGCCGCCGGCGCGGCCAGGCGCTCGGGCCGCGTCGTCGCGACGAGCACACCGCCGCCGCGGTTGCGCTCCAGGGCATCGGCGAGCAGCAGGCTCGCCAGCACCTCGGCGCTCCCGCAGTCCCGGCCAGTGGCGGCGCTCCAGCGCCGCCGCCGCTCTGGTTCGGCCAGGTGCCCCTGGATCCGTGGCAGCGCCTCGGCGAGGACGCCGAACCCGAACCGCGGCGGCAGCGCCGGCGAGTCGGCGATCGGAGCGAGGATTTCATCGCGAACCTGCAGCACCGAACCGAACCCGCCCGCCGCGAAGTCCACGCAGGGATCGGGGTCACCGGAGAGCCCCCAGGCCCGCACCGCACCCCGCTCGACCAGCTCCTCGCAGAGCTCGCCAATCCCCTCCAGGTCCACCTGGTCGCCGCGCCCCGGATCGTGGACGAAGAGCACGTCGACGTAGTCGGTGCCGAGTTCACGGAGGCTCGTCTCCAGGCTGGCCCGGGCCCCGCCGGCGTCGTAGCGGCGCGGCTCACGCGGTCCCTCGCCGCGGCGCTTGAGCGCCGTGCGCAGGGCCGGCACCCGCGCCAGCGCGAAACGCGCCGGTGCCTGCAGCCGCGCCATCCGAGGAGAACCGGGGTCGATGCCGAACTTGGTCGCGATCGTGACCTGCTCCCGCCTGCGCCCAGCGACAAAGCGCCCCAGCTCGGCCTCGGCCATCCCCAGCCCGTACATGCGGGCGACGTCGAAGTGCGCGATGCCGCGCTCGAAGGCCTCGTTGAGGAGGCGCTGCCGGGCCCTCCGCGAGGGCAGCTGCATCAGCCCCGCACAACCGAATCCGAGCCGAACGCCCTCACTACTGGGGTCGAACTGGCCCACGTTTCTGGGGTCAAGCAGATTCACACCGGCGTCGATAGAGGTACGGCCTTCAGCAGTCATCGCCAGCGAGGAGCCCTTGTGCCGGAACTACTAACCATCCTGATCGTCGCCGTAGCCGTCCTCTGGGCCGCGGTGGTCGCGATCGTCTTCGCGCTCTGCCAGATGGCCGCCCGCAGCGACGCCGAGTTGGTCGAGCCCGCATCTCACATCCCCCGCCGGGCGAGCACGTGGGGCACGGTTCGCAGGAGGATCTTGAAGTCCCCCCAGAGCGACCAGTTCGCCACGTACAGGTAGTCGATCGCCCCCATTTCGCGCAGCGGCACCCGGGCCGGGCCGAGGATCTGCCATGGCCCGGTCATCCCCGGCGTCAGCTCCAGCCTGCGCCGGTACCAGCCTGTGACCCGCTCGTCCTCGTCGAGCACCAGCGGCCGCGGCCCGACCAGGCTCATCTCGCCGCGCAGCACGTTGACCAGCTGCGGCAGCTCGTCGAGGCCGCTCTTGCGGAGCAGCCGGCCGACCCTGGTGATCCGCGGATCGTCGGCGATCTTGAAGAGCCCGTCCTGCGCCTCGTTGCGGTCCCGCAGCGCCTCCTTCATCGCGTCGGCGCCGTCGACCATGGTGCGGAACTTGAGCACCTCGAAGTGCTCGCCGTGGCGGCCGACGCGGCGCTGCCGGAAGTAGACCGGGCCGCGGCTGTCGAGCTTGATCGCCAGCGAGATCGCCGCGAAGATCGGCGCCACCGCGACCAGCCCGACCAGCGTCGCCGCCATGTCGAAGCCGCGCTTGACCTTGGTCGAGGAGCGGGTCAGGGCGAAGCGCTTCACCCCCATCACCGTCACCCCGTGCAGGTCGTCGAACTCGACCGAGGACCCGACCACCTCGAGCAGCCGCGGTAGGACGCTGACCTTGACCCCGACCGCCTTCAGCGTGCAGATCAGGTTCGGCATCTTGTCGGGGTCGACGCAGTCGGCGGCGATGATCGCCCGCTGCACCCCGAGCGAGTCGGCGAGGTCGTGGATTTCCGAGAGGCGCGGCGCCGAGACGTCGTCGGCCGACCACTTGGGAACGTCATGGGGGTCGAGGTGGGCGACCAGCTTGGCCTTGATGCCGTGGTGGTCGGTGAACTTGGCCCGGATCGTCCGCGCCGCCTCGCTGTCGCCGACGAAGAGGCAGCGCTCGGCGGGCGCGGTGCGGATCGCCATCCCGCGCGCGGCGGCGCGGAACAGCACCAGCAGGACGATCAGCAGCGCCCAGAGGACCAGCTCCTCGGCGCGGTCCAGCGTCCCGCCGGCGATCACGAAGCCGCCCGCCAGCCAGGTGCAGAGCGCCCCGAGGGTGGCGATCTGGAAGAGCTTCGGCGCCTCGTCGAGGGTCGACTTGCGCAGCAGCGCTTCATCGCGGTCGTAGAGCCCGAACACCTTGGCGCTGAGGCAGAGCGCCAGCAGGCCGAAGATGCCCAGCCAGGTCAGCTGCAGGGGCCGGCCGGCGAAGAGCGAGATCGCCGCGATCGCGACCAGGAAGGCGGCGACGTCGGCAACCAGCAACGAGCGTCGCAGCAGCCGGTCGAGAGCGGGGTCCGGCCTCGTCGCCACCCTCGCCGGCGGACCGACGGGACGCAGCGCTGGCGCGGGCTCGTGGCCGGCCGCGGCGACGCCGCTCATCCCGAGCTGCCGCCTTCGGCGCTTGCCGCGTTCCCGTCCTCGGAGGTGTCGATCTGCTCTCCACCGATCGCGAGGATGCCCATCCCCACCCCCCGCTCGGAGTCGAGGATCAGGTCGACCGCTTCGCCCCGGGACTTCACCCCGAGCTTCGCGAAGGCCGAGGAGAGGTGGCTCTTCACGGTGCTTTCGGCGACCACCAGGTGGTTGGCGATCTCACCGTTCATGTAGCCCATCACGACCAGGCCGAGGATCTGCCGCTCCCGGGGCGAGAGCGAGGCGGCGTCGACCTGGCCCGACTGCTCGCGCGGCACGCAGATCTGCCCGGCGGCAACCGCTGTCATGCAGGGAGCCAGGCACTTCCGCACCGTCTCCGCGAGGACGACGCCGACGATCCCGGCCGCCAGTGCCTGCCGCAGCTCACCGGGGCGAATCGTCTCGCAGACGGCCAGCAGGACCGGGCCGCGCGAGCGGCCGGACAGCTCCGCCGCCCCTTCGCTCGCCTCTGCCAACGAGCGGCCGACGAGGATTGCCACCGAGGCCATGCCCGGCGAGAGGTCCTCGGCCGCGTCGCGAAAGACGATCTCCCAGCCGAAGCCGCGAAGGGTCTCGGCAACCTCCCAGCGGGCGCTCCCGGAGCCGACCACCGCTGCCGCCCGCGTCGTCGCCTTCGACCTCTTGGCGACCGGGGCTCCCTTGACAGCGGTTCTCGTCACGCCGCTGCCAACGCAACCCGCCGGCGGTTTCTTTCGTCAAACCGTCCTTTTCGGCAGGTGGGAAAAAAGTTCGAGTCCCCGGCCCGCCGGGGGACGCTTCGGCACATAAAAAAAGTGCGGCCGGCGAGAACGCCGGCCGCACTTTCAAACAGCTATCGACTTGCTGCTAGGGGTTCGATTTGCAGCCCGCTGCCGGGTTGCTGACCCCTACGCTGAAGCCGCCAACGTGGCCCGGATAGCCCGCGTCGCCGCCCCCGCCGCCGAGACAGGCAGCGGTCAGCTCTTGCAGGTCTCCATAGTCCACGACGGTCGGCCGCTCGTAGACGATCGCCGTTGCCTGGTTTTTCATTTGACGCGAGCTCCTTTTCCAGTTGACCCAGAGTCAACCATCGGTCGGGGAATGTTCGGCCTTTGAAATCGGACGGTCAAGTGGGGAAAAAGTTGTAGACCCGGATCCGCCCGCCGCCTCCTGCCGCAGCCAGATCTCCGCGGTGACGAGCCGCCAAACCAGCCACATCCAGGCAAAAGAGCCGAATTCCAGCGCTCCCTTTCCGTCGAGCAGCTCGCGGCCTGCCGCGGCGGTGTCGACGTAGGCGGCCAGCTGCGCGCCAGGATCGGCGAGCAGCGAGCGCACCGCCGCGGCTTCCGAGCGCGCCAGGCAGTCGATCACCAGGGCGTCGAAGCGGGCCTTGGCGGGGCGCAGCCGGATCTGATCGGGGACCCTGCCGGCGAGCGCCCGCCGCAGCAGCGGCCGGCTGAAGCGAGGATCGAGGGTGGCGGCCGGGGGCTGCCGCAAACCGAGCTCGACGAGGTCGAGATCGAGCAGCGGGTGGCGGGCCGCGAGGCCCGCCAGCGTCGCGCGCTGGTGCTGGTGCTCGAAGATGCCGCACTCGTCGAGGCCACTGCCCATGCCGTGCGCCAGCTCCGCCCACCAAAGCGGCCCGTCGAGCCGCTTCCAGGCGAGCGGGTCGGCGGACTCCCGCAGCGCCACCGCAGCCGAGGGACGCAGCCAGCCAGGCCGGGAACGAGCCTGGCGCCACCGCTCGACGCGACGATGCGGGGCCGCCGGCAGCGCGACCAGGGTCTGCTCCGCCAGCAACGAGGCGACCGCGCGGCGGGGCACGCGCGGGCCGGCGCCGGGGAGCCGGGCAACGGTCGCCAGCGCCGCCCGCGGCCGGCCCCGCCGCAGTTCGGCCGCGACCAGGTTCTGGCGCGGCCCGAACAGCTCGTCCCCGCCGTCGCCGCCGAGCACCGCGGTCGCACCCTCGGCGGCAGCGCCGCGCAACAGCGGCAGGATCCAGAAATCTCCCCAGCTGAGCAGCGGTACGCCATGGGCCCGCACGTGCGCGGCGGCGCTGTCGAGCAGGCCGCTCGCCCGCACCTCGAGCAGCGGCCCGCCCAGCCCGAGCTCGGCCCGTAGGTCGGCGATCAGCGCCGTCTCGTCCGTATCGGGGTGATCGGGGAAGGTGGCCGAGCAGGCCAGCAGCGAATCCCCGTCGAGTTCCGCGGCGACCGCCGCGACCGCTGCCGAGTCGAGCCCGCCGCTGAGCAGGACAGCGGTGGAACCCGGAGCGGCCAGGCGCCGGCCAACCGCCATCTCGAGGCCGCCGCGCACCTGCTCGGCCAGCTCCTCCTCGTTGCCGACCAGCGGCTCTTCGTAGCGGGGCTGCCAGTAGCGGACCGTACGCAGCTCCTCCCCCAGGGCGATCAGCTCGCCCGGACCCAGGCGCTCGACCCCGCTGTAGAGGGTCGCCTTGCCGGGGCGGCTGCCGGCGGTGATCCAGTGGGCGACGCTCGCCTGGTCGGGAGCGGGGCGCCGCGGCAGTGTCGCCAGCAGCGTCGGCAGCTCGGTGGCGCAGCGGAGCTGGCGCCCCGAGCGCCAGAGGTAGCCAGGCCGGGCGCCAAGCTGATCGCGGGCGACCAGCCCTTCCTGGCGCCGCCGATCCCAGACCAACAGCACGAAGTCGCCGCGCAGGCGGGCCGGCAGCCCGAGCCCCCAGCGCTGGTAGCCATCGGCGAGCAGTCGCTCGACCGAATCGCCCGGCTCGCTCCCGGCGCCGAGCGCCGCCGCCAGCTCGGCGCCGTTGTCGAGCCGGCCGGCGAAAAGGCAGAGCAGGTCGCCGTCGGCTGCCGGCGGACCGCTGTAGGCGACCCGCAGCGGTCCGCTTTGCAGCAGGTTCGCCGCCGCCGGCCAGGGCAACTCGGCTGCGGCGCCGGCCGGGTCGAAATCGATCAGCAGGCTGCGGGTCACACCCTCGCCCCGATCCGCTCCGCCACCGCTTCGGCGACCAGGGAGGCGTCCGCCCCGGGCCCGGAGACAACCCGTTCGACCGCCCCTTCGGCGGCGAGTGCGCAGACGTCGAGCAGGGACTCGAGGCGCTCCGCCCCCAGCAGGACGAGGTTGAAGGTCGCGGCCAGCAGCAACGAGGGCGCTAGGACCGGCTCGAAACGCGGCTGGTCAGGCCCCTCGCGGTGGCGCTCCAGCAGGAAGAGTCCGGCCACGGGCCGCGGGCTTCCCGACGGGACCATGCGCACGATCGCCTCGCGCTCGTCGGCAGCCAGGACCCGCGCCTCGTCGAACCCCTCGAAACGACGCAACCGCTCGACCTCGCTGCGCTCGACGCCCGCGATCGGCGCGCCGGGATGAGCGAGCAGGCGCTCGCCGTCGCGCTCGATCGCGAGCACGTCGTCGGCGAGGAAGCCGGCGCCCTGGCGGCAGAGCGCCAGTGCCACCGAGGTCTTGCCGGAACCGGAGCCGCCGAGCAGGGCGATCGCCTCGCCGTCAACCGTGACGCCGCTGGCGTGGAAGACCTCGAGGCCCCGCAGGACCGCGGCGAAGGGCAGGGCCTGGGCGACCAGGAGGCGCTGCCAGGCAGGCAGGCCGCCTGACCCGAGGCTGCCCCGCAGCGAGGACCCGTCAGCGGCGAGGATCGCCGTTCCGTGCTTCGGGCCGGCGATGCGGTAACCGAGCTCGCTGGCCTCGATCTGGAAGAGGACCTCGCCGTCGGCCTGCTTTTCGTCGGAGAGTAGCCGCGCCCCCCGCGACCACTCCAGGTCCGCGCCCCCCAAGGCGAGGGTGAGGTCGAGCCGCCGACCGGTCGCGGCCGCGCCGGCGCCGGTCAGGAACGAGAGCGGCGCCTCGCTCTCGACGTCCAGCCCGAAGACCGTCTCGCGCCCGCCGCTCATCGGCTCAGATCTCGACCAGGCGGCCGAAGGTCCCGTCGCCGTCGAGCGGCGAGAGGACCGGCTCGCCGCGGTACTCGACCCAGGCGTGGGCGAGGAAGTCAGGGTCGCTGCGAGCACCGATCACGAGCTGCACGCCGATCCCCCTCCGCGCCAGCAGCCGCAGGGTCACCAGCGAGCGCCGCAGGCAGCGCGTGTCGCCGGGCAGGAAGCGCAGCGTCCTCACCACCGCGCGACCGACTCGCCGCGCTTCCGCGACTTCCTCGCCGCTCGAGGCGCCGCTGCTCGCGACGCTGCCGTCCCGCAACCGCGCCACCGCCTGCTCGATTGGCGCTCGCCGCATCTCGCGGCGTGCCAGCAGGTACGCGGCGACGATCTCAGCGGCGAGCCGGGCCCGCTCGCCGGTCCGCAGGGAGCGTCCGGGAGGCAGCCGCCTCACGCCTCGTCGAGCTCGATCAGGCCGCGCTCGAGCAGGGCCTCGCAGAGCCGCTGCATGTCCGCCGCCACTTCCTCGTCCTCGAGGCCGAAGCGCGCCGCGACCTCGCCGCTCGCCACCTCCAGCGAACCGCTCCCGGACAGCGCCTCCAGCATCGCCCCAGCGGTTGGGTTGAGGCCGTGGTACTTGCCCGTCTTCAGGTTGAGGATCACCGTCTCGGTCGGGAACTCGCGGTGGACGACGTGGCGCGGCACCACCACCCGCGCCTCGGCGAGCCGGTCCCCGGTCGCCACCGCCTCCTCGCTCATCGCAGCTACCTCCTCGCTCATCCCTCTCTCACTCCCCTTTCCATGCTCAGTACTCGACGATCGTTCCGCGTCGCTGGCTCTCCCGAATCGACCGTCCAA
This sequence comes from Solirubrobacterales bacterium, assembly GCA_040510155.1. Taxonomy (GTDB): domain Bacteria; phylum Actinomycetota; class Thermoleophilia; order Solirubrobacterales; family 70-9; genus VAYN01. The sequence goes on along the minus strand of JBEVJP010000083.1, from coordinate 22,252 downwards.
GCGCCCAGATCGAGACCGGCAGCAGCACCGCCGCGAACAGCGTCACCCGGCCGATCGTGGTCAGCGCCGGCGTCGTCTGCGGACTGTTGACGAGCAGATGCCGCAGCATTTCCGTCGCCGGCGTGAACGGCTGGAACTTGGTCGCCGTCTGGACCCATTCCGGCAGCAGGCTGATCGGGAAATAGAGGCCACCGACGATCGAGATCAGGGCGATCACCCAGCTGACCCCGACGTTGCCCTGTTTCATCACCACGGTCAGCGCCGCGAAGGCGAGCCCGAAGGGCAGGAAGGCCAGCAGCGCCAGCGCCATCGCCGGGACCGCCAGCGGCACCGTCGACCAGTGCAGGTTGAGGCCGAAGACGAGCCAACCCAGGGTCAGCGTGATGGCGGCGAGGACGAAGGCGTAGAGCAGCGGGAAGACCGCCATCGCGATGACGCTGCGCACCGGCCCGAACGGCGACAGCACCAGCCGTTCGAAGGTGCCGGCGACGAGCTCCTGGCGGACCGTTTCGGCGACCGAGAAGCAGGAGTAGAGGACGCCGACCAGGGCGATGCCGACGATCACGAAGCCGAAGTAGTCGGCCGGCGTCGCAAAGCCACTGACGTGGACCAGCCGCGAGACGTAATAGAAGAGGGTGAGGCTGAAGACCGAGGTCAAGAGCTGGCTGAAGAGGCGGCTGCGATAGGAGAGGTAGACCCGCAGGTCGCGACCGAGCACGACCTTGAAGGCCCGCAGAGACGCCCGCAGCTCGCTCATCGCGCCCCCTCCCTCACGCCGACACCAGCCTGCCGTCCTCGAGCAGCCAGTCGCTGTCGAAGCGGCGCTCGGGGTGATCGCCGCTCGGCGAGCACCAGAGCAGGGCACCACCCCGCCCCAGCAGCGCCGCGACCGCATCCTCGAGCAGCGCCGCCCCCTCGCCGTCGAGGCTGGTCAGCGGCTCGTCGAGCAGCACCGTCTCCGGCTCCGGCAGGAAGGTCATCGCCAGACGCACCCGCTGCCGCTGCCCCATCGACATGCGGTCGACCCGCCGGTCGGCCAGCTCGCCGAGGTCGAACAGCCGCAGGGAGTCCTCGATCCGCCGCTCGCCCTCCTCGCGACCGAGCATCGTCATCCCCGCCCAGAAGCCCAGCTGCTGGCGAACGGTGAGTCGCGCGTAGAGGCCGCGATCACCGGCCGGCAGGAAGGCGACCAGGCGGTGGTAGTTGGCGCGTCGCTCACGGGGGGAGGAGCCCCAGGCTTGGACGCGGCCCCGGTCGGGCTGGATCAGCCCGGCGGCGACCCGCAGCAGGGTGGTCTTGCCGGCCCCGTTGCGACCGCCGATCCAAGTCGAGGTGCCGATGTCGAGCCTCAGCTCGACGTCGGTCAGCACCGGCTGGTCGGCGCCGCGCCAGCGTTTGTGCACGCCGATCAGGGCCAACGGCACCGAGTCGGCCCCGGGCGGCCCCGGCGTCGACACGGTCTCAGCGGACTGGGCCCGCAACCGCGGCGGCGTTGCCACCGTGTCGGTGGTGACGGCAAATCGCGCCGTTAGCCGGGAGATCATCGGCCGGCTCCGACCCCTGCCGGCGCCATCTCCAGCGCCTCCTCGAGCGCGGCCGCGATCTCTGCCGGGGCCCGCTCGGGCTCAGCGGTGAGCCGCAGCAGCGAGGTGGCTTCGACGAGGTCGGCATAGAGGCCGAAGCGGGCGGCGTCACGGTCCTCGTCGTCGGGAAGGCCGAGCATGAAGGGGGCCAGAGCCAGCGGCGTCGCCGGCAACTCCTCGACGGCGAGAGAGAGCCCTGGGGCTCGCTCGTAGAGCACGACCGTCGCGACCGGCGCCACCTCGGTGGCGTGATCGTCGACGGCCCACCAGCGCTCGCCGTCGAGCCGACCAAGCTCTGCCCCCGCGACCGTGGGGCCCCCGAGCGGCAGGTTGAGGAAGGGAGTCCCGGGATGAGCGACGACGCCGTCCTCACCGCGTCCGAGCACGACGGTGTCGTCGGCGAACAGCGAACAGCCGCGCCGGACCAACTCGCAAGCGAGGGTCGACTTGCCGGAGCCGCTGTTGGCGGCAAGCGCGACGAGACCGCGATCGCCCACGACTGCCGCGGCATGGAGGGCCTCGTAGCCGCTGGCGATCGCCGCGTTCGGCAGCACCCGGCTCAGCAGCACCCGCCGCCAGGCGAGCGACGCCGCCCCGCCTGGGGCGCAGGCGATCCGGCCACCCTCGACGTCCAGATGGAACCGCGCCAGGTCGCCGTAGCCGATCAGGAAGTCGCCATCCCGGCCGCGAGTTACGGTCAGCTCCTCGCCGTCGCCCAAGCGACCCCGCCAGCAGCCCGGGGTGGCCGGGCCGCTCCAGCCTCGCTCGAGATCTTCCGCCGAGGCCAGCTCCAGCAGCAGCCGAGGTAGCCGCGGCTCGCACGGGGGCAGCCGGGAAGGCAGGGCGAACTCGCCTTGCAGAGAGAGACCGAACGCAGAGAAGGCCTCGGTCATCGATCCTCTAGGCGCCGGTCGTCGCTCGCGAGTGTCCACGGCCTGGCTTCGCGGCCACGTGGAAATGGCGCGGCTTGCCACCGCACCGGCGGTAGCTGCGAGATCCGTGCCAGCGGTGGCCGAGCACCGTGGTGAGCCGGACGTCGACCCTGACCGAACCCGAGGTCGAGCGGCCCAGCGGCACGACGGCCACGGCGCTGCGCTTGTGCCGTTTTACCGGGGCGTCGTGGGTAACTCCGCCAACTCGATAGGTCACGACGATCTTGCTGATCGGGTCGTTCTTGGGATCGACGATCCGCACCCGAATCGCCCTCCGGGAGACGCAGCCGTTCGCCGCCGGCAGCTTGACGCTGCGAGCGAGTGCAGCGGAGTCGGAGTCGGGCGCGGCCCCGACGAGCGAGGAGTCAGCGCAGCCGAAGGTCGCGTTGGCGACGCTGCCGTCGGCGGCAACCGTTGGCTGCAGGCCGCTGCCGGGTTCGCTGAAGCAGGCGCGCAGGTAGCGCCCGCCGGCATTCTGGAAGACCCGCCAGGCGCTCAAGCCCAGCGTCGGGTTGGGGACGCAATCGCTCGATTCGAAGAACCACTGGTGCAGCCCCCAGTAGGAGCCGTCCGCCTGCGGCGCGAGGTGGGTCCAGATCTCCTCGCCGACCGGGTGCGAGCAGAGCGAGAAGGTGGTCGCCGCCACCACGGTGCCCTTGAAATTCCCGTCTTCGGATTCCTGAATGGCGATGCGGCCGCCGTTGAAGGACCAGACCCCTTCGATCGCGGCGCTCGCGCCGGCGCTCGGCACCACCACCCACAGCGAGGCGATCAGGGAAATGGCGAGGGCGAGGAGGCTCCGGCGCCTCGGGAATTCGTCCATGGCGCCCTAACGCGACGCACCCATGATTTCTTTCGGTTAGTTTTTTTACCCAAAATTGCGAAGTCGCGAATTAGCAACCACAGGCACAACGAGTATGACTTTTGGACGAATTTTCACCCGTTTGCAATGAAAAGCAACAAAGATTGCGACCTGATCCCGGCAGCAGGGGGTCGGACGGGGAAAACCGATCTACGCAGAGGAAGGGCGGGGGCTACCTTGAGCACCAGTGATTACGAGTCAACCCTGACCGTGGAGCGGGAGGGGATCCAGTACGAGTCGGGGCAGCGCAGCATCGAGGAAGACGGGGACGACCGGCTCATCCGCAGCGCGATCGCGAAGGCGCGTCGCGGTCAGATCGATGCCCTGCGGATGCTCTACGTCTGCTACTCGGCGGACGTCCTGATCACGATCAAGGGGGTGATCAAGGACTCGCACGAGGCCGAAGACATCGCCCAGGACGTGTTCATCAAGCTGATCTCGGTGATCGATCAGTACACGGCCCGCGAGGGGATCCCGTTCGCCGCCTGGATCCGCCGCGTCGCCCGCAACTGCGCCTACGACCACCTGCGCTCGCGCCAGGCGGCGCCCTGCGAGGAGATCGAGCTCCACAGCGAGCATGGGCAGATCGAACACGAACGGCGGCGGGACATCTGCAGCGCCTTCGCGTCGCTGCCCAGCGAACAGCGCAGCGTCATGGTGCTGCGCCACATTCGCGGCCTCTCACCGCTGGAGATCGCCGGGTTGATGGGAAAATCGGAAAGCTCGATCCACGGCCTTCACCACCGCGGTCGGGTCAACCTCCGGAAGTCCTTGGCGAAACTCGGCGCCGGCCCTGTGGTGTCGCGTCCAGGGCGCTGACACCTGGCGTCGGCGCGGTCTCATCGGTCGCACGCGGCACCGGGCCCCGCTCCGCCGCCCACAGGTACATGACGGCGTGGCCGAGGATCGTCGCCGGCCGCACTCCCTGGGCGCCCGCCTCGGCCTCGATCGCGGCGACGCTGTCCTCGTCGAGCCGCACCTCCACCGAGTCCTCGGCCGGGGCCTCGAGCTCGACCGGCACGCGCCAGCCCGGCGGCTGCACGGCCGCGTCGGAGATGTAGACCTGCACCGCCCGCTCGGCCACCTCGTCGGCTCCCTCGCCCTCGGCGGTCAAAGCGGCCAGCACCTCGACGGCGAACCCCTCCACGCGCGCGCTGGCGCAGGCCGGCGAAGCCGATTCATCGCCTGAATCGGCGGCAAGGGATTTCGAGTTCCTCTCCAAGGGACGCGTCGGCGGTCTGGCGTGGGACGAGGAGCCGACGCACTCAAGTCTACAAATCATCGAGCCCTGATACGACAACTGTCCCGACCGGTTTATATATCCGTAACAAACACTCCACAGGTTATTAACAAACCGCGCTATAGAGCCAAAATTGCGTGACCTTGGTCACATTAGTCCCTGATACCCACATATAAATTTATATCTGGGTAACCTCTACACCGATGGCTGCAATATCGCCACGGTCGCGCCTCCCACGGGAGGATCGGATGGAGCAGACTCTGCTTGCCGCCCACGGTCTCTTTGCCGAGCGCGGCTACGCGGCCGTGAAGATGGATGAGATCGCCGCGGCCGTGGGGGTCACCAAGCCGCTCCTCTACAACTACTTCGGCAACAAGGAGCAGCTCTACATCGCCTGCATGGAGCGCTCCGGCGACGCACTGACCAAGACGGTCGCCGACGCCGTCACCGCCACGGCCAGCCCGGGAGACGCGATGGGGGCCGGCGTCCACGCCTTCTTCGCCTTCCTCGACAGCGATCGCGCCGCCTGGGCCGTCCTCTTCGACGAGACGCTGCCGCAGAGCGGCGACGTCGCCGACCGGGTCGCCGAGTACCGCGGCCAGATCATCACGATGGTCTCCGGGACGCTACTGGCCCAGCTCACCGAGCGGCAGCGCAAGGCAGCGCGGGTCGAAGTCGAGGCCCTCTCCACCGCCCTGCTCGGCGCCGCCGAGGCGCTCGCCCGCTGGTGGCTGCGGACCGAGGCGCTCAGCGCCGAGGAGGCGGCCGAGCTCTTGATCGCCACGGTCGAGCCGGGCCTGAGGGCCCGCTCCGCCCCCAGCCAATCTTCACCGTCAACCGACAAAGGAACCACCACTCCATGAACACGAAAACGCGTCGCGTCGCCATCGTCGGCGGCAACCGCATCCCCTTCGCGCGCTCCAACAGCGTCTACTCGCATGCCTCCAACCAGGACATGCTCACCGCCGCCCTCGACGGACTGGTCGACCGCTTCAACCTGCAGGGCGAGCGGCTCGGCGAGGTCGCCGGCGGCGCCGTGCTGAAGCACTCCCGCGACCGCGACCTCGCCCGCGAGAGCGTGCTCAGCACCCGCCTCGCCCCCGAGACGCCCGCCTACGACGTCCAGCAGGCCTGCGGCACCGGCCTGGAGACGACGATCCTGGTCGCCAACAAGATCGCCCTCGGCCAGATCGACTCCGGGATCGCCTGCGGCGCCGACACCACCTCCGACGCCCCGATCGCTCTCAACGAGCAGCTCCGCGAGACCCTGCTCGACGCCAACCGGCAGCGCTCGACGATCGGCAAGCTGCAGACCCTGACCCGGGTGCGACCCGGCCACATCGTCCCCGCGATCCCCCGCAACGAGGAGCCGCGCACCGGCCTCTCGATGGGCGAGCACTGCGCGATCATGGCCACCGAATGGGATATCGGCCGGACCGAGCAGGACGAGCTCACCCTGGCCAGCCACGAGAACCTCGCCGCCGCCTATGAGCGCGGCTTCCTCGACGACCTCCTCACCCCCTACCTGGGCCTCGACCGCGACCAGAACCTCCGTCCCGGCTCCAGCCTCGAGAAGCTGGCGAAGCTGAAGCCGGTCTTCGGCGGCCCCGAGGGGACGATGACCGCCGCCAACTCGACGCCGCTCTCCGACGGCGCCTCGGCGGTGCTGCTCGCCTCCGAGGAGTGGGCCAAGGAGCGCGGCCTGCCGATCCTCGCCTACTTCAGCGAGGGCCAGGCGGCCGCCGTCGACCACGTCCACAAGCGCGAAGGCCTGCTGATGGCGCCGGCCTACGCGATGCCGACGATGCTCGACCGGGCCGGTCTGACCCTGCAGGACTTCGACTACTACGAGATCCACGAGGCCTTCGCGGCCCAGGTCCTCTGCACGCTGAAGGCCTGGGAGGACGCGGACTTCTGCAAGGAGAAGCTCGGGCGCGACAAGCCACTCGGCAAGATCGACCGCAAGAAGCTCAACGTCAACGGCGGCTCGCTGGCCGCCGCCCACCCGTTCGCGGCAACCGGCGGCCGGATCGTCGCCGGCCTCGCCAAGCAACTGCACGAAGACGGCAAGGGCCGCGGCGTGATCAGCATCTGCGCCGCCGGCGGCCAGGGCGTCGTCGCAATCCTCGAGAGCGCTGGAGAGAGCAAATGAGCGACCGTTACTCGCAGATCGTCAACGCGCCCGTTGTCGCGACGGTCGCCAAGCAGCTAGGTCTCCCCCAGCCCGCCGAGCTGGACCGCTACAAGCCGGGGGCGCCCGTCGTCGCCGGCCCCGTCCTCTACGACGGCGCCCCGGGCGGGCGGCTCGGCAAGCAGCTGGCCGCCTTCCTCGACGAGATCAAGGCCGAACGGGCCGGCAACGAGGGCAAGGCAAAGGCGCTCGTCTTCGACGCCACCGGAATCGCCGACTCGACCGAGCTGGTCGAGCTGCAGCGCTTCTTCTACCCCTCGGTCGGCCGCCTGCAGCGCAGCGGCCGGGTCGTCGTGCTCGGGACGCCGCCGGCCGAAGCCGGCTCGGCCCGCGCCCACACCGCCCAGCGGGCGCTGGAGGGCTTCACCCGCTCGCTCGCCAAGGAGATCGGCGGCCGCGGCTCGACCTGCCAGCTCGTCTACGTGGAAAAGGGCGCCGAGAACCAGCTCGACTCGACCCTGCGCTTCTTCCTCTCTTCCCGCTCGGCCTACGTTTCCGGTCAGGTGGTGCGGATCGGTAAAGGCGTGGCGCCGCAGCCGAAGCTGGACTGGGAGCGACCGCTGGAGGGCAAGAAGGCACTGGTGACCGGTGCCGCCCGCGGCATCGGCGCCGCGATCGCCCGGACTCTCGCCCGCGACGGCGCGACCGTCGTCGGCCTCGACATCCCGCCGGCGCTCGAAGACCTCAGCGTCCTCACCACCGAGCTCGGCGGTGAGGCGATCGGCCTCGACATCACCGCCGAGGACGCCCCCGACGTGATCGCCGCGGCGCTCGGCGACGGCGTCGACATCGTCGTCCACAACGCCGGCGTCACCAAAGACCGGACGATCGCGAAGATGCCGGAGGAGCGCTGGACGCAGCTGATGGAGATCAACCTCTCCAGTGAGGAGCGGATCAACGACGCCCTGCTTGACGGCAAACTCCTGAAGCCGAACGGGCGGATCATCGGCGTCTCCTCGATGGCCGGGATCGCCGGCAACAACGGCCAGACCAATTACGCCAGCTCCAAGGCCGGCGTGATCGGGATGGTCGAGTCGATGGCGCCGGAGCTGGCCAAACGCAAAGCGACGATCAACGCCGTCGCCCCGGGCTTCATCGAGACGAAGATGACCGCGGCGATGCCGATCGGCCCGCGCGAAGCCGGCCGCCGGCTGGCCAGCCTCTCGCAGGGCGGCCTGCCGGTCGACGTCGCCGAGACGATCGCCTGGTTCGCCAGCCCCGCCTCGACCGGCGTCAACGGCAACGTGGTCCGCGTCTGCGGCCAGAGCCTGCTGGGAGCCTGAAGATGGCGACGACCCGCACCCTCGAGAGCCCGCCGCAGATCCTGCCGCTCTACGCGCGGGCGGCGGCGCCGATGATTCCCGGCGCCTCGCTGCTCCCCGGCATCCCCGGCGGCGGCAAGGAGATCCCGGAGCTGGAGCTGCAGCTGCCCGGCGTCCAGGCCAAGCCCGAGGACGTCGCCGCCTACGCTCGCGTCTGCGGCTTCCCCCTGCGGGACTCGCTGCCGGTCACCTACCCCCACGTGCTGGCCTTCCCGCTGCACATGGCGGTGATGGCCGACGGCAGCTTTCCGTTCGGCGCCGTCGGCCTGGTCCACGTCGAGAACCGGATCGTCCAGCACCGGCCGATCGGCGTCGCCGAGGAGCTGCACCTGCTGGTCCGGCCGACGCCCCTGCAGCCGCACCGCAGCGGCCGCACCTTCAGCCTCGTCACCGAGGTCCGGGTCGGCGGCGTGGTCGCCTGGGAGAGCGTCAGCACGATGCTGCGCCGTGGCGGCGGCGGCGACAAGGAGGCGGGCGGTGAGCGCGAGGCGCTCGGCGTCCCCGAGAACGAGTTCAGCGCCTCCGCCGAGTGGCGGCTGGGTGGCGACCTCGGTCGTCGCTACGCGTCGGTCTCCGGCGACCGCAACCCGATCCACATGCACTCGCTGACCGCGAAGCCGCTCGGCTTCCCGGCGGCGATCGCCCACGGGATGTGGAGCAAGGCGCGGGCGCTGGCAGCGCTCGACGGGCGTCTCCCCGACGCCTTCGAAACCGAGGTCCGGTTCCGCAAGCCGATCCTGTTGCCGGCCAAGGTCGAGTTCGGCAGCCGCGACGGCTCCGGATGCGAGATCGATTTCTCCGTGCGCGATGCCAAGCGCCACACGCCTCATCTCGACGGCCGCGTCAAGCCGCTCGAGAGCAAGCCCAAAGCCAATAAGACCGGGAGGAAAGCGAAGTGACCCCGACCACCGAGGAGAAGAACGCCAGCGTCGCCGAGCGCAGCATGGGCATCAGCCTGCGCGCGCTCAACTGGCTGGCGGGCTCCGACCTACTGGACCGCATCCGTGTCCGCAAGCAGGTCGAGCGGGCGCTGTTCCAGGGCACCAAGGGCGGCTTCCGCACCGTCACCGCCGCCGGCCGCACCTTCAAGGCCGCTCAGAAGCTGGGCAAACCGGCCCGCCAGAAGAAGAGCAAGTCGAGCGGCCTCTTCGACGTCTCCCCCGACGACGAGCAGCAGATGTTCCAGGAGGCCGGCCGTGCCTTCGCCGCCGACAAGATCCGCCCGGCGGCCCTTAAGGCCGACGACGATTGCGAGACGCCGAAGGAGATCCTCGGCGAAGCGGTCGAGCTCGGCGTCAACATGCTCGGCGTCCCCGAGGAGCTCGGCGGCGTCATGCACGAGCAGTCGGCGGTGACCAGCGTCCTGATCGGCGAGGCCCTCGCCCACGGTGACATGGGCATCGCCTACGCCGCTCTCGCCCCCGGCGCGGTCGCCACCGCGATCGGCCTCTACGGCAGCGCCGAGCAGGAGGCGACCTACCTGCCCGCCTTCACCGGCGAGGACGTCCCCGCCGCGGCGCTGGCGATCCTCGAGCCGCGGCCTCTGTTCGACCCGATGGAGCTGGAGACCAAGGCCAAGAAGACCGCCAACGGCTGGACGCTGAACGGCGTCAAGTCCCTGGTCGCCCGTGCCACCGAGTGCGAGCTGTTCGTGATCGCCGCCGACGCCGAGGGCTTCGGCCCGGCGCTGTTCGTCGTCGAGTCCGGCGCCAAAGGGCTCTCGGTCGAAGCCGAGCCGGCGATGGGGCTGCGCCCCGCCGCCACCGGCAAGCTGCTGATCGAGAAAGTGAAACTGCCGGAGAACGCGCTGCTCGGCGAGGGCGAGTTCACCGCCAAGCAGTACGCCGAGCTGGTCAGCCGGTCGCGGATCGCCTGGTCGGGCCTCGCGGTGGGCACCGCCCAGGCGGTGCTCGACTACGTCAAGCCCTATGTCAACGAGCGCCAGGCGTTCGGCGAACCGATCTCCAACCGCCAGGGCGTCGCCTTCGCGGTCTCCGACATCGGCATCGAGTCCGACGGCATGCGCCTCGCCACCTACCGGGCCGCCAGCCGCGCCGACCGCGGCGAGAGGTTCGACCGCGAGGCGGCGATCGCCCGCCGGCTCTGCACCCAGAAGGGGATGCAGATCGGCTCCCAGGGCGTGCAGCTGCTGGGCGGCCACGGCTTCGTCAAGGAGCACCCGGTTGAGCGCTGGTACCGCGATCTCCGTGCAGCGGGCGTGATGGAGGGCGCCCTGCTCGTCTAGGCGTCGCCACCACCGCGACCCGAGCCCAGGACAAGCAAAAGGAATCAGGACATGATCAATCTCGAGATACCCAAGAAGTACAAGCCGCTGGTCAGCCAGGCCAATCAGGTCGCGACCGAGGTCTTCCGGCCGATCAGCCGCAAATACGACGTCGCCGAGCACGAGTACCCGAAAGAGCTCGACATGCTCGCCTCGCTGATCGACGGCATGAACGAGGGCAGTGACCTCGGTGGCGCCGGTGCCGCCGGCGTCCGCCGCGAGGCCAACGGCTCCGGCCCGGAAGAGAACCGCAACGGCTCCAACCTCTCCACCGTGCTCGGCATCATCGAGCTCTGCTGGGGCGACGTCGGCCTGCTGCTCTCGATGCCCCGCCAGGGCCTCGGCAACTCGGCGATCGCCTCGGTGGCGACCGAGCAGCAGCTGAAGAAATACGGCGGCAAGTGGGCCGCGATGGCGATCACCGAGCCGGAAGCCGGCTCGGACTCCGCCGCGATCCGCGCCACCGCCGAGCTGGACGGCGACGAGTACGTGCTCAACGGCGAGAAGATCTTCGTCACCTCGGGCGACCGGGCTGACCTGATCGTCGTCTGGGCCTCGCTCGACCGCACCAAAGGGCGGGCGGCGATCAAGTCGTTCATCGTCGAGCGCGACAACCCCGGCCTGAAGCTGGACCGGCTCGAGCACAAGCTCGGGATCCGCGCCTCCGACACCGCCAACTTCACCCTGCAGGACTGCCGGGTGCCCAAAGAGGCGCTGCTCGGGGACCCCGACGTGAAGGAGAAGGGCTTCGCCGGGGTGATGGAAACGTTCGACAACACGCGGCCCCTGGTGGCGGCGATGGCGGTCGGGGTGACCCGGGCGGCGCTGGAGGAGACGCGCAAGCGCCTCAAGAAAGCCGGGGTCGAGGTCGACTACGACAAGCCCGCCCTCTCCCAGCACGCCGCCGCGGCGCGCTACCTGGAGATGGAGGCCGACTACGAGGCGTCCTGGCTCCTCACCCTGCAGGCCGCCTGGATGGCAGACAACTCAAAGCCGAACTCGCTGCAGGCCTCGATGGCCAAGGCCAAGGCGGGGCGCACCTGCGTCGACGTCACCCTCGGCTGCGTCGAGCTCTGCGGCAGCGTCGGCTACGACGAGAACGAGCTGCTCGAGAAGTGGGCTCGCGACGCCAAGATCCTCGACATCTTCGAGGGGACGCAGCAGATCCAGCTGCTGATCGTGGCGCGCCAGCTGCTGGGTAAGAGCTCGTCTGAATTGCGGTAGCCAGGGGTAACGAGAGCCGGTACCCCCTCCCCCAGAGGCCGTCGCGCAGCTGGGGCGAGCCCTAGGGCTCAAGCGTCGCCGCTTGAGCCTCTGGGCGAGGGGGTACCGGCTCTCTTTCGTGCTGCCACCCCGCTCAGCCGAGAGTGGCGTGGTGCGCGATCTCTTCTCCAGAGGAACCTCCTGTCAGGCGGCCGGCTCTACTGCCTACGGGTCCACCGTCCACGAGCGCCGGTGCGGGGCCCCTCTCCGGAAGGCTCCTGCGGCGACAATCCACACCCTCAGGTCCGCCCCAGCTGCGCGACGGCCTTCAGGAGAGGGGCACCGCACCGGCGCTCATAGACTGCGCCACCGTGAACTTCGTCGAGGACGTGTTGGAGCGCTCGCCGGCATCGCGGCTCGGGATCGTCGCGGTCGACGCCGAGGGAAACCGGCGGGACTGGCACTTCGGCGAACTGATCGCCTGCTCGGCTGGGCTGTCAGGCGCTTTCGCGGCGCGCGGAGTGAAGCGGGGAAGCGTGGTGATGACGCTGGCCGGCAACCGGATCGAGTGGGTGCTGACGCTGCTCGCCTGCTGGCGCATGGGCGCGGTGGCGCTGCCCTGCAACACGCAGCTGCGACGGCATGACCTCGAGCACCGAGTGCGGGCGGCGGAGCCGGTCCTTTGCGTCGGCGAGGAAGCGCTGCTCAACGAGCTACCCGACGGGGTGCCGGCGATGACGATGGCCGAGGTTGCCGAGGTGCTCGACGAGGACCGGCCCCAGGAGACGCCGGCTGCGACGGAACCGATGAATCCCGAGGACCCGGCACTGATCGTCTTCACCTCAGGGACGACCGGCGAGCCGCGCGGGGTCGTGCACGCCTACCGGTACCTGTTGGGACAGAAGGCGCAGGCGGAGCACTGGTTCGGCTCGCGCAAGGGCGAGCTGGCCTGGTGCACGACGGCGACGGGGTGGTCGAAGTCGGCGCGGAACGTCTTCCTCGCCCCTTGGCTGACCGGTGCCGCCGCGGTGATCCACGACGGCCGCTTCGACCCCGAGGAGCGGCTCGACTTCGCCGCGGCGCTGGGAATCAACGTCCTCTGCCAGGCCCCGACCGAGTACCGGATGCTCGCCAAGCGAGGTCGGTTGCGGCCCCTGCCGGCGCTGCGGCGGATGGTCTCCGCCGGCGAGCCGCTCGATCCCGACACGATCGCCGCCTTCCAACAAGCGACCGGCCTCGAGCCGGCCGACGGCTACGGCCAGACCGAGACCGGCCAGGTGACCGCCAACCTCGCCGGCGAGCCGATCCGGCAGGGCTCGATGGGCAGGCCGCTGCCCGGCTTCGAGGTGCGGATCGTCGCCGCGGCGGACACCGGCGACAGCACGCCCGCTGGCGAGGACGTCGGGCCTGCTGATGAGGACGCGGCGGCAACCGGCGAGCCAGGCGAACTGCAGCTGCGCGCCGCCTCCTCCCCCACCTTCTTCTCCCGTTACCTCGACGGCGAGCGCTTCGAAGGCGAGTGGTGGCCGACCGGCGACCTCGCCCGCGAAGACGACGACGGCTACCTCTTCTTCGAGGGCCGTGACGACGACATCATCCTCTCCTCCGGCTACCGGATCGGCCCCTTCGAGGTGGAGTCCGCCCTGCAGGCCCACCCCGCCGTCGCCGAGGCCGCCGCAGTCGCCGCCCCCGACCCGGAGCGTGGGGCCGTCGTGCGGGCGATCGTCGTCCCCCGCGACCGCGAGCCCAGCGAGGAGCTGGCCCGCGAGCTCCAGGAGCACTGCAAGCGCGAGACCGCCCCGTACAAGTTCCCCCGCATCGTCGATTTCGCCACCGAGCTGCCGAAGACGAGCAGCGGCAAGATCAAGCGCGCCGAGCTGCGCCAGGGGTAACCTGACCCAGTGGCATCGACCGCCTCAACCGACGCCGCCGTCGTCGCCCGCGCCTACTTCGAGGCTGTCGCGCGCCGCGATCTCGACGCGATGGAAGCCTTCTACGAGCCCGGCGGCACCGGTGAGATCCACGGCCTTGTCTCGCTCACCGTCCCCGGCACCTACAGCGCCTGGTTCGGCGATCTCTTCCGCGCTTTCCCTGACCTCCGCATGGAGATCCTCGACGTCGTGGGGGACGGCGAGGTCGCCGCGGTCCGCTGGCGCGCCACCGGCACCTTCAACGGCGACGCCAAGTTCGAAGGGCTCGAGCCGAACGGCTCCCGCGTGACGATGGGCGGCTGCGACGTCCTCCGCATCCGCGACGGCCGCATCCACCGCAATGACGCCTATACCAACGGCGCCGACCTGGCGCGCCAGCTCGGCGCCCTCCCTCCGCAGGGGTCGCTGCCGGAACGGGCGATGACCGCGGCGCTGAATCTGAAGACGCGACTGGCGAAGCGCCGCGCCCGCTAGGCCGGCGCCAGGCCCTCGGCTACGTCGACCGGGCGTCCCAGGTGGAAGCCCTGGGCCATGTCGACGCCGTACTCGCGCAGCAGCTCGGTGGTGTCGTCGTCCTGGACGAACTCGGCGATCGTGCGCTTGCCGAGGCCGCGGGCGATCTGGACGATCGCCTTGACGGTCAGCTGGTCGGCGTCGTTGCGCGGCATCTCGCGAATGAAGGAGCCGTCGATCTTGATCACGTCGAAGGGCATCCGCTTGAGGTACTCGAAGGGGCCGAAGCCGGCGCCGTAGTCGTCGATCGCGACTTCGCAGCCGAACTCGGTGAGGCGGTCGGCGAAGCCCGCTGCCGACTCGTAGTCCTCGACCCGCGCCGTCTGGGTGATCTCGAAGGTGCAGCGGCCGGGGTCCGCGTCGCCCTCGTCGAGCCGCCGTTCGATGAACTCGAGCACGGAGATGTCGGTCAGCGAGGCGCCCGAGAGGTTGACGTGGAGCGAGACCGGGTCGCCTTCGCGCTGCCTCTCCGCCATCAGCTCGAGGGCCCGCGCGACCACCCAACGATCGAGCTCCTGGGCCATCCCGGAGCGCTCGGCGACCTCGATGAAGGTGGCGGCTGGCAGCAGTTCCCCGTGCTCGCCGGTCATCCGCAGCAGCAGCTCGTAGCGCTCGACCCCACCGGAGGCGAGCCCGAAGATCGGTTGGGTTGCGAGGCGCAGGCGGTCCTGGGTGAGGGCGTCGCGGATCCGGGCGCTGGTCGTCTGCGGCCGCACCGAGGCGCGCAGCGCTTCCTCCGGGTCATGGAAGAGGGCGATCCGATCGCGTCCGTTCTCCTTCGCCCGGTACATCGCCTGGTCGGCGGCGACGAGGATCGTCTCGGCGCCGTTCTCGCGTCCTTCGCCCCCGAACATGGCGACGCCGACGCTGATCGTCGCCTTGCCGGCGCTTGGCGTCGGGGCGAGCCCCTCCGCCACCTCGGCGCGCAGGTCCTCGCCGAGCTGCAGGGCGCCCCCGGTGTCGGTCTGCGGCATCAACACGGCGAACTCGTCGCCGGACAGCCGAGCGACGATGTCGGTCGCCCGCACCCGCTCGCGCAGGGCGGCGGCGACCTGGCGGATCAGGTTGTCGCCTTCCTGGTGGCCGAGTTCGTCGTTGACCTTCTTGAGGCCGTCTATGTCGATGACCATCACCGCCCCCTGGCCGCCATAGCGGGCGGTGAAGGAGGCGTACTGGTCGAGCTCGGCCCGGAAGCGGCGGCGGTTGAGGAGCCCGGTCAGCGAGTCGTGGTCGGCCAGGTGGCGCAGCTCGGCTTCGGTCTTCTCGGCCCGCTCGAGAGCGCCCTGGACGACGGCACGGTCCTCGGGGGAGAGCTTTCGCAGAACCTGCTGGATCGCCTCGTCGGCGGCGCTGGAGATCGGCGATTTCCTCACCGGCGAAAGGTATTCGCTCACCCGGCGAGACGCGATGTTTATAAACGAACGCAGGCCCGTGACTCGAATTTCGCTGATCCGGCGCGGCGAATAGTGAGCCTGCTGCACCCCCTGAGTAGTCTGGGCCGATGGCCAACAGGCTCGTCCGCGAGACCAGTCCCTACCTCCTCCAGCACAGCGAGAACCCGGTCGACTGGTACCCCTGGGGCGAGGAGGCGCTGGCCCGAGCCCGTGACGAGGACCGGCCGATCCTGCTCTCGGTCGGCTACTCGGCCTGCCACTGGTGCCACGTGATGGAGCGCGAGTCCTTCGAGGACGCCGAGACCGCCGCCTATATGAACGAGCACTTCGTCAACGTCAAGGTCGACCGCGAGGAGCGGCCCGACGTCGATGCGATCTACATGGAGGCGGTGCAGCAGATCAGCGGCCACGGCGGCTGGCCGATGACCGTCTTCCTCGACCCCGACGGCGTCCCCTTCTACGGCGGCACCTACTTCCCGCCGGACGAGAGCCGCGGCATGCCGAGCTTCCGGATGGTGATGGAAGCGGTGCTTGACGCCTTCGAGCGCCAGCGCGAGGAGATCCGCGAACGGGCGCCTGAGGTGCGGGCGCGGCTGGGCGCGATCGGCATGGCCGAGCCACGCCCGGAGCGCCCCGGCGAGACGCAGCTCGGCGAAGCGGTGGAGCGACTGTTGAGCTCGGCAGACAGCCGCAACGGCGGCTTCGGCACCGCCCCCAAGTTCCCGCCCGCCTCGGCCCTGGAGCTGCTGCTCGCCCGTGGCGAGACCGAGCACGTCGAGCGGACCCTCGACGCGATGCTGGCCGGCGGCATCTACGACCAGCTCGGCGGCGGCTTCTCCCGCTACTCCGTCGACGGCGCCTGGCTCGTCCCCCACTTCGAGAAGATGCTCTACGACAACGCCCTGCTGGCCCGCGCTTACCTCCACGGCTGGCAAGCGCTTGGACATGAGCGCTACCGGCGCGTCTGCGAGGAGACGCTGGACTGGATGCTGCGCGAGATGCGCGGGCCCGAGGGCGGCTTCTACTCCGCCCTCGACGCCGACTCCGAAGGCGAGGAGGGGCGCTTCTACGTGTGGACCCCCGAGCAGGTGCGAGGAGCGCTGGCGGGCGCGGCTGGCGAGGAGGCGGGCGGTAACGGCAGCTCGCCGGACCCGGAGGCGATCCTCACCTACTACGGCGTCAGCGAGCGCGGCAACTTCGAGGGTGCCAACGTCCTCCACCTCGCGGGGGGTGCCGCGGCGCCGCGGCCGCAGGGCTTGGAGGCGGCGCGGCGGGCGCTCCTCGCGGCGCGGTCGGAGCGGGTCCGCCCGGGCCTCGACGACAAGCGCCTGACTTCTTGGAACGCCCTGGCGATCGCCGCCCTGGCAGATGCCGGCGCCGTGCTCGGCCGGCCGGACTACCTCGACGCCGCCCGCGCCTGCGCCGAGTTCGTCGACTCATCGCTGCGCGACGGCGAGGGCCGTCTCCTCCGCACCTACAAGGACGGGGAGGCCCGGCTCAACGCTTACCTCGAGGACCACGCCTTCCTGCTCGAGGCGCTGCTCGTCCTCTACGAAGCTGGCTTCGAGGTGCGCTGGTTCGGCCGCGCCCAGGAGCTGGCGGAGGCGATCGTCGCCCGCTTCGGCGACGCCGAGCGCGGCGGCTTCTACTCGACCTCCTCCGACCACGAGGAGCTGATCGTGCGGCGCAAGGAGGTCGGCGACCACCCGATCCCGTCCGGCAACAGCGCCGCGGCGATGGCTCTCCTGCGCCTGGCGGCGCTGACCGGCGAGCGCGAGTACGAGCGCCAAGCGGAGGGCATCTTCGCCCTCTTCGCCGAGCCCGCCGTCCGCCACCCCGAGTCCTTCGCCCACCTGCTGCGCGCCCTCGACTTTCACCTGGCACCGACGCGCGAGCTGGCGCTGGTGGCGCCGGCCGTCGAGCGGCCGAGCAACTCGCCGGCCTCCGCGGAGACCGAAGCGCTCGTGGCCGCCCTGGAGCCCCAGCTCGCCGTCGTCCGGCAGCGGCATCGCCCCCACCTCGTCCTAGCCGGCGGTCGCGAGGGCAGCGAAGCACCACCGCTCCTCGCCGGCCGCACCACCGTCGATGGCGCCGCGGCCGCATATCTTTGCGAGAGCTTCAACTGCCGGCTGCCGACCACCGACCCCGCCGCACTCACAGCCGAACTCTCATAGGGAGTGGGGAGTTGTGGGCGCCATGACCCCCAATGACGCCCCACTCGATCCATCACCTGCTCAGATCGTCAGCTCCCGAGCTTCCTCGAGGACGACGCGGCCGCCGACCTCGGCGCGCGCTTCGCTGAGCGGGGCGGCGAGGAGCAGAGAGCCCTCGCCCTGGTCGATCGTCAGCGGCCGCTCCAGGGCGACCGCGAGCATGATCGCCGCCGAGCCCGTCGCCTCGTCCTCGCCGATCCCGTCCTCCAGCGACCAGCAGCGGGCTCGTACCCGGCCGGCGTCCTCGTCCGCCCAGGCCCAGCAGAAGGGCAGTTCACCGCTGCCCTCGGGCGGCTCGGTCAACTCGGCGACCGCGCTCGCGCTCTCCATCTCGATCAGTTCCCAGGGCGGCGACCACTCCGCCTTGGCGGCGACGAAGGTGAGATCGCCGTCGCGACGCACGTCGACCACCCCGGCGGGCGGGCGCAGCTGCTCGACCGGATCGCCCCGCTCGCCCAGCAGCCATGCGGTTCCGACCGTCGGGTGCCCGGCGAAGGGCAGCTCCAGGCCCGGCGTGAAGATGCGGCAGCGACCCCGGCTGGGATCGTCGACGTAGACCGTCTCCGAGAACCCGAGCTCGTGGGCGATTGCCTGCCGACGGCTCGCCGGCACCTCGAAGCCGTCGAGGAAGACGCCGAGTGGATTGCCGTATCCGCCGGCCTCGTCGGCGAATACGCGGAGGACGTGGAGAGTGGCCATCGGGCTCTCCCCTACCCCGCTCCGACTCAGAGGATCGGCAGGAAGTTTTCGATCTCGAACGGGGTGACCTGGACCCGGTACTCGTCCCATTCCTGCCGCTTGATCTCGACGAAGCGGCGGAAGGTGTGCTCCCCCAGGGTCCGCAGCACCAGCTCCGAGTCGGCAGCGATCTCGATCGCCTCGCCCAGGGTCGCCGGCAGCTGCTCGATCCCCTGGTGGGCGAGCTCCTCCTGGGAGAGGTGGTAGAGGTTCTGCTCCATCGGCTCGGGCAGCTCGTAGCCCTTCTCGATGCCTTCGAGGCCGGCCTGGAGCATCGCGGCGAAGGTCAGGTAGGGGTTGCAGGCCGGGTCGGGGCAGCGCAGCTCGGCCCGGGTCGCCCCCTCCTTGCCGGGGTGGTAGAGCGGCACCCGGATCAGCGCCGAGCGGTTGCGGCGCGACCAGGCCAGGTAGACCGGCGCCTCGTAACCCGGAACCAGGCGCTTGTAGGAGTTGACCCACTGCGCGAAGAGCGGCGAGATCTCGCGGGCGTGCTTGAGCTGACCGGCGATGAACGACTTCGCGACCGGCGAGAGGTAGTAGGGATCGTCGGCGTCGTAGAAGGCGTTCTTGCCGTCTTTGGCAAGGGACTGGTGGACGTGCATCCCGGAGCCGTTCTCGCCGAACAGCGGCTTCGGCATGAAGGTCGCGTGCCAGCCGTTCTTCATCGCGTACTCCTTGACGACGATCCGGTAGGTCATGCAGTCGTCGGCCATCTCCAGCGCGTTCTTGTAACGCATGTCGACCTCGTGCTGGGAGGGGCCGACCTCGTGGTGGGTGTACTCGACGTGGATGCCCATCTTCTCCAGCGCCAGCACGGTCTCGCGGCGGACGTCGACGCCGGCGTCGAGCGTGGTCAGGTCGAAGTAGCCGCCTTCGTCGAGCACCTCGGGGACGCCATTCTCGGGCTTGGCCGAGCGGAAGTAGAAGTACTCGAGCTCGGGGCCGACGTTGTAGGCCTCGAAGCCCATCTCCTCGGCCCGCTTCAGCGCCCGCTGCAGGATCCAGCGCGGGTCGCCCTCGTAGGGGCCGCCGCCGGGGACACGGACGTCGCAGAACATGCGGGCGACGGCGTTGCCCTCCTCGGGTCGCCAGGGGATAAGCGCGAAGGTGCTGGGGTCGGGCATCGCGATCATGTCCGACTCCTCGATTGGGTTGAAGCCGGTGATCGAGGAACCGTCGAAGCCCATGCCGCCGTCGAAGGCGTCCTCGAGCTCGGCGGCGTTGATCGAGAAGCTCTTCAGCTGGCCGAGGACGTCCGTGAACCAGAGGCGGATGAAGCGGACGTCGTGCTCCTTGACGGCCTCGATGACATCGGCGGCGCTGCGTGGTTGATCTGCCATTCCGGCCTCCTTGGCGGGTCCGCGAGAAGGGGGCAACGATAGGCGAATGAACCGCAGGGGTGCATAAAGCCGTAATTCGGGTAGCAGGCAAGAACTTCAGCCCGCTTGCGGAGGCGGCTAAAAGCAGGTATAACTTACTCCTCGTAAGTTAATGGCTGAAAGTAAAGTAAAGGCCACGTAAAGGCTCTGTAAAGCGGAATTGCCACCCGCAGGAGCTGGAGGCAAGAGGCTAGTGACGGTTAAAACCGCAGTGAGCAGGTTCCATATCCACGACGAGCTGACGGCGCCCGACGAGAGCGCGCCGCTGATCAAGACCATCCAGGCGACCGGCGGTGCGGTGACGAAGTTCATCGGCGTGCTGGCCGGGTCTCCCGCCGTGCTGCGGGCGTATACGCGGATGCGGTCGGAGCTGCGCGGCGGCGTGCTGCCGCAGGCGACCCGCGAGCGGATCGCGCTGGCGGTTGCCGAGCACCGGCACGACGCGTACAGCATCGCCCAGCACGCCAAGTCGGCGAAAAGGGCCGGCCTGGGACTAGACGAGGTCTCGCGGGCGCGGAGCTTCAACTCCGCCGACCCTAAGGAGGAGGCGCTGCTCGTCTACCTGAAGGCGGCGCTGGAGGCCGACGGACCCCCGCCCCTCCACCTTCACGAGGAGGCGCGGGAGACCGGCTGGAGCGACGAGGAGATCCTCGAGGCGGTCGGGCATCTGGCCCTGAACGAGTTCCAGAGCCTGATTGCCGGCGCCGCGGCGCTGCCTAAAGACCAGGCGGGGCCGCGGGTCCTGCCCTCGGCAGCGGCCTGACGGTCTAGGTTCAGCGGCCCTCGACGAGGGTCGCCGTGTACAGCAGGCGGGCGGTGGAGTAGCGGCAGCCGTAGGTTGCCCTCCTCCCCACGCCCTCCTGCGGCACGCCCTGGCGAATGTCGGTCGAGTTGGTGCACTGGCCGGCTTCGCGGCTGGCGCGCCAGACGTTGGTCGCCGGCAGCTCCTGAGCGAAGGCCGGGGCCCAGGTCGGCACCGTGATCGCGACGATGTCGCCCTTTTCGACCCGCAGCGAGGAGCCGAATTTGACGGTCTGGCCGAGGTAGGGACTGAGCACCTTGATCGAGCCCTGCGAGCGCAGCGTGTAGCGGGGCGGGTTGGTCGCGGGGACGCGGCGGAGGATCGAGAGGCGCGCCTCCGGCGGCGTCCCGAAGAAGCCGTTGAAGAAGGAGCGCTGCTGGTTGGTCGGCTGGGCCAGGGTCAGCGTCCAGGACTTGATCGTGCCGTCGTGGGGGACGACGAAGGGCGAACGGGTCTGACCGTTGCTGACCTGGAAGCCGGTGACGCTGCCGATCGCCTGGCAGGGCGCCCCCGGGCACGAGGGGTCCGGAGTGGTCGAGGTCTGGCCGAGGACGACCGTGGTCGGCGGCACTTGGGCGGCGCTGCCGGCGCCGATCCCGATGACGAGGAGCAGGCAGCAGCCGATCAGCGCCGCGAGCGCGAGCCGGCGCGCGTGCACCGCCCTCGACGCGAAAGATGCTGCTCGGGAAGACCTCGACATGCCGCTGCTCCTCTCCTGGAAGTTCCTGCTTTGCAGGGCAGATTAGCCGTCGTGCCGGCCTACGCGGTGCGTGCTACGGCTCAGCGGGTGGCGCCGGCGCGGGCGTATTCGAGCGCCACCGCGTAGCGGATCATCCCGGCGCCTTCGAATTCGAGCGCTTCGCTGGCGGCGGCGGTCAGGTCCCAGGCACGGCCTTTGACGAAGGGGCCACGGTCGATCACCGGCGCGACCACGGAATAGCCGTGGTAGATGAACTTGACCATCGTCCCGCAGGGAAGGCTGCGGTGGGCGACGCCGATCGTGGTCGCCCGCAGAACCTGGCCGCAGGCGGTGCTGCGGCCGTAGAGGCCGGGTCCGTACCAACTGGCACCGGCGAGGCGGGTCGGTCCGAAGGCGATTTCGGCTCCTTCGGGCGGAGCCGCGGCGACGCCCGAGGCAGCCGAAGCGCCACCGGTGGTCGCCTGGGCGGGGACAGCCGTCACGGCCAGGGCGGCGAGGATCGCCAAGATCACGGCGCCGCGTCGCTGCGCTCGCCGCCGCGCGGGGCGCGTGGGTATTCGATCCGGCTCGGTTTTCCGCGCAAGGCGGCGTCGAAATGGCTGCATGTCTCTTTCCATGCGCTTGCGGGGTTAGCTGACGGGCTCGCGCTGAAAGAGCTGCGCTACGCGGCAGATGCCGGCGATTCGCCCCAACTGATTGGGCCCCCCGCTCTTCGCGTTATGTGGCGAAGATTCAGCGGAAGTTGGCGGTAAGTTAGCAAACGCTAAGACGGAAACCTGGAGGACCTGGGATTCCGCTTGGGAATGGGAAAGGCCCCACGAGGGGGCCTTTCCGTTAGCGGGCCTGTAAGCCGGATCCTGTCTTGAGCGGCCATCTATCTATGCGGCCTACCTGGACCTCGCCGAGCCGGGTCGACGGTCCTGCTTGGCCTTGCACCGGGCGGGGTTTGCCTGGCCGCCGCGTCA
>JBEVJP010000082.1:0-4876 GCA_040510155.1 Solirubrobacterales bacterium | reverse complement strand
CGGGAGAGCGTCAGCCGCTTCCTCGCCGACCTCGAGCGCTCCGGCGTCGTCCGCTCCGGTCGCGGCCGGGTGACGATCCTCGACCCCGAGAAGCTCGACAACTACATCTTCTGAGGTGGGCGCCTACGCCGACCTCCGCGAGCGGATGGTCGAGCGACAGCTGCGCCGTCGCGGCATCGCCGACGAGCGGGTCCTGGCGGCGATGGCGGCGGTGCCGCGCGAGGCCTTCGTGCCGGCGGCGCTGCGCCACCGCGCCTACGCCGACTCGGCGCTGCCGATCGGCGAGGGGCAGACGATCTCCCAGCCCTGGATCGTCGCCGCGATCTGCCAGGCTCTGGTGCTGCGGGGCGAGGAGCGGGTGCTGGAGATTGGCACCGGCTCCGGCTACTCGACGGCGGTGCTGGCGCTGCTCGCCGCCGAGGTGGTCAGCGTCGAGCGTCACCGCTCGCTTGCCGACGCGGCCCGCGGCACGCTTGGCCGGCTCGGCGTCGAAAACGTCGAGGTGACACTCGGCGACGGCAGCCGCGGTCTGCCTGGGCGCGGCCTCTTCGGCGCGATCGCCGTTCACGCCGCCGCCCCGGCACCACCCCCGTCCCTGCTTGCCCAGCTGGCCGAGGGGGGCCGCCTGGTCGTCCCGATCGCCACCGGCGAGGTGGAGATGCTGACCGCGCTGCGGCGCCGCGGTACCGAGCTCGAGGTCGAGAAGCTCGGCCCCTGTCGCTTCGTGCCGTTGATCGGCGAGGCGGGCTACTGAGCCGGTCCCGCGGCTGACTCAGCAGCCGCTGGTCGGGTCGCTGTGGTCCTTGACGACTTCATCGCCGCCGCCCCCGCACTCGATCAGCTTGTCGCGGTGGCCATCGGCGGCGTCGAAGAAGTCGTCGCCGCCCTTGCCGATGAAGGTGTCGGCGCCGAGGTGGCCGAGGAAGCTGTTCGGGCCGTTGTCGCCGACCAGGACGTCCGGGCCGTCGGACCCCTCGAGGCTCTCGTTGTCACCAAGCACGTGGTCGGGGTTGCCGCAGCCGCCGGGCCCGCCGCTGCCGCCCAGCTCGACCCGCAGGCTGGCGTCGGAGCGGCCGTAGGAGACGGTGTCGTTGCCGGCGCCGCCGTCGTAGCTGTGGCCCTGGCAGACGGCCACCGAGGAGACCAGCAGGTCGTCGCCGCTGCCGCCGCGCAGATCGTCGGCACCTGGGTCGGCGTAGAGCACGTCGTTGCCGGCGTTGCCGACCAGGGTGTCGTTGCCGTCGTTCGGCCCGTTGTAGTTCTCACCGGCTTCGAGGACGTCGTCGCCGCTGCCGCCTTCGAGCCGGTCGCTGCCGGCATTGCCGTTGACCCGGATCTGGGCGCTGGAGGGGACGCTGCCGTCGATCGTCAGCTGGTCGTCGCCGTCGCCGCCGGTGACCACGACCAGGGCGTGGGCGGCGCTGCCGGGACAGATCACCGCGTTCGGGTTGCTGATCTGGTTTTCGCAGCTGTCGCCGGGGAAGATCGGGTTGCGGTTGGAGATCACCCAGCTGCCGTCGCTCTGCGAGACGCGGACGTCATCGGCGCCGGGACCGCCCTGCACGACCAGGCTGTTGCCGTCGAGCCCCTGGTTGAGGATCGCGAAGGCCACTCCGGAGGGCGCCCCTTCTTCGGGCCCGCAGGAGTGGTCGACGGAGAAGCCGTTGCACTCGTCGCTGCCCGGGCCGCCGTAGGCTTCGCCACCACCACCGCCGCTCTCCAGAGTGTCGTTGCCGACGCCGCCGTCGAGCCGGTTCTGGCTGCCGTCGCCGATCAGCGTGTCGGCCTGCGGCGAGCCGACCACGTCCTCGAACTCGCTGAGGTCGTCGTGGCCGTCGCCCTTCGCCCGCTGCGCTCCGAGGTTGACCTCGACGCCGCCGCGGGTGGCGCTGGCGTAGGAGACGATGTCACCGGCGCCGGGGCCGCCCGAGAGGGTGTCGGTGCCGGCGTCGCCGCGGACGATGTCGCCGTCGCCGGCGCCACCGTCGGCGTGGTCGATCCCGGACCCACCGAGGACGCTGTCGCTGCCCGGCCCGCCGGCGAGGTGGGTGTCGTCGCCGGCGCCGCCTTCGACGCGGTCGTCGCCCCCACCGCCGTCGGCGTCGTCGTTGCCCTTGTCGCCGATCAGCAGGTCCTCGCCCTCGCCGCCCTCGAGCCGGTCGCTGCCCTGCTGGCCGTCGACGCGATCATCGCCACCGCCGCCGTTGAGGGTGTCCGGGCCTTTGGCGCCGAGCAGGTCGTCGTCGCCACCGCCGCCCTGGATGTGGTCGGCGCCTTTTTCGCCGACGAGCTGGTCGTCCCCGTCGTCGCCTTCGAGCAGGTCGGAGCCGGTTTCGCCGAGCAGGCGATCGTTGCCACCGCCGCCGTAGAGCTTGTCGAAGCCGCGGCCGGCGTGGATCACGTCGTTGCCGGGCCCGCCGCAGATCGTGTCGTTGCCGTTTGGCCCGCCGGAGATGTGGTCGTCGCCGCCACCGCCGTAGATGACGTCACTGGCCTTCTTGCCGACGATCACGTCGTCGCCCGCGGTGCCCTTGATCGTCACCTTCTTGCCGCCGCAGGTCATCGCCGCGGCCTTGCCGCTCAGCGGCAGCAGCAGGAAGCCGCCGAGGAGGGCGAGGACCAGCAGCAGGCGAGGATTGCCAAAACGGGCGATCACTCAGGTCTGATCGCCCGCTCGGCGCGGACCTACACCCTTGATCGAACATCCGTCCAGAGGTCCCCGACTCGGTGCTGCGGAGGAATCGGGCAGTCGCGGCGGATGCTGCCGCCGCCGGGGCCGGACCCTTGCGGCGGCCCTTCAGATACGCTCGCTGCCGCATGCGCGGCGGCACCTACGTGCTCAACTTCTACTCCGCTGTCTTCACCGAGCAGCTCAAGCGCGGTCGCAAGACCGCGACGATCCGACTTGGCGACAAGAGCGGCAAGTACGAGCGCGGGCAGGTCGTCTGGGTAACGGTCGGCTTCCGCCACAGCCCGCGCGAGAAGATCTTCACGGCGGTGATCGACGACGTCGAGGTGAAGCGGGTCGGCGACCTCAGCCGCCGCGACATCGAGCACGACAACCCGGAGTTCCGCCGCCTCGAGGAGACCACCAAGTTCCTCGAGCAGATCTACAGCCGCCCGGTCTCCGAGGACGACATCGTCACCGTGATCCGCTTTTCGCAGGTGGTCGAGCCCCCGCGGCCGCACCTCGGCAATGGGGAGACCCCCCATCACAACTGAGCCGCTCCGGGCTCCGCGCCGATAGGGCGCCCCGATGGCGAGCTACGCCTTCCTCACCACCTGGCTGCTGGATTCGCCTCGGCAGCCGGTTTGGGAGGCGATCTACGACCAGGAGAACTGGCCGAGCTGGTGGCGCGGGGTGGAGGAGGCGCACGAACTGCGCCCTGGCGACGGCAGCGACGGGGTCGGCAGCGTCGCCAGGATGGTCTGGAAGAGCCTGTTGCCCTATCGGGTCGAGTTCGAGGTGACGACGATGCGCGTCGAGCACCCGCACCTGCTCGAAGGCCACGCCGTCGGCGAGCTGGAGGGCATCGGCCGCTGGCGCTTCTACGAGCAGGACGGGATCACCGCCGTCCTCTACGAGTGGAACGTCTCGACCACCAAGCCCTGGATGAACGCGATGGCGCCGCTGCTGCGCCCGGCCTTCGAGTGGAATCACGATTGGGTGATGGCGCGCGGCGGCGAGGGCATCGCCAAGCTGCTCGGCTGCCGCCTGCTCGCCAGCGATTAAGAGTGATCGGCGGAACTTTCCCGCCCGGCGCTTGACCGAGGGCGTCACCTCGCTATCTTTCCCTTTGGCACTCCCGCTTGGAGAGTGCCAAATGGCTGATAAGCCCAATAAACGGCTTGTCCAAGCCATTTCCCGACTTGAAACCAGATCACTCACCGATAACGGAGGTTCACGGATGAAGCTGAAGCCCCTCGGGGACCGGCTGATCGTCAAGCCGATCGAGGAGGAGGAGACGACCGCTAGCGGCATCGTCCTCCCCGACACGGCCAAAGAGAAGCCACAGAAGGGCAAGGTCGTTGCCGTCGGCGACGGCGCGGTCAACGAGGACGGCAGTCGCCGCCCGCTCGACGTCGCGGAGGGGGACGAGGTCCTCTACTCCAAATACGGCGGCACCGAGGTGACGGTCGAGGGCGATGACGTGCTCGTGCTGCGCGAGTCGGACGTCCTCGCCAAGCTCAGCTAGGGCCCGCCCACAGGACTTACGTAACCAAGGAGGACTGAATTCATGGCTCATAAGGAGCTGAAGTACGCAGAGGAGGCCCGCGGGGCCCTGCAGGCGGGTGTCGACGCTGTCGCCAACGCCGTCAAGGTCACGCTCGGCCCCAAGGGCCGTTATGTCGTGCTCGACAAAAAGTTCGGCGCGCCGACGATCACCAACGACGGAGTCACCATCGCCCGCGAGGTCGAGGTCGAGGACGTCTTCGAGAACCAGGGTGCCCAGCTCGTCCGCGAGGTTGCCACGGCGACCAACGACGTCGCCGGTGACGGCACCACGACGGCGACCCTGCTGGCCCAGATCATCGTTCGCCAGGGCCTCAAGAACGTCGCCGCCGGGGCCAACCCGCTGGCGCTGCGCCGCGGCATCGAGCAGGCCGTCGAGGCGGTCGTCGAGAACCTCCGTGAGAAGCAGAGCAAGGAGGTTGCCGGCAAGGAGCAGATCGCCCGTGTCGCCGCCATCTCCGCCGCCGACGACGAGATCGGCAACGTGATCGCCGACGCGATCGAGAAGGTCGGCAAAGACGGCGTCGTCAACGTCGAGGAGGGTCAGACCTTCGGCATGGACCTCGAGTTCACCGAGGGCATGCAGTTCGACAAGGGCTACATCTCGCCCTACATGGTCACCGACCAGGACCGCATGGAGGC
>JBEVJP010000081.1:0-2683 GCA_040510155.1 Solirubrobacterales bacterium | reverse complement strand
CTGGCCAGGGTGATCGGCGCCCTCGCGGCCCGGGCCGAGTTCTCAGTCGACCGGCTGGCGGACACAGTCCTGATCGGCGACGCCGTTTCCGCCCACGGCGCCGACGACTTCGCCAGCGGCCGGCTCGAGGTCGTGATCACCGACGGCGACGGGACCCTGGACGTGCGGCTGGGGCCGCTGGTCGAGGGAGGCGGCGAGCGGATCCTGGCTCAGATGGACATCCCCGAAGGGGGTGGCTCGCTGAGGACGCTGGCCAACACGATGCAGGTCACCACCGACACGGCGTCCGACGGCAGCACCGCCGAGTACGTCGAGTTCGAGGTCGCCGGCTAGTCCTCGCCGTCGCCGTCTCCGGCTTCGTCGGGGCCCTCGTCGACGGCGCCGCGCAGGATCTCGAGCGTGGTGCGCAGGATCCGCGAGACGTGCATCTGGGAGACCCCCACCCGCTCGGCGATCTCGCTCTGGGTCAGATCCTCGGCGAAGCGCAGGTGCAGGATCGCGCGGTCGCGATCGGAGATCTCAGAGAGGGCGCCTTCGATCGCGGCCCCGTACTCGACGGTCTCGAAGCCGACGTCCCGGCTGCCGATACGCTCGCGCAGCGGCGCCGGCTCCTCGCCGTCGCCCATCATTGGCGAGGCGTCCAGCGAGACGGCGTGATGGCCCTGCGAAGCGTGCATCGCCTCCAGGACCTGCTCGGCGGTGACGCCCAGCCTCTCGGCGATGTCATCGACGGTGGGAGCGCGGCCCAGTCGCGAGGGCAGCTCGGCGAGGGCCTTTTCGACCTTGAGGATCCGCTCCTGAACCTCGCGCGGCACGTGGATCGACCAGCCGCGGTCGCGGAAGTGGCGCTTCAGCTCCCCGAGGATGGTGGGCACGGCGAAGGTCGAGAAGGCGGTGCCGCGGTCGGGGTCGAAGCGGTCTATCGCCTTGACCAATCCGACGCTCGCGACCTGGACCAGATCGTCGAACGGCTCGACGCCTCCCGAGTAGCGGGAGGCGAGGCGCCGAGCGAGCGGCACGAAGCGCTCGACCAGCTCCTCGCGCACCGCCGGAGTCGGGTCCTTGGCGTAGCGCCGCAGTAACGTGCGCTCGTCCGCCAGCTGCTCGTCGGCGCCGGGCGAGGGGGTCGGGTTCTCTTCTCTCGAGGCCTTTTCGGTCATAGGCTCAGCGGTGTGCCGGCAAGCATCCGCTGACGCGCCGCCCAAGGATGCCTGGCGTGCGACAAGGCTGCGTCACCCCGGCGTGCCCGGACAGACCCGAGCACGTTTCAAAGCTAGCGGGTCGGCGGCAGTCGTTCGAAAAAAATGTCGTTTCGCCGACGGGTTTACGAACGCGGCCGGTGGGTACCCGACAGATGAGTCGAGGCAGCGGGCGGGCGTTCGGAGACCCCCTACTCCGGCGCCCGCCCACATAAACGCCTCGCTTCGCCGAGCTTTGCCTCGGCGCAGGCGGGGGGTTGGGCGGTCGGTTTCCTTCTCCCCCTGGCCGCCCCACCCCGCCGCGCTCTCGGCGACCCTGCCGATCTGCACAAATGCGCCGCCCACCGTTGGCGCGGCCCCCGGATAGCATCACGCCCAGTGGCGGCCCCGGAGACACGTCTGCTGATCGGCGGCGAGCTCGTCGCCGGCGACGGCGCCGGGATCGAGGTCGAGAACCCCTTCACCGAACAGGCGATCGCCACCGTCAACGCGCCCAGCGACGAGCAGCTCGGCTCCGCGATCGCCGCCGCGCGTGAATCATCACGGGAGTGGATGCGCACCCCGGCGGTGGACCGCGGCGAGCTGCTGCACGAGGTCGCCAACAGGATCGAGTCCCGCGCCGACGAGCTGGCCGAGGCGATGACGCTGGAGGTCGGCAAGCCGCTGATCGAGAACCGCGACGAGGTCAGCTGGGTGGTTGCCTGCTTCCGCTACTACGCCGAGATCGGCCGCGACTCGGCGGGGCGCGTGATCCCCTCCATCGAGTCCTCGCAGCTGGCGATGGTGCTGAAGGAGCCGCACGGCGTCTGGGGCTGCATCGTGCCCTGGAACTACCCGCTGCTGCTGCTGGCCTGGAAGCTTGCCCCCGCGCTGGCGGCCGGCAACGCCACCGTCTGCAAGCCCTCGGAGGTGACGCCGCTTTCGACCCTGATGCTGGCCCCGTGCGTCGAGCATCTGCCGGCCGGCGTCGTCAACCTGGTCGCCGGCGGGGGTGAGGTGGGCGCCGCGATCACGGCGGACCCGCGCATCGACGGCGTCGCCTTCACCGGCTCGGTCGAGACCGGCAAGAAGGTCGGCCACGCCTGCATGGACCGCGTCGCCCGCGTCAACCTCGAGATGGGCGGGAAGGACCCCTTCATCATCTGCGCCGACATCGCCGATCAGCTCGACGTCGCCGCCCGCGGTGGCGCCTGGGCCGCCTTCCTCAACGCCGGCCAGGTCTGCACTTCCTCCGAGCGCTTCTACGTGATGGACGACGTCTACGACGACTACGTCAACGCCTTCGTCGACGTCGCCAAGGGCCTGGTGATCGGCGATCCGATGCGCAGCGACACCGACGTCGGGCCGATGGTCTCGGCGAACCAGCGCTCGAAGGTCGAGGCTCAGGTCTCCGCCGCGGTCTCGGCCGGGGCCGAGGTGCTGGTCGGGGGCGACTCGGGCGGCAACGAGCGGGGTCACTTCTACACGCCGGCCGTCGTCACCGG
>JBEVJP010000080.1:0-14523 GCA_040510155.1 Solirubrobacterales bacterium | reverse complement strand
GCAGCGCTGGAACTGGCTGGCTCTGGGCGCCTTCGCCGTCTCGGCGCCGCAGCTGCTCGCCTGGGTGGCGGAAAGCCGTTACATCGGTCTCTTCGGTGGTTCGGGCGAAGGAGGTGAACCCGTGCTGCTGGTCCTCGCGGTCCTCGCCGGGTTCTGGGTCCTCTACGCCGCCGCCGCCTTTGGCTACGAGATGCGGAGCCGCGGCGAAGAGAAGCTTCCGGTCTCCTCCTGGCTCCTGCTCCTCAGCAGCACCATCCTCGTCGTCGGTGTCGGCTGCATCGTCATCAGCGACGACTCCACCTCGTCGCTCGCCCTCAACGCTTGGATCTTCGGCTTCGCCGGGGCGCACCTGCTGCTCGGCGAGATCGCCAGGCGCTCGGGCATCCACCGCGAAATCGGCTCACTCCTGACCGGAGGCGGGATCGGCCTCGCCAGCTTCGGGGTTGCGAACGCCTTCGACGGCCCCACCGTCGTCGCCGCCTGGAGCGCTCTTGCCGCCGCGTTCGCCTTCGTGGCGACTCGCGCCGACGCCACGCCCAGCCCGACGCTGTCCAACGCGGAGCGGCTGTGGGTGCTGTCACTGGTGTTCCTCGGCCTGGGGATCGCGCACGTGCTCTTCGTCGAGGCGCCGCCGGTCGCGATCGCGCAGGGGGTCGACGACCTCGGCAGCTCGCTGGTGGCGATCGCCTGCTGCGGTGCCGCCTCCATCGCCTGCTGGTGGTTCGGCCGCGAGATCGAGCCGACTACGGCGACCGTGGTCGGCTTCATCGGCAGCGCCTCGTTCGTCTACCTCGGCTCCGTCGCGATCATCGACGCGATCGGCGTCAGCGACGCCGGCAATGCGGGCGAGGTCGGCCAGGCCTGGATGTCGGCATTCTGGGCCGCGACCGGGCTCGGGGCGATCGTCTTCGGGATGGTGCGGCGGGCGCCGAACGTGCGCCTCGGCGGTCTCGCCCTGCTGGCGGTCACGATCGTCAAGGTCTGGACCTACGACCTCTCCGAGCTCGAGGACATCGCCCGGGCGATCTCCTTCATCGGTCTCGGGCTGCTGCTGCTGACCGGCGCTATCGCCTACCAGCGGTTCAAGCCCAGCAAGGAGGAAGAGGCCGAAGGAGCGTTCGAGGAGGAACTCGCGTAGGCCGATGAGCGGGAGCCGCGGGCATCTGTATAGCCTGCGGTTCCCGCGGCTCCGCCGCACTGCAAAGCCGAAAAAGGAAGGACCGTCTCTTGTTCGTCTCCAAGGCCGCCGTCGTCGGCGGCGGCACCATGGGCGGCGAGATCGCGCAGGCGATTGCCGCCGCCGACATCCCCGTCGTCGTCAAGGACATCGACCAGAAGTTCGTCGACGCGGCCGTCGACAAAGCACGCGGCGTCACCGAGGGCCAGCTCGCCCGCCTCGTCAAGAAGGAGAAGCTGACCCAGGAGGGGGCCGACGCGCGGCTCGCCGAGGTGATGGGCAACGTCATCGGCACCACCACCTACGAGGAGTTCGGCGACGTCGACTTCGTGATCGAGGCGGTGCCGGAGAAGATGGAGATCAAGCAGGCCGTCTTCCGCGAGATCGACGCCGCCACCCCCGGCCACGCGATCCTCACCTCCAACACTTCCTCGCTTTCGATCACCGAGATCGGCGAAGCGACGCTGCGGCCCGACAAGGTCGTCGGCTTCCACTTCTTCTACCCGGCCTCGATCATGCCGCTGGTCGAGGTGATCGTCGGCGAGGAGACCTCTCAGGAGACCGCCACCGCGGCCTTCAACTTCGCCCAGGCGATCAAGAAGCAGCCGATCGTCTGCGGCGAGGTGCCGGGCTTCGTCGTCAATAAAATCCTCATGGCGACGATGGGGGAGATCTGGCGGGCCCAGGAGGAGCACGGCCTCTCCCTGAAGGCGATCGACGCTGCGATCGCCGAGGCCAAAGGCGCCCCGATGGGTCCCTTCTTCCTCACCGACCTGCTGGGCCTCGACACGGTCCTGCACGTCGCCGAGCACCTCAACGAGTCCTACGGCGAGAGCTTCTACGTCCACAAGGGCCTGCAGGGGCTGGTCGCCGACGGCAAGCTCGGCATGAAGAGTGGTGGCGAGGGCTTCTTCAAGGACGGCGAGCAGAACGTCCCCGGGGACGGCGAGCCCGATGCCGAGGAACTCGTCGCCCTGTTCAGCTGCCGCGCGCTGATCGAGGCCTGCCTGCTGGTCGAGGAAGGCGTCTGCTCGGTCCGCGACATCGACCTCGGGATGATGGCCGGCGCCGGCCTCGACCCGACCAAAGGCCTGCTGCCGCCCTTCTGGCGCGCCGACGTCGAGGGCCTCGACAAGGTGCTGGAGCGCTGCGAGCAGCTGCAGGAGAAGCACGGCGATCGCTTCGAGCCCCCGGTGACCCTGCGGCGCCTGGTTGCGCAGGGCCGCTACGGCCTCGCCACCGGCCAGGGCTTCTACGCCTACCCGCAGCCCGACGAGGGCGAGCAGCCGGAGAAGGTGAAGCTGGAGACCCGCGGCGACGTCGCGATCGCCTGGCTCGCCAACCTGCCGATGAACGCCGTCTCACCTCAGGTCATCAAGGACCTGAAGACGATCTGGGAGAAGATCAGCGCCAACGAGGAGATCGGCGCCCTGGTGATCGCCTCCTCGGTTCCGGTCGTCTTCTCGGCGGGCGCCGACATCAAGGCGTTCACGCAGATGGACCCGGAGACCGACGGCCGTGAGCTGATCGAGACCGCGCACGGCCTGCTGCGCGAGTTCGGCACTTCGCGGATCGCCACGATTGCCGCCGTCAACTCGATCGCCTTCGGCGGCGGTTGCGAGGTGGCGATGGCCTGCGACGTGCGGATCGGTGCCGAGGCGGCCGTCTTCGGGCAGCCCGAGGTGAAGCTCGGGATCATCCCCGGCTTCGGCGGCACCCAGCGCCTGGCCCGCCTGGTCGGTGAGAACAAGGCCCTGGAGATGAACCTTGTCGGCGACGCGATCCTCTCGGAGGAGGCGCTTGAACGGGGCCTGCTCAACCGCATCGTCCCGGACCACGAGCTGTTCGAGACGGCCCTGATGTGGGCCCGCAAGCTCGCCGCGCAGGCACCGGTCGCCGTCGAGCAGATCAAGAAGGTCTCGGCCAAGGGCGATCTCGACGAGGGCATCGAGGCCGAGAAGGCGGGCTTCGCGGCCGCCTTCGGCAGCGAGGACGCCAAAGAGGGGATCGCTGCCTTCCTCGGCAAGCGCAGCCCGAAGTGGAGCGGCAAGTAAGCGACGCGAGTGGGACGGCGCGGCTGGCGGAGCTGCTGGCCGCGTCGTCCCAGACCGTCGTCCTCACCGGCGCCGGCGTCTCGGTGCCGTCGGGGATTCCCGACTTCCGCACTCCGGAGACGGGGCTATGGGAGAACGTCGACCCGATGGAGGTCGCCCACATCGACGTCTTCGAAGGCGACCCGGGGCGCTTCTGGTCCTACTACCGGCCGCGCTTTCAGGCGCTTGGCGACAAACAGCCCAACGGCGCCCACCGGGCGCTGGCGGAGCTGGAACGACGCGGCCTCGTCGAGGGCGTGATCACCCAGAACATCGACCGCCTGCATCGCGTCGCCGGCTCTGAAAACGTCGTCGAGGTCCATGGCTCGATCGAGACCTCGACCTGCACCAGCTGCGGAGCCGAGTACCTGATCGACGAGGTGGAAGAGCTCTTCGATGACTCCGGGGTCGCCGTCTGCGGCGCCTGCGGCGGCGCCGTCAAGCCGGACGTCGTCCTCTTCGGCGAGATGCTGTCGGCGGAAGCGCTCGGTCGGGCCTGCGCCCTGGCCGAAGGCGCCGAGTTGATGATCTGCGTTGGCTCCTCGCTGGCAGTCCAGCCGGTCGCCGGCCTGCCGCAGCTGTCTCTGGAGCACGGGGGGCGCCTGGCGATCGTCACCAAGGGCCCGACGCCCTACGACGATGACGCCGAGGTGAAGCTCGAGGGTGAGGTCGACGCGGAGCTGGAGGCGCTGATCGCGGCGCTCGGCTAGCGGCCTGCCAGGCCCGCTCAGTACCTGATTCCCTGCTCCTCGCAGGCGGCGATCACCGTTTCGGCGCGATCGCCGCTGAACCCTGCCGCCTTCTGGCAGGCGGAAACCGCTTCCTCACCGCAGGCGCTGATCGTTTCGGCGCCGACGATCCCAGCCACGTTGGCCCGGATGCAGCCCGCGGCCGGGCCGGGGGCACTGTCGCTGACGGTGAGCAATACCACGGCCAGGATCGCCACCGCGGTGACGATCAGAACCCCCAGGGCGGCCCTGATCTCTCGCGGGCTGAGCTTGTAGAGCGGCGTCGTCTGCCGCGCGTAGTGGCCTTCGAGGGGCATGGCGGCAGCATAGGCGGCGCCCCGCTGGGCCCGGTACCGCCACGGTGGCGAAGAATCGCCACCGATCTTTGGACACCGGTACGTACTGGCCTGGCCGCCGCGGCGAGAGGGTTGACCCAAGTCCAGATGGGCGCACCGGGCCGGCTGGGGAGCCGTCTCGTCTGAGTGTGTGACCGGTTCATCGGGCCCAGTACACGAAAGGAAGCACCGTTAATGGAATGGTTGAGCGAAGGCGCCAACTCATGGCAGCTCACCGCCGCGACGCTGGTCGGCCTGATGAGCATTCCCGGCCTGGTCGTCCTCTACGGCGGGGTCATGCAGAAACGCTGGTCGGTGAACTCGATGATGATGGCGTTCGTCGCCTTCGCGATCGTGCTGATCCTCTGGGTCCTGGTGGGCTTCAAGATGGGCTTCGGAGAGCCGATCCATCTGTTCGGCCAGAAGACCGGGTTCTTCGGGAATTTCCTCGGCCAGCCGGGCTCGATCTTGAGCAGCCACGAACTCCTCAAACAGGCACACATACCTGAGCTGGCGGAAGAAGAATTCCTCTTCCCACAGTCGACGTTGGCCTATTTCCAGATCGTCTTCGCGGCGATTACGCCGCTGTTGATGCTGGGCTCGGTCCTGGGCCGCTTCAACTTCAAAGCCTGGATCCCCTTCGTCGCCCTCTGGACGTTGCTCGTCTACACGGTCAACGCCTTCCTGATCTGGGGCGGTGGCTACTTCGCCCAGCAGGGTGCGATCGACTATTCCGGCGGCTACGTCATCCACCTCGCCGCCGGCGTCTCCGGCTTCGTCGCCGCCGCGGTGATCGGCCCACGTCTGCAGCGCGACCGCGAGGTCGACGCACCGAACAACCTGGCGATGGTCGCCGTCGGCGCCGGCCTCCTCTGGATGGGCTGGAACGGCTTCAACGGCGGGGACTGGTACAGCGCCGGAGAAGTCGCCTCCGCCTCGGTGCTGAACACCAACCTCTGCACCGCCGTCGCCTTCCTGGTCTGGGTCGCTCTGGACTACCTGACCGGTCGCAAGCCGAGCCTGATCGGCAGCGTCAACGGGATGATCGTCGGCCTCGTCGCGATTACCCCCGGGGCCGGATTCGTCAACGGCTGGGGCGCGATCGTGATCGGCGTCCTCGCCGCGTCACTCGTCTATCTGGCGCTCAACTACCTGAGTCGCACGGCCCCCTTCCGGAAAGTCGACGACACCCTCGGCGTCGTCTACACGCACGGATTCGCCGGCGTGGCCGGAGGCCTCCTGGTCGGGATCTTCGCCAACAAGGCGATGGCGGGTGCGCACGAAGGGCTGATCTCCGGCGGCGGCCTCGATCTGCTCAAGTGGCAGGCGCTGACGGCGCTTTGGGTGATCGTCTTCTCCGCGATCGGCACCTTCATCCTCCTCAAGCTGGTGGGTCTGTTCGTCTCACTGCGGATGACCGACGAGGAAATGGAAATCGGCGACATCGCCGTCCACGGGCACGAGGTCTACCCGTCGGACGTGCCGTCGCTCGGCTATCCGGACGGGGCGCCGGCGGCAAGCCCGCCGCCGGCTCCCGCGGCGGGAACGGCCTAGGACAGACGGCAGGGGTGGTGGCGGCGGCCCGTTGGGCGTCGTCGTCACCATCACCTGACGACTTCGATCACGCCAAGGAGCGTTGCAATGCCGCTGAAGATCATCGTTTCCTACGACGACACCGACTACGACCGCGACGCGCTCGCGCTCGGTCGGCTGTTAGCCGTCCCGGGCGCGGAGCTCGCGCTCGCCTATGTACGCCACTCCTACGGTGAATCGCTCGAACAGAAACAGGCTGAGGAGCTACTCGAGCGAGGCGCCGCCTCGATTGGGATGCCGGACCTCCCCAAGCATGTCGTCGCCAACCCCGCCACCAGCGTCGGCCTGATGGAACTGGCCGAACGAGAAGGAGCCGACGTGATCGTCTTCGGCTCCGAGTACCGGACGGCGGTGGGGACGCTGAAGCCCGGCATCTCCGCCCACAAACTCCTGCTCGGCGGGCCGGCGGCGATCGCCGTGGCGCCGGCTGGCCTGCATGCCCAGGCGGTGGTCAGCGTCGGCACGATCGGGTTGATTGAAGAAGGGGATCCGGCCGCTCGCGAGACCGCGGATAGCCTCGCCACCACCTTCGGCGCGGTTGTGAAGCCCTTCCCGTCCGGCGGGCTCGACTTCCTGGTGGTCGGCTCGCGGCCGGAGTCGCCGCCCGGGAAAGTCACTCTCAGCGCCTCCAGCGACTATGCGGTGGAGGCGGCCTCCTATCCGGTGCTGGTGGTCGCGCGGGGAACGCCGCTCAACTTTGCGGGGTCTCAGGCCCCGGTCGCCTGAGGAGGATGATCACGGCCGCGACCTCTGGGTCGCGGCCGTCGAGCCGGCGCTCGGCGTCTCCCCACTGCACGGTGCGGCCGCCGTTGCTGGCCGCCAGCTCGGCGGCCAGCGCCTCCGGCGAGTCCGCTTCGACGAGATAGGTCTGCGGGCCGGCCGGAGGCGGCGGTGCCTGTGCCAGGAGCGCCGCCGTCACCTCCTCGGACTTGCGCTCGGCGTTGGCCCAGCCCTGCCCGAAGGAGAGGTCGGTGTTCTCCATCTGCGGGCCTTCGAGGATCTTCAGGCTGCTGTTGCGCGGCTCCCATTTGCGATCACCCATGGCGATCGTCCGCTGATCGAGCCAGGGGCGGATCACCTTGGCCACTACGTCGTCGCTATCGAGGTTGAAGACCCGAGCACGGTGGACGCCGGCGCTGATTTCGACGTGGAACACGGCGGCGACGCTAGCGGTTTCACCTCAGCCGGTCCGAGTTGGAATGATCCTGGCGATGAGCAGCGCCCTGCCCGAGGCAGTCGTCTTCGACAACGACGGCCTCCTCCTCGACACCGAGTCCGTCTGGACCCGGGCGGAGCAGGATCTCTTCGAGGCCTACGGGCTCGAATTCACCCCGGGCGACAAGCAGGAGCTGGTCGGGACCTCGGCCGAGATCGCCGGCGGCATCCTCGAACGCCGTCTCAGCACGCCGGGGCGAGCGGCGGAGCTGATCGAGGAGCTGAACGTGCTCGTCGTCGCCGAGCTCGAGCACGGCGTCGAGGCGATGGTCGGCGCCCGCGACCTGCTCGAAGCGCTGCGGGAGCGGGGGACCCCGATCGGCCTCGTCTCCAACTCCCCGCTCGTCTTCGTCGAGCGCTCTCTGCAGTTGGCCGGCTTCGAGGGGCACTTCGACGTCGTCCTCAGCGCCCACGAGGTGGCGGCGCCAAAGCCGGCGCCAGACCCCTACATCGAGGCCTGCCGCCGCCTCGGCGTCGAGCCGGGCCCCTCGGTGGTCGCCCTCGAGGACTCGCCGACGGGGGTCGCTGCCGCCCGCGCCGCTGGCCTCACGGTGATCGGCGTGCCTTCGATTGCCGGCGTCTCGCTCGACGAAGCGCACCTGCTCG
Organism: Solirubrobacterales bacterium; assembly: GCA_040510155.1. GTDB lineage: Bacteria > Actinomycetota > Thermoleophilia > Solirubrobacterales > 70-9 > VAYN01. The sequence continues at coordinate 6,776 of JBEVJP010000080.1, read as the reverse complement.
CCGAGTCGTTGCTCGACACGACGATCGCCCGTCACCTGGTCCTCTGACCAGCCTCGCCGCGACTCAGCGCGCCACAGCGGCGCCCGCACGGCAGGCTGAGCTAGCCGCGCAGAACGCGACGTCGGCGCAGGACGCGCTCGCAGATGCCAAGCAGCTCGCCAACGCGTGCAGTCGTCTCGGCCGAGAGGTCCCCCCGCAGCGCCTCGTTGGCCGCCTCGCCGACCTCCCCACGGCGCTCCTGCAGGGTCGCCATGTCCTCATCGTGGCCGGGGTCGTCGACGGCGCCGCCCAGCTCCGCCAGCAGCGCCTCGAAGCCGATGCGCAGTTGCAGGGCCGCCTCGCGGGTGCGGCCGCCATCAAGGTCTGCACGGGCGCGGAGAAGCAGCGGCTCGCAGACGTCGAGGTTCTCGCGGCCGCGCAGGACCGCCGCCATCCGTTCCTGCGGGCGCAGGTCCCGCTCGCGCTGCTGCCGCGAGGAGGCGCCCGCCCGCACGTCGATCTCGCGGGCTGCGGTGAAGTCTCCGTCGGCCACCTGGTCGCCGCTGCCGTAGCCAAGGCGGACGACCGCCGCCCACTCCGCAGCAAGCTGGGTCTGCAGTGGGTCTTCGGCGGCGATCGCCTGGGCGTGTAGAGCGCGGTTCAGCAGCGCCATGCCTTCCCCGACGACCGCGTCGGTTGCCTCTTCGTCGGCGAGGGTCCGCTCCAGCCACTCCCGCGCGGGGCTCTCGTCCTCGAACGGGGCGAAGGCGCGAATCGCCGTGACGCGGGTCAGCGGCAGCGTGGTCGGCTCGGCACCCGATTCCACGTCGCGGCCGCGACGTCGCCGCCGGCGAGCCGGAGGCGGTGCCCCCAGCGTTTTCACGACCAGCACGCTCTCGCCATCCGCCGTCCGCGCCAGGTACCGGCCGTCGCCCAGGGACAGGGTGCCGGCGAAATCGAGCTGAGCGAATCCGAAGAGGGGAGCCAGCGGGCTCAGTCTTCGCCGCTCTGATGAGCGGGCTTGTCGGGCACGACGTACTTCGAGGGCCCGTTCTTCACTTCCGGGTTTTCGATCTCGCCGAGGCGCTGGACGAGCCGCTGCCACTGCTCGGGCTTGAGCAGAGCCGATACCTGTTCTTCGAGCGGGTTGCCCGCTTCGATCGGGTGGTAGCCGATGTGCACGTGGTCGTAGTGGTCGGCCATCGCGAAGCTGGTCTGACCGGGCAGGTCCTCGAGCGAGATCACCTGGTGGGGGTGCATCGTCCCCTGCAGCTGCAGGGCGGCGTGGATCAGGTCGTCGGTCATCGTGCCGGGCCCCTGGTTGCCGGTCACCGGCGTGTTGTCGATGTCGGCGATGTCGACCGCGTCGCCAGTGCTGTGCTCGGAGATGTTGCCCGACGTGGTCATCAGGCTGTGGCCGCACTCGAGGGCGGTGATCGTCATCTCGAAGCCTTTCGAGCGCAGGTACTCGAGCACGGCGAGGATGCGGCGGTCGATCTTTCCGGCGGCGATGTCCTCGCGGCCGCAGGGGTAGATCGAAAGGCCCTTGTCGGCGAGGACCCGCTTCTGCAGCGCTTCCTTGGAGAGCAGGAGGACGCCGGCGCCGCTCAGTTTGGCGGCGAAGGGGTTCTTGCCCTTGGCGCGGTAGATCGCCGTCGCTTCGAGCAGCTTCCAGCCGTCGAGGATCGGCTTCGGGTCGATCCGCGGGGCGCCGCGGCCGGCCGGCCGGATCGAGAAGTTGATGTGGGGGGCGGCGCTGCCCACGTCGCCGACCCGGGCGATGATCGTGCCGGCGATCACCTTCGAGCCGACTCGCAGCTGGCCGTCGTTGTCAGCCGCGGTCTCGGTCGTTTCGGCGCTCGGCTGCTGCTCCGGGGTACGACCCGGAAGGGCTCGCAGGCGCGGGCGCAGGTCCTGGCTTTCGACCGGCAGGCGCTTCTCCTTGCCGCTCGGCGTCGCCAGCAGGCGGTGCGCGCGAACCAGGTTGCCGAGGCCGGCGTAGGTGTAGCGGTTGCCGTAGGAGTCTTCGAGGACGACGAACTTGCCCAGCTTCGGCGAGTCGCCGAGCTTGCGGATGACCCCGTCGTTGACGGCGACGACCGGGGCGCCGCTGTCGGAGAAGATGTTGATCCCGCGCCGCGTCGGCGAGGAGGAGATGACTTCGGCGGCGTTGCCGCTGGTGCGACCGTCGGTGGTCGAGCGCTTCAGGGCAGCGCGGGCGGCGAGGTCGTCGGCGTAGCGGGCGTCGGCGGCGATCGGGAAGTGGGCGCCCTCGGTGAGTCCGGTCAGCGAGCCGACCAGGTCCGAAGGGAGCTTGCCGTAGGCGCGGGCGTAGAGGAGCACCTCCTGCACGTACCAGTCGGCGTGGTTGTAAGCGAAGATCGCCTGGTAGAGGTCTTTGTTGCCGCCGGCGACCTTGAGGTAGTGGGCAGCGGCGCAGATCGCGTCGACCGGGTTGTAGGGGTCTTTGCGCCCGTCCCCGTTGGCGTCGAGCCCGTACATTTCCCAGCTCGAGGGAAGGAACTGCATCCAGCCCACGGCGCCGGCTGAGGAGACGTTGAGGTTGGTGCCGAAGGCGGTCTCGATTTTGTTGATCGAGGCGAGCACCTCCCAGGGGATCCCGTATTCGGTGCCGCAGGCCTGGTAGATCGGCAGCAGGAAGGGCGGGATTTCGAAAGAGTCGATGACGAAGTTCGGGACTCCGATCGGGGCCGGGCCGAAGGGCGCGATCGTCGTCGTCGGGTTGGCGGCGGTCGGTGCGCCGCCGGCATCGAACTGGACGCCGCCGTCGTCGGTCTCGGTCAACGGCTGCTCGCCGGCGGTGGCGCTCGGAGCGCTGAGGCCGCCGCCGTTGCCGTTGCCGCCGCTGGTGTCGCCGAGGTCTTGGTTGCGGACTGCGCCGCCGCCGGCCTGGTTGCCGTCGAGGGTGGTTCCGTGACGGACGCCGCCCTGCGGCTGCTCGGTCCCCGTTTCGTCAGACCCTGAAGCTGGGGTTGAGGGTGAGAGTGGGGAGCCGGCAGTGGCTTCCCCCGTGCTCGAGCCGGGGCTTGGAGCCGTCGGAGGCACCGCAGCTTCCGTCGCCTCGGTTTCGTCGCTCGGATTCGCGCAGTCGGGATCGGCGAGGTCGACGAGGCCGTCCCCGTCGTCATCGACACCGTTGGCGCAGGCCGGCGCCTGCAGCGTCGGCACCGGAGTCGTGGTGGTGATGGTGGGGGTTACCGGGGTGCTTTCAGCCACAGGGTCGGCGCCCGCGGCGGCCGAGCCGAGTAGTGAAGCCGCCAGGAAGCTGGCGAGTACGACGATCAGTGCGAGCTTTGATCTCATCCCAGTGCGCCTCTAGCCCCAAAGTCAGGGATCGCGGAAACCGCGCCCTTACCCTCCCTGAGCAACAGGCAACGGCAAAGTACTTGTTGCCAGAAGGGTACGCAATGGACCCGACCTTCCCCCAACAAGGCCTTAATCAAAATAGAGGTCATACCTAATCAACTTAGTCGAGAAAGAAGTCGAACGGCTTTCCGCAGCCTCCCAGCCGGTTCGCGGCCGCTCGTTAAGCTGATGTCAACCACATGCGAACGGGAATGAGAAAGTGACGATCGACCACGACGAGCAGGACAGCTTGAGGGCCCGCAGCGAGCAGGCGCTGGGGGAGATCGCCCAAGCGCTGATCGAGAACCCGACTCTGCACAACGCCATCTCGGCCGCCTTCGGGGCCCGGGAGAAGGCGATCGAGGCACAGCAGGCGGCGATCAGTGCCCTCAATCTCTCCTCGGCAACTGACGTGGAACGGCTGGAGCGGCGGGTGCGGTCGCTTTCCCAGCGGCTCGAGGACGTCGAGGAGCAGCTCGACGACGCCAACCGCGAGCTGACGGCGCTGCGGCGTCAAAACGCCAAGAAACCGGCTAAAGCGAAGTCCTCAGAACCCAAAGCCGGGTCCTCGGCGGCCGACGGGGCCTCAGCCTCACCCTCAACCTGAGGTTGAGATTAAGGCGATCGCTGCGGCCGCCCCCGCCTGTTTCGCTGCCTCTGCGACTTCCTCGTCGTCGGTCCGACTTCCGCCGGCGCTCTCGGTGACGACCAGGACGGCGGCGACCGCGACGTTCAGCTCCCGTCCCCGGCCGAGCAGCGCCGCGGTCTGCATGTCGACGGCATCGCCCTCCGCGACCGGCGGGGGGACTCCGCCGGCGTGAAGCACGTCGAGGCTGGCGACGACCCCCTGCCGTCCGTCGCTCCCGAGCGCCCTGCCCAGCGCCCGCGCCAGGGCCCGGTCGGGTTGGACCGGGGCCCCGCCACCCGCACCCGGACCGCCCCACGCGTGGGCCTCCTCGACGTCGAGCAGCATTCCCGGCGCCAGCTCGGGCGAGATCGCGGTGCAGGTTCCGACCCGGACCGCCCGCCGCACCCCCAGCTCGGCCAGGTCGGCGAGCACCACCGCGGCGCTCGGTCCGCCGATCCCGGTCGCCTGGATACTCAGCTCCTCGCCCGCCCGCGTCTCGCCGCTGTATCCCCACAACCCGCGAGCGTGGTTGCTCATCTTCGGCTGCTCGAGCAGCTCCTGGGCCAGCATCAGCGCCCGGCCGGGGTCACCGACCAGGATCGCCGCGGCGGCGATCGGGGCGGTGGGGCGAAGGCGAGCGGGCATCGGCGGCGGAGTCTTCCACTCGTGAGAAATGGACGCTGGGGATTTCCTCCACTCGTCTAATGAGGTCTCTCCGGGCCGCTCGTACGGTGGATCCCTCGTCCATTTGCGACCGGTGGGGTGCGCCCCGGCGGAACTAGGAGGTTTCGATGAAGAAGAAGGTTGGCTTCGCCGTGCTGTTCGCGGCGCTGGCCGCGATGGTTCTGCCGGGCGTGGCCTCGGCGGAATCCCTGCCAGAAACCGTGGCCTCGAAGGCTTCTGAGCTCGACATGGTCTGGGTCGCCGTCGCGGCGGTGCTGGTCTTCTTGATGCAGGCCGGCTTCATGTTCCTCGAGATCGGCTTCTCGCGGCAGAAGAACGTCGGCACCGGGGTCGCCAAGATCCTCGTCAACTTCGCGATCGTGACGATCGCCTGGTGGGTGCTCGGCTACGGGGTCGCCGAAGGCGGCGGCAACGACATCTTCGGGACCAGCGGCTTCTTCTTCCACTTCAACCAGACGATCGGTCAGGGCGAAGAAGCGTTCAACGTGGCCGGCTCCGACGCGATGCTGATGCTCTACGGGCTCGCCTTCTGCGCCGTCTCGCTGGCGATCGTCTGGGGCACGACGCTGGAGCGGATCCGCTTCTCCGCCTATGTGATCTACGCGATCGTCTTCGGTGCGGTCATTTACCCGCTGATCGCCCACGCGGTCTGGGGTGGCGGCCTGCTCTCCGACATCGGCGGCAAGCCGGTGATGGACTTCGCCGGCTCCTCGGTGGTCCACCTGACCGGCGCGGTCGGCGCCCTGGCGGCGCTGCTGCTGCTCGGCCCGCGCCGCGGCAAGTACGACGCCGACGGCAAGCCGCGGGTAATCCCCGGTCACTCGATGCCGCTGGTCGGCCTCGGCGTGATCATCCTCTGGATCGGCTGGTTCGGGTTCAACGGCGGCTCCACCTTCGAAACCGCCGGCTCGTTCTTCGGCGAGGTGATGCTGAACACGCAGCTGGCCGCGGCCGCCGGCGTGATCGGCGCCTCCCTGGCCGTCTTCCTGAAGAGCAGGACCCTCGATGTCGGCATGGCCGGCAACGGTGCGATCGCCGGCTTGGTCGGCATCACCGCCCCGTCCGGCTTCGTCGAGTACTGGGCGGCGCCGATCATCGGCTTCGTCGCCGGCCTGCTGGTCGTCTTCGCGGTCCTGGCGATCGACAAGTACCTCGACGACCCGGTTGGCGCCCTTTCGGCGCACGGCCTGGCCGGTATCTGGGGGACGCTCTCGGTCGGCATCTTCGGCTCCGAGCGGCTGGTCAGCGAAGGCGCCGCACCGGGTGTCTGGTACGCCATCTTCGGCGACGCCAGCCTCGGCTCGTCGCTTGGCCAGCTGGGCGTCCAGGGGCTTGCGGTTGCCTTCACCTTCGTGGTGGTGTTCGCGATCTCGATCACGACCTTCGCGCTGATCAAGCGCACGGTCGGATTGCGGGTCAGCCCCGAGGAAGAGGACGCCGGGATCGATATCTCCGAGCACGGCATGTACGGCTACCCGGAGGTGTTCATCCCCCAGCCGGAGTACTCGACCGGCCTGCAGGTCGGTGGAGGATCGCCGAGCGTGGGGGTCCCCGCGGCGGCAACGGTAAGCCCAATGACCTCGACCGAGTCCTAGGAGGGTTGGACGCATGAAGAAGATAGAGGCGTTCATTCGCCACGAGGCGTTCGAGCCGATTCGGGCCGAGCTCCTCGACAAGGGGTTTCCCTCGCTCTCGATCATCGAGGCGAAGGGCTCCGGCCGGCAGAAGGGAATCGTCGAGCGGTATCGCGGCTCGACGCTGACCGTCAACGTGCGGCCGAAGCTCAAGCTCGAGGTCGTGGTCGAGGACAAAGACAAGCCGGTCGTCGTCGAGACGATTCTCAAACACGCTCGCACGGGCGAGGTTGGGGACGGCAAGATCTTTGTTCTGCCCGTGGAGGAGGCGATACGGATCCGCACCGGTGAGGGTGGGGAGCCTGTGTTGCAGCTGCACGAGGAGTCGGAGATTCCGGGTTAGGTGGCTGAGGGGGTCGGGCCCCCCCGTACGGGGGGGCGGGGCGGCCCGGGGGGGGGGGGGGGCGGTCACCGGGGGCCCGGGGTGGGCCCCCGGGCGGGGGGGGCGCCCCCCGGTGGGGGCAACTTGGGTAAGGGCGGGGTGG
>JBEVJP010000079.1:0-6781 GCA_040510155.1 Solirubrobacterales bacterium | reverse complement strand
CACGCCCCCGCTGCACAGCTCGTGTCTGGCTGACGATGAGTTCCGATGTCATCCTCGTGATCGTGATTGGGACGGCTTTGGCGTTCGACTTCACGAATGGGTTTCACGACACGGCGAACGTGGTTGCGACTTCGATTTCGACGGGGGCGGCGCGGCCGCAGGTGGCAATCGGGTTTGCTTCGCTGCTCAACTTCGTCGGGGCCTTCATCTCGATCTCGGTGGCGGCGACGGTCGCCAACGACGTCGTCAGCGCCGACGTGGTGACGCCGACGATCGTCTTCGCGGGCCTGATCGGCGCGATCACCTGGAACCTGATCACCTGGTGGTTTGGCCTGCCCTCGAGCTCATCCCACGCGCTGATCGGTGGAGTCGTCGGATCGGCGATTGCCGCCGCGGGCTTCAGCGCGGTGATCGCCGAAGGGCTGGTCGGCAAAGTCCTGATCCCGGCCCTGATCGCGCCGACCCTCGCCTTTCTGGTCGCTGGGACCTCGATCGCCCTGATCTACAGGGTCGTCGGCCGGCAGCGGCCGGGCACGGTGACGCGCGGCTTTCGCTACGGGCAGATCGTCTCCGGCGGGCTGCTGGCCCTTGCTCACGGCACCAACGACGCACAGAAGACGATGGGCGTGATCACCCTCGCTCTGATCGCCAACGGGACCCTCGCCGCCAACGCCGACCCGCCGCTCTGGGTGATCGCCTCCTCGGCGACCGCGATCGCCCTCGGCACCTACAGCGGCGGTTGGCGGATCATCAAGACGACGGGCACCCGGATCATCAAGATGGACGCCGCCCAGGGCTTCTCCTCGCAGGGGGCGGGTGCCGCGGTGATCCTCGCCTCCACCCACTTTGGCTTTCCCCTTTCGACCACGCACGTGATCAATGGCGGCATTATGGGTGCCGGGGCGGCGAAGCGGGTCTCCGCGGTGCGTTGGGGAGTGGCCGGCAACATCGTCGTCGCCTGGCTGCTGACCCTGCCCGCCGCGGCAGCGATCGGCGCGCTCACCTATGGCGTGACGCGGATCTTCGGGACCGGGGCGCTGGGTCCGGTCGTCGTCACGATCGCTTCGATCTCCCTTATTGCGGCCCTCTTCGCGCGGCGCGCCCAGAAGGGGGCGCCGGTGCCGGCTTCCAGCGGATGATCGCCACCGTCGTCGAGGGCAAGGAGCTGCTGGAGACCGTCGTCTACTCGGCGGTCGCCGGGGTGGGGATCACCGTCGTCTTCTCGATCGCGATCTGGGGCGTCGGACGCTTCGCCGATCTGAACCGCGAGGAACGACCGCTCGCGGCGGGCGCCGCCGCGGCTGTCGCCGGCCTGGCGCTGATGGTGACCGCCGCGGCCGTGATCCTCGGCATCGTCGTCATGACGAGCAAGTAGGCGGCGTACACTGGAGGCCGTGCGCACGGTCCGCAATGTGGCGATCATCATGCTCTTGGCGGCGGCCGTCGCTTTCGCGCCGGCGGGAGGGAACGTGGTGGACGCCGTCTTCACGGCGCTGACGATGGCCTTCCTGGCCGGGATCGCCTGGATGCTCTACACCCTCAGTCGCCAGAACCAGCTGACCCTGGCGACCCTCAGCGACGGCCGGCGAGCGATCTTCTACGCCGCCTTTGGCGTGATCGCCCTGCTGATCGCCGGCACCGACAAGCTCTTCTCCACCGGTGGTGGCACCTTGCTCTGGATCGTCCTGCTCGGCGCCTCGATCGCGGCGATCTGGCGGATCTGGCTCGAGGCCAACACCTACTGACACACTTCCGCGCCGAAGAATTCACAGAGCTCTGACGACTTGCGCCCCACGGGTGCGCTTTCGCTCGGCAAGGTCGCCGCATGCCGTTCGGCGACGTCAGCAGCGCTGGTCAAGGGGAGGTCGGTACCGCCTCGGTCGAGTTGATCGCAGTGCTCCCGTTCCTCCTTCTGGCGGTACTGGCCGTCGCGCAGGTGGGGCTCGCCGGTCAGGCGATCTGGTCGGCTGGCATCGCCGCCCGGGCGGGGGCTCGGGCGGCACTGGTCGGTGGGGACACGGCGACGGTGGCGCGGAGGGCGCTGCCACCCTCTCTGCGGTCCGGAGCGATCGTGAGCGAAGAGGACGCGGTCTCCGTCCAGGTGAAGATGCCGGTGCTCTTCCCGGGAATGCCAGAGGTGACGGTCGGGGCGAGTGCCGCCCTCGAGGACGAGGGTGGCTGATTCGCGCGGCCAGGCCTCGGTCGAGCTGGTCGCGGCGTTGCCGGCGCTGCTCCTCGCGGCTGCCGTCGCCCTGCAGCTGCTGCTGGCCGGCTACGCGTTGACCCTCGCCGACGGTGCCGCCGAGGCCGGCGCCTTGGCGCTTGCGTCCGGTCGCTCGGCATCCGGGGCCGCACGGGCGGCCCTGCCGGAATGGGCTCGCGCTGACGTCGCGGTCGAAGTCGAGGGCGACGAGGTGACGGTGCGCCTGCTGCCGCCCTCGCCGCTGCGCGCGGTGGCCCGGAAGCTGGTCGTAACCAGCAGCGCCAGTGCCAGGCCAGCGCCTTGAAGGCCACCACCCTGCCGGCCTCGGGAGCGGCAGTTCTCGTCACCGCCGCCGGTCCCGCCGAGGGTGCCCTCGCCGCCGCGGCAGCGCTTGCCTGCGCCGGGGCCGATGTCGACCGGCCGACCCTGCTGATCGACGTCGGTGGGCGTCCGCCGCGACCGACCCTGCTGGCCTCCTCCGCCGCTCAACTGCTCGAGGAGCGCCTGGTCAGCCACCTGCCAGAGGCGCGCGTAGCCGCTCGCGGTCACGTCTGTCACCTGGCGGTGGCTGCCGATCCGGATGGGTTCGAGATGGCGCTGTCCGCGGCTACCGTGAGCCGAGAGGAGCTGAGGGTCGTGCACGCTGGCGCGGCAAGCGTCGAGCCGCTGTTGGATGTCGCCACAGGCGTGCTTTCCGGCGCATTGTTGCGGGCGGACCTGCCGCGGGACCGCCCCTTGCTAGCTCTTGCAGTACCGAGTCTGCGCGGCCGCGTCGCCACGGTCGCCGTCCTCAAGCACCGTCTCGCCTGGGTGGCCGAGCGGCGCGCCCTCTTCGGCGCCCTTCCGCCTGCTGCCGCGGGCGGCCTGCCAGCCTCGATCCGCCGCAGGCTTCTGTCGGCGGATCCCTTCTGCCCCTAGTACGGGTATTCCGGTTCCGGCCCTGGCTCTGCGGGTGGTTCGGGGCTGTCGGCGAGGACGACGGCGTGCCAGGTGCCGACGTCCCTGATGCCCTCGCCGTTTGCCTCGCCCGACTTCGTATCTCCCGAAAAGGAGTAAAGCGGGCGACCTTTGAAGGTGACCTGGGTCTTGCCTTCAGGTCGCTTGATAGTGCCTAGCCGGATGGGGCCGGTCGGCTTCACGCTTGCGGACACGACCAGGGGATGCCAGCTGGACAGGCAGGAAGCGGTGCAGATGAAGCGGCCGTTCTTCTCGGCGCTGAGGGTGTAGAGGGTGCGGCCGCGCGTATTCGCGAGCACCGTCTTGCTGAGTGCCGCGCTATCGACTTCCTTGGCGACGACCTTGGCCGTCGAGGCCGCGGCGTTGCTGCCGGCAGCGGGCAGGGCGACGGCAAGTGAGGCGAGTACGGCGACGCCTAGCTTGGCAATGGAGGAATTGGCGGAACGGCGCATGGCTCTCCCTGTGGTCGCTTGACGAACAGTCTTACGGCTGGGGCAACGGAAAGGTTCGGTTCCGTGCCGCAGAAGTCCGACACATTTGGCTTCTTGCGCGCCACCCGCGCGTCGTCTCTCGGCAGGGTGCCCTGTATGCGCATTGGACGACAGGACGGCGAGAGCGGGCAGGCCCTGATCCTTGCCTTGGGAGCATGCTTGGTGACGATCGGGGCGGCGTTGGCGCTGGTCGCGATCGCGGGCGCCATCACCGGCAAGGGCCGCGTACAGCGGGCGGCCGACTTGATCGCGATTTCGGCTGCCCGCTCGATGCGGGACGACCTGTCGCGGCTGCTCTCGCCTCCGACTTTGCCGAACGGGCTGCCAAATCCCTTCCACCTCGACAAAACCACCTACCTCGCTCGGGCCCGACTTGCGGCGATCGATGCCGGTCGTGCCAACGAGATTGCGGCGGGCCGGATTCGCCTCGACTTTCCGGACCGCGCGACGTTCGCACCATTGCGAGTCCGCGCGAAGGTGATGGCAAGGCTCGATCTCGACGGCGGCGATCGCGTTCTCGAGGCATCGGCCGAGGCTGAAGCGTCTGCGCCGGCAGGCTCCGCGGCGACCGCGCCGATGGCGAGTGGCGGTGGCTACTCGGGGCCGCTCGTGTACCGCGACGGCGAGGGCATGAGGCCGGACGTCGGCGCCGCCTTCGATCGCATGGCTGCTGCCGCGAGCGCCGACGGTATGGGGCTGCTGGTCGTTTCCGGGTTCCGGTCAGACGCCGAACAGGCGGCCCTCTTTGCGGCTCACCCCGATCCGACCTGGGTTGCGCCGCCCGGTCACTCGCTGCACCGCTGCGCGACCGAGCTGGATCTCGGACCCGACGCCGCCTATGCCTGGCTCGGCGCGAACGCGGCCCAGTTTGGCTTCGTGCAGCGCTATTCCTGGGAGCCGTGGCATTACGGGTTCGCGAGCGGACCCGCTCCCTGCTCTCTGGCAGGGGAGACGGCGGGTGGGAGTGGGGGAGACGGCGACGCTGTAGCCGCCAGTGTGCTGCCCAACTTCGTCCCGTCCCGGTTTCGGGAGCTTCTGCTTGATGCGGCGATCCAGTGGCATGTTTCGGCGGCGCTGCTGGCGGCCCAGCTGATGGCCGAGTCGGGCTTCGATCCCTTCGCGGTCTCGCCCGCGGGCGCCCAGGGGATCGCGCAATTCATACCTGCGACGGCTGCCTCCTACGGCCTTGACGACCCCTTCGACCCGGTTGAGGCGATCGATGCTCAGGCGCACCTGATGTCGGACCTGATCCGCCGGCTCGGCTCACCTGAACTGGCCTTGGCCGGCTATAACGCTGGCCCCGGTGCGGTCGAAGGGTGCCGCTGCGTGCCCAATATCCCCGAGACCCGTGCCTACGTAAGCCGCATTCTCGCGCTGCTTGGTGGCGCGGGCACCCTGGCTCTGCCCGGCTTCGAAGTGAGGCTGGTCGCATGACCGTAGAGCTGGCCCAACGCCGGGCGCCGACCGCACTTCAGAAATCCCTACACCTCAAGGTGTATAAAGGTGCAATGACGCGCACGAACATCGAGATCGACGACGAGCTAGTCGGCAGGGTGATGCGCCTCTACCGCTTGCGCAGCAAGCGCGAGGCCGTCGACCTCGCGCTGCGGCGCCTCGTCGGCGAGCCGATGACCCGCACCGAGCTGCTCGCGACCGAGGGCTCGGGGTGGGCAGGCGATCTCGACGCGATTCGCGCGGCTGACGAGTTTCCCGAGCGATGATCCTCGTCGACACCTCTGCTTGGGTCGAGTTCCTGCGAGCCACCGAAAGCGGCACGCATCTGCGCCTGCGATCGGCCTTGGAGGGGGGAGTGGAGCTGCTCTGCACCGACGTCGTCGTGATGGAGCTGCTCGCCGGTGCTCGCGACGACGCCGACCGCGACCGCTTGCGGCGGCTCGCCTTCGGCCTCGAGTTCGTCGCGGTGGACGGCCCCGCGGACTACGAGCACGCCGCCGAGCTCTATCGCCTCTGTCGTCGCGCCGGCGAGACCCCCCGCAAGCTCAGCGACTGCCTGATAGCCGCCGTGGCGATTCGGGCGGGGGCCAAAGTCCTTGCCGCCGATGCCGACTTCGAGGCGATCAGTCGCCACACCTCGCTTCGACTGGCGGCTTGACGGCCGCAACGCCCGGCGCTGGGGCGGTACGGTGCGGCGACTGCGGAACCGAGCCGAGGAGACCAGATGCACTTGCCCTTCACCCACAAGAAGCTGACCGACGTCAAGGACTCGGCGCCCGAGTTCGGGATGGGAGAGATCCAGGAGGCGCGCTTTGCCAAGGACGACCTCGATGCCGAGAGGACCGGCGTCAGCCACCATCGCCTCAAGCCCGGCAAGCGCACGCCGTTCGGCCACAAGCACGAGCAGGCCGAGGAGGTCTACGTCGTCATCGCCGGTTCCGGCCGGATGAAGCTCGACGATGAGATCATCGAGGTCGAGACGCTCGATGCGATCCGCGTCTCTCCTGAGGTCGTGCGCGCGTTTGAGGCGGGCGATGACGGGCTCGAGGTGATCGCGACCGGCACCCGCCACGACGGCGACGGAGAGATCATCCAGGCCTGGTGGTCGGACTGAGCGGCTTCGCCTAGACTGCCCGCGCGATGGGATCGGTTCAGATAGAGGGCGTCGAGGGGATGCAGTCCCTGATCGGGCAGGAGATCGGCCCAAGCGAGTGGCGCACCGTCACCCAGGCCGACATCGACACCTTTGCCGACCTTTCAGGCGACGATCAGTGGATCCACGTCGACGTCGAGCGGGCCAAGACCGAGAGCCCCTACGGGACGACGATCGCCCACGGCAACCTGACCCTCTCCCTCGTCGACGGCTTCCGCAAGGAGCTGATCGACGCCACCGGCTTCGCCCTCGGTGTCAACTACGGCTGGGACAAGATTCGCTTCCACGCGCCGGTACCGGTCGACTCCAAGGTCCGCGCCCGCGCCGAGGTCGTCTCCGTCGAGGAGAAGGGCGGCGGCTGGTACCAGGTAGTCACCCGCTTCACGATCGAGGTCGAAGGCGCCGACAAGCCCTCCTTCGTCGGTGACAGCGTCACCCGCGTAGTGGCGCCCGCCGGCTGACGGGCGCCCTCGCAACAGTCGTACTCCTTGACGGTGAGTGCGCCTTCCATGCCGGCTTCCC
>JBEVJP010000078.1:0-2775 GCA_040510155.1 Solirubrobacterales bacterium | reverse complement strand
ACCTCCTCAAGACCATCCTCAGGTCCCCGGGTAAGTTCCTCGGCGAACCGGACGCCGCGCTCGAGCTGGTCCCAGCCTATGCGGTCCTCGATAGCCCAGCAAGTGCCCAAGCCGCACGTGAGCGCGGGCGGTGTCCTTGAGGAGGCGGGCGCTTCCGATGGTGCTGTTCGAGAAGTTCGGCGCGCACCAACCCCCTGAACCGCCAGCGCGACCTCTAGCCCGGGAAGGCGTCGAGCTCAGCCTGTCGACGCTGGCCGACCAGGTCGGCTCCTGCGCCGCCGCGCTCAAGCCGCTCCACCACCTGATCGAGGCGCACGTGCTCGCCGCCGAGCGGCTGCATGGCGACGACACGACCGTGCCGGTGCTGGCCAAGACCGCAACGGCAAGGCTCTGGACCTACGTCCGCGATGATCGCCGTTCGCCGGCCCAGCTTCGCCGGCGGCGCTGTTCCGCTACTCGCGTGACCGGCGCGGCGAGCATCCGTAGGCTCATCTGACCTGGTCGGGGATCCTGCAAGCCGACGCCTACGGCGGCTACAACGCCCTGTTCCGACGAGCGCAGGCGCCGGTCACCCGCGCGCTCTGCTGGGTGTCAATGTCGCTGTAAGATTCCCCAGAAGTGGCGCGGTAAAATTCCTCACTTTGCGGTGTCGCTGATCAGACGGTCTGTTGATCGGCACCTCGGTCCTTTGGCGGCCGGCCACGGCGGCGTGCAGGCGCTGGGGCTGGCGGGTTGATGAGGGCCTTCGAGCGGATATGCTCGGGCAGCAGGTCGGCGTGGCGGCGCAGCCGGTAGCTCGAGCCGTCGATCTGAACGACGATGGCGTGGTGGAGCAGGCGGTCCAGCAGGGCCGTGGCGACGACGGCATCGCCGAAGATCTCGCCCCACTCGGCAAAGCCGCGGTTTGAGGTGAGGATCATCGCGCCCTTCTCGTATCGGGCGTTGACCAGCTGGAAGAACAGGTTGCCGCCGCCGGCGATGACCGGGAGGTAGCCGATCTCGTCGACAATCAGCAGCGCGAACCTGCAGAAGAAGCGGATCTTCTCGCGCAGGGTGCCCTCGCGCTCGGCCTTGGCGAGGGCGCCGACCAGGTCGGCCAACGTCGAGAAGTAGACGCTCCTGCCGGCCTTGATCGCCTCGATGCCGATCGCGGTGGCGAGGTGGCTCTTGCCGGTTCCGGGAGGCCCCAGGAAGTGGACGGCCTCGCAGCGCTCGACGAAGCTGAGCTCGGCCAGCGCCATGATCCGATTCCGGTCGAGCGAGGGCTGGAAGGCGAAGTCGAAGCCGGCCAGCGTCTTGAGGTTGGTGAGCCGGGCCATGACCAGCGCGGTCTTGATCCGTCGGCTCTCGCGGAAGGTCAGCTCCTCAACGAGGAGCTGCTCGATGGCTTCCAGCGCGCTGATCTCGCCGCGGTCGAGACGGGCAACGCAGACGTCCACCATCTCGATGGCGCGCGGCATCTTGAGCCCGACCATGCTGGCCTTGACCCGGTCGAGCATCGGCGTCGTGGGATCGGGAAGGATGCCGGTCATGCCGCACCTCCCGTGGCGGCGAGGCGGCGGCCGACCGCCTCGTAGAAGTCGAGCGGCCGATGGGCGACCCGCTCGCCTCGCGCGGTTGCCCTGACGCTGTCAGCCTGCGAGCGATAGTGTCGCCGGTGGCCCTCCAGCAGCGAACGCTGTCGCCGACCCTCGAGCAGCGGGTGGCTGGCGATCAGCCGGTTCTCCTCGAAGATGCGGATCTCGTCGGCGAGGCTGTGGACCTCGACCACCCGTCGACGGGTCGCATCGGGCACCGAGTAGTAGTTGCCAGCGACGCTCACCATACCCTCGTGGCTGACGCGGCGCTCGAGCTTGAGCACCGAGCCGAACGGGATCAGCGGGAGGGACAGCAGGGCCGGCTTCTCCTCGGCGAACGCCTCGTTGACCACCCGCCCGGTGGTCGCATGCACGCGCGGGTTGGCGACCCCGGCGAGCCAACGGCCGAGCTGGGCATTGAGATCGTCGAGATCGCGGAAGCTGCTGCCCAGGAAGAAGTCCTCGCGGATGTAGCGGAATGGCCGCTCGACCTTCCCCTTCGTCTCGGGCCTGTACGGCCGGCACGCCTTCGGCAGATAGCCGTAGTGGCGGGCGAACTCGGCGAGCGAGCGGTTGTAGACGACCCGGCCTTCCTCGTCCTCGCCGGTGACCGCGGTCTTCATCCGGTCGTAGAGGATCTCGCGAGGCGCCCCGCCGATCGCCTCGAACGCCGCCTTGTGGCAGGCCAGCACCGTCTGCATCGTCTGGCGCAGCGCGAAGCGGGCCCAGATCAGCCGCGAGAAGCCAAGCACCATCGAGAACAGCCAGACGATGCGCACCGTGTCGGGCTCCGAGGTGAAGCAGACGCGGAACTGGGCGAAGTCCACCTGCGCCTGCTCGCCGGGCGCAGTCTCGAAGCGGACCGCGAAGGCGCGTCCGCCCGCCGGCCGCAGCTCGCGCACCAGGTCCCTGACCACGCTGTAGCTGCCGGTGTAGCCGCGCTCGCCGATCTCGCGCAGCAGGCGACGGGCGGTGAGGCCCGGATAAGCCTCCAGCCTGGCGCGCAGGTACTCGACATGCGTATCGATCGGCCGTGGCCGAGGCTGCCGCGGACCATAGGCGGGTGGCTCCAGCCCCCGGGCGATGTATTTGCGGACCGTCTTGCGGTCGATCCCCAGCTGCCGCGCGATCGCGGTCACCTTCATCCCCTGGCGGTGCAGGTCCAAGATCATGATCAGATCCCCAAGCTTCTTCATCG
>JBEVJP010000077.1:0-6328 GCA_040510155.1 Solirubrobacterales bacterium | reverse complement strand
GTCCACACCGGGATCGAAAAGTCCTGCGAGGACAAGAGCTACTGGAAGGTCATCCCCTTCGTCGAGCGGATGGACTACGTCTCCTACTTCTTCCAGATGGAGGCCTACTGCGGCGCGGTCGAGCGGCTGATCGGGCTGGAGATCCCGCCGCGCGCGAAGTACCTGCGGACGCTCTTCCTGGAGCTCAACCGGATCCACTCGCACCTCGTCTGGCTCGGCACCACCGCCCTGGACCTCGGCGCGATCTCGATGCTCTGGTACTGCTTCCGCGAGCGCGACAAGATCCTCGATCTCTTCGAAATGGCGACCGGGCAGCGGATGCACACCCGCTACTTCCAGGTTGGAGGCGTGATCGAGGACATCCCAGTCGGGTTCGAGGAGAAGTGCCGCCAGTTCGTCGCGGAGATGCCCGTGCGGGTCGGCCAGTACGAGGCGCTGCTCGACCGCAACGAGGTCTTCCTGCAGCGCACCAAAGGCGTCGGCATCGTCCCCCGTGAGCGGCTCTTGGAGCTGGGCGTGACCGGACCGCTGCTGCGCGCCGCCGGCGACCCCTGGGACCTGCGCAAGGCCTTCGACTACCTCGTCTACCCGGAGATGGACTTCAAGATCCCGGTCGGGACCGTCGGCGACAACTACGACCGCTACCGGGTGCGGATCGCCGAGATGGTCGAGTCGACGCGGATCATCGGCCAGTGCCTGGCGGCGCTGCCGGAGGGCCCCTTCATCGCCGACGACCGCAAGTACGTGCTGCCGCCGCGCTCGGAGCTCCCGACCTCGATGGAGTCGCTGATCCACCACTTCAAGCTCGTCACCGAGGGCTTCCGGGTCGATCCCGGCGAGGTCTATTACGCGATCGAGGGGCCACGCGGGGAGCTCGGCTGCTTCGTCCTCGCCGACGGTTCCGCGAAGCCCTCTCGGGTCCATTTTCGCGACCCCTCCTTCGTCAACCTGCAGTCCTTCCGCGACATGGCGGTCGACACCTACGTCGCCGACATGATCTGCAGCCTCGGCATGCTCGACCCGATCCTCGGCGGGGTCGACCGATGAGCCCGGTCGACGGCCCCGGCGTCAGCAACCCGAATCTGCCGGTCGACCCGGCGGTCACCGAGGGTCGCGTCCCCGGCCGCCGCGAGGAGGAGATCCCCGAGCTGCACGAAGTCGACTGCCCGGCCGAGCTGCGCGAGCGGATCGAGGCGCTGATGAGCCGCTACCCGGACCGCAAATCGGCCTCGATCCCGGCACTGTGGGCGGTCCAGGAGCGCTACGGCTGGTGCACTCCGGAGGGGATCCGCCAGGCGGCGGCGGTGATGCGGGTGACGCCCGCCTACCTGGAGTCGGTCGCCACCTTCTACGACCTGCTGCACACCGAGCGCGTCGGCACCCACCGGATCGAGGTCTGCACCAACATCAGCTGCTGGATGCGCGGCGGCGACGAGCTGCTGGATGCCTTTCGTGCGGCGGCCGATGGCGACCAGGACTTCTTCGTGACCGGCTTCGAGTGCCTCGGCGCCTGCGACATCGCTCCGATGGCGGCGATCGGCCAGCGCTACTACGGCCCGCTCGAGGTGGCTGAGGCGCAGACTGCGATCGACCAGCTCAAGGCCGGTAGCGAGGTGCTGCCCGCGAAGGCACTCTCGACGCGGCCGCTGGCGGCCGACCTGCCGGGCGGCGCCGCCAGCCCGAGCCCTGCCGCGGGCAGCGACGGCGCCGGTCCCGAGGGGAACGCCGATGGCTGACCCGCGTGAGACCCGCGTCCTACTCGCCCACGCCGAGGACCCGGCGCTGCGCACGCTGGAGGGATACAAGCGCCTGGCCGACGGCTACGCGCCGATGGAAAAGGCCTATCGCGAGTTGGAGCAGGACGAGGTTCTCAAGGAGCTCGAAGAGTCCGGCCTGCGCGGTCGCGGCGGCGCCGGCTTCTCGATGGGCAAAAAGGCCTCCTTCCTGCCGCGCGGCGAAATGGCCAAGTACCTCTGCTGCAACGCCGACGAGTCCGAGCCCGGTGCCTTCAAGGACCGCGAGCTGATGCAGCGCAACCCGCACCAGCTGATCGAGGGGATCGCAATCGCCGCCCTCGCCGCCGACGCCGGCCACGCCTTCATCTTCATCCGCGGCGAGTACGCCGCCCAGGCAGACATCCTCGACGCGGCGGTCGCCGAAGCGTATGAGGCGGGCTACCTGGGGACGAACATCCTCGGCACGCATCGCGATCTCGAGCTGGTGGTGCACCGGGGAGCAGGCGCCTACATCTGCGGTGAGGAGACGGCGCTGCTCGACGCGCTCGAGGGCAAGCGCGGCAACCCGCGCCTGAAGCCGCCCTTCCCGGCCGTGCAGGGCCTCTATGGCGGGCCGACCCTGGTCAACAACGTCGAGACGCTCTCCAACGCCCCGCACATCGTCCGCAACGGCGCCGAGTGGTTCCGCCAGTTCGGCACCGAGCAATCGCCTGGCACCAAGGTCGTCTCGATCTCCGGCGGCGTTCGCCGTCCCGGCAACTACGAGGTCGAGTTGGGGATCCCGATGCGGGAGCTGATCTTCGGCCTCGCCGGCGGCCCGGAGCCCGGCCACGAGATCAAGGCCTTCTACCCGGGTGGGTCTTCGTCACCCGTGCTCACCCCGGCCGAGCTCGACCTCCCCTACAGCTTCGAGGCGATGGCCGAAGCGGGTTCGATGCTCGGCTCCGGCTCGATCATCGTCGCCGACGACCGCGTCTCGATCCCGCACATGGCGCTGCGGACTGCGCGCTTCTACCACCACGAGTCCTGCGGTAAGTGCACCCCCTGCCGTGAGGGCACCAACTGGACGGTGAAGATGCTGGAAAGGGTCGTGCGGGGCGAGGCGACGCCGATGGACCTCGACATCATCACCTCGGTCCAGAGCAACATCATGGGCCACTGCCTCTGCGTGCTCGGCGACTCGATGGCGATGCCGGTCAGCGCCATGGTCCGCAAGTTCCGCCCCGAGTTCGAAGCGGTGATGGCGAACGCCGGCTCCTCGCTGGACATCGAGACCGCGCTGGCCGCGGTGCAGGGGCCGGCCGAGACCCTGGGGGCATCGACGTGAGCAAGGGCAGGGAGGTGACGATCGTCGTCGACGGTCGTGAGATCGTTGCCAGCGAGGGGCAGATGCTCCATGACGCCGCCCGCGAGGGCGACGTCGAGATCCCGGTCTTCTGTTACGACCCGAAACTCGGCGACCCGGTCGGCGCCTGCCGGATGTGCCTGGTCGAGGTCGAGGGGATCCCGAAGCTGCAGACCTCCTGCTCGACCCCCGTCCGCGACGGGATGGTCGTCCACACCCGCACCGAGCAGGTCAAGGAGGCGCAGAACGCCGTCGTCGAGTTCCTGCTCGTCAACCACCCGCTCGATTGCCCGGTCTGCGACAAAGGCGGCGAATGCCCGCTGCAGGACATCTCCTACGGCTGGGGCCCGGGTAAATCCCGCTTCACCGACGAAAAGCGCCATTTCCAGAAGCCGATCGAACTCTCGCCGCTCGTGGCGATCGACCGCGAGCGCTGCATCCTCTGCTACCGCTGCGTCCGCTTCAGCCAGGAGGTCTCCGAGGACGCCCAGCTGCAGCTGCTGGAGCGCGGCGACCGCACCTTCGTCGGCACCTTCGACGACCGTCCCTATGTCGCCCCCTTCCACGGCAACATCACCGACATCTGCCCGGTCGGGGCGCTGACCAATTACACCTACCGCTTCCGCGCCCGGCCCTGGGACATCGAGCAGGCCGGCTCGGTCTGCACGCTCTGCCCGAGCCAGTGCAATGTCAGCTTCACGGTCCGCGACGAGAAGGTGAAGCGAGTTCTCGCCCGCGACAACGAGGAGGTCGACGACGGCTGGCTCTGCGACCGCGGCCGCTACGGCTTCGAGATGTTCGAGGCGCCCGAGCGGATCGCCGGGCCGCGGCTGAAAGGCGGCGCTGAGGCCAGCTGGTCGGAGGCGATCGAGGCCGCGGCGGGGGGCCTGCGGGCGGCCGGGGGCAAGGTCGCCGCGATCGTCGGCGACGCCTCCAACGAGGAGGCCTTCATGGTCCAGCAGCTCCTCCGCGAGGCGCTCGGCTCTCCCCACGTCGACTCGCGTCCCTCGCGCGGCGCGACCCGTGGGCAGCTCGTGCGACTGGCGCAGCCGAACCTCTCCGCCAAGGTCAGCGACATCGACGAGGCGGCGGCGATCCTCGTCCTCGGCACCGACCCGCTGCACTCCTCGCCGATCCTCGACCTGCGGATCCGCAAGGCGATCCGCCGCAACGGCGCCAAGCTCTGCGTCGCTACCGAGCGCCCCACCGCCCTCGACGGCGGCGCCGAGGCGATCGCCCGCTACGCCCCGGGCGAGGCGACCCACTTCCTCGCCGAGCTGGCCGCGGCCCTCGGCGGCACCGAGAACGTCGCCACCCCGCTCGCCGGCGCGGTCCGCGAGGCGACCGCCGGCGGCGCCGACGCCGACCCCGCCAAGGTCGTCGTGATCTGGGGCGATCGCCTCGCCCGCGACGGCGCCACCGACGCCCTCCTCGACCTCGCCAGCGCCCTCAACCTCACCGCCCTCGACGGCTCCGGCCTGCTCGAAATTCCCGACTTCGCCAACGCCCGCGGCCTCCGCGAGGCCGGCTGCCTCCCCGACGCCGGCCCGGGCCTCAGCGAGGTCAGCGTCGGCAAGCCCACCGAGGAGATCCGCGCGGCGCTGGAGTCCGGCGAGCTGACCGGCCTGATCCTCTTCGGCGTCGACCCGATCCGCGACTTCCCCGACACCCCGGCCTGGGAGACCGCACTCACCGCCGCCGACTTCGTCGTCAGCTTCTCGATGCACGAGAACGCGACGACGGCAAAGGCCGACGTCGTCCTCCCCCTCGAGACCCATGCCGAGAAAGACGGCACCGTCACCCACCCCGACGGCCGCCTCCAAAGGGTCCGCCCGAGCGCCTCCCGTCCCGAGGCGGTCCGCCCGAACTGGCTCGTCCTGTCCGAGCTGTCCGCCGGCCTGGGCCACGAGACCGGCATCGACTCCCAGCCGGCGGCTTTCACTGCACTCACGCAGGCGGTCCCTTTCTACGCCGGCATCACCGACGCGACCATCGGAGGCCGCGGACTCCGCTGGCAGGAAGGAAACTCCGCGAATTCCGTCCCAGCCCCGGGAAGCGCCCCTGAAGCAGAGAGGGCGCCGGGGGCAGGGTCGCCGGACACTCAGCGCGGAGCGCCGAGCGGCAGCGAGGCAACCGGCGACGCGGCTCGCGAAGTCGCGTCCGCCGACCCTGCCCCCGGCGCCCCCCCGACTCCTGGGACCGCCTCCCTGGCGCTAGGCACCTTCCGCGATCTATGGGCAGGCCCGATCACCGAGCTGAACCCCCCTCTGAAGTTCCTGGCGCCGCATCAGCGCCTGGAGATCTCCCTTGCCGACGCCGACCGCCTCGGCTTGCAGTCCGGCGACACCGCCCGCGTCTCCCAGAACGGCTCATCCATCGACGCCATCGTCGCCGTCAAAGAGCGGATCGCCGAGGGCACCTGCTTCCTCGCCGAGGGCGTCGCCGACGGCAACGCCAACGCGCTCCTCAACGGCGGCCCGGTCCGCGTCGAGATCGCCAAGGCCAGCGCCGAGGCGACCGCCTAGATGCTGCCGATCGCCGACACTCAGGTCGTCGAAGCGACCTGGATCATGATCGTCAAGTCGATCGTGATCTTCGCGGTGATCTTCGGCGTGCTGCCGGTCCTCACCGTCGTCGAGCGCAAGCTGATCGGCCGCTTCCAGCACCGCTACGGGCCCAACCGGGTCGGGCCCTTCGGCCTCCTGCAGCCGCTGGCTGACGTCGGCAAGCTGATCTCCAAGGAGGGCTTCCGGCCGGGCGCGGCGGTGCCGGCGCTGTTCATCCTCGGGCCGCTGCTGCCGGTCCTGGCCGGCGTCCTCTCGCTGGCGATCCTGCCCTGGGGGGACGTCCAGGACGGGGTCGGGCTCTACGGGATCGACGTTCCGATCGGGATCCTCTACTTCTTCGCGGTCGGCTCGATCGCCTTCTACGGGCTGCTGCTGGGCGGCTGGTCCTCGGGCTCGAAATACAGCCTGCTGGGGGCGATGCGCTCGGCCGCGCAGCTGATCTCCTACGAGGTCTCGATGGGTCTCGCCCTGCTCGGCGTGGTGATGATGAGCGGCTCGCTCTCGCTGGTCTCGATCGTCCACTCGCAGGGGGAGATCTGGTTCATCGTCCCCCAGTTCGTCGGCTTCCTGATCTTCATGCTGGCCGGCTTCGCCGAGACCAACCGCACCCCGTTCGACATGCCCGAGGCCGACGCCGAGCTGGTCCAGGGCTTCATGACCGAGTACGGCGGCATGCGCTT
>JBEVJP010000076.1:0-5937 GCA_040510155.1 Solirubrobacterales bacterium | reverse complement strand
TGCCGTTGAACACGGCGCCCATCACCCGCGCGCAGAACTGCGTCAGCTCCCCGAACGACACGACCCAGGCGGCGTTCACTTGATCACCGAGACCTCGGGATGCGTGGCCAGCAGCGTCTGCGTGAAGACGTAGTTGAACGCAAAGATGCCGAGGAACTCGATAACCACGCCCTGGTTGACCGCCTTCCCCACGCCCTCGGCGCCTCCGGACGCAGTCATCCCCTTGTCGGAGCAGACGACGGCGATGATCGCGCCGAACAGGGTGCACGGGAGGACCGAGCCCCAGAGGTCGGTGATCGAGGCGTTGGAGAAGAGCGTCGCGAAGAAGCCGCCGAGCGACTGGTGGTAGAGCAGCTCGGCGCCGATGCCGCCGGAGATGCCGAAGACCAGCGCGTAGATGTCGAGCAGCCCGGTGATCACCATCAGCGAGAGGAAGCGCGGGACGACGAGGTTCTTGATCGGGTCGACGCCGAGCACCTGCAGGGCGTCGAGCTCCTCGCGGATCTTCCGGGCTCCCAGGTCAGCGGTGATCGCGGTGCCGGCAACGCCGGCGACGACCACGGCGGTCACGAAGGGCGCGAACTCGCGGATCGAGGCAAGCACGAAGAAGCCGCCGAGGCGATCGAGGGCCCCAAACAGGGAGAGGAAGTTGGAGGCCTGCAGGCCGGGTGCGCCGAAGCCAAAGGCGACGGTGGAGACGAGCAGCGGGAACCAGCAGAGCTGCAGCGCGAAGAGGAACTGGCCGATGAACTCCTCCCCGTACGGGTACGGCGGCCGCACGGCGGAAACGAGCGTGCGAGCAGTGAGGATCATCATGTCCCCGACCTGCTCGAACAGCGATCTGGCGGGCGAGAACGCCCTATTCACCGCGGATCCGACCATCTCTCCTCCGACGAGTTGCGCCGGCCAGCGACGCCCCACTCATAGATTTCGGAGTCTATGGGATGGGTCAGGCCGATCCGTTAGCCGAGTGTTGAGATCCCGCTAACCCCGCCTCCAGGGCTCTGCAAAGCCCCTGCAGGCGCGGAACCCCGTGCTATGTTGCGGCCGCTTTGCGGGGGACCGGAAGACATTCCCGGCACACCCGCCTCAGAGCCACCGCGACCGGGGTTGCCGCTGTGGCCGTGGCGGCGTTGCTCGGCGCCTGCGGTGGCGGCTCGTCGTCGGACGCCAACGAACAGGCCGGCACCTACCACGTGAAGGTGACCGAAGCCAGCTTCCCGACCGATCAGAACCTCGGCCAGACCTCGCTGCTGCGGCTCGGTGTCCGCAACAGCGGCGACAAGACGGTGCCGACGCTGACCGTGACGGTCTCACTGGCCGGCAAGCAGGGCTCGAGCTCGATGCTGCCCTTCGGGGTCCGCGATGCCACGGTCGGCGTCGCCCAGCCTGACCGGCCCGCCTGGGTCCTCGCTGCCGGCTATCCGAAACTTCATGGCTCCAGCGATCCCGGTGGCGCCTCGACCTCGAACCCGAAGACCTTTGCCCTCGGCCCACTGAAGCCTGGTGAGATGACCGACGCGGTCTGGAAGCTGACCGCGGTCAGGCAGGGCCACTACACGGTGCTCTACCGGGTTGGGGCCGGCCTCGCCAGCGGCATCCACGCCAAGACCGAGGGTGGGGTCGCCCCCGGCGGCTCCTTCGTCGTCGACGTCACCAGCAAGCTGCCGGAAACCGAAGTGACCGACAACGGCGAAGTCGTCGAAATCAAGGGCAACGGGAGCGGCGGCGAAAAGGGCGAATAGGCGCCGCCGCGGCCGGGTACCGTCTGGCCGATGAGACTGCGCGCCGCCAGCTCGCTGCTCCTCGCTGTCGCCGTCGGCCTCGGCCTCCCAGCCTGCGGTTCGGCAAACGAGTCCTCGACCGAGCCGGGCGCAAACCAGGCGCCCGCGGCGAAAGCGTCGCGTGGCAAGCTCTCCCTGAAGCAGATCGGCAGGTTCGAGCAGCCCGTCTACGTGAGCGGCGCCCCGGGCTTCCCGAAGCTGCTCTTCGTCGTCGAGCAGGGCGGTCGGGTCGAGGTTCTCCGGGATGGGCACCGGCTCAGCCATCCGTTCCTCGACGTCAGCGACGAGATCGCCTCCGGTGGCGAGCGCGGACTGCTCTCGATCGCCTTCCCCCCCGATTACCCCGACACGGGGCGCTTCTACGTCTATTACACCGACGGCGCCGGCAACATCCGCATCGACGAATTCAAGCGGCGCAGCGCAACGGCGGCCGACCCCGGCTCGCGCCGCGAGGTGATCGTCATCCCCCATCCGGTCAACTCCAACCACAACGGCGGCCAGCTGCAGTTCCTCGGCGACCTTCTCTTCATCGGCACGGGCGACGGCGGCTCCGGCGGCGACCCGCCCAACAACGCCCAGAACAAGGACGTGCTCCTTGGCAAGCTGCTGCGCATCGACCCGCGCCCCTCGGACGGTCAGTCCTACAGCGTGCCGGACTCGAACCCGTTCGTCGGCAAGCCGGGTCGCGACGAGATCTACAGCTTCGGCCTCCGCAACCCCTTCCGCTTCTCATTCGACGCCGCCAACGCCGCGCAGCCGCGAA
This sequence comes from Solirubrobacterales bacterium, assembly GCA_040510155.1. Classification (GTDB taxonomy): domain Bacteria; phylum Actinomycetota; class Thermoleophilia; order Solirubrobacterales; family 70-9; genus VAYN01. The sequence goes on along the minus strand of JBEVJP010000076.1, from coordinate 3,390 downwards.
TCGCGATCGGGGACGTCGGCCAGAACCGCTTCGAGGAGGTCGACTACCTGCCGGTCGGCGCCGCCTCCGGCGCCAACTTCGGCTGGGACGCCCTCGAGGGCCGGGCGCCGTACAGCGACGAGAACAGCGGCACCGCTGATCCGGGCGGCACCGTCAAGCCGATCTTCGCCTACCCCCACGGTCGCGGCGGCAGCTGCTCGGTCATCGGCGGCTACGTCGTCCGCGACCGCGGCCTCCGCTCGCTGTTCGGCCGCTACGTCTACGCCGACCTCTGCGAGGGACAGCTGCGCAGCCTCGCTCCGCATCTGAAGCGGGCCGGAGGCGATCGAAGGCTCGGCCTCCACGTCGACAGCCCGACGGGCTTCGGCGAAGACGATCGCGGTCATCTCTACGTCAGCTCGCTGGACGGCCCGGTTTTCCGTCTGATCGAACGGTGAAGCCCTCTCCGCTCGCTTCGCCGAGCGACTGCGGCTACAGTTGGCCAAGCAGCCAAACCGTCGGCGGGCACGGCCCCGCCGGGGCGACGAAGGGAGCAGCGGTGGAGAGCGGAACGGTCGACAGGGAGCAGACGGCCAGCAACGCGGTCAACGGCGGCAGCGGCGCCGACGACAGCTTCGAGGTCCTCAACCCGGCGACCGGAGAGCGCATCGCCACGGTGGCGATCGACACCCCCGCGCAGGTCGCGGAGACGGTGGCGCGCGTCCGCTCTAACCAGGCCGAGTGGGAGGCGATGGGGATCGAGGGGCGCCACCACTGGCTCGCCAAGCTTCGCGACTGGCTGCTCGACAACTCCGACCGGGTGCTCGACACGATGCAGCGCGAGACTGGCAAGGTGCGTTCCGACGCCCTCAGCGAGGCCTCCTTCCTTGCCGACCTGGTCAACTTCTACGGCGGCAAGGCGGCCGAGTTCATCGGCGAAGACAGCGTCCGGCCGCACTCGCCGCTGCTAGCCGCCAAGAAGCTCCGCGTCCAGTACCGGCCACACCCGGTGGTCGGGATCATCAGTCCCTGGAACTTCCCGCTGATCCTCTCGATCGGCGACGCGATACCCGCCCTGCAGGCCGGCGCCGCGGTCGTCATCAAGCCCTCCGAGTTCACGCCGCTCGGCCTCGCCGAGGTGATCGAGGCCTGGAAGAACGAGATCGGCGGCCCCGACGTGCTCGACTGCGTACAGGGGGTCGGCGAGACGGGTGGCGCCCTGGTCGACGCCGTCGACTTCATCCACTTCACCGGCTCCGACCGAACCGGTCGCAAGGTGATGGCGCGAGCCGCGGAGACGCTGACCCCGGTCAGCCTCGAGCTCGGCGGCAAGGACCCGATGATCGTGCTCGGCGACGCCGACCTCGACCGCGCCGCCAACGCCGCGGCCTGGGGCGGGATGATGAACTCCGGTCAGATCTGCATGTCGGTCGAGCGGATCTACGTCGAGGAGCCCGCCTACGACGAGTTCGTCACCAAGCTGACCAAGGAAGTAAGCAAGCTGCGACAGGGTCCCGACGCGACCGGCTGGGACGCCGACGTCGGCGCGATGACCTCGCCCAATCAGATCGCGATCGTCAAGGACCACGTCGACGACGCGCTCGCCAACGGTGCCCGGGCGCTGACCGGCGGGAAGCCCGTCGAGGGGCCGGGCGACTACTTCGAACCGACGGTTCTGGTCGACGTCGACCACTCGATGAAGGTGATGCGCGACGAGACCTTCGGTCCAGTGGTCGGGGTGATGAAGACCCGTGACGCCGAGGAGGCGGTGCGGCTCGCCAACGACACCCGCTACGGCCTCTCCGGCTCCGTCTTCGGGGAGAAGAACCGAGCCGAGCAGATCGCCCGTCGGATCGAGTGCGGCGCCGTCAACGTCAACGACGTGCTGGTCAACTACGTCGCCTCCGACGTGCCGATGGGCGGCTGGAAGGAGTCCGGGATCGGCAGCCGCCACGGCGAAGCCGGGATCAAGAAGTTCTGCCGCTCGGAGTCGCTCGTGATTACCCGCTTCGGCGGCAAGCGCGAACCGAACTGGTACCCCTACACCCGCAGTCGCAGTCGCAGCGTCAAGCGCATCCTCCGGGCCGTCAACGCCCGCGATCTGAAGCGCCGTCTCGGCCTGCGCGGCTGAGCCCGGCGCGACAACACGGAATCGGCCGTGAGATTTCACTCTTTCGGCCGATTTCGCGCGCCACCTGTTGCATCTTTTTGTCTACAGTGCCATCCTCATGGAGGCGATGAGGCAAACCTGGACCGACGACCGTATGGACGACCTGGCGCAACGGGTCGATGCCGGCTTCGCGCGGGTGGACGAGGAGTTCCGGGGAGTGGACGAGCAATTCGAGCGCGTCGCCGAGCGATTCCAGCGGGTCGACGAGCAGTTCGAGCGCGTCGCCGAACAGTTCCAGCGGGTCGACGAGCAGTTCCAGCGGGTCGATCAACGGTTCGAGCGCATGGACGAGCGGTTCGAGCGCATGGAGGGGAAAGTCGAGGCCTTGCGGACCGAAAACTCCAGGCTGTTCGAAAAGCAGTGGGAAAAGACCGAGTCGATGCTCAAGGCCCAGCGGGAGGAGAACACGAAGATGTTCATGGCGCTCAACAAGCGAATCGACCTGTTCCTGGTGGCGCTCATTCCCGGGACCCTCGGGATCATCGCGGCGCTGATCGCCACCTGACGACCCGCGCCACCGCCTTGCCACAGCGAGGCCTTGCGGCGCCCCCCCGGTAGCCTCTTTGAGTTCATGGCCGAACGTGACTTCATAGCCGCGACGAACGAGCGCGTCGTCCTCTTCGACGGCGGCATGGGCGCGACCCTGGAGCAGTTCGAGCTGACCCAGGCCGACTACGGCGGGCTCGAGGGGAAATGCCATGAGGCGTTGGTGCTGAACCGGCCTGACGTGATCGAGGGAGTCCATACCTCGATGCTGGAAGCGGGTGCCGAGGTCGTCGAGACCGACACCTTCCAGGGCTCGCGGCTGAAGCTCGACGAGTGGGGCCTGGGCGAGCACACCCTGGAGATCAACACCCAGGCCGCTGAAATCGCCCGCCGGGCCGCCGGCGAGGAGCGCTTCGTCGCCGGCTCGATCGGGCCGACCGGATTCCTGCCCGCCTCGACCGACCCGACCTTGGGCGACATCTCCTTCGGCCGCCTGGTCGAGGTATTCGCCGAACAGGCCCGCGGCCTGGTCGAAGGCGGCGCCGACCTGATCATCATCGAGACGGCCCAGGACATCCTCGAGGTCAAGGCGGCGATCTTCGGCGCCCGTGAGGCCTTCGCCGCGACCGGCCGTCGCCTGCCGATTCAGACCAGCGTCTCGTTGCTGCCGAACGGCGGCAAGATGCTGCTCGGCACCGACATCCAGGCGGTGCTGACGACCCTCGCCGCCCTCGACGTCGACGTGATCGGCCTCA
>JBEVJP010000075.1:0-15176 GCA_040510155.1 Solirubrobacterales bacterium | reverse complement strand
CCGGCGCTCGGGCGCTTCCTAAGCGAAGACCCCGTCTACGGGCACCTGGGAATCGGCGCGTCGGTCGATCGCTATCTCTACGTCTGGGACAACCCGCTAAACCGCTACGACCTGAACGGGCGGGATGTCTGCGCTCCGGACTTCCTGGGCGGCGGATGCCTCGGGTCTGACGACATAGTTCGAGCTGGAGAAGGCTTGGAAGAAGGACTGAATACTGCCCGTCAGGGGGTCGAAAACGCTGGTTCCAATGTCGCGTCTGCTGCTGCGGACAGTTGGAATTGGGGGAGCAACTTTCTGGCTGAAAGGGCGCAGGACTACTGGAAGGAGTACGGCCGCAAATGGGAAAACTTCTTCCAATTCGAGAAGGGCCTATATAACTTCGTAGGGACCCACAGGCAATATTGCGAAGAAGGTGCGAAAGCATTGGCTCCTGGTGGGGCAGTTGTCGGAGCGGCTGTCGGTCCCGAGGGAATAGCACCCGGGGCGGCGGCTGGCGGTGTCATTGGTTGTGCTGGAACGGTCATAACCGGCGAGTTGCTGAAACCATAGACTGAAATCATGGACAACTCCATATTGATGAAATGGCAAAAGGGCGGTTTGCGCTACGCCAAGCTTCAACGAATTGTCCCGGATTTTTTTGCGCCGGAGAAGGCACTTGCCTTTTTCGTCGGTGTAAAAAGCCGGGGGGGAGAGACACGCCTACTGAACCCCTTTACTCCCTTTCAGAGAGAGTATGTAATAGCCGTCACCGCTGATGAGCTAGCCGTACTTCGCCTGCGTCTGCCGGGCGTCTTCCGGGCAAGTATCGCAGGCGTTGACTATCGCTCCCCTCGAGCCAACCTTGCGTTTGAGTGGAAAGACGGCCGGCTGTCGTTGGGCCATGTTAGTTACGCGCCTATTTCCTTCCATGGTCAGGACGCGGAGCAGCTCGTGGAGATTCTTCGAAGTCATCGGGTCACGCCTTGAGATCCTTTGAGCGGCGCCATCTTCCTGGCTATCTACTGCACTGCCGGGCGGGCTCTTAGTCAACGGCGGTCGATCTGGGCCGCCAGTGTGCCCCGTGAAGTACAAGGCGTTGTTCAGTCCATCATGCAACCGGTTCAGAGGCTCCTTGCGCCTCACGAGGTCGATCTGCGCCGCAGTCGAGGGGCTCGACGAATGTTGGGGGGCGTTTAAGCGCTCTGCTGGATGTACCGCAGTGTTTGTGCATCCAGATACCAGCCAGATCGTCGGAACGACCACTTTCCAAGCCAGCCCCGCCTACTGGGATGCGCGGCTCGCCCGGAGAGGTGGGTCACCCACCTGCGGTGCCCCTGAGCCCGATCGGCAGAGACATAAGGAGCAGGGAAATGTCCTCTCGATCAAATGGACCTGCCGACCGGCAGGTCAAGGTGGCCCTATGCCTGATGGCGGCGACGCTCGTCGTTGGCCTGATCTGCGCCGCCAGCGCCCACGCCGCCTACTACAAGCTGGTCCTTTGCGCGGCCGGCAATGGCTCTACGGGCTATGAAACCCGGACCAATACGTCCAGCCCCGGAAACCCGAACGGCATCTTCAAGTTCGAGAACTATTGCGGCCCGGCCGGGGATCCGGCTGGGGATGCCGCCTTCCTGAGGATCTCCGAGAATCAGGACTCCGGCAACGCCGGGGACACCGCCTACGGCTCCATCTCCTGGAACGCCCCGCCCTGGGTCGGCATAGCCGCTGCCGGCGGCTACACCCGCGAGCCCGGCAACTTCAACGACGGCTGGCGCGGGCGATTCTGGGCCGAAGGCTATGACGGCGGCACCAACAACATCCTCATGCAGGGCTCAGGCGTCGGCAACGGCAGCCTCGGTGGCATCGGCGCCGGTCTCACCTCGACCTTCGCCTCCCACCTCTGGCCCTTCGGGGGCCTCGGCGACTATCGCCGCTTCGTCTTCGAGCTGACCTGCATGCGCCCGGCCGGTTGCGACCGCTCCGGTTGGAACGGCGTCGATGCCAACACGCTCGTCTTGATCCTGAACGACCCCTCGCCCGTCGACCTGCACCTGGCCAACACCGGATCAGCGCCGCTGAACGGCCAGTGGGTCAGAGGTCTCCAGACCGCCTCCTACGTCTGGTCTGACCAAGGCTCCGGCATCCGCTGGGAGTGGGTCGAGGTGGACGGCGCCCGCAACTTCACCCTCGACCACGCCAGCGAATGCGGAGTCGGCAACTCGCAAGTCAACGGCGAGTTCGCCCGCGAGTTCCGTCCCTGCTCGACCGCCTCGGGAATCGGGCGCTCCGACACCTTCGATACCGCCGCCCTGCCCGACGGCGCCCACACGCTGCGCGCCTGCGGCCAGGACTACGCCCAGTCCGTCGGTCTCTACGGCACGGGCGGCGCCAGTTGCGATCAGACCACGATCCGCACCGACAACAGCGCGCCCGGCGCACCCGCTGGCCTCGAAGTCAGCTCGGCCAACCCGGCCCGCTACCTCCCCCACCTTGGCGCCCACTGGCAGCTCCCCCCCAACCAGGGCAGCCCGATCGCCGCCGTCCACTACGACGTCGTCAACGCCGCCGGGCAGGAGGTGATGCCGACGCGGACGATCCCCGCGACCGACCCGACGTCGCTCGCGGGGATCGAAGCCCCGAAGGCGCCCGGCACCTACCGCCTGCGGCTGTGGCTCGAAGACGCCGTCGGTTTCAACGGCGCTGCGGCTACCGCGCCGATCCCCCACGACACCACCCCGCCGGCGGCACCGCAGAACCTCGCCGCGATCGGCCCAGACTCCTGGGGTCCAGCCCAGGGCTACCGCCTGCGCTGGGACAACCTGCCCGACAACGGCTCTCCGATCACCGTCACCCGCTACCAGGTGCTCGACGCCGCGGGCAAGGTCGCTGTGGCCACCAAGACGCTGAGCGGCGAGGGCATCTCCGCAGTGCCTGCCCTGGAGATCCCGCGCCAGCCCGGCGACTACTCCGCCCGCGTCTGGCTCGAAGACGAAGAGGGCAACGTCGGCGCGCCCGCAACGGCGGCGATCCCCCGCGACACGACCCCGCCGGCCGCCCCACAAGATCTCTCGGTGACGGCCCCAGGGGTCTCCCGTGCCGAACAGGGCTTCGACGTGCGCTGGCGGAACGTCCCCGGCAGCGGTTCGCCGATCCTCGCCGCCCGCTACGAGGTGCTGGGCGCCGACGGCAGTGTCGTCGTCAGCCCGCGCACCGTGCCCGGCGAAGGGATCAGGTCGATCGACGACCTCGATACCCCGACGCGGCGGGGGACCTTCACGCTGAAGCTCTGGCTCGTCGACGCCGAAGGCAACGAGGGGGCGCCGACCAGCGCGCCCCTGGCCTACGAATGCGTGCGCTCGGAGGCGAGCGGCGCTCGCGGGCTCAGCGTCGTTGTCAACCGCCCGGCCGGCGCAAGCCCGGTTCTCTCCGAAGGGGAAGGCGCACTACTGACTGGCAAGCTGCGGGGCGACTCCGACCTCGCCAGCGCTCCGGTCTGCGTCTTCGACCGGGTCGTGACGGAGGCTGACCGCCAGTTCCTCGGGGTGGCGATGACCGACAAGGGCGGCGGCTTCTCCTTCGGCCTCGCCGGCGGACCGTCGCGGGAACTCACCGCGATCAGCCGCGCCGGGCAGCGGGAAGTGAGCGACACCACGACGGTTCGCACGCAGGTCCGCCCGGTCCTCGAACTGGGCTCGAAGGTCGTGCGAGGAAGGCGCTTCGCCACCTTCACCGGCGCGGTGCCAGGGCCGGATAGCGATGGCGTCCTGGTCGTCCTGCAGGTCCGCGACTCAAACGACCACTGGCGCGCCTTCCGGCGCTACCTGACCCGCGACGGCGGGCACTACTCGCTGCGCTACCGGTTCGTTCGCACTCCGCGCCCGACCACCTACCCGGTGCGCGCCCAGGTGCGCGGTCAGGCCAGCTACCCCTATGAGCCGGGGAACTCGCTGACTCGAAAGCTGCGGGTGATCCCATGAGCCACACCGAGCCGGCGCGGACTGCGCTGAGCGGCGCGCATCTGCGCGAGGCCGAACGCGGCTTCGTCGCGATGCTGCGGGCGAAGGGCTTCCCCGCCGTCTGGATCGACGCCAACGTGATCGACCTGATGGCCCAGGCCGCCAGCGAGTACGCAAGATGGCTGACCGATCACGAGCCCGAGCCCAACCCGGCCGGGTGGTTGATCGTCTGTGCCTACCGGCGCGCGGTCAACCTGCTCGAGGCCCAGCGCCGCCGCCCGCCGACCACCTCGCTCGACGCCGTCTACGACCTCGCCGACGAAGGGGTCCGCACACCCGAGCAACAGGCGATCGAGCACGACCGTCAGGAGCGGATCCGCGAGGCGATGGGACAGCTCCCCCGCCAGGACCGTCGCCTGCTGGCGATGGTCTACTTCGAGGACCGCTCCGTGCGGGAAGCGGGCCGCACGATCGGTTGGCGGAAGTCGGCCGCCGACCGCCATCACCGGGCAGCACTCGACCGGCTTCGGGCGATCCTCGGCGAGGATCCGAGCCTGCTGAGTCCCGCCGTCGGTCTCGCGGCCTGGGTCTCGCTCTTCGGTGAAGGTGGGCGGGGAGCGCTGGGGGCACGGGCCCTGCTGGCGCCGATCGAGGGAGCGGCTGGCACTGTCGCGGAAGCCGGCAGGCGCCTCGGCGAGCTGGTCCGCCGGCTGATGCCCTTCGCGGAGGCAGGGCAGGCGGCCGGTGCCGGCGGCGCCGGTCGGATAATCGGGGCCTGCGGTGCGGGGGTGGCAGCGGCCGTCTGCGGATTGGCGCTGGCCGGAGTGGGACCGACGCTGCCCGGCCACACCGCATCTGAGCCCTCGCCGAAGCCTGCGCCTCGAACAGGGACGAGGGGCGGAGAGGTCCGACCGGCTCCCGTCGAGGAGGTGGCAAGGGACGTTGGCGACTCTGTCGTCTCGAAGAAGCCAGCTCATCCCCGCCATCGGGCTCGACGACGTAGCCGCGAGATCGCTTCCCGCCCGACCCTCGCGAGCACGGCCCCGGCCCGGTCGGGCAGTGAGCAGAGCGCGCCCACGCCGTCACCGGCCAGCGCGGTCACCGAAGAGTTCGGGATCGAGACCGGGGGAGGGAGCGAACCATCCGAGGCGCCCAGCACGCCGCCATCCTCGCCGACGCGATCGGGCGGGTCCTTACCCGAAAAGTCCCAACCGGCCCCGGAAGCGACCGGCGCCCAGGTGAGCGAAGAGTTCGGATTCGAGGGCCGCGCCCCGTAGCCGGAAAAAAAGTGCGGGGCGTTTGGGGTGTGCCGCTGATGTAGCTGATGAAAGTGTCCATCAGTGACGGTAGGGGGTAAGAGTGACTTTAGAGGCCGCGTCCAAACGGCACACCGAAGAACCCGTTGTGCGCTCGGGGGCGCCAGGACGAGAACCGCTCTCGACTGAGCTTGTCGAGCTGACCGCGCTGCGATTGCGCGTGATCGCCGATCCGACCCGGATCGCGCTCTTGGAAGCACTCAATGAAGGCGAGGGGGCAGTGTGCGAGCTGGCGGATCGAACCGGCCTCTCTCACCAAACCACTTCCCATCACCTCCTCGTGCTCCACCAGGCGGGAATCGTCGCCCGCCAGCGAGAGGGAAAGCTGGCCCGCTACGGGATGGCCGACTGGAGTGCCTGGTGGGTCGTCGAGCAGATCGCGCGTAGCGCCGAGCCCAGCCTGACCGAGGTCGCGTAGCACACTCTCCACGGCATGTCTACAAACGTACTTACGTACAAACGTACTTAAGCACGTTTGTAGACCCAGCCACACGCCGGCAGTACACCTACCTCATCACAAACACACCCGTGACTCACAGGGTCACGGCGATGAGGAGGCGTATGCAAGGTGATCGGTGAGGTAGGTAACAAAAGCGGGGAAGCAGCCACGAGCATGAGGTCCGCGATTCGCGGTGCCGGACGGGTCGCGCTCTGGGCGCTCGTCGCCCTCCTGCTGGCACGGGGCTTCTTTGCCACCGTCTCAGGCCAGGGCGCCCCGGAGCCGAGCACGGTTCGGGCCGGCACGGGAGAGGCCGAGGAGGCATTCGCGGTTCGCTTCGCCCGCTCCTACCTCGCCGATCCCGGTGACCCGGCGCTGGCGGGCTTCCTGGCCGAAAACACGGCGCTCGGTGGCGGCCGCCCGCCGCGCATTGAGGCAGCGGTCGCCCAGGCCGAGGTCAGCGCCACCGAAGGACTTGGCGACGGCAAGGCGGTTCTGACCGTCGCCTGCGAACTCCGCGATGCGCGCACCCTCTATCTGGCCGTCCCGATCGCCCGCTCCCGAGCGGGCGGGGTGGCGGTCCTGGGTGCGCCCTCCCTCGTCGCGGGGCCGGCGGTGGCTGGGGTCGAGAGCGATCGACCCCAGCCGCTTGCCGGAGAGGGGGCGGGGGAAATCGCGTTGCTGGCGCGGCACTTCCTGACCGGCTACCTGTCGGCCGAAAGCCCGGGCGAGCTGGCCTATCTGGTCGCGCCGGGGACGGCGATCCAACCGCTCGGGGGCGCGTTTCGGTTCCTCTCCTTCCTCGGGGTCGAGCAGCTCGGCTTCGGTGAAGGGCCAAGGCGGGAGCTGGTCGCGCGGATCCGGGCCGAAGACACCCAGAGCGGCGCCATCTACCCGCTCGCCTACCGGCTGGGAGTCCGCAAGGACACCCGCTGGTACGTGACCGCCCTCGCGGGGGTGGCGTCGTGAGCCGCCGGCGGTTGATTTGGGCGGTCGCGGTGCTGGTGATCGGCGCCTGGGCCGTCGCGGTGGCGATGTTGCTGCCAGCGGAGGCTTTGGCGGCGGGCAACGATGTGGGCCGCAACCTCGGCGGAACCCTCCGTAAATATGCGGGCGAGGTCTACGGCGGCATCGTCGCCGTCGTCGGCCTGGTCTTCCTGCTGAACCGGCGCTTTACCGAGCTGGCCGTCTACTTCGTGGCGGCGGTGATGGTCGGGTGGCTGGTCTTCAGCCCTGACCAGATCGCCGATGCCGCACGCTCGATCGGCAATCAGGTGCTGCCGTGAACGATGGACGCGAGCCGATCCGCAGCTACCAGCGGATCTTCCGTCCCGAGCGGCGGATCTACCACCTTGAGGGTCGGCCGCTGCCGGTCCCCGGCGGGGTGCCGCTGCGCTGGCTGGCCTACGCGGTGGCAAGCGTGCTGGCGGCGCTCGCGATCGGATCGGGATCTCCCTTCCCCGCTCTCCCGGCGGCGCTCGCTGCGGCGATCGGCGGCTTCAGGATCGGCGGTCGGGGAGCTGCCCTCCTCGGTGCGGCGGTGGCGGTCTTCACGACCTGGACGATGGGCTTCGCGCTCGGCCTGCTCGACTGGCCGCTTCGCCTCGTCGTCTTGCCGGTGGCGATCGCGACCCTTGCCACCCAGGCGACCCCCGACGGGCGAAACGCCGATCGCTTCGCCCTCTCCTGGCTCGCGCTGCGGCTGGCGCCGGGCCGGCGATCCCTCGGTCGCGCGCTGCCCACCTCGGGGGCGCGACTCCTCTTCCCCTCGGGCCTCTGGGTCGCTCCCGACTCGGGCGGACCGAGACTGCGACGTGGCCGCGTTCGTGGCAGCGGTTCGGTCGCCTTCGCGGCGGAGGTGAGCGTGCGTCGGGGGGGCCGGAATGGGGAGAGGTTGCTTGCTCGCCCCGCCACCCGCCGGCCTCGCCGCGCCGAGCGCCCGACCCGCCGCCTCGCACTCGGCACTGGCGAGGTCCTGGAGATCCGCGCGTGAGTCTCTTTCCGCTCCGCTACGCGAGCGCCAACCTTCTCTTTGGCCCCGGTGGAGAGGCGGCCGCGCTCTACCGGGCCGCGCCGGTTCCTTATCCGTTCGCGACGGTCGCCGAGAAGTGGGCGCTTCTCGCCCGCCTGGAGCGCTTCGCCCACCTGGTCGGCGCCGACTTCTCGCTGTGGCGGGTGCAGCGCACCTACCCGGCGGAGCGCTATGCCGCCGAACTTGAGGGCAGCGCCGACCCCGCTCACGCCGACGCCGAGGGATGGCGCCGCTACCTGCGCGGGCACGCCGCCCACATCGCCGGCCACAACTCCCATCTCCCCGAGGTCTATGTCGCCGTCTCGCTGCGGGCGCCTGAGAAGGGACGGCGGCGGACGCTCGATCGCGCCCGGCGGCGCCTGGAGGAGGTCGCCGGGGTCGGCGCGCCGCGGCCGATCTCGAAAGGGGAGATGGAATCGCTGCGGGCGGCCGAGTCGCGTGCCTTCAGCCGCTTAGCGGCGGTGGCCGGACTGCGGCGGGCGAGCACGGCCGAGCTGGGCTGGCTGCTTCGCCGGGCCTCCTGCCGGGGTGTCGCCGAGCCGGCCGCCGAGCCCTTCTGGGAGCCGGACGCGCTGGTGCTCGAAGGCCACGGCTCCGAGCTGTCCTATGAACCGCTGGAAAACGACCTCTGGCGCCTCGCCAACGCGCCGATGAGCGAGGCTCCGGGCGACCCGCCCTCGCTCCTGGTCGAGGGGGAGGAGGGGAACTCCTACCAGGCGTTCCTCTGCGCGGGCTCGCTGGCCGAGGAGGCTGAATTTCCCGGCGCGGCCGAGCTATTGCACGCGCCCCTAGAGGGCCTCGGCTTTCCGGTGGATGGCGTCCTGCACGCCCGTTGGGTCGGCAACCGCGAGGCACTCGGTCAAGTGCGAAAGCGGATCCTCGATGTCGAGCACGCCTATCGCGAGCAGACTGTCGGCTCGGAGGTCGGACCGGGCTGGCAGGCCGCCGAGGACCGCGACCTCGCTCGCGAGTACGAGGCGGTGCTGCAGTCCTCAGCGCACCCGCCGATGCTGCGTGCCTTCCTCTCGCTGGCGCTCGGCGCTGCCGACCGCCCCGAGCTGGAGCGCAGGGTCGAGGTCTTGCGCGAGCGCTTCGGCGAGGTCCGTCTGCACCGCCCGCGCGGGCTCCAGCACCGCCTCTACTTCGAGCACCTGCCGCGCACCGACGCCGGCTCGCTCGGCGACTACCGCCAGCAAATGACCGTCGAGCAGTTCGGCGCGATGGTCCCGACCGCGAGCGCCGAGCTCGGCTCCCCTTCGGGCATCTACATCGGCCGCTCGCCCGAGGGCCGCCCGGTGCGCTTTGACCCGACCGAGGCACCGCGTACGGCCCGGGCCTCGGGAGTGCTGCTGGCCGGCACCCTCGGCTCGGGCAAGACGATGGCGGCTCAGACGCTCGCCTTCGCGGCGCAGCGGCGCGGCAGCCTCGTCGTCGACTTCGACCCCAAGCCAGACCACGGGCTCGACCGGGTGCCGGAGCTGGCCGGCGAGGTGGAGGTGCTGGAGCTGTCGGGCGACCCCCGGCACCGGGGCAAGCTCGACCCGCTGCGGATCGGCCTGCCGGAGCTGCGCGAGGAGCTGGCCTCCTCCTACCTGCTGGAGCTGCTCCGCGATCCGCCGCCGGCCTGGGAGAACGCGATCGACCGCGCGGTCCGTGACGCGGTTAGGGCGGGCGAGGAAAGCCTGCTCTCCGTCGTCGCGCGGCTAAAGGACAGCGATTCTCCGGCGGCGCGGGAGGCGGGCGACGCGCTCGACGTCCTCTCGGACTTCGGGCTCGCCCGCCTCGGCTTCGCGCCTCCAGGGGGTGAGGGCTGATGGTAGAGCCCTCGGTGATCACGATCCGCACGCCGGGACTGACCCTGCCCGAACCCGGCGCCTCCCGCGACACCTACACCCGCGCCGAGCGCGTCTCCGTGGCGACGCTGACTCTGGTCGCGGCAAACGCTCTGCGCCTCGTCAGCGGCAACCGCCAACGACACAAGATCGTGCTGCTGGACGAGGCGTGGTTCTTCCTCAGCTCCGCGCAGGGACGCGCCCTGCTCAATCGGCTGATCCGGCTGGCGCGCGCCTTCAACGCGACGGTGCTGGTGGCGACTCAGCGGCTCGCCGATCTAGGCGACCTCTCTGAGCTGTTCGGGCCCTACCTGATCTTCGGGCAGGAGACCGAGGCGGAGGCCCGCGCCGGACTCGCCCAGATCGGACTTGACGGCGACGGGGCGCTCCCCGTCCGCCTCACCGAATACCGGCAGGGCCTCTGCCTGATGCGTGACCTCGACGGCCGGGTCGGCGAGGTGCAGATCGATCCCGTCTTCGAGGAGCTGCTTGCCGCGCTCGACAGCACGCCGAAGGCGGCGGCATGAAGGACGTGCGCCGCTGGCGAGGACCGGCGCTGCTCGGGCTCGGCCTTGGCGTCGCGATCGTCTTGCTGAGTCACTCCCCGGCGAGCGCCGCGACTGACCTCTGGGGCAACGTCGGCCCAGCCTCGCCGCTGGGATCGGGGGGCCTCTTCGGCCGCTACCCGGTCAGCCACTACGCGCTCGACGTTCACTTTGAAGCGGTCGAAGCCTCGCTCACGGGCGGCGTCCACGTCCACGGCGTGCCGCCGATGATCGCCTACGTCCTCGCCCTGATCCTCTGGTCGCTGACGAGCTTCCTGGCGAACCTGCTGATCACCCTCTTTGCCTTCGCCTTCAGCCTCGACCTCGTAAACGGATCGGCGGCGACCGGCGGGGAGGGAGCGCTGGGGCCGGTCTCGGTGGCGATCCACTCGATCTACGCCAACGTCTTCGGCGGCCCCTGGCTGGTGCTGGCGATCACCGTCACCGGCCTTTGGGCGATGTGGCGTTCGCTGGTGCAGCGCCGCCACGCCGAGACGGCGGGCGCCCTGGCCCTCTCACTCGCCTACATCGTCATTGCCCTCTTCTTCGTCGTTCAGCCCGGCGCGACGATCGGCGCCGCCTCGAAGGTGACCAACCAGATGTCGGCCGCCTTCCTGGCGATCTCCGACCACGGCGCCCCCTCCGGCGGCACCCGCGCCAAGGACGACGCCGCCAACCAGCTCTTCGACCTCCTCGTCTTCAAGCCCTGGGTGGCGCTCAACTTCGGCGGCCTCGAACACTGCGCGCTCACGGGCACCGGCTCCGGCGACGCCGACCCCGAATCGGCTCCGGTGCGTCCGCTCTCCTCCAATCCCTCTCGGGACGCTTCGCTGGCCCGGCGCCTGGCGGGCGGTGCGGAGGTGAGCGGCGACGGCAAGGTCTGCGTCAACAACGCCGAGAAGTACGCATCGCACTTCCTGCGCTTCGCCCTGCCCGACGACGCCCGAGGCGACGAGTACGAGGCGCTGAACGACGGCGATTCCTCCGAGCTGCCCGAAGCCGACCCCGAACGGGACGGTTACAGGCTCGGCGTCGCCGACAAGCCCGCCACCGACGCGATGGAGGAGGGTGGCCAGTTCCAGCGCCTCGGCCTGGCGCTGCTCGTCTTCGTGGGCGAGCTGGGCGCGTTCTGCCTGCTCGGCTCCCTCGCGGTCGGGGTCATCCTCGCCCAAGTCCTGCTGCTTTTGCTGCTGTCCTTCGCGCCGGTGGCGCTTGTCGCGGCGGCGATTCCCGGGCGCGGCCATGCCTTCTTCAAGGGGTGGCTGGAGAAGCTCGCCGGCTACCTGCTGCGGAAGGCGGCTTACTCGCTCGTCTTGGCAATCCTCTTGGCGGTCAGCGGCGCCCTGGCCGCCGCCAGCACGCAGCTCGGCTGGCTGATGTCCTTTGGCCTGCAGTCCCTTTTCTTCTGGGCCGTCTTCCTACAGCGGAAGACCCTCGCCGACGGCCTGATCGGGGTGGCGACCGGACCGACGGCGCCGGGCCGGGACGCCTCGCTGAAGCTGATGTCGCTCTATGCCGGCGGGCGGATCGCGGGGCGGCTGTCGAGACCGATCCGGCGCGGCGGACGGGCTGTGGTGAGTGGTGTTGGGAGCAGCGCCGATCGCAAGGGCGAGGACGGCGAGCAGCGCCGGGCGCCTCTGCTCGGGACCAGCCACAGCGCCCCGGTGGGCGACGCCCGACCTTCGGCGCCCTCGCGGCCTCAGTCGGCCGGCGCCGACGAGCGAGGGCCGGGAAGCGGGCAGCCAATCGCCGCTGCCGTCGGGGAGGGCGCGATCTCCGCCATCGACAATCTCGTCTGGCACAACGCCCGCCAGCCCCATGCCGGCGCCCGCCCGCCGCAGCCTTCCCGTCCGAAGCCGGTCCATGGAACCCCGGGTGACCGCGAGGCGGGCAAAGCCCCGACCTCTCAGGTGCGCCCGAAGGTCGAGCCGGCGAAAGCTCCGAACCACGAGCTTCGGGATCTGCCTGCCAAGAGCGCTGACCGCAAGGCCCCAAGGAAGAGGGCTGCAAGGAAGGGCAAGCCGGCCAAGCCCGCCCCCGTGGCACCTCGGCGAAGGCGCCGCCGACGGAAAGGCGGTCGCGGGCGATGAGGGACAAGTCGGCACTTCTGACGGCGGCGGTCGGCGCCCTTGGCGTCGTCCTCGTGGCGATCACCGGCACGGCCATTGCGATCCTGGGCGGCGACCTCGCCTGCATCGGTGGCGGCGGCTCGGCTCTGACAGCTCCCGCGACCAAGGTGGCGGTGCGCGAGATTCCCCCCGCGCGGCTGCGCATCTACCAGCAGGCCGGGCAGCGCTTCGGGGTCAGCTGGCCTTTTCTCGCCTCGGTCGGCTTCCAGGAGTGCGGTCACGGCGCCTGCGCTGAGGTCAACGCCTCCGGCTGCGGCGGCCCGATGCAGATCGCGATGGTGCGCGAAAGCCCGTGCAGCCCCGGAGCTGGCCCGACTATCTGGGAGCGCTACCGCTTCGACGCCGACGGCGCCGGCGCCGATCCCTTCGACCCCGCCGACGCGATTTTCACCGCCGCGCGGATGCTGCGGCCGGTCTTCGGTCTCGCCGGCGACTCCTACGCTGCCTACCGGCAGGTCGCCTGCAACTACTACGGCGCCTGCGGGGATGGAGTTGCCGACTACGCGGACGTCGTGATGACGCGGGCGGTGCGCTACGGATTTCGCGGTCAGGGGGCCGCGCCGCCGACTGGCCCGGTCACGGAGCTGGTTGCCAGCTCCTCGAGCGGATCGACGTGTGGGGGTGGGGGAGTCGGCAGCGGGGCGAGCGGCAACGAGATCGTCCGCATCGCCCAAAGCCAACTCGGCACCTTCGAGACCCCACGCGGGACGAACTGCAACCCCTACGGCCCCTGCGTCGAATGGTGCTCACTTTTCGTCGCCTGGGTCTGGAAGCGGGCGGGGGTTCCCGTCGAAGGCAGCACCGCCACCTACGCCTACTCCGGCTCCCTCTACACCTGGGCGAAAGCTCACGAAGGCGGCGCTTTCGCGGCGCCGGCTCCCGCCGGGCAGCCCTTCTCGGCTGCCGAGGCGAACGGCGCCCGCGTCCTGTCGCCGACTGCGATGCCGGCACCGGGCGATGCCGTCCTCTACGGCAGCGGTCCCGGCTTCGGTGAAAGCGATCACGTCGGCATCGTCGAGCGCGTCTTCCCCGGCGGACAGATCACGACGATCGACGGCAACTTCGGCGATCGGGTCGCCCGCTCGGGACCGTTCCTGCCCTCGCAGGCAGTGAGCTACGGGATGCCCGCACCGATCTACGGCTACGCGCAGCCGCCCGCGCCAGGAGGTCGGCATGTCGATGTTTGATCGCTTCCGGCTACTGCTCGACCATCCGCTCGAACCGAGCGCGGTGCGGGCGATCTTGGTTTTCGCCAGTGGTGCCTTCCTCGGTCTCGCGGCGCTGGTGATCCTCGCCGCGAGCGAGGCTGATCGGAGCCGTCAACCGCAGGGACCGGTCCCGACGTTCGATTCTCAATTGCTGGTGCCGAGAGGTGAGGGCGCCGAGGCGAGAACGGCCAAGCCGCTCAAGCCACTGCAGCGGCAGGACCCTCAGGACGTCGCAGGCAGCGCCGCCGCCCGACGCGCCGCTCGCGCGCTCGCTTCCCACCGGGCGCTTCAGCACGTCCCGTATCGAAGCGGCGAGCTGGCGGTCGAGCTTGTTGGCGCCAGCGGTCACCGCGCAGTGCTTCGGGTGAGTGCCGCCACGATCCGAGCTGCGCAAGCAGGGTGGCGGCGGTTCCTGCGCCGCCATCGCGACTCCGCCCGCGCCTACATCGCGATCTTCCGTGGCAAGGACGGCAAGCGCGATGGCTGAGCGGCGGGAGAACGACTGCCCCGGCCGCAAGCGCGGCGTTCGCTGGCGCCGGGCGGGATGGAGAGCGCCCCTGGATAGGCGGCGGCGACCCCGGGTGCGACGCGGCTGCGGTTCTCCGCCAGGGAGGAAGCATGGCTAGCCGCCGCTTCGCCCTGCCCTTCGGGTGGCTGTTCGCCTGCTGCCTCGACTGGCTGTTCGGAATCAGACGCCGCGGAAGTCGCCTCGTTCGGCTTGGGGCCGGCGATTGCGGCGGTGCGATTTTGCCGACATCTCCGCGTCCTCTCGGGTGTGGTCATGACCTCGAAATCGAATCGCTCCGACCCGCGCCCGATGCTCGCGATCTTCGCCGCGGCGGTGCTGATCGCTCTCTGGAGGCTCCTATCGAACCTCCCTGTCGATCAGCTCCTCGCCCAGGCTCGCCTCCTCGTGCCCCTCGCTCTCGGCACCGTCGCTATCGCCGCCGCGCTGGCTACGCATCGCTTTCTCGCGACCCGCCGCCTGCTCGGCTCGCGCCGTTCCGTCGCGATCGTTCCCGCCGACGAATTCGACGCCGAGCCCGAGGCCGTCCTCCGCTTCGCCTCCCAGCTCGCCGACTCCGAGCGCCGGGTCGCCGGCTGGGTTGACCGCCGCGCGAGCGCGGTGAGGATCAGGCTCGTCAGCGACGCCGAAAGCCGGCTCGTCTACCTGCTGGAGGTGCCCGAGCGATCGAGCGAAGCCCTGCGCACGGCACTCCGCAGCTTCGAGGGCGTCGAGGAGCGCCCGGCCGAGGAGGTACTCGGAGAGGCTGAGTCGGGGTCGAGCGAGCGGACGGTGCTACGGACCGAGCTGGTGCTGGCCCGGCCGAGCGTCGAGCCGCTGGCCCGGCTGGCGCCCCAGCCCGATCCGCTGCAACCCTTCGCCGCGGCGGTCGGCCGCCGCCGCTCCGAGGAGGAGGCGGCGAGCGTCTGCATCGACCTGCTCCCGGCCAGCGGCTTTCGCGGGACGCGCCTGCGCCGTCGCCTCCGCCGCGAGGCCCGCCGCCTCCACGGTGAGGGCAGCGACTTCTCGGCACTTCTGAGCGGGGAGGGGCGGCGCCGCAGTCGGCCCGATCCCGACGAGCAGGTCGCGCGGCGAGGGGCGGTGCAGGCGGTCGACGCGAAGCTCCGCGACTCCGGCGAGCTGTTCGAGGCGCAGATCCTGCTGCGCTGCGAGGCGCCGACGCGGGGCTGGGCGGAAGCGGCAATGTCGGGCCTGCTCGCCGCCTTCCGACCGAT
>JBEVJP010000074.1:0-35403 GCA_040510155.1 Solirubrobacterales bacterium | reverse complement strand
ACTCAGCACCTCCGCCAGCGTGTCGATCTTGACCGCCAGCTTCCGAGTGTCCGCCTTGGTCAGATCCGTGTACAGCACGAACCCCTCGGCCCGCCGGTACGGCTCCAGCGAGTTGAAGACCATCTTGAAGTCGGCTTCGATCTCCCCCGACAGATCCGCGTCGCTTTCGTCGAGCAGCGGCTTCACCGCTTCGAACGCCGCCAGCGACCCTTCGACGTTGGCCTCGAAGTCGACCAGGTCGATGTGCGAGTAGCGCTCCTCCTCGCCAGTGATCTTCGAGCCCGAGACCTCGGCCAGCAGCTCGTTGGCGCCGACGGCGATTTCGACCGAGTCGAGCTGGACCGTCTTCACCTTCTCGTTCAGTTCTTCGACGTCGGCCTGCAGCTGTTTGGCAACCGGCGCCATGCCCCTGGTCGTGTTTTCCACCCAGAGCGCTTTCTCGATCCGGTGGAAGCCGCCCCATTCGTCGGCGGGGACGCCGTCCTCGCGGGCGTCGATCCGCGGGTCGAGGTCGCCGAAGGAGCCGGCCACCGGCTCGATCCGCTCATAGGGGACGCGGGCTGCGGGGTAGAGGCTTTTCGCCTCGGCGACGTTGCCGGCGACGACTGCGGCGACGAAGGGCTTCGTCTTGGCAACCAGCTCCTCGGTGTTTTCCTCGAGGTAGTCGCGGTACTGGGCGACCGCGGCCTTTTCCTGCGGGCTCATCGGCTGGCTCTTCGCGGCCGCGGTGGTGCTGGCGTCGGTGGTCTCGTCGTCGCTCGAACCGCAGGCGGCGACGAAGAGGGCAAGCAGGACGAATGCCCCGGCAATCAGGGCTGGACGGACACGGGTGCGGTGCATCTGGGTGGTGTTCCTTTCGGGGTGGGTTAGGAGAAGAGGGATTCGCCGACGTAGCCTCCGGGCTTGGCCCCGGGGGGAACGGCGAAGAGGGCGCTGCCGACGTGCTTGATGTACTCGTTGAGCGCGTCGAAGCGGCCGAGCCGGCGCTGGATCGCGACGAACTGCTCGGGGTTGCGCTGGAAGCTGATGAAGAAGAGGCCGGCTTCGAGCTCGCCGAGGCTCTCGTCGACGCCGTCGGTGAAGGAGTAGCCGCGGCGGAGGATCCGCTCGCCGTTGACCTTTGCCGAGGCGAGGCGCACGTGGGCGTCGACCGGGATCAGCGGTTTGCCGTTCACCTCGGCGTCGAGGGGGAGCGGGTCGAACTCGTCGCTGCCGCCGAGCGGGGCGCCGCTGTACTTGTGGCGACCGATCGTCAGCTCCTGGTCTTCGAGGGAGGCGCGGTCCCAGACCTCGAGCAGCATCCGGATCCGGCGGGTGACCAGGTAGCTGCCGCCGGCGATCCAGTCCGGCCCATCGTTCGGCCCGAGCCAGACGAAGCGGTCCATCGCCTCGGTGTCCTCGGCGCGGATGTTGGCGGTGCCGTCTTTCATCCCCATCAGGTTGCGGGGCGTGTCCTGGCTTCGACTGGTGGTCGCGGTGCGGCCGAAGCCGAGCTGGGACCAGCGCATCGCCACCGTGCCGCGGCCGATCCGGGCCAGGTTGCGGACCGCGTGGAAGGCGACCTGCGGATCGTCCGAACAGGCCTGGATGCAGACGTCGCCGCCGCTTTCCAGTCCGTTCAGCTCGTCGCCCGGCAGCGGCGGCAGCGGCTTCAGCGCCGGCGGCCGCTTGCCGGCCAGGCCGAGGCCGCGCTTGTCGAACAGGCCGGGCCCGAAGCCGAAGGTGACGGTGAGGCTGGAGGGAAGCAGGCCGACGGTCTCGCCGGTGTCGTCGGGCGGCGCCAGCTCCTCGTAGTTGACGTCCCCGATCATCTCGCCGGCGGACATTTCCGAGGCCGCCTTGGACCACTCCCGCATCAGCTCGCGCAGCTCGCTCGGGTCTTCGGTGAGCAAGTCGAAGGCGGCGAAGTGGAGGCGGTCCTGGGCGGGCGTGGCGATCCCGGCCTGGTGCTCGCCGTAGAAGGGGACGGTGCCGGTGCCCTCGCCGCTCGCCTCGGCGCTCTCCTGGCCGACCAGGTAGCCGGTCGCGCCGAGGCCGATCCCGGCGGCGCCGACCCCGGCCGAGGTCAACAGGCGGCGACGGGTGATCGGGGTCATCGTGAACCGGGGGAGGAGCCGCTCAGGCGGCGGTGGTCTGGGCCGGCGCGGTCTCGCGGCGGGCGCGGTTGCGCAGGCGGCCGCGCAGGCTGTCGGGCCAAACCACGTAGAGGGCCATCGGCACCGCGTAGAGGACGTAGACCGCCGCCTCGACCGTGGTCGGCTGCGGCTGCAGGCCCAGCATCCCGGTCAAGAGCGAGCCCGAGACGGTGCCGGGCTGGACCAGCCAGGTGAGGTCGAGCGCCTGGCTCTGGAAGCTGTTGATCCAACCGGCCTCGTGGGCGGTGTGGGCCGCCGTCGCCAGCAGGCCGGCGGCGACGAAGACGAGGATCAGGCCGGTGACGCGAAAGAAGCGGGTGAGGTTGATGCGAACGCCACCGCGGTAGAGGCCGAGGCCGATCATGATCGCGGCGAGCAGGCCGAGCACGGCGCCGCTGCCGGCGGCGGTCGTGTCGGTGGCGTCTTGGAAGGCGGCGAGCAGGAAGACCGAGGTCTCGAAGCCCTCGCGCAGCACGGCCAGGAAGGCCATCCCGACCAGCGCCAGCGTCGAGCCGGTGGCGAGCGCCGAGGCGGCGTCGCCTTCCAGGGTCGCTTTGATGCCGCGGGCGTTGCGGCGCATCCAGACGATCATGTAAGTGACGGCGGAGACGGCGATCAGGCCGATCACGGTCTCCAGCGCCTCCTGCTCCTTTTGCGGCAGCTCCTGACCGACCACCCGCAGCAGCACGGCGACGCCGGCGCAGAGGGCGATGGCGATCCCGACCCCAACCCACATCTGCTTGAGCGCGTCGCGGCGCCCCTCCTTGACCAGGAAGGCGGCGATGATGCCGACGATCAGGGCGGCCTCGACGCCCTCGCGAAGGGTGATTACAAAGGTGGGAATCATGCCGGTGAAGCCCGCCGCGCGGGCGCCTGCAGGTTAGGCGCGCCTTATTAGGCGGGCCTAAAAACCTAGCACGCCGCTAGAGATTGGCTCTGGGAGCCAAGGTTCCGACCACTGGGCGATCCCGCGGGTCAGCTTCTCTGCCTCCTTCGGGCCCCAGGTGCCGGGCGCGTAGGGGTAGACCGGCCCCGGTTCGTCGAGCAGCGGCTGCACGACCCGCCAGGTCTCTTCGATCGCGTCCTGGCGGGTGAAGAGGGTGTGGACGCCGGCGATCGCGTCGCCGAGCAGGCGCTCGTAGGGCTCCGGGTCCTCGCCGGGTTGTTTCTCGAAGAGAACCTCGAGGTCGGCGGGCTCGAAGGCCTCTTCGCCGGCCTTCTTCGCGTAGAGCCGCATCCGTGAGCCGGGCGCGGGCTCGATCCGGATCGTCATCTGGTTCGGTTCCGGGGTGCGGCCGTGGCCGATCCCGAGCTGCGGGGGCCGCTTGAAGACGACCGTCACCTCGCTGGCCTTGGCAGGCATGCACTTGCCGGCGCGGATGAAGAAGGGGACGCTGCTCCAGCGCCAGTTGTCGACCTCGAGCTCGACCGCGGCGAAGGTCTCGGTGGTCGAGTCGGGGGCGACGTCCTTGATCTTCCGGTAGCCCTCGTACTGGCCGCGCACGTAGCGCTTCGGGTCGGCCGCCCGCATCGCCTTGAAGAATTCGAGCTTCTTGTCGCGGATCGAGTCGTGGTGGTTCCCGGTCGGCGGTCCCATCCCGACCAGCGCCAGCACCTGCAGGGCGTGGTTCTGGATCACGTCGCGCATCGCCCCGACGGCGTCGTAGAAGCGGCCGCGGTCCTCGACGCCGAAGTTCTCGGCGATCGTCATCTGCACGTGGGAGACGTGCTCGCGGTTCCAGACCGGCTCGAGGATTGAGTTGACGAAGCGGAGGTAGGTGATGTCCATCACCGGCTCCTTGCCGAGGTAGTGGTCGATGCGGAGGATCTGGCTCTCGTCGAGTACCTCGCAGAGTTCGGCGTTGAGGGCGCGGGCGGAGGCGAGGTCGTGCCCGAAGGGCTTCTCGATCACCACGTGGGCGTTCTCGGTGAGGCCGGCATCGGCGAGGCCGTGGACCACGGTGGCGAAGAGCGAGGGTGGGATCTCCAGGTAGAAGACCGGGTGCTCGACCCCCTCGATCGCCTCGCCGACGCGCTTGAAGGTGGCGGCGTCGGCGTAGTCGCCCTGCACGTAGGTAATTCGCTTCAGCAGCCTCTCCATCACCTCTTCGTCGACCTTTTCGACGGTCGCGGCGATCGACGCGCGGCCGTGCTCGCGGAGCTGCTCGGTGGTCCAGTCGTCGATCGCGACGCCGACGATCGGGGACTCGAGCTTGCCGCGCGCCTCCAGCCGGTAGAGCGCCCGGAAGGTCATTTTCTTCGCCAGGTCGCCGGTGATTCCGAAGATGACGAGCGTGTCGGCGGCGGTGTCCTCGTGGGAGCCCTTGGAGCCCATGCGTCCGGCAGGCTACCCGAGCACGTAGGATCCCCAACCATGCAGCTCGGAATCGTCGGCCTCGGCCGCATGGGCGCCAACATGGCGCGGCGCCTGATGGGCGACGGGCACGAGATCGTCGCCTTCGACGTCAACCCCGACGCGGTCGCGACGCTGGCCGGCGAGGGCGCCAGCGGTGCCGACTCGCTGCAGGACCTGGCCGCGAAGCTGAGCGCGCCACGGGCGGTCTGGGTAATGGTCCCGGCCGGCGAGATCACCGAGCAGACGGTCAACGAGGTCGCAGCGGTCCTGGAGCCCGGCGACGCGATCGTCGACGGCGGCAACTCCTACTACCACGACGACATCCGCAGGGCCGCGAAGCTGCGCGAGCAGCAGATCGACTTGATCGACTGCGGCACCAGCGGCGGCGTCTTCGGCCTCGAGCGCGGCTACTGCCTGATGATCGGCGGGCCGGACGGGGCGGTCGACCGGCTGGAGCCGATCTTCGCCTCGCTGGCACCGGGCGTCGATTCGGCGGAGCGAACCCCGGGGCGCGACGGCGACCCCTCGCCCGCCGAGAACGGCTACCTGCACTGCGGCCCGAACGGGGCCGGGCACTTCGTGAAGATGGTCCACAACGGGATCGAGTACGGGATCATGGCCGCCTACGCCGAGGGCCTCAACATCCTCAAGAACGCCGACGCCGGCAAGGTCAAACGCGAGGCCGACGCCGAGACGGCGCCGATGGAGAGCCCCCAGTACTACCAGTACGACATCGACATTCCCGAGGTCGCCGAGGTCTGGCGCCGCGGCAGCGTCGTCGGCTCCTGGCTGCTCGACCTGACCGCGGCGGCGCTGCAGGAATCGAACGACCTCTCCGACTTCGCCGGCCGCGTCTCCGACTCCGGCGAGGGCCGCTGGACCTCGATCGCGGCGATCGACGAGGGCGTCCCGGCGCCGGTCCTCACCGCTGCCCTCTACGAGCGCTTCTCCTCGCGCGGTCTCGACGACTTCGGGGACAAAGTCCTCTCCGCCATGCGCAAGCAGTTCGGCGGACACGACGAGAAGCCGAGCTAGGGGACGATGGGCTTCGAGCTCGAGGTCGTCGCCGACGAGCGGGCGGCGGCCCGCCGGGCGGCCGAGCTGATTGCGGTTGCCGGCGCCGAGGCGGCCGCGGCCCGCGGTCCGTTCGGACTGGCGATGAGCGGCGGCCGCACCCCCTGGGCGATGCTGGCGATCCTCGGCGAACTCGAGGAGATGCCCTGGGAGGCGACCGAGCTGTTCCAGGTCGACGAGCGGATTGCCTCGCCCGGCAGCGAGGACCGCAACCTCACCCACATGGTCCTCGGCCTCTCGATGGACCACCAGTCGGCGCTGCGACCGATGCCGGTCACCCAGCGCGACCTCGACGCCGCCGCCCGCGACTACGAAAGCTCCCTGCCGGAGCGCCTCGACCTCGTCCACCTCGGCCTCGGCCCCGACGGCCACACCGCCTCGCTGGTCCCCGGCGACCCGGTCCTCGAGGTCGACGATCGCCGCGTCGCCATCACCGGGACCGAATATCAGGGCCACCGCCGCATGACCCTCACCTACCCGGCGATCAACGACGCCCGCCAGATCCTCTGGCTCGTCACCGGCGCCGAGAAGCGCGACGCCCTCGTCAAGCTGATGGCCGGCGACGAATCGATCCCCGCCGGCCGGGTCCGCAACGAGGCGATGACGATCGTCGCCGACGAGGCCGCTGCGGGCTAACCCGCTGCGGCCGCTCAGACCCCGAGCCGCGAGCGGATCTCGGCGAGCTTGACGTGGCGATGGTCGTCGGCCGCGGTCATGCGGTCGAGCCAGGATTCGATCTCGGCGAGGTCGAGTGGGTCGGTGGCGACGAGGATCTGCTCGATGTCGATCCAGTCCTTGACGCGGTCGAACATCGCCTTGCAGACGAGGAGGTGCTCGGGGGCGAGGATCGGGATCGTCGTCGCGGCGAAGGGGACCTGGCGAGCCGCCCGGCGCATCGCCTCGTGGAAGGGGTCGTATGAGAAGAAGAGATCGACGGGGTTGCGGTCCCACCAGAGCCGCACCTGACCGTCGCGTTCGAGCGCCGCGGAGTCGACCTCGACGTCGACCCCGAGGGGCCGCAGCGCATCGCGGACCGCGGGCCATCGATCAGTCGGCAGGAAGACGTTGACGTCGACGTCAACGGTCGCCCGCGGCTCCGCGTAGTAGGCAAGGGCGAGGGCGCCGCCGATCGCGTGGGGGATCTTCAGCGCCGTGAGGCTCTCGTGGATCGCCACCACCTTCTCCGGTAGGGAGAGGGCTGGGAGCGGGGCGGCCATCAGGCCGCGCCCGAACGGAGGCGTGGGAACGAGCTTGCCCGCGGCCGCTCGCGAAGGGGAACCGCGTCGGCAAGTCGGAGGAGGTCGGCGAGCGCCTCGCCGCGCTCCTCGACCGAGGCGTCCACCCACTCGCTGGCTGCACGGGCGCTGTCGGAGACAGCCCCGACCTTTGAGCTCTGCAAGGCATCGAGCAGCAGTCGCTCCAGCATCGGGTTGACCTTCTCGCCGCGGGCCAGCCGCCCCAGCAGGTCGCGGGCGGCGCGGTCGACGCCGCTGGGGGCCACCGGCGCCCCCGCCCGCAGCGCCGCACGGCGCAACTGCTCGGGGTCGAGCGGCGCTTCGGCGCGGGCACTTGCCCTTTCGATCGCTTTCTCGTCGAGTTCCTTGAAGCTCGCAAGGGTGCGGCTGCGCGGGCCGGCTGGCGTGCTGCGCGATTCGCGGATCTCAAAGCGGCCGCTCTTGGTCAGGGTGACGAATGCCATAGTGGTTTAAAAGTACCACTATCGCCTTTGGGTGGGCGGGTGTAGTCCGGGGGGAGAGCCGGGTCGCTTGGCGACTTGTGCGTCCCATGGGCGCAAAAGTCCACAACCGAGCCTGGGACCGCGAGATCCGAGCGCTCCGAGACGCAAGAGGTCTATCCACCAAGCGCTTGTTCAGTTAACCTTTCCCCATCGTCCCCGCCGCCGCCACCCCGCGGGCGGGCACCGTTGAGGTTCTCGTCGGTCTGCTCGCCGAACTCGATGCCGCCACCGAATCGGGCGTCTTCTACGACCACGTCTGCCGGGCGGTCTGCGGCCTCACCTCGATGCGGCGGGCGGCGGTACTGCTCTACGACCCGACCTACCGGGCGGTGATCCCGATGGGCTCGCACGGGGTCGATCCGGATCTCGTCGCCCGCGTCGAGGGGATCCTCGACGAGACGCCGGTCGCGCAGCGAGCGCTCGAAGAGGACCGGGTGATCGAGGTGAACGGGCCACTCAACGGCCACGTGCCGCCTCGCTACACGCGCCTCGCCGACACCGAAGCCTTCACCTGCACGCCGATCGCCGCTGCCGGGCGCTGGCTGGGGATCATCCTCGCCGACCGCGAGGGCGAGCCGATCGAGCTCGACGACGCCGAGCGGGAGACGATGCTGACCCTGGGCCGGCTGGCGGCGCTGACCGCCAGCGTCGAGCGCTCGACCGAGCGGCGCGAGCGCGAGCGGCGGCTCAGCGAACGGGTCGAGCTGACCCGGGAGCTGCACGAGAACGCGATCCAGCGGCTCTTTGGGGTCAGCCTCGTGCTCGGCTCCGACCGCGAGCTGAGTGCCGAGGAGCGGCGACGCAGCCAGGAAGAGCTGCGCTCGGTCGTCCACGATCTGAGGCGGATGCTGACCCGCCCCGTGGAGGCAGCGCCGCAGCCGGGGGCCGGCCTACAGGAGGTGCTCGAGCGGCTACAGCTGCGACGGTCCGATCTCCGCGTCGAGTGGGCAAGTGGGGTGGAGGTGCCCGCCGAGCTGGAGCGGCTGGCGCAGTCGGTGCTCGCCGAGGCGCTGCGCAATGCCGATCGCCACGCCGAACCGAGTCGGATCGACGTGCGCGTCGCCGCCGACGAGCAGACCTTCCGGCTCGAGGTCGAGAACGACGGGACGGGCGAGGGGCGGGACACGCGCGGCAGCGGGCTCGGGCTGCGCCTGGCGACTTTGGAGGCGCTGCACCACCAGGGCCTGGTCGAGTTCGGCCTCAGCGAACGCGAGCGCTGGCGGGTGCGACTGGTGGTACCGGTGCAGGCGAACGGCGGGGAGGCCCCGGTCGAGCAGGGGGAAGGGGGACCGCTGCTCTCGTGAACGCACCGCCGCGGCCGGGCCTGCGGGTGCTGGTCGTCGACGACCACGACGTCGTCCAGTGGGGCTTCCGGCTGCTGCTGGAACGCCAGAGCTGGGTCGATCGCAGCCTCGCCGCCCGCAACGGCGCCGAGGCAGTCGAAGTCTCTCGGCAGCTGCGCCCCGGCGTCGCCCTGGTCGACATGCTGCTCGGCGCCGAGTCCGGGGCCGAGGTCTGCGAGGCGATCCGCGCCGCCAGCCCGGCAACGCGGGTGCTGCTGATCTCCGGCGCCGGGGCGATCTCGCCGCTGGTCGCCCGCTCGGCCGGCGCCTCTGGCTTCATCTCCAAGGACTGGCCTGCCGCCGACGTCGTCAGGGCCGTGCGGACGGTCGCCCGCGGCACCGAGGTCTTCGCCGAGAACGGACCGTTCGACTCGCCCCTCTCCGAGCGCGAGCAACAGGTCCTCTCGCTGGTCGCGACCGGCTCGACCAACAAGGAGATCGCCGTCCACCTGCATCTCTCCCCGCACACGGTCAAGGAGCACACCAGCTCGATCTATCGCAAGCTCGGCGTCCGCAACCGCGCCGAGGCGACGCGCCAGGCGCAGCGGCTGAAGCTGCTGGTCTGAGCCGCGCTCAGACCGCGGGGTCGAGCGAGACCGCGTGGTTGGCGACGATGCGGTCGTCTGGATCCCAGCGGCGCTTCACGTCGGCGAGCCGGGCGCAGGTATCGGCCGGCAGGATCGAGTCGACGTCGCAGGGGCGCTCGGCGAAGTTGAAGTAGCCGCCGCTGGCCGTCCAGGGCTGCATCGCCGTGGCGATCCGGTCGAGGTCGCCGGGGACTTTCTCGGCCAGCTCCGGCATCATCGTCGTCCCGATCGCCGACATCACGAACGGGAAGTCGAGCTTGTCGAGGGCGCCGTTGTTGGGGCCGGAGCGGGCCAGCTCGCCGCCCAGCTGGCGCAGCTCGGCGAGCAGCAGGACCGAGCCGGTCTCGGGGCCGGGGCCGTTGGCAACGAAGGCCTCGATCGCCTCGTCGGGCAGCTCGGCGATCGGGGCGTGGTGGCCGAGGCCGGGGACCGGCTGCTCGGGATCCATGTGGATCCGGCAGAGGCCGGCGGCGGGGATCTGGCCGAAGCTGTCCATGATCGGCTCGCCGATCTCCCGCAGCGGCGCGATCGCCGCTTCGCCCGCTTCCTGGCCGCCGATGCAGGCGGCGTCGATCGTGATCAGCGGCACCCCCCGCAGCGGCTCCGGAACGTCGGGGACGGGCGGCGGCCTCAGCAGGCGGGCGATCGAGGTGACCTCCTCACCGACGCCGGCGGCCCAGTCGCGGTAGGCGCGGAAGGCGCCGGCGCCGAGCTCGGCCGGGAAGATCAGGATGCCGGCGTAGACCTCGGCGATCGGCAGCAACGCCAGGTGCAGGGCGGTGACGATCGCGTAGCTGCCGCCGCCCCCGCGCAGCGCCCAGAAGAGATCCTCGCCGTCGCTGGCGCTGACCGTGCGCGCCTCGCCCTCGGCGGTTACCAGCTCGATCGCGGTGATGCTGTTGCAGGCGAAGCCGTGCTGGCGGCCGAGCCAGCTGAGGCCGCCCCCGAGCGAGAAGCCGACCACGCCGACGTCGGGCGAGGAGCCCGGCAGCCCGCTCAGCCCGTGCTCGCCGGCCGCTTCGGCCAGCTCCAGCGAGAGGACGCCGGCCTCGACCCGGGCGGTGCGCTCCCGCGGCTCGATCTCGATCCCGCGCATCCGCTCGGTCTTGATCAGGATCGTGCTCTCCAGCGGAGGCAGGGGTCCGGCGCCGTGGCCGGTTCCCTGGCCGGCTACGCGCAGCCCCTTGGCGGCCGCGTGGCGGACCACGGCGACCACGTCGTCGGCGCCCTCCACGAAGGCCACCGCTGCCGGGTTCTGGTCGGCCGTCAGGTTCCAGGCGAGGCGCGCCTGGTCCCAGTCGGCGTCGCCCGGCACGGCGACGCGGCCCTTGATCTCGAGTCCGCTGAGGTCGCTCATGGCGCGCACCCTTTCAGTTCGGCGCCGGAATCTCCAGGCGCGAGGCCGTCAGTCCCCTGGATGGGTGTGGCGGACCGAATCGCCGGTCGCGATCAGCAGATCGTCGACGAGGGCGGGGGGGAAGAGGCCGTGGGCGGCGACGCCCGGGTCGGCCTCGAGTCGGGCGGCCAGCTCCGCCGGGTCGCCGATCGGTCCGCGGTAGTCGGCGATCAGGCCGCCATCGGGGCTGGGCGGCACCTCGCGCGGCTGCACCTCGTCGCCAAGGCGAGCCAGGGTCGAGGCGGCGCCGAAGCCGAAGATCTCCAGCGGCACCGGGCCGCGCAGCGAGTCGACCGGCTTGCTGGAGTCGCCGATCACCACGAAGCGCGCGGCCGCCGCGGCGACGACCTTCTCGCGCAGGTGGGCGCCACCGCCGCCCTTGATCAGCCAGCCCTCCGGCGTCACCTCGTCGGTGCCGTCGATGGCGACGTCGAGCCGCGCCAGGGTGTCGAAGTCCTCGACCGGGATTCCCAGGCCGCGTGCCTGCTCCTCGGTGGCGACCGAGGTGGCGACGCAGCGGATGCCACTCAGGCCCCGCGCGGCCAGTGCCGGCAGCAGGAAGGCAACCGTCGAGCCGGTCCCGAGGCCGACCGTCATGCCGCTCTCGATCAGCTGCGCCGCCGCTTCCGCGGCGGCCCGCTTCTCGGTATCGGCCCCAGCCACCGTCACCGCTCGGACTCTATCCTCGGCCGAGATGGATGCGCGGATCTGGCTCAGCGGTACTGGCGGCGAGCCCCACTCGGTGCCGCTCGCGGCGGAGCGGACGATCGTCGGTCGCTCGCCGGAGGCGGACATCCACCTCGACGACGAGGCGGTCTCCTGGACCCACCTCGAGATCGAGTGCCGTGGCGAGGTCCTGATCGCCACCGACCTCGACAGCAGCAACGGCACTGTCGTCAACGGCGAGCCGCTGGACCGGCCGCGACGGCTGCGCGACGGAGACACCCTGATCGTCGGCAGCCAGCGCCTGGAAATCTCGCTGGGGGCGACGCCGGCGGGCGGTGAGACGGTCCCCGTGCAGGGACGGACCGTGGCGCTCAGCGAGGAGGAGCGGGCGACGGCGGCGGCGCTGGTCGGCCCCTACCGCAGCGAGGGCGCCTTCGCCGGCCGGCCGGCGACCCGGGCCGAGATCGCCGCGGCCCTGCACGTCAGCGAGCGCACCGCCCAGCGCCGCCTCGACTCCCTCGCCGCCAAGCTCGGGATCAGCGGCGAAAGCGGCCGCGAACGCCCGCGCCTGATCGCCGCCCGGGTGATCGAGCTCGGCCTCGACCGCTGACGGCCTCGTCGGCCCGAGCGGGGCGGGTTGTTCCCCCACGGGTGGGATGAACCCGCCCCACCTCCCTCCCGGGGCGTCTGGATAGTGGCTCGCACCGGGCCAGACGTGGCCCGGTGCGGGGCGCCGCTGTCGTTGGCGCGCACGGCTGGCGGATCGACCATCGGTGGGCAATCTCAAACTCATCGAAGGAGCAAGCCATGAACCGCACCCGCAACATCCTTTTTCTCGTCCTCGTCGCGATGCTGGCTGTGCCGGCGCTCGCCTCCGCCCGCACCGGCGCCGTCGTCTTCTCGCGGGTCACCGCCACCACGGTGCCGGCCAAAGAAGTGCCGGCCCCGAAAGAAGGCGAAGCGCCGAAACCGGCCCCGGCCCCTGAAATCAAGAAAGAGGGCGGCCTCTTCGCGGTCCGCGACGGCCGCCTCAACCAGCTGACCGAAAACCCGGCCGACACCGAACCCTCGTTCTCGCCGGACGGGCGGACGATCGCTTTCGTCCGTGACGGCGACGTCTACTCGGTTCGCGCCGACGGCTCCGGCGAGCGCCACCTGACCAGCGGCAGTGAGCTCGACTCGGCGCCGAAGGTCGCTCCCAATGGGCGCTTCGTCATCTTCGAGCGGCGCACGACCGCCGGCGGTCAGGCCGACCTCTACACCGTCGGCTCCCACGGCGGCGGCGTGCGGACGCTGGTCGCGACCGTCAACGACGAGCACGATCCCGCCTTCTCGGCCGACGGCAAGCTGATCGTCTTCGTCTCCAGCGTCGCCACCGCGAGTGGCACCGGCACGGTCGACGACCTCTACTCGGTTCGTCCCAACGGCAGCGGCCTGCGGCGGCTGACCAGCACCGGCGTCGATGAGTTCTCACCGCGCTTCTTCGCCGGCGGGATCGTCTACAGCCGCGGCGAGAGCAGTGAAGGCCCGGCCGCCTACGCCGACGTCTACACGATGCTCAGCACCGGCCGCAACGCCAAGCCGCTCGTCTCCGGGGTCGGCTCCGCCTACGTCGAAGACGTCACCGCCGACGGCCACACGGTGATCTTCCGGCGCGACCGCGGTCTCTGGGTGAAGCGGATCGGCAAGGGCAAGGCCCGCAAGCTGACCGAACTGCCCGATGGGTCGAAGACCAACTCGGTCTTCTCCTCCGACGGCAAGCGCGTCGCCGCGATCGTCGAAGCCGAAGGCGAGACCCGCCTGGTCGCGATCACCGTCGCCAGCGGCCGCAGCACCAACCTCGCCTCCGGCAGCGACCTGACCGAAGGTGGCAGCGAAATCGGCCCGGTGATCTCCTGGCAGCCGGTGCCGCAGCGCAAGGGCTGAGCCAGGGGCCCCCGGCTCGGTGCTGGCACCGAGCCAATCCGAGCGCGGTCGTCTTTTGTTTCGGATAGCGAAACAAAGGGCGACCGCACTCTTCGTTGGCCGTCCTCTCCAGGGTGCCTCGAGCAGAAAGTCGCGGGCGGCCCCGATATAAGGGCGGGGTGCCAGACCGCTTCGCCATCGGCGCGGAGATCGCCGGATACCGGATCGACGCCCAGCTCGCTCGCGGCGGGATGGGGGTCGTCTACCGGGCCACCCACCTCGGGCTGGAGCGTCCCGTCGCCCTCAAGGTGATCGCACGCGATCTCGCCGATCGGGAGGGGTTCCGGGAGCGCTTCCTGCGCGAGTCGCGCCTCGCCGCCAGCCTCGACCACCC
Source organism: Solirubrobacterales bacterium (assembly GCA_040510155.1). GTDB lineage: Bacteria > Actinomycetota > Thermoleophilia > Solirubrobacterales > 70-9 > VAYN01. Next base: position 21,809 of record JBEVJP010000074.1, on the reverse strand, counting down.
GGCGGTGGTGCCGGTCTACGACTCCCGCGAGGCCGACGGCGAGCTGATCGTGGCGATGCGGCTGGTCGAGGGCGGTGACCTGCGCAAGCTGCTCGACCGCGAGGGTTCGCTGCAGCCGGCGCGGGCGCTGGCGCTGCTCGGCCAGGTCGCCGCGGCGCTTGACGCGGCCCACGCGGCCGGGATCGTCCACCGCGACGTCAAGCCGCACAACGTCCTGATCGAAGGCGAGCGCGCCTTCCTCACCGACTTCGGCCTCGCCAAGGCGCTCGGCGAGAGCACCGGCGAGACCTCGGTGGTCGGCACCGCCCACTACATGTCGCCAGAGCAGTGGCGCGGCGAGCCGGTCGGGCCGGCGACCGACGTCTACTCGCTCGGCTGCGTCCTCTTCGAGTCCCTGACCGGAGTCGTCCCCTACGCGCGGCGCGAATCCGACACCGAGCCGGAGCTGCCGCGGGGGATGGACGCGGTGATCGAGCGGGCGGTGGCCAAGGACCCGGAGCGGCGCTACCGCAGCGCCGCGGCGCTGATCGGTGCCGCGGAGGAGCAGGCCGGCAGCGGCATGGCGGCGACCCGGGTGCTCTCGGCGGCGGACCGGCCGACGATCGCGCTCGACGAGGAGGACGGGGACGGCGCTGCTCCCTCGCGCCGTACCGCGCTCTGGGTCGGGGGCGGGCTCGCCGCAGTCGCCGTGGTGGTCGCGTTGTTGGTGGTCTTGCTCGGTGGGGATGACGTCGATGTCTCCTCGCCAATCCCCGTGGGGGCGGCGCCGTTGCGGATCGCCGCGTCCGATGACGCGATCTGGGTGACGAGCGAAGCCGACGGGACGCTCACCCGTCTCGACCCCGAAAGCGGCGACTTCGTGGGCACGCCGTCACGGCTCGGGACCGGAATCTCGGGCGTCGCCGTCGGTGCCGGCTCCGTCTGGGTCGCCGATCCGCCTCGCGGCGAGGTCCTGCGCGTCGATCCCCGCTCCGGCCGGGTCGCCGAACGGATCGACGTCGGCGGCCGGCCCGGCCCGCTCGCCTTCGGCGGCGGCCGGCTCTGGGTCGCCGACGAGGACGGCGCCGGGATCACCGTCGTCAACGGGCGTGGCGGGCGCGTCTACCGGCGCGGATTGCCTCCGCACGCGGCGCCGCTGCGGCTCGCGGTCGGCGCCGGCGGGCTCTGGGCGAGCAGCGCCTCGACCGGGGCGGTGCGGCGAATCGACCTCAGCAGCCTCGGCGTCGGCGCGCCGATTCCGGTCGGCCGCGGCCCGGCCGGTGTGACCGTCGGCCACGGCCTGGTCTGGGTCGCCAACAGCCGCTCGGACACCGTCACCCGTGTCGACCCCTCGATCCACGCCGCCCTTGGGGACCCGATCGAGGTCGGCGGCCGGCCCGGCGGAATCGACTCCGGGACCGGCCTGGTCTGGGTCGCCAGCTCGCTCGAGGACACCGTGACCCGGATCGATCTCGCCAGCGGCGAGAAGGTCGGCGGCCCGATCGCTGTCGGCGCCGAGCCGGGCGCAGTCGCGGTTGGCAGCACCGCCGTCTGGGTAGCCGACAACGGCGAAGGCGCGGTCACCCGCATCGAACCGTGACGGAATGACTAGGATCGGCCCCGGATGACCCAAGACATCGACACGCTCGCAATCAACACGATCCGCACGCTTTCCATCGACGCCGTCGAGAAGGCCAACTCCGGGCACCCGGGGACGCCGATGTCGATGGCGCCGGTCGCCTACGAGCTCTGGCAGAACCACCTGCGCTACGACCCGGCCGACCCGGTCTGGCCGAACCGCGACCGCTTCGTGCTCTCCGCCGGGCACGCCTCGATGCTGATCTACTCGGTCCTCCACCTGGCGGGCGTCAGGCGGGTCGACGAGGACTACAACGTCCTCGACGAGCCGGCGGTCAGCTTGCACGAGATCGAAGAATTCCGCCAGCTGCACTCGCGTACGCCGGGCCACCCCGAGTACCGCTGGACCTCGGGCATCGAGACCACGACCGGGCCGCTCGGCCAGGGGATCGCCACCTCGGTGGGGATGGCAATGGCCTCGAAGTGGCAGGGCGAGCGCTTCGGCAAGGACCTCTTCGACTTCGACGTTTACTCACTGGCCGGCGACGGCTGCCTGATGGAGGGCGTCTCCCACGAGTCCGCCTCGCTGGCCGGCCATCTGAAGCTCGACAACCTCTGCTGGCTCTACGACAACAACCACATCACGATCGACGGCTCGACTTCGCTTGCCTACGGCGACGACGTGCTGAGCCGCTTCGAGGGCTACGGCTGGAACGTGCTGCGGGTCGGCGACGCCAACGACCGTGGCCTGCTGGCGCGGGCGCTGGAAGCCTTCAAGGCCGAGACCGGCCGCCCGACCCTGATCGTCGTCGACAGCCACATCGGCTGGGGCTCGCCGAACAAGCAGGACACCGAGTCCGCCCACGGCGAACCGCTCGGCGAGGAGGAGGTCAAACTCACCAAGAGGGCTTATGGCTGGCCCGAGGACGCCCAGTTCCTGGTCCCCGACGGGGTCCGCGAGCGCTTCGACGAGTGCGTCGGCAAGCGCGGCGCCGAGCTGCGCGCCGCCTGGCAGGAGAAGCTCGAGGCCTCCGGCCACGCCGAGGAGATCGAGATGATGCAGCACCGCAAGCTCCCCGACGACTGGGATGCGGCGATCCCCTCCTTCGAGGCCGACGAAGAGAAGGGCCTCGCCACCCGCAAGGCCTCGAACAAGGTCGAGAACGCGATCGCCGAGCGGCTGCCTTGGTTCATCTCCGGCTCCGCCGACCTGACCGACTCGACCTCGGTGCGACTCACCTTCGACGGCGTCGAGAACTTCGAGCCCGGCAGCTTCAACGGTCGCCAGGTCCACTATGGGATCCGCGAACACGCCGCCGCCACCGCCTGCAACGGGATGGCGCTCTCGAAGCTGCGGCCGCTCTGGTCGACCTACCTGACCTTCTCCGACTACGGCCGCCCCGGGATCCGGCTCTCGGCGTTGATGGAGATCCCGGTGATCCACCTCTTCACCCACGACTCGATCGGGCTCGGCGAGGACGGCCCGACCCATCAGCCGATCGAGCAGCTCGCCTCGCTGCGGGCGATGCCGCACCTCGACGTGATCCGGCCGGCCGACGCCAACGAGGTCGCCGAGGCCTGGAAGCTGGCGATCGACCGCACCAAAAACCCGGTGGCGATGGTGCTGACCCGGCAGAACGTGCCGGTCTTCGACCGCTCCAAATACGCCTCCGCCGCGGGGGTGCAGCAGGGCGGCTACGTGCTCGCCGACTGCGAGGGCGAGCCGGAGCTGATCATGCTGGCCACCGGCAGCGAGGTGCAGCTGGCCCTCGCTGCCCATGAGACCCTCAGCGGCGAGGGCGTCCGCAGTCGCGTCGTCAGCCTCCCCTGCTGGGAGCTGTTCGAGCGCCAGGACCAGGCCTACCGCGACGAGGTGCTGCCACCGGCGGTGACCGCGCGGTTGGCGGTCGAGGAGGGCTCGCCGATGGGTTGGGAGCGCTACGTTGGCAACGAGGGCTCGATCATGGCGATGCGCACTTTTGGACAGTCGGCACCGTTCAAGGACGTCGAGGCCGAGTTCGGCTTCACCGCGGACAACGTGGTCCGCGAGGCCCGCGAGACGCTCGAGCGCGTCGCCCAGCCATCCACCACCTAGGACCCTAGGAGGTCACCGTGAAGGCAACCGCAAAGCTGCACGAGCTGGGGCAGAGCCTCTGGCTCGACAACATAACCCGCCCGATGCTGCGCGACGGCGTGCTGAAGGGCTACATCGAGGAGCTGTCGGTCACTGGACTGACCTCCAACCCGACGATCTTCGACAAGGCGATCGGCGCCGGCGACGCCTATGACGAGCAGATCGCCGAGATCGGCAGTGCCGCCGACACCGCGGACGGGATCGGCGTCAACCCTGAGGAGAACGTCTTCTTCGAGCTGGCGATCGCCGACCTGCGCGACGCCTGCGATCTCTTCGCCGACGTCCACAGGCGCACCGCCGGGGTCGACGGCTTCTGCTCGCTGGAGGTCTCGCCGCTGCTCGCCGACGACGACGGCGAGACGATCGAGCAGGCCCGCCGCCTCCACGAGAAGGCCGAGCGCGAGAACCTCTACATCAAGATCCCCGGCACCGTGGCGGGGCGGGAGGCGATCGAGGAGTCGATCTTCGCCGGGATCCCGATCAACGTCACCCTGCTCTTCGACGACCAGCAGTACCTCGGCGCCGCCGAGGCCTACATGCGCGGCATCGAGCGGCGGATCGAGGCGGGGCTCGACCCCGACATCGCCTCGGTCGCCTCGCTGTTCATCAGCCGCTGGGACGTCGCCGTCGCCGAGGAGGTCCCCGAGGAGCTGCACAACCGGCTCGGGATCGCGATCGGCGGCCGTTGCTATCGCGCCTACCGTGAGCTGCTCGACTCGCCACGCATGCAACGCCTGATGAACGAGGGCGCGCGGCCGCAGCGGCTGCTCTGGGCGAGCACCGGGACCAAGGACCCGAACGCCTCCGACACGCTCTACATCGAGGCCTTCGCCGCGCCCTTCACGGTCAACACGATGCCGGAGAACACCCTGCATGCCTTCGCCGACCACGGCGAGCTCGGTGAGGCGATGCCCGCCGACGGCGGCAACAGCGAGCAGGTGCTGGAGGAGTTCTCCCGCGCCGGCATCGACGTCGCCGCCCTGGCGACGCGTCTCCAGGACGAGGGCAAATCCAGCTTCAACAAGTCCTGGGAAGAGATGCTCAGCACGATCGGCTCCAAGCGCGGGGCGCTGGCCGCGTGAGCGAGCTGCGCGAGGCCCCGGCCTGGGGGCAGCTGCAGGCTCACTACGAGGAGATCAAAGGGGCGCACCTGCGCGACCTCTTCGCCGCCGACCCGGAGCGCGGCGAGCGGCTGGTCGCCGACGGCGCCGGCCTCTTCCTCGACTTCTCCAAGAACCGGATCAACGACGAGACGCTGATGCTGCTCGGCCAGCTGGCCCGCGAGCGCGGGGTGGAGGAGCGCCGCGAAGCGATGTTCCGCGGCGAGCACATCAACGTCTCCGAGGACCGGGCGGTCCTACATGTGGCGCTGCGGATGCCTCGCAACCGCTCGCTGGTGGTCGATGGCGTCGACGTCGTCAAGGAGGTGCACGAGACCCTCGACCGGATGGGCGCCTTCGCCGAGCGGGTTCGCTCCGGCGAGTGGGTCGGCCACACCGGCAAGCCGATCCGCAACGTCGTCAACATCGGCATCGGCGGCTCCGACCTCGGGCCGGTGATGGCGTATGAGGCGCTCAAGCACTACTCGCGCCGCGAGATGACCTTCCGCTTCGTCTCCAACGTCGACGGCACCGACTTCGCCGAGAAGATCCGCGACCTCGATCCCGCGGAGACCCTCTTCATCATCTCCTCGAAGACCTTCACGACCCTGGAGACGATGACCAACGCGCGCACCGCCCGCGACTGGTCGCTGGCCGGGTTGGGCGGCGACGAGGCGGCGGTCGCCAAGCACTTCGTCGCCGTCTCCACCAACGCCGAGGGCGTCGCCGAGTTCGGGATCGACACCGACAACATGTTCGGCTTCTGGGACTGGGTCGGCGGCCGTTACTCGATGGACTCGGCGATCGGCCTCTCGACGATGCTGGCAATCGGGCCGGCCCGCTTCGCGGAGATGCTGACCGGCTTCCACGCCATGGACGAGCACTTCAAGGAGACGCCGAGCGGCGCCAACCTGCCGATGATCATGGGCCTGCTGGCCGTCTGGTACGGCGACTTCTTCGGCGCCGAGACCTGCGGCGTCTTCCCCTACGACCAGTACCTGCATCGCTTCCCGGCCTACCTGCAGCAGCTGACCATGGAGTCGAACGGCAAGCACGTGACCCTCGACGGCAGCCACGTCGACTACGACACCGGAGCGATCTTCTGGGGCGAGCCGGGGACCAACGGACAGCACAGCTTCTACCAACTGCTCCACCAGGGGACGCGGCTGGTCCCGGCCGACTTCATCGGCTTCTTCCAGTCCAACAACCCGCTCGGCAACCACCACGACCTGCTGATGTCCAACGTCTTCGCCCAGGGCGAGGCGCTCGCCTTCGGCAAAACGCCTGAGCAGGTGCGCGAGGAGGGGACCCCGGAGGCGATCGTCCCGCACCGGGTGATGGAGGGGAACCGGCCCTCGAACACGATCCTCGCCGAGCGGCTCGACCCCGAGACCCTCGGCGCCCTGGTCGCCCTCTACGAGCACAGCGTCTTCACCCAGGGGGCGATCTGGGGGATCGACTCCTTCGACCAGTGGGGTGTCGAGCTGGGCAAGGTCCTGGCCAAGGCGATCATCCCCGAGCTCGAGGCCGACGAGGAGCCGAAGCTCCGCCACGACAGCTCCACCAACGCGCTGATCAAGCGCTACCGCAACGCCCGCTGAGCGGGCCTGCGGCCGGCGCATCTCGGCGTCCTCGGTCGCTCGCGTGCGGAGCACGCCACGCTCCCTGCGTCCACCGATCTGCTTGACCGCAGACCCGCTCAGTGCTGAATTCCCACTCCGTGGCCGCCCCGGGGAGTAGCGTCCCGGCCATGCCGCCCTTTGATGCGCTGCCGCTGGCGGCGTCGGCTTCGAATCTGCTTGCCGCTCGTGAGCAGATGGCGTTCACGCTCGGCTTCCACATCGTCCTCTCCTGCATCGGAGTGGCGCTGCCGGCGACCATCTTGGTCGCCAACTACCTCGGCATCAAACGCGGCGACGGCGAGGCGATGGAGCTGGCGCGGCGCTGGTCGAAGGCGATGGCGGTCACCTTCGCGGTCGGCGCCGTTACGGGCACGGTGCTGAGCTTCGAGTTCGGGTTGCTCTGGCCGCAGTTCGAGAACCGCTTCGGCTCGGTCTTCGGGATCGCCTTCGCGATCGAGGGGATCTTCTTCTTCCTCGAGGCGATCTTCCTGGCGATCTACATCTACGGCTGGAAGCGGCTCAGTCCCTGGGCCCACTTCTGGTCCGGCGTGCCGATGGTCGTGACCGGGATCGGCGGCGCCTTCTCGGTCGTCGCCGCCAACTCCTGGATGAACCAGCCGCAGGGGTTCACCCTCAACGCCGCCGGCAAGGTCGTCGACGTCGAACCCCTGAAGGTGCTGTTCAACCCGGCGACCGGCTACGAGGTGCCGCACATGATCCTCGCCGCCTACATGGTGGTCGGCTTCCTTGTCGCCTCGATCTACGCGGTCGGGATGCTGAAAGGCCGGCGCGACCGGCTGCACCGGCTGGGGCTGCTGATCCCCCTGACGATCGGCCTGATCGCGACCCCGATCCAGCTCTTCGTCGGCGACACCGCGGCGCGGGCGGTCGCCGACCACCAGCCGGCCAAGTTCGCCGGCATGGAGTGCATCCAGGAGACCGGCGACCACCAGACCGAGTACGTGGGGGGGATCTGCACCGACGACGGCGTCAAGGCGGCGATCCCGATCCCCGACCTCGACTCCTTCCTGGTCGGCTTCAGCGCCGACACCAAGGTGATCGGGCTGAACGACATCCCGGTCGACGAACGGCCCCCCGCCAATACCCTGCTGCATCTCGCCTTCGACACGATGGTCGGGATCGGCTCGGCGCTCTTGCTGCTCGGCCTCTGGGTCGCCTGGAGCTGGTGGAAAAAGCGTGACATTCCGCAGACGCCCTGGTTCCTGCGCGCGGTCGCGGTCTCCGGCGCCGGCGCGATCCTCGCCCTCTGGTGCGGTTGGATCGTCACCGAGGTGGGCCGCCAGCCCTGGATCGTCCAGGGCTACATGCGCACCGAGGAAGCGGTCACCGAGGCGAGCGGGATCTGGTTCAGCTTCGGCCTAGTGCTGCTCGTCTACGTCGGCCTCGGCACGACCGCCGTGCTGGTGCTGCGCGGCATGTCGCGTCGCTGGCGCGAGCAGGGCGCGGAACCGGAGACCGAGGGTCCCTACGCTCCGCAGGAGGCCGCGCGATGAGCGGGTGGGGCGACTTCTTCCCCCCCGTCAGGGACCAACTCGCCCCAGGGGGCGCTGGGCGATGAGCAAGGCGGACGCGGCGGCGGCGATCCTCTGGGTGGGGGCGACCTTCTACGCGCTCTTCGGGGGGGCGGACTTCGGCGGGGGGTTCTGGGATCTGGTCGCCGGCGGGGCGGAGCGGGGGGAGCGGCCGCGGGCGCTGATCCAGCGCTCGCTGACGCCGGTCTGGGAGGCCAACCACGTTTGGCTGATCTTCGTGCTGGTCGTCCTCTGGACCGCTTTCGGGCCGGCCTTCAGCGCGATCTTCTCGACGCTCTACGTGCCGATCGCGTTGGCGGCGCTGGGGATCGTCCTGCGCGGCGCCGGCTTCGCCTTCCGCAAGTCGATCGAAGGGCTCTCGGGGCGGCGGGCGGCGGGGGCGACCTTCGCGATCTCCTCGGTCCTGACGCCGTTCTTCATGGGAACCGTGGTCGGCGCGATCGCCGCCGGCAACGTCCCCGCGGGCGGCAACGGCGACGCCTTCTCGAGCTGGATCCAGCCGCTGCCGCTGCTGATCGGGGCGATGTTCGTCGCCACCGGCGCCTACCTCGCCGGCGTCTTCCTGGTCGGCGACGCGCGGCGGGCTGGGGAGGGCGACCTCGAGCGCTACTTCGTGCGGCGGGCGCTCGGCGCCGGAGTGGTCGCCGGCGCCCTGGCGATCGCCGGCCTCTTCGCCCTGCACTCCGAAGCCCGCTACGTCTACGAGCGCCTCGTCGACCAGGGCCTGCCGCTGGTGGTCCTCTCGTTGCTGTGCGGCGTGGCGCTGCTCGTCGTGCTCCTGCGAGGCGGACGCCGGCCGTTGCGCCCGCTCGCGGCCGGCGCGGTGGTCGCGCTGATCTGGGGCTGGGCGGTGGCCCAGTTCCCCTACCTGCTGCCGACCAGCTTGCGAATCGATCAGGCGGCGGCGCCCGACGCGACGATGACGATGGTCTTCATCGTCTTCGCTGCCGCCGCGGTGCTGGTCCTGCCTTCGCTGGGCCTGCTGTACACGCTCAGCCAGCGGGACCTGCTCGAGAGCGAGCACTAGCCGCGGCCGCTGTGAGGTTTCGATCCATCCTCAAGTCCCGTCTCGTCGACGACCGATGAGGCCGCATGACCAAGCTCGCGTCGCTCGCCTTTGCCATTGCCCTGCTCGTGGCTGCCGCCTTCCCGGCGCTCGGCCAGGCCGAAGAAGGGGGTGGCCCGCCCGCCGAACCGCCGCAACTCACCTTCCCGCAGGCCCCGCTGGAACTGGCGAAGACCACGGTTGGCACGCAATCGACGACCGTCACGGTCACGGTCCACAACTCCGGCACGACCACGGCGGCGATCGACAAGGTGACGGTCGAAGGGCCGGACGCCGGTGAGTTCAAGTTCAGCGGCAGCGACTGTGGCTCGCTCTCCCCCGGGCAGGACTGCTCCGCATACCTCGCCTTCGCGCCCGGCTCGCCGGGGGTCAAGGAGGTCGACCTGGTCGTGCAGCCGAAGGAATTTCCCGCTCAGACGACGCCGGTTTCCGCCACGGCGGTGCCAGCCCAGATAGCCCTCGGCCCGAGCTCATACGACTTCGGCATTCGGCGCACCAACGAAAGCGCCTCGACCTGGTTCCAGCTGACCAACAGCGGCGAAGCCTTCGTCGAGGTCGCCTCGATCGGAATCGGCGGCCCCAGCACCGGCAACTTCTGGACCGACAACTCCGACTGCTGGAACGGCCGCCGCCTCGATCCGGGCGAAAGCTGCAACCTGCGGGTCAACTTCAACCCCTGGGACGCGGTCCACTACGAAGCCGAACTGCAGGCCTCTGCGAACGGGGCAAGCGCCGGCGCGGCGCTGGCCGGGACCGGCGGCCGGGCGATGCTCGAACCGGAAGCGAACCCGATCTCGCTCGGCAGCGCCGCCGCGGGGAGCGTCGGCAGCGTCCAAACGATCAACCTCGCCAACAACGGCAACATCGCCGGCGGCTACTTCATCGGTGTAATCGCCGGGGGCGATGCCGGCAGCTTCGAACTGCTCGACGAGAGCTGCACCGGCCGGATGGTGGCGCCGGGGGACAGCTGTGTCGCCCACGTCCGCCTGACCCCGCTCAGCGTCGGAACCAAGGTCGCCCGCCTGGCATTCTTCGGCGACGGCGAAGGCGGCACCCTTGTCCAGATCGAAGGCGAGGGAGTGGCGCCGGCGGTAACGCTGACGCCCGGCGCGTTCGACTTCGGCGGCCTCGTCGTCGGCGAGCGCTCCGCCGCCCACGCCTTCGCGATCCGCAATCAAGGCGACCAACCGCTCCGCCTCGGCTCAGTCACCCTGGTCGGCACCGACCTCGACCAGTTCGCGCTGGCCGGCGACGAGTGCAGCCAGACGATTCTGGAGCCGGGGGGCGAGTGCGCGATTCGGGTCCGCTTCGCTCCGAGCGAGGAGGGATTGAAGGGGGCGAAGTTGCGGGTCGGCGGCGAAGCCGGCGCCCTCTTCGGCCTGCTCAGCGGCAGTGGGCTGGCCGCGGGCTCAGCCGATCGGCCGGCGGAGTCCACCGAGGCTCCGCAGGGCTCGGCGGTGCCGAGTACCGCCAGCAACCGCAACCGCGCCCGCCGGCACCGCTTCACCCGGGGCAGCGCGATCGTCTCGCGCGCCCGGCCCTCCGGCCGGGTCGCCGACGGGGCACGGCCGGCCCGTCGCGGCGACCGGTAGGTTCGCGGCGTGAGCCAGCCCCGCACGATCAAGGCTGCCCTCTTCGACATCGACGGCACCCTGCTCGTCACCGGTGGGGCCGGTGCCGTCGCCTGGCAGCGCGCCTTTCGCGAGCTATACGAAGCAGATGCCAACATCGAGGAACACACCCAGGCGGGGATGACCGATCCGGAAATCGCCCAGATCATCTTTCGCGAGGTGATCGGCCGTGAGGGCAGCGAGAGCGAGCGGGCGGAAGCGATCGCCGCCTATCTGAGTCACCTCGCCGACGCCGTCGCCGAGTCTCCCGGCTTCCGGGTGATGCCGGGGATCGAGGCGCTGCTGCCGCGCCTCGCCGAAGCGGGCGTCCTGCTCGGCGTCGTCACCGGCAACATCGAGGCGGCCGCCCACATCAAGCTGGCCCGCGGCGACCTCAACCGCTTCTTCGCCTTCGGTGGCTACGGTTCCGACTCGCGCGACCGCACCGAGCTGACCAAGCGGGCGATCGAGCGCGGCGGCGTCGTCACTGGCACCCCGCTCGACCTGGAGGCGACGATCTCCGTCGGCGATACGCCCCGCGACGTCATCGCTGGACACGGCGCCGGAATTCGCGTCGTCGGAGTCGCCACCGGCAGCTACTCGGTCGAGCAGCTCGCCGCGGCGGATGCCGATTGGGCGTTGGCGACGGTCGAGCACGGCTTCCCCGCTTAGTGCCGAGCTGATTCGCCGGCGCCGGCATACGGCCACCCTTTCCTCTCATATCTGTTCCAAATCGTTGAAGGGGCGTTAGCCGCGTCGTACCTTTCGGCGCGCCCGCTGGGAGCGGGTGGCTTTTCCATTTGTAGCCAGGGGGGTGCGTCGTTCCAGTCGGGGCAGCAGGGTCCGGGTGTCCGTTGAGCAGGGAGATGCAGGGCGCGGATCGCACCCGGCCAGTCCTCGGCTGGTTCCTGGCGCTCGTTGCCCTCGCAGCCGTCGTCTGGCCGGCCGCGGCATTCGGCGCGACGGAATCGGGCACGCCAGTCGCGATGGCCCCCGGCGTGCCCGATCAGGGGCGCGCCTGGGAGCTGGTCACGCCGGAAGACCCTGTCGGTGGGGTGGTCGCGACCTTCCATGCCCTCGCCGACGACGGCAGCAGGATCGCTTACCTGACGCTCGGTCCGCTTCCCGGTGCGGTGAGCGGTGACGCGCTCTCCGACAACTTAGCCAGGCGGGCCGGCAACGGCTGGGCCAACAGCTCCGACGTCCCGCCTTACCCGAAAAAGCCCGTCATCTCCCCTGCCGACGGGCCACGTTTCTTCGATGCCAATCTGACCGCCTCCTTCTGGCTCAACGACGTGCCGGGACTCGGCTCGGCGGAAGATCCACGCCGGGGGCTCTTCCGGGAGGAGGCCAACGGCGCGTTCACCTTCCTGGGCATTGCCTCGACCAACACCTCCTTCCTCGGCGCCACCCCTGACCTCGGTCAGCTCTACGTCGAAAGCAGCGACCACCTGCTTCCGGCGGACGCCGCCCGGATCGTGGGCACCTCGATCTATGAAGTGGACGACGCCGGTCTGCACCTCTTCGACGTCGACGACGGCGGAGCCGTTCTGTTCCCATGCGGCTCTGAAGTCACGGAAGGCAGCGGCGTGTCCAGCGATGGGAGCCGGGTCTTCATCGGGCCGGGGCCCGCCTGCGCGGGGCAGGGCGGCGTCTACCTTCGCGAAGCCGGGACGACGACCGAGATCTCGACGGCCCAGTGCGGCTTGCCCGACTGCGGGGACGACCCGGACCCTCGCTTCGTGGGGGCGACCCCGGATGGCGCCCATGCCTATCTCATCGCGGAAACGCGCCTCACCACCGCCGACATCGATCCCGGCGCGGACCTCTACCGCTACGACGTCGACAGCGGTCAGCTGACCCTGCTGACCGGCATGGCCGGCTTCACCCCCGACGTCGCCACCGTGACCCCGTCTCCCGACGGAGCCGCCCTGGCTTTCAGCGCCATCTCCGAAAGCGGTGGCGAAGAAGGCGTGGTGATCCTCGACGCCCATGGCGCCCGCTTCCTCGCGATGAAACCCGGCCCGATGGAATGGTCGGCCGACGGGCGCTTCCTGGTTTTCCAGACCAGCTTGCGACTGGTGCCGGGGGATCAGGACGAAAGCCTCGACGTCTACCGCTACGACGTCGTCTCGGGCGAGTTCACGGAGATCTCCGCTGGCCAGGGAGGGAGTGGAAACGCCGCTCTCGACGCTCGGATCAGCGAAAGCCTCGGGACCGGTTTCGGCCACCGCCATCGCACCATGTCCGCGGACGGCGAGCATGTCTTCTTCACCACCGCCGAGCAGCTCGTTGCGGAGGACCGCAACGAGGCCGCGGATGTGTACGAGTGGGCCAACGGTCAGCTGGGGCTGATCAGCAGCGGCGCCGGTGAACGCCCCGCCACCTACCTCGACTCGACTCCGGATGCCAGCACCGTCGTGTTTCGCACCACGGGGACGCTGCTGCCGCGGGATCGTGACGGCGGCGACGTCGACTACTACGTGGCCCGGGTCGGCGGCGGCTTCCCGGAACCTCCGGGCGGGCCGGATGGTGACTGCGAAGGTGCTTCGTGCCGCTCCGCTGGCCCTTCCCCCGCGGCCCTCAAACCGCCCACCAGGCACCCCGGCCTGGTCGCGCTGCGCCGCCCCAGCAATGCTGACCGCGCGCGCTTCGCCGCCAGCGGCTGGCTGGAGCTGCTGGCGGAATCCCCAGGGCCTGGAAAGCTTTCGGCGCGGGCCAGCGCCCGCCTCGGGTCGCGTTTGCGGACGATCGGCTCGACTCGGCTCTCAGTCTCCGCGGCGGGTCCCGTGCGGCTGCGGTTGCGTCTCTCGGACTCAGCGCGGAAAGCGCTGCGTCACGGTGCCACTCTGAAGGTGCGGGTGACGCTGCGGCTGAGGGGACATGCAGGCTCCGCCCGTACCTTCTTCGCGATTCGGAAGCAGTCCTCGTGACCAGGGTTGGACTGACTGGGTTGGGTCTCTTCATCAGCCTGTTCTCGTGCCTGCTGATCCCCAGCGCCAGCTTCGCCGCGTTCGAATTCGCCCCGAACGGTGCCCAGCTCGAAGTTCTCGATGCCAACGGGCAGCCGGACATCCAGGCTGGCTCTCATCCAGATCGGATCGTCACCAGGCTGAAGTTCCAGACTGGTCCGGAACGCGGGGAAGGAGCGCGACAGATCGTTCTGGAGCTCCCGCCTGGCCTGAGCGGCGATCCGCAAGCCGTGCAGCTCTGCCCACGCGCCCTGCTGAATGACCTCACCTCGGAGGGTTGCCCGCCGCGGTCGCAGGTGGGCGAGTTCTTCCAGGGCGAAGGCTCATCGCCGGACAAGCTCTACCTGGCCGAGCCGGTTGGCGATCAAGCGATTGCCCTGGGCGCCTGGGTTGCCGGCCTTCTTCCCTTTACGGAGGTGGGGAGATTGCGGCCCCAGGATCAGGGGCTAACTCTTGAAAGCAATGACCTGTTCGAGAGCTTCGGTGCCGTCACGGAAACCGGGCTGGAGCTGTTCGGTGTCCCCGCCGACCACCAGGAAGGGACGTCGATCCCGCGCCGGCCGTTGCTGACGCTGCCAACGCGCTGTGGTCAGCCGCTGACCATGAAGGTGAGGGTGCGCACCTGGGGCGAACCCAATCGCTGGATCACGACGGAGGCCGACACCGGCCAGCCACTGCGTGGCTGCGGCGACCTTCCCTTCGACCCGAGTCTGACCGTCTCGCTGGACAACCCTGTCGCCGACTCCCCGACCGGCGCCCGCATCGAGATGAAGCTTCCCCAGACCTCCGACGCGGATCATCTCGCCACCGCCGCCATGCGCGACGCTACGGTCGCCCTCCCGGAAGGCATCACGGTCTCGCCGTCCGGGGCCCAGGGTCTCGTCGCCTGCGACGACGACCAGTTCGGTCGCGGGCAAACTGGCCCGCCGGCATGTCCTGGCGCTTCCCGCGTCGGCACCGCGACGATCGCGGCCCCACAGCTCGCCAAGCCGCTCAGCGGCGGCGTCTACCTCGGAGAGGGACTTCCGGGAGACCGTCTCCGGCTATTCATCTATGCAGCTGGGGGCGGTGCTGAGTCGAAGGGAGTCGGATCCCTGCGAACCGATTCCCGGACCGGGCGACTGACCGCGGTGCTGACCGATCTCCCGCAGGTCCCTTTCGAAAGCTTGACGCTCGATCTCGAAGGGGGCTCCAACAGCCTGCTGGCGACGCCGCTGGAGTGCGGGGATGTGGCGACCTCGGCGACGTTCTCGCCTTACAGCGGCACCGCGCCCGTCATCCGTACCGGCAGCCTCGGGATCGCCGCACCCGGGGGGGCGCGTTGCGGTGGCTCCATCCCGTTTGCCCCCACCATCATCTCCGCTGCCACCGATCCCCGGGCGGGGCGCCCGACCTCATTTCTCACCATGGTGAGTCGCGCGGATGGGGAACAGCTTCCCAATCGCATTGCGTTCATGTTCCCCAAGGGAATGAGCGCGGCGCTGGGGGCGATCGAACCCTGTCCTTCGGAGAGGGCCGCGACTGGCAGCTGCGCCGATGGCAGTCGGATCGGCAGCGCGCTCGTCGACCTGGGCCCGGGTGCCCGGGCGACCCGGCTCGAAGGCGCTGCCTACCTGACCACCTCCTACCGAAGGGCACCGTTCGGGATCGCGCTCGCTCTGCCGGCCAAGGTGGGACCCTTCGACTTCGGGACGATGGTGCTGCGCGGCGCTGTGCGGGTCGATCGGCTCACCGGCCAGGTGAAGGTCGAAACCGACCCGCTGCCTCGACTGCTCGAAGGCGCCACCGTGCGCTTCCAGAGGATCGGCCTGGCGATCGACCGGCCCGGCTTCCTTCATAACCCGACTTCCTGCGCGGTCCAATCGGTGAGCGCCACCGTGACCTCCACGAGTGGTGCCAGCTCACAGTTGAGCAGTCCATTCCAGGCATCCGGCTGTATCTCCCTCCCCTTTCGACCCCGCTTCTCGGTCGATCTGAGGGGCGGGATGAAGCGGAAGCAGCATCCGGGTCTGCGAATCAGCGCCAAGATCCCCCGCGGCAATGCCAACATTCGCGCCGCCAGCTTCGTCCTGCCAAGGGCTGTGACCTTCGATGCCGGCGGGCTGGGGGCTCTTTGCGGGCCTGGCGCCGCCCAGGTGGGAGATTGCCCGGCTGCCGCTCAGGTCGGGACCGCGCAGGCCCGCTCGAGCATGTTCGACAAGGAGCTGAGTGGGCGGATCTTCGCCACTCGGCCGAAGCAAGGCCACTCTCCCGACCTGTGGATCAACCTCAGGGGCGGTGGAGTGAGCGCAGCCCTCCGTCTTGAAACTCGCGAAGACCACGGTCGGGTCGAGGCGGGCTTGCGCGAAGTGCCGGACCTTCCTCTCGAATCGCTGGGGATGAATCTGCGGGGAGGGGAGCGCGGAGTCATCTCGCTGCGCGAAGGCATCTGCGTCGGCGGGAAGCAGCCGCACGTCGAGATGGAGATCAAGGGTCAGAACCTGGCGCTGGTGCGGCAGCAGCTGGCGCTCGGAACCAGTCGCAGATGTCATTGAACGATTCACTGCCACAACCCGGCCTTGCCGCCCGGCTCGGTCCTGTCGCGAACCTGGTCACCCGACACCCCCGCAAGGTGTTGATCTGCTGGGCGGTCGTGGTTGGCCTGCTCGCCCTGCAGGGCAAGGGGCTGGACAGTCAGCTTTCGACTCGTCCGGCCTACATCGGAGGCACGCCGACCGCCCGAGCACACGCGATCGTCGCCAATCAGTTCGGCGGCGAAGACTCGATCATCGTGATGTTGCACGGACCACCGGCAGCGGTCGAACGTCAGGGCAACATCCTTTCCCACCGCCTCGACGCGCTGCCCAGCGCGTTGGTCGTCTCACCGTGGACCGCGCGCGGGACGATCGACGGTCTGCAGCCCCGCCCGGGGGTGGGGGGGATGCTGGTCAGCGTCGAGAATCCGAATGGGCAGCGCCCGTCGATCACCCCGATCGTTCAGCAGCAGGTGAAGCGAATCGTCTCGGCGCCGGTGCACGCCAGTATGGCTGGCTCCCCCGTGATCGTCGATTCGCTGAGGAATTCCTTCGAATCGGCGGCAAGCGTCGGCGAGAAGCTGGCGATCCCCGCCCTCTTGATCGTGCTGCTGTTCGTGTGTCGCTCGGTGACGGCGGCGGCGTTGCCACTGGGGGTTGGTGGCACGATCGTCCTCGCCTCGAAAGGGGCGATGTCCTTGATGCACGGCTTCGTTTCGATCGATCCGCTCGCGGTTGGCGTCGCCGCAATGCTCGGCCTGGCGCTGGGGGTCGACTACTCGCTGCTGGTTGTCTCCAGGTACAGGGAGGAGCGGCGCCTAGGTGGTGAGGTGGATGAGATGGTGCGCCGCACCGTCCTGGCGACGGCTCAGTCGGTGGTGCCGGCAGGTCTTGGCCTGCTGCTGGCGATGATCGTCGCCTGTCAGTTCCTGCCTCCGCTGGTCACCTCTGTCGCCGCGGCCAGTGCCTGCGTCGCGGTTCTCAGCGTTCTCTCCGCGATCCTCGTCGTCCCGGCTCTGCTGGTGGTTACCGGCGACCGCCTCGATCGTTGGTCGCTGCCGCCCCGGGCCGATGAAGGAGGCTCCGTGATGCGGTGGTCGCGACGCGTCTCCTCGCGATCGCCGGTGGTGCTGGCGATCGTCTTCGTGATGCTGATCTCCGCAGTCTGGGCGATCACCCTCAATACCAGCACCGGCTCAGCTGCGCAGCTGCCCCCCGACGACAGCGGTCGCAAGCAGCTGGAAGCGATCGAACATCAGATGGGAGAGGGCTGGACCGGGCCGCTGGAAGTTGCCATGAACGGCCGTGATCGGCCGGTTACGACCGAGGCTCGACTGCGGGCGCTGTCAGCCTTTCAGCGCCGCGTCGAAGCGGATCCCGGTGTCGCTTCGATGACCGGCTTTCGGGCCTTCGACCGAAGCACCGACGCACTGAGTGGGATCGAAGGAAAGCTGGCGAGCCAGGAGGAAGGCTTGGGTCGTCTCGCCCGGGGCATCGCCCGCGCTCAGGATGGGGCGGCCGCGACCACTGACGGTTTTCTCGCTGCCGGCAGGGGCGCCAGCGAATTGGGCGCGGCGGTCGGAGCGACCAGGACCGGTTCGGGCAAGCTTGCCGCGGGCCTGCGGAGCAGCAGTCGCGGCTCGGCCCGGCTGAGCGACGGCCTCGAAGACGCCAGCGACGGCAGCGGAAACTTGGCCGAGGGGGCTTCGAACGCCAGCAAAGGAGCCAGCAAGCTGGCTGCCTCGGTCTCCAAAGCGAAGGAACAGTCGGGCGAATCGAGCCACGGTGCCACGGTGCTGAAGGGAACTTTGGAAGGTGGCGAAGAAGACCTGAAGGAGGCCGAAGTCCCACTGCGGCAGGCCGAGAGCCAGCTCGACACTGCCTGGCGAGCGCTGCAGCAGATGACCAGCGGTCAGGATGACCCCCAGTACCAGGCCACCCTGAGTGCGGTCGAAGCGGCGATCCGCAGCATCACCGGGGCCGAACCGGGCGTCGAAGAAGCTGCCTCCGAAGGGGTGGCAACCGGCATTGCGCGCGGCAGGGAACAGTTCAGCAGCGGCATCTTCCTCACCGGCGAGATGGAACGAGGCGCCGAGCAGAACGAAGCAAACGTCGCCAAGCTGGCCCGCAGCACGGCCAGGCTCAGCGACGGTCTCGCGAAGCTGAACCAAGGCAGTCGCGAACTCTCGAGCGGGATCGGCCGCCTCTCCGGTGGGAGCGATGAATTGACGCCGGGCCTGGCGAGGCTGGCCGCGGGAGCGGAAAGCCTCAGCGGTGGCCTCGGTCAGGTCGAAGACGGTGCCGAAGCGCTCGCCGGTGGCCTCGACGGCGCCGCCAATCGGTCGCGCCTGCTCGTTGGGGGCCTGCGCAGGATCCACGGTGGCGTCGCTCATCAACAGGGGGCCAGCCGCTCCGGGCTCGACGGCATACGCCAGAACTCACCGGGGCTCTTCAAGTCCGGCTACTTCTACCTGGCTGGATTCGACGGCGTGCGACCGCGCCAGCGGAGGCAGGCGGGCCTGCTCCTCAATCTCGACCGCGGCGGCACGGCGGCGCGGATGATCGTCGTCCCGACCGACGCGCCGGCGACGAAGCAGGCAGAGGAAACCACGGCGCGGGTGCGGGAGGACGCGCTCCGCCTGGAACGCGAAACCGGTGCTGAAGTGGTGGTTGGCGGTCTCAGCCCGGAGCTCAAGGACATCGACACGGCGCTGCGCGACAGCGGGCCGACGGCGAGGTTGGCACTGTCGCTGGTGACGATCGGGATCCTCCTCTTCGTCACCCGCTCCCTGGCGCTGGCGCTGATGGCCACGGCTCTCAACCTGCTCACCGTGAGCACGACCTTTGGGTTGCTGGCCCTGCTCTTCAACGGCTCGCTGTTGGGTGGCCCCGGATTCGTCGACTCCTCCGTGATCGCCGTCGGCGTAACGCTCATCTTCGGGCTGGCGATCGACTATGAGGTCTTCGTGTTCGCTCGCATCCGCGAGGAATACCTGCGGACCGGCTCGACGTCCGAAGCGATCGACCGCGGCCTGGCCCGCACTGCCCACGTGATCACCGGGGCGGCGTTGATCATGTGCGCCGTCTTCCTCGCCTTCTCGGTCTCCGAGCTGGCGCCGCTGCGCAACATCGGCGTCGGCCTGGCGATCGCGACGGCGATCGACGCTCTGTTGATTCGCTTCGTGCTGGTGCCGGCCACGATGCGCGCGCTCGGCGAGCGCAGCTGGTGGATTCCGCGCTGGCTCGACCGGCTGCTCCCGGGGCAGGCCCGTCCGAGCCTCGCCGAGGCGGAGGGCGGCGCATGATCCCCCTGCTCGTCTCGGCTGACAGCATCGCCGACCTGCGCGAGCGAGCGGGGCGGCTCGCCGCTTGGATCGAGGCGTCGCCGGATCTGGAGCTGGGCGCCGCCGCCTGCGCTCTGGCCGCGTCGGCGGCAGCAGGGGAGCACCGGGCGGCGGTGTTGGCCGACGACCGCGAGGAGCTGCTGACCGGGCTGCGGTCCTTGGCAGCGGCAGAGCCCGCGCCCGGCATCCTGATCGGCGCCGCCGTCGAGAATCCCGCCCCGGTCTTCGTGTTCCCCGGCGAGGGCGCGCAGTGGCCGGGGATGGGGCTGGAGCTGATGGAGAGCTCGGCTGTCTTCCGCGCACGCATGTCCGAGTGCGCGGAGGCGCTGGATCGCTACATGGTGCGGCCCCTCATGGAGGTTCTCGACAGCCCTGCGGATGATCCCGTCTGGCGTCGGACCGACTGCATGCAGCCCGCCCTCTTCGCGGTCGCGGTCTCGCTGGCCGAGGTGTGGCGTTCCTTCGGGGTCGAGCCAGGCGCCGTTGTGGGTCACTGCATCGGCGACGCCGCCGCGGCCACCGTCAGCGGTGCCCTCTCGCTCGAGGAGGGCGCGCGCGTGGCGGCGCTGTGGGCGAAGGCGCAGCAGGCGATTCCGACTCGGGGGGGGATGGCAGCGGTGGAGCTCTCCACGGCGGAGCTGCAGAGGCGCCTGCTGCCGTGGGACGGACGCATCGACATGGGCGGCTCAAACGGGCCACGCTCGTCGATCGCCAGCGGCGACGAGGAGGCCGTGCGCGAGCTGATCGCGGAGCTGACGGCCGACGGCGTCCGTGCCAAGGCGATCGAGATCCATTTCGCCGCCCACTCCCGGCACCTCGACCCCGTGCTCGCCGAGCTCGTGCGTGATCTCGGTGAGATCAGGCGCGAGCAGGCGCGGGTCCCGTTCTACTCGGCCGTCGACGGCCGCCCCCGGACCGAGCCCGCGCTCGATGCCGAGTACTGGGCCGACAACATCCGCTGCCCGGTTCAGTTCGAGCAGGCGGTGAGGGCGGCGCTGCGGGATGGATGGCGGACCTTCATCGAGGTCAGCCCGCATCCGATGCTGACCCTGGCCGTACGCGAGCTGGGGGAAGAGGACGGGGCGATCGCGCTCGGCACCGTCGGCCGGCGAGAGGGAGGCGATGCGCGACTGATCACCGCCCTGGTCGAAGCACACATCTTCGGGGTCGCGGTGGACTGGGACCGATTCTTCGCCTCCCTCGACCTGCGACCCCTCGATCTGGAGGCAGCGGGGCTCGACGAGTCGGCGCCCGTCGTGCTGGACGCACCTGCCGCGCCGGACGAGAGCTTGACGCTCCGCTTCGTCCAGGTCGAGGTTGCCTCCCTGCTCGGGCTGGCAAACGCGGACGATGTCGATCCCGGCACTCGTTTCAACGATCTCGGCCTCGACTCCGCGGCGGCGACGCAACTCGCCAGCCGCCTCGGTCAGGCGACCGGGATGCGGCTGCCCGTGAGCGCCGTATACGACTTCCCGACCGCGGAGAGGCTCGCCGCGCACATGTGCGGGACGGCGCCGGAGCCAGCCGCGCCGCTGCGGAGGCGGGGCGAAAGCGATGAGCCGATCGCGATCGTCGGGATGAGCTGCCGCTTCCCCGGCGGGGTCTCCTCTCCGGATGACCTCTGGGAGATCCTCGAGCGAGGTACCGACGCGATCGCCCCCTTCCCCGAGGACCGCGGCTGGGGCGCCGAGCTCTACGAGGACCCCGAGGGACAGCCGCGTGAGGGCGGCTTCCTCGCCGATGCCGCTGGGTTCGACGCTGACTTCTTCGGGATCTCCCCGCGCGAGGCCCTGGCGATGGACCCCCAGCAGCGGCTCCTGCTCGAATGCGCCTGGGAGGCGCTGGAGGCGGCGGGGATCGATCCGGGGGAGCTGCGCGGGCAGGATGCCGGAGTCTTCACGGGGTTGAGCCTGCAGGACTACGGCCCGGGGTTGCGGCCGGGATCCTGGGGGGAGGAAGCTGACAAGTCGGCCGCGCACCGGCTGACCGGGACGCTGACCAGCCTGCTCTCGGGCCGCCTCGCCTACGTGCTCGGCCTCGAGGGCCCCGCGGTCAGCATCGACACCGCCTGCTCCTCCTCGCTGGTGGCCGTCCACCTCGCCGCCCAGGCATTGCGCTCGGGCGAGTGCGACCTCGCTTTGGCGGGCGGGGTAACGGTGATGTCCTCGCCGGGCATGTTCGTCGAGTTCTCCCGCCAGCGAGGCCTCGCCCCCGACGGCCGCTGCAAGTCCTTCGCGGCCGCCGCCGACGGGACCGGTTGGAGTGAGGGCGCCGGCCTGCTGGTCCTCGAGCGCCTCTCTGAGGCAGAAGCCAAGGGCCACCGCCCCCTGGCCCTGAT
>JBEVJP010000073.1:0-49819 GCA_040510155.1 Solirubrobacterales bacterium | reverse complement strand
TATCGCCCTCCATGCCTGGTCGGCGTCTTGCGAGCGCTACGCTGGCTGGGTGGGAACCGAAGCGCCCGGGAAGAGATGATCAGGAAGGGTTCGCATGGCCACCGAGACCGTTGAGGCAACCGACCACAAGCTCCTCGTCGCCGGCGAGTGGCTGGAGAGCGGAGCGTGGGACGAGGTCAAGAGCCCTTACGACGGCAGCCCGGTAGGGCGGGTCGCGCTCGGCGACGCCGCCACGGTCGACCGCGCGGTGCGCGCCGCCCGCGAGGCCTTCGAGGCCGGTGGCTTCCCCCAGCACGAGCGCGCGGCGGTGCTCGACCGCGCCGCCGAGCTGGTCGGCGAACGGACCGAGGAGCTGGCGCTGGCGATCTCGGCCGAGGCCGGCAAGCCGATCAGGACCGCCACGGTCGAGGCGCAGCGCTGCGTCGACACGCTCACCTTCTCCAGCGTCGAGGCGCGCAAGCTGACCGGCGGCACTGTGCCGATGGACGCCTCCGCCAGCGGCGCCGGCAAGCTCGGAGTGATGCTGCGGGTGCCCTACGGGGTGGTCGGCGCCATCAGCCCCTTCAACTTCCCGCTCAACCTGGTCGCCCACAAGCTCGGGCCGGCGATCGCCGCCGGCAACGCGGTCGTTCTCAAGCCGGCCGGGCAGACGCCGATCTCGGCCCTGAAGCTGGCCGGCATCCTCGCCGAGGCCGGCCTCCCCGACGGCTGGCTCAGCGTCGTCCCCGGCCCCGGCGGCGAGGTCGGCAACGCGATCGTCGAGCACGAGCTGACCGGCGCGATCAGCCCCTTCAACTTCCCGCTCAACCTCGTCGCCCACAAGCTCGGGCCGGCGATCGCGGCAGGCAACGCGATCGTCCTCAAGCCGGCCGGACAGACGCCGATCTCGGCCCTGAAGCTGGCGAGGATCCTCCAGGAGGCCGGCCTGCCGGGCGGCTGGCTCTCGGTCATCCCCGGCCCCGGCTCTGCGGTCGGCAACGCGATCGTCGAGCACGAGCTGACCCGGGCGCTGACCTTCACCGGCTCGGCCGGGGTCGGTTGGGGCATCCGCTCCAAGGTCCCTCACAAGAAGGTCAACCTCGAGCTCGGCTCCAACGCGCCGCTGATCGTCAACGCCGACGGCGACTGGGAGACGGCGGCCGACAAAGCGCAGATCCACGCCTTCTCGCACGCCGGCCAGAGCTGCATCTCGATCCAGCGCATCCTCGTCCACGAGGACGTCGCCGAGGCCTTCACCGAGCGGCTCGTCGCCAACGTCGAGAAGCTCACCGTCGGCGACCCGCTCGACAGCGGCACCGACGTCGGCCCGTTGATCACCCCCGGCGACCGCGACCGCGTCAAGGAGTGGGTCGAGGAGGCGGTGCGCGGTGGGGCGGAGCTGTTGACCGGTGGCGAGCTGGTCGACGAGGGCCGCTGCCTGGCGCCGACCCTGCTGAAGGCGCCACCCAAAGACGCCAACGTCTGGTGCGAGGAGATCTTCGGCCCGGTGGCGACGATCGACACCTTCGCCGACTTCGACGAGGCGCTCGCCCTCGCCAACGACTCCAAGTTCGGCCTCCAGGCCGGCGTCTTCACCCGCGACGTCGGCCGCGCCCTCGAGGCGGGCCGCACGCTCGAGTTCGGCGGCGTCCTGATCAACGAGGTGCCGACCTTCCGCGCCGACCAGCAACCCTACGGTGGCGTCAAGGACTCGGGCAACACCCGCGAGGGCCCCGCATATGCCGTCTACGAGCTGACCGAGGAGCGTTTCGTCACCCTGCAGGGCTGACGCGACGACCTCGGCTTGCCGGGCAATAGCCTGGGGCGCGATGAGCGCCGACCGGGACCTCGCCGGCACCCCCGTCTTCTGCTCCTGGAGCGGCGGCAAGGACTCGGCGATGGCATTGCACGAAGCGGCACGGTCCGGGGCGGAGCCGCGCCTCCTGGTCTCGATGATGGTCGAGGGCGGCGAGCGCTCGCGCTCGCACGGTCTCAGCCGCGACGTGCTTGCCGCCCAGGCCGCCGCGGTCGGCCTGCCGATCGAGTTCGGCGCCGCCAGCTGGAGCGGCTACGAAGCGGAGTTCCTGCGCGTGCTCGGCGACGCGATCGAGGCCGGCGGGCCGACCGTCGGCGTCTTCGGCGACATCGACATGCAGGACCACCGCGACTGGGTCGAGCGGGTCTGCGGACTGGTCGGCGCCGAGGCGCGTCTGCCGATCTGGCAGCGCGATCGCCGGGCGCTGATGGACGAGGTGCTCGCGGTGGGGTTCAAGGCGGTGATCGTCGCCGTCCGCGAGAGCGAGCTGCCGCCGGAGTTGCTCGGCCAGACGATCGACGCCGACGTCGTCGCCGCGATCGAGGCCGCCGGGGCCGACGCCGCCGGCGAGAACGGCGAGTATCACTCGCTCGTCCTCGACGGCCCGCTCTTCGCGCGCCCGCTCGCCGTCGAGTGCGGCGAGCGCAGCCTCCGCGACGGCGTCTGGTTCACCGACGTGCGCCTGGCCTGAGCGCTTACACCTTTGTGGGGCCTATAGACCCTCCCAAAGGTGCAAGCGTGGATCGCCGGCGAGGGCGGAGCGCTCGGGTAGGTTGCGGCGATGGTCCGCCCGCGAGGAGACGAGGCGCCGATCGGCGCCAGCGAGGAGCCCGACCTCGCCTCAGCCGACCCGGTGGAGATCGACGCTGAGGAGCTCGCAAGGGAGCGCGAGCTGGAGGGTGTCGCGCTGGCGCCAGCGGCGCTCGACGACGCCGATCTGCGCGGCCTGCGGCTGGTCGACCTCAGCGCCGAGCGGCTCAGTGCCGCCAGCGGCGACTGGCGCGGCGCGAGCCTGCTGCGGGCTGAGCTGCGCGAGGCGCGGCTGACCGGGCTCGACCTCGGCGAAGCGCGCCTGCGCGAGGTCCGCTTCCGCGGCTGCAAGCTCGACTACGTCAACTTCCGCCACGCCGAGCTCGAGTACGTCAGCTTCGAGGACTGCGTGCTCGCCCATGCTGACTTCCAGGGCTCCCGCCTCGACTCGGTCCGCTTCGCCGGCTGTCAGCTTGGCGCGGCCGACTTCACCAAGGCGACGCTCTCGCGGGTCGACCTGCGCGGCTCCGACCTGGCCGGCCTCGGCGGCTCGCTGCTCAACCTCAGCGGCGCCGTGGTCGACTCGCCGCAACTGATCGACCTGGCGCCCCAGCTCGCCACCGAGCTGGGGATCCGGGTCGAAGAGCGCCAGCCGCCTTCTCCAGATCGGTAAGGCCGCCGCCGCGAAACAGCGGTGCGGGGGTCGGCCGCTACTCGTGCGGCCGCGCCATCGCCCGGTGGTCGAGCGCCTCCTCGAGCACCGCGGGCTCGACGCCCTGCTCGAGCGCGACCTCGCGCAGGGAGCGTCCCGACTCGGCGGCGGCCTTGACGATCGCCGTCGCCCGGTCGTAGCCGATGTGGGGGTTGAGCGCGGTCGCGGTCGCCAGGGTGGCCTCGGCGTGGCGCTCGGCCATCTCCTCGTTGGCCTCGATCCCGGCCACGCATTTCTCGTTCAGCAGGCGCGATGCGGAGGCCAGCAGCTTGATCGAGTCGAGCAGGTTGCGGGCGATCAGCGGCACCCGCACGTTCAGCTCGAACTGGCCCTGGCTGCCGGCGACGGTAATCGCGGCGTCGTTGCCGATCACCTGGGCGGCGACCTGGATCACCACCTCGGGGATCACCGGGTTGACCTTGCCGGGCATGATCGAGGAGCCCTTCTGCAGCTCCGGCAGGCGCAGCTCGGCGAGGCCGGCGCGCGGGCCCGAGCCCATCAGGGCTAGGTCGTTGGCGATCTTGTTGAGCGAGACCGCGTAGACCTTCAGCGCCCCGGACAGCTCGACCAGCGCGTCGCGGTTGGCCTGCGCCTCGAAGCGGTCGAGCGGCTCGGAGATCGCCAGCCCGGTCTCGCCGCCGAGCTTGGCCAGCACCTTGGCGGCGAACTCGGGATGGGTGTTCAGGCCGGTGCCGGTGGCGGTGCCGCCGAGCGGGATCTGGCCGACCCGGCGCAGCGTCCCCTCGACCCGCTGGATCCCCAGCCGCACCTGCGCCGCGTAGCCGCCGAACTCCTGGCCGAGCGTGACCGGCACCGCGTCCATCAGGTGGGTCCGGCCGGCCTTGACGACGTCGGCGAACTTCTCCGCCTTGGCCGCCAGTGCCGACTCCAGCTCGCCCATCGCGGGCAGCAGGTCGTGGGTGACCTCGCCGAGCGCCGCCAGGTGCACGGCGGAGGGGAAGACGTCGTTGGAGGACTGGCCCATGTTGACGTGGTCGTTGGCGTGGGCGTCGTCGCCGGCGAGGTTGGCGATCACCTCGTTGGCGTTCATGTTCGAGGAGGTGCCGGAGCCGGTCTGGAAGACGTCGACGGGAAACTGGTCGTCGTGCTCGCCGGCGGCGACGGAGCTGCCGGCGGCGGAGATGCTCTCGGCCAGCTCGGCGTCGAGCAGCCCCAGCTCACCGTTGACCTCGGCGGCGGTGGCCTTCAGCCGGCCCAGCCAGCGCACCACCGGCGCCGGCACCCGCTCGCCGGAGACGGGGAAGTTGTCAACTGCCTTGGTGGTCTCGCCACCCCAGAGCTGCTCAGTCACGTCGGTCCTCCGAAGTCGTTTGTACGGGGCAGGGTATTGGGACGGGCCCACCGGCAGTCGCCCCGCGCGGGGCTCTAGACGAACTTGGTCCCAGCCTCTGTTAGGGTCACCTAACTAATGCCGGATCGATCGAGCCCGGTGGCATGGGAGACGACCGAGCTGGTCGGAACCGGACCGGCCTCGCTGCGGGCCGATCAGGAAGGATCGAGCGGCCACCCCTTCGCGCGTCGCGGCGGCAGGAGATCGCGATCCCGGTTGACGAGCAGCTTGTAATCGAGCGCTACGCGCGGCGCGAGGCTGCCGTGGCCCCTCAGCGGCTGGACCCGACGAAAGGTGAATCAGTGAAGCCAGACGACCCCGTGAGCCAGGGCGCCGCCCGCGCCATCGCCCACCTCAACGACGACCACGCCGACGCTCTCCTGGAGATGGCACAGGCGTTCGGCGGGACACCGGAGGCGACCGCCGCCCGCTGCATCGACGCCGACCGGACCGGCCTCGACCTGATCGTCGAGACGCCAGCGGGCGAGAGCCCGGTGCGGGTCGACTACGAGGAGCCGATCGAAGGCCCCGAGGGCTTGCGGAAAGCGACCGTCACGCTCGCCCAACGGGCTCGAGCGGAGCTGGGCCGCGAGCAGCGGCCGGTCTCGCCGTAGGGCGGGGCGGCCGGCGCAGTGGAGCGACGAGTGGGCCGAGCACGACTCCTGAGCCGGGGCGAGGCCGACACCTCGCCCCGGCTCATGGATCTCAGCCGCGGGCAGAGCGGTGGCGGTCCCTGACGGCGCAGCGCAGCTGTCGCTTGCCCGAGCGCCGCTTCTTGACCTGGCAGCGGATCTCGGCGTTGCGTCCGGGCAGCCCGCGTGGGCCTCGGGCACCGGTGGGGCCGGTGGCGCCGGTCGGCCCGGCAGCCCCCGTCGCACCCGTCGGTCCGACCTGGCCGGTCTCACCGGTCACGCCGGTGGCCCCAGCGGGACCCGTCGCGCCCGCCGGGCCGGTGGGACCCGTCGGTCCGCTGGGACCAACCGGACCCGCCGGGCCAGTGCCACCGCTGCCCGGGATGTCGCCGAGGCGCAGCGAGACGACGTCGCCGAAGCCGACCGGCTGTTCGCCGGCGACGGTGAGCTCGCCGTGGTCGAGTCGCAGCAGCCAGGCTTCGCCACCGTTCTCGGCCGCGACGCCGTCGATCGACGTGACCTTGCCGGCCGAGGTTGAGAATGAGCTGACGCAGTCGCCCGGCACGGAGCCCGCTTCGGCCGCCGTGAGCAGGTCAGTCAGCGGTGCCTCCGCGGGGGCGACGACCTTGCAGAGCCGCACGTTGCCGGGTGCCAGCTCGATCGCCAGCACGTGTGGCACCGGCGTTCCGGCCGCCACCGTCGGCGGCGTCCGGAAGCTCTGCGGCGCTGCCACGAAGGAGCCGCCGGCGAGCGCCCGCAGGGCGTCCTGGGTGGCGTAGAAGTTCCCGCCGCTGGCGTCTTCGTAGCCGAAGCCGCCGGCTTCCGGGCCGGACTGGACCTGCAGCGAGAGCACGTAGTCGATCGCGGTCTTGTCCGACGGCGTGGTCCATTCGGTCGACTGGGGGTCGACGCCGCAGGCGTTGAGGCCGTCGAGGACCCAGGCGTTCGTATCGGCGTTCGGCGCGCCCGCGGGGAAGCCCCAGAAGTATTCGATCCCGCCGCTGGCGTCGATCAGGCGGCCACGCAGGTAGTCGAGTCCGGCCACCACCGCCGGGTCGTAGGCCGGCACGCCGGCCTCGCAGAGGGCCGCGATCGCGGCGCCGCTGATGTCCTCTTCGCTGGGGGCTTCCCTGGCGACGTCGGTCAGTGCCGCGGTGTAGGTCCAGCCACCGTCGTCGTGCTGGTTGCGGCGCAGGAAGGTGAGCGCCGGGGCCAGCGCCCAGCGAGGCAGCGGCGTCGTCGCCATCGCCAGGATCCCGAAGGCGGTGCCGTTGGTGCTGGGGTCGCCGAAGCCCCCGTTGGCGCGGTTCCAGAAAGCGGCGACCTGCGCCGGTTGGTTCGAACTGGCCGAGAGCCGGGCCGGGTCGAGGCCGCCCGCGTAGGTGACCAGGGCCGCCTGCTCGTAGTCGGTGAGGAGGCCGGACGGCGGCTCGTCGCCCCAATCGGCGCTGCCGTATTCCCCGAGCAGGAAGTCCTGCAGGCTCGGGTCGCCACCAGCGACCCGCAGCTGGCCCGCGTCGACACCGGCAGTGGCCAGGCCGATCGTCGCCAGGTCGCCACCGAAGGTGTCGAAGGCGCCGGTCGCCGGGTCCTGCTGAGCGCGCAGGTAGTCGACCGCTTTGCTGGCTGCGGACTGCACTTCGGCCGGGCTGGACGTGGCGCTGGCGGTGGTTGGCAGAGCGCCGAGTGACAGGACTGCCGCGATGAGCGCGGCGACACGCAGGAGTGATGCTGCTCGCATCCTTGAACCCCTTTCCTCGAGGGCTAGACGGAGGGATCGGAGGGAGGTCTCCTGGCTTCCGAGCCTGTCCCGTCGCGCCTTCCCGACCCTCTGGTCAGTGGCTGCCGCAACGGCGTGCGGCGGGTGTTTGCTCGGTCACAGTGGCGGGCCCGCGTCGGTCTTTCACCGACTTCCCTGTCCACCGATCCGTGGATATGTGTGGCGGGCAACCTAGCGGAGATCGGCCCGGGTGCGTTGGCGCTGCCGCCGCCGGCCCGGCTAGCTTGGGCCCCGTCAAGCGGTTGGGGGAACCCGGTGTGAATCCGGGACTGACGCGCAACGGTGATGGGCGGGCCTGCTTCTCGCGGCCCTCAGCCCGAGTCCGAATGCCCGCCGTCTGACGCACACATAAGGACCCACTGTTTCGCGAACGGACGGCGGTCTTTCTCATCCCGGCGGATTGCCGCGTGGGGGCGAAAGCGAGTCGTCCCCAAACCAGAAGGAGATCCACCGATGCGTCTCACGTTCACTCGGCTGGCGCTGCTCGCGGCACTCGTCGCGCTGCTCGCCCCAGCGATGGCTTCGGCCAAAGCCACCCCCGCGGAAATCAACTCCTCCCGCGGCAAAGGCGTCGAATACCTGAAAGGACTACAGAAAACGAACGGCGAAGTCCCCGGCTTCGGCGGCGACTGGGCGCTGACCGCGTTCGCGGCGGCGGGCATCGCTCCGGCCGACGTCAACAAAGGCGGCGGCGAAGCCACCGATGCGCGCAGTTGGTACGAAAGCGTGGTCGGGCCGGTCGCCTTTCCCGGACCCGAACCGCTCGCCACCGACTACGAGCGGGCGGCGCTGCTCTCCTATGCGGCTGGCACCGACCCGGCCCGCGTCTCCAAACGGCAGAACCTGATCGCCGGGATCGCCTCGTTCTACCAATCGGGCAGCCCCGGCTACTACGGCTCCACGTTCAACGGAACGGTGTTCGGGCTGCTCGCCCTGGCTGGGGCGAAGACCACCGGTGGCGCCATCCGAGTGCCCGCGATCGTGCTCAGCCAGGCGGTCGCCGCGGTCGAAGCCAACCAGCACACCGACGGTGGCTGGACCTGGGAGAAAGCCGCCGGCAACCCGCCCGCCCTGGAATCCGCGTCCGAACCGGACATGACCGGCGCGGCGATGGCGGCGCTTTGCAGCGCCGGCGTCAGCAGCGGCGCGGCGCCGATCGTCGCCGCCCAGGCGTACCTCGCCTCCGTCCTCGACAGCACCACCGGCGGCTTCAAAACGGCGTTCGGCGTCAACACCGACTCGACCGCCTGGGCCGTCGCCGGCCTCAAAGCCTGCGGGGTCGATCCGCAGGGGAGCGAATTCACCACCGGCACCGGCAAGACCCCGCTCACCTACCTGATCTCCCAGCAGCTCAGCAAAGGCGGCGGCTTCAGGTACTCGACCGGCACGACCGCCGACGAGTACGCCAGCCAGGACGCGGTCCGCGCCCTCGGTTCCGGCGGCTTCACGGCGACGCCGCCGCCACCGGCCAAAGGCCCGCAGTGGAAGGGCGTCAGCGAATTCGCCACCGGGGCGACCGAAACCGCCTCGCTGGCGCTGATCGTCGACGACGGCAGCTCGGCGCTGCGGATCTGCTCGGTCTCGCTGGCGCCGAAAGCGACGGCGACGACCCTGGCGACGGTGCTGAGCGCCGCGGTCGCGGGCACGACTCCGTCCGGCTGCGTGACCGGCTTCCTGCCGGCCAGCAGCGAAGGGGCGATCACGCAGGTCAACGGCTATCCGGCCGTGCCGGCCGAACGCTGGAAGGTCTCAATCGACGGCGGTGCCCTGGCCACGGCCAAACGCGGCACCGCGATCCACGTCGGCGACACGGTCTACCTCAAGTACGAATAGGCCACGGCCGGTCCTGGGAGCCGCCTTCGGGCGGCCCCCAGGGACGCCGACTACACTGGCCGCCAACAGAGGATCGGTGGACGGGGAAGTCGGTGCGAATCCGGCGCGGGCCCGCCACTGTGATCGAGCGATGTCTCCGCCGCACGCCCCCGCGGCAGCCACTGGCCATCGGGCTGGGAAGGCGCGGCGAGACGCTCGTAAGCCAGGAGACCTCCCTCCGGTCCGCAACGTCGATGCCCTCGTGGAAAGGGGTCAAGGCATGCGCACCGCACTCGCGACGCTCGTCGTCGCACTCACCGCAATCGGGATCTCCGCTCCGGCCTCACCGGCGGCGCCCACGGAAGTCGATCTCCGGATCGAGGGCCGGACCGAAACCCTCTTCGAGGGCCCGATCCTCACCGACGGCCACAACATCCGTGCCCTCGGAGACAGCAAAGCCCCGGCCGCGGGACGGCGCTGCAACGGCCTCAACAACAACGCCCACCCGACCCCCGGGCCGACGCCCACCGCGGCCGGCGCCGACGCGATGGCGATCCTCGGCGAGGGCTTCGACGGCGACTGGTACGCCGCCCCCTTCGAGGACTACTTCATCACCCAGTGGGGGCCGGACCGGCACAGCAACGCCGCCGCCGAGGACTGGGGCCTGGTCGTCAACGACGTCTTCACCAGCGTCGGCGGCTGCCAGTACCAACTGACCACCGCTGACGAGGTGCTCTGGGTCTATGACGCCTTCCACAGCCGGCCGCGCCTGCTTCTCTATCCCGGCGACTACAGCGGCGGCGCCGTGAAGCTGACCGCGGAAGCCCAGCTCGGGGCCCCCTTCGCGGTCGAGGTCGATGCCTGGAGCGGCTTCAACGAAGGCACTCCCATGAACCCGCCGCCGCGCAGCAGCGAAGCCTTCGCCGGGGCGACGGTTGCGCCGGTGCTGGAGTCCGTCAAGGGCTTCGAGGAAATCGACACCGCCAACCCGGCGGCAGCCCCGACCGGCGCCGACGGCCGCACCAGCATCACCTTTGCCACGCCCGGCTGGCACCGGCTCAAGGCGACCCGGATAGTCGCCGGCAAAGAGACCGTGATCCGCTCCAACCGCCTCGACGTCTGCGTCGCGGCGACGCTCGGCGAAGCCTGCGGGCCGCTGCCCGCGGACGACCTCGCCCGGGGCGTGGCCTCTGGTCAACCGGAAGATCCGGCTCCGGGGGATCCCGGGTCGGGAGGGGGAGACCAACCTCCGGGGGGCGGCGTTCCGGATGAGTCGCCTGGCGGCGGGGCCTCGCCTGCCAGCGGCAACGGCGGGGGGGCGAGTGGAGCGGGTGCGGTGCCGAATGCCGGCGGCGCCGCGGATTCGACTCGGAACGGCAGCCGGCTCGATCCGTGCGCCGCCGGACCGTCCGCAGAGGCCGCGAGTACGGTCCGCGTGGTCTCGCGCGGCCTCGACCGCGACGGGCTCGGAGCCGGCCTGCTCGGGGTCAAATGGGAGGCCCGCGGCACGGACGCGGGGCTCGCCCAATGGCGAATCTGCTCCCGGACGCTCGGCAATGGCGCCACCCGCTACGTGACCCGAGCCAGCGGTCGCGCCCAGACCAGCGCCACCGTGCATCTGCCGAAGGGCGCCGGCTACCGGCTGCGGCTCGTCGTCACCGACGCGCTCGGGCGCCGCGCCAGCCTCGATCTCGGCAAGGTCCGGGTGCCGGATTAGCCGTGCGCCGTCTCGTCGCCCTATCGCTCTCGCTGTTGCTGTTCGCAGCCGCGGCCGCCCTCGCGGCGACGCCGGCCAACCAGCAGCGGCTGGACAGCACCGTCCGCTACCTCCAGGAAGCCCAGAACCTCGACGGCGGCTTCGGCGGTGAACCCGGCGACGAATCGCTGCAGGGGATCAGCGCCTGGGTGGCGCTGGCGCTGGCGTCGGCCGGGATCAACCCGCAGGACCAGCGCAAGCCCGGCGGCGCCGACGCCTATTCCTTCCTGGCCGGCCACTTCCGCCAGGGCGTCGAAGACGAAACCTGCGACCCGGAAATCTGCACGACCGCGCTGGAGCGCGAACTGATGGTCGTCAACGCCAGCGGCACCTCGCCGCACGCCTTCGGCCCGGTCGATCTCGTCGCCGAGCTGCTGCCACGCCAGGACGAAGAAGGCTGGTTCCCATTCGTGCCCGGCGGAGTGCCGGCGGTCAACACGACCGTGTTCGCGATCCTCGGCCTGGCTCTGGTCGACGAGCCGGCGGCACAGTCAGCGATCGGCCCGGCGGCGGACTGGCTGGAAGGGGCCCAGCAGGACAGCGGCGGCTGGGCCTGGAGCAGTCGCGAATCTCCCGACGAAGTCGACATGACCGGAGCGGCGATCCAGGCCCTCGTCGCCGCCGGCCGGTACGGGTCCCCGGCAATCGATCGGGGCATCGAATACCTCCACGAGGCCCAGAACCCGGACGGCTGCTTCCCGGAGATGCCCGGCGACCCGGAATCGAACGTCGCCTCGACGGCCTGGGCGACGGAGGCGATCTGGGCGGTGGGGCAGAACCCCGAAGACTGGCGCACCCAGAGCGGCGAGCCCACCGAAGAACCGCTCGACTGCCTGGCCTCGTTCCAGGAAGCGGACGGGCACCTGCGCTGGAAGCACAGCCAGGACCTGAACGGAATCTGGATGACCGCCTACGCGGCGCCCGCCTTCGCCGGCAAGTTCTGGCTCTTCCACGCCGTGCCGCGCGTCGCCTCGACGACGTCTCCTCCCGACGATGGGGAAGGCGGTGGCAGCCAGTCCGGCAGCGGCGTGATCGCCGGCGGCGGTGGCGACGGGGCACCGCTCTTCAGTCGCCCCCAGCCACAGAGCAAGGGCAGGACGCCCGGCGGCGCTCGCCTGGTCCGCAACAAGGGGCTGAGGCCGGTCGACCGCAGCGAGACCCGTCGCGGCGCCAACGTCGAGCAGCCGCGTGGCAGCGAGACCGCTGAGCCGAAAGGTCGCGGCAGTCGTCGCGAGCTGCCCAAGGTGGTCTCCGGCGCCGGCACGACGGTCGGCAGCGACGCTTCGATCGTCAGCGGCAGCGGTGGGGATTCCGGCGGTTCCGACGAAGGCGCGGACGCGAATCGCAGCGGAGGAGTGGCCGTCGCCGCTGGCGGGCGGGGCAACGACGCGGACGCCGCTGCCGGGACCGACCGCGGCGGCGGCTCGGGACCGCGCGGCGTGCCCCTCGCCGGCCCCGCGGCAGCGGAGGCCGCCGCTTCGGGACGGCAGGTCAAAGGCACCCTGATCGGCACGACTGCAGCCGCCGAGAGCGGCAACGCCAGCGCCCGCACCGCCTTCGGCGCGCCCGGCCTGCACGCCGCCGGCGTCGACGAAGACGAGGGGCGCCTCTTGGCGATTGGCGTCGGCGTCCTTGCCCTGCTCGCGGCGCTCGCCGGGGCCGGCTGGGAGCGCCGGCGCGAGGTGGCCCTGTGAGCGCCGCGATCGACCTCGGCGACGCGCTCGCCCAGATCGCCACCGCCCTGCGGGTCCCGGTCCTGCTGGCGGCGATCCTCGTCCTCGTCCTCTGCGCGCTGGAGCTGGGCCGCTTCCTCGCCGAACGCTGGCGGCGCTTCCGGGTTCGCGACCTCGACCTCCGCGAACTGACCGCGCGGGCGATCGCCGACCCGGCCCAGGCCGCCGCCTTCGCCTACAGCGCCCCGGGCCCGATCGCCGGCGAGGCGCTGGTGGAGATCGCCACCGCGCCCGGACCCGACCGCGCCCGCGACAGCGAGCACGCCCTCGCCCGTTACGAGCTCGCCGTGCAGCGCCGCCTCGACCGGACCCGGCTGCTGGTCCGCGCCGGCCCGGCGCTCGGCCTGATGGGGACGCTGATCCCGCTCGCCCCCGGTCTCGCCGCGCTTGGCAACGGCGACGTCAGCGTGCTCGCCGACAGCCTCCGCGACGCCTTCGGCGCCACCGTCGTCGGCCTCCTCGTCGGCACCGTCGCCTTCGCCCTCACCCTGGCGCGGACGCGGATGTACAGCGAGGACCTGGCGGCGCTCGAGCAGGGGGCGGGCCGGTGAGCCGGGTCGGTCTCGGCCGCCACGGCCTGATCGACGAGAACGCCGGCGACCCCCTGGACGGCCTCGTCAACCTCTTCGACGTCGGCCTGATCCTCGCCGTCGCCTTCCTGATCGCCGGTCTCGGCCTCACCCTCGACGCCCACTCCGACAAGCTCGTCCGCCGCCCGCAGCCACCCGGTCAGGACCGCGTTCTGCCGAATCCCGCGACCGCCCCGCACGCCCGGGGAGAGGGCGAAGCGGTCGGCCGTGTCTACCGCCTCGCCGACGGCCGCCTCGTCTACGTCAGGGACGGCTCGTCTCCCTAGGGCAACCGCATCAACCGTGATCGCGGCCGGCTTCGAAGCCTTCGCGGTAGGCACGCATGAAGGCGGTGGGGAGGGGCGGGCGCGGCGAGTAGCGGGCGGCGACGGTGAGCCGGCGCACCAGGTCGGTGTGGATCCCTTCGGTCTGATCTGCCCCTCTTTCGGCCGCGCCGAGCAGGTAGCCGAGCCGCACGTTGGCCTGCCCGCCCGGTTCGGCTCGCGCGTCCGCGTTCAGGCGCGTCGCCGTCTCGACCATCGCTTCGCCCACGGTGGCGAGGTCGCCGCCCTCCTGGTTCTCGGCCATGCAGTCGCTGATTGGCGTCTCATCGCCCAGCGTCGCTTCGCCGGGCGCGGCGGCGAGCGCCTTCATGTAGGCGCCAGCCCCTTCCAGGCAGGCGGTCGGCGTGGAGCTGTCCTTGGCGTTGCCGCAGCCGGCAAGCGCCGGGGCGAGGGCGAGAAGCAGCACCGAGAGGACGGCGATCGCGGGCAGGGGACGGTGGCGCACGGCGACCATCCTAGGCAGCAGGTGTCGCCGGCCTCGCGGCACCGGGAGGCACAGGGGCACCGCCTCAGTCGCCGGTGCCGGCCGCGAGCGTGCCGATCAGCGCCCGCTCCAGCAGCAGCCGCAGCTCCTCGCGGGAGACATCGCGGCGCTCGAGCCAGCGCAGCACGGCACCCTCGAGGAAGAAGAGCCAGCCCTGCACCGCGGTCTCCAGGAGCGGCGTGCGGGTGATCGTGACCGGGGCCGCCTCCCAGCTGGCGAGCGAGTCCAGCAGCGAGTCGAGCCGCTCCTGCCTGCCTCGGTCGAGCGCCGCCTGAATCGCCGGGTCGCCGCCGCCGCGACTGCGGAAGATCGCCGTGTAGGCGACCTCGTGCTCTTCGACGAAGTCGAGGAAGCGGTCGATGCTGGCGCCGAGCTGCTCGGCTGGCGGCAAGTCCGGGTCCGGCGCGGTCAGCTCGCCGAGTTCCCGCTGACCGCGCTCCAAGGCGGCGAGGACGAAGTCCTGCTTGGTCGGGAAGTAGTGGTACAGCAGTCCCTTCGAGACGCCCGCCGCCGCGGCGATCTCCTCGATCGAGACCTCGTCGTAGGGGCGTCGCCTGAGCAGCTCGACGCCGGCGGCCAGCAATTGCTCGCGTCGGGCATCGGTGCTCATCCGGGAGCGCTTGGCCAGCTTCACCGCCGCCAGGCTAGTTCTAATTGACCGAGAGTTCAATAGCTGCTAACAATCCCCGCCTTATTGAACTGACGGTCAACACTGAGGAGACGGCCGCGCCGAGCGCGATCCCGCAGCTGCCGCCCGGCCCTAGCGGGCCGCGGCCGTTCGTGATCGGCCGCTTCCTCGCCCAGCCGACCGCCTTCATGGAGTCCTGCCGGGAGCGCTATGGGGACTACTTCACGCTGCGGCTCTCACCCGATCGGACCCAGGTGATCTGCTCCGACCCGGAGGCCGTGCGGACCGTGTTCACCGCCAGCCCCGACCATCTGCTGGCCGGTAAGAGCAACGCGATCCTCTCGCCGCTGCTCGGCGAGCGCTCGGTCCTGATCCTCGACCGTGCCGAGCACCTGCGGCAGCGCCGGCTCCTCCTGCCGCCCTTTCACGGCGAGCGGATGAAGGCCTACGCGGAGACGATGCGGGCGATCGCCGAGCGCCAGGTCGAGGCCTGGCCGCGGACCGAGTCCTTCCCGACCCAGCCGACCATGCAGGCGATCACCCTCGAGGTGATCCTCAGCACCGTCTTCGGCCTCGAAGGCGAGGCGGAGATCGCCCGCGTGGGCGCACCGCTGAGCCGCCTGCTCGACGCCACCGCCAGCCAGCTGCGGCTCTTCGCCCTGCAGGTGACCAGCTCCAAGAACCCACGGCCGCGCAGCCCCTGGGGTCGCTTGAACCAGCTGATCGCCGCCGCCGACGAGGTCGTCTACGGGCAGATCCGCGAGCGCCGCGCCCACGCCGACGATGGCCACGACGACATCCTCTCCCTGCTGTTGGAGGCGCGCGAC
This sequence comes from Solirubrobacterales bacterium, assembly GCA_040510155.1. Lineage (GTDB taxonomy): Bacteria > Actinomycetota > Thermoleophilia > Solirubrobacterales > 70-9 > VAYN01. The sequence goes on along the minus strand of JBEVJP010000073.1, from coordinate 34,646 downwards.
GAGGAGGGGGAGGCGCTCACTGACCTGGAGCTGCGCGACGAGCTGATGACCTTGCTGCTGGCCGGTCACGAGACGACCGCCTCGGCGCTGAGCTGGACCCTGGAGCGGCTCGTCCGCCACCCCGAGGCGCTGAGTCGGCTCGAAGCCGAGGTGCGGGCGGGGGAAGGCGAGGAGTACCTCGACGCGGTGATCAAGGAGACGCTGCGGCTGCGCCCGGTGGTCCCGGCTGTCGGCCGCTATCTGGAAGCGCCGCTGGAGCTCGGCGGTCACCTGTTGCCGCAGGGGGTCTACGTCAACCTCTCGATCCTGCTCCTGCACCGCCGCCCGGACCTCTACCCGGACCCGCTTGCCTTCCGCCCCGAGCGCTTCCTCGAGCGCCCGGCGGGGACCTATGAGTGGATCCCCTTCGGCGGCGGCACCCGCCGTTGCCTCGGCGCCAGCTTCGCCCTCTTCGAGATGAAGATCGTCCTCCGCGCGATCCTCGAGCGCTATCGGCTGCGGCCGCACCCCGGCGACGACGAGCGAGTCGGCCGGCGCGCCATCACCTTCACTCCTAGCCGCGGCGGCCGGATCGCTATCGGGGCCGTCGTATGAGCGTCCCCGAGGCGCCCTCGCCGATCGGAACAGCGGACAGCGCCGACGCACAGGCGCCCTCGCCCGCGAGGGCGGTCAGCTCCGCGAGTGATGAGCTCGCCTTCGCGGGGCTCGTCGCGCAGGCCGAGCGTCTCGCCGCCGGCGAGGTCGGCGCGGTTGAGCTGCTGGATGCGACGCAAGCCCGCATCGAGGCGATCGAGCCGCAGCTCAACGCCTTCCGCCGACTGCGCCCGGAGGCGGCGCGGGCCGAGGCCGAGGAGGCCGACCGCCGCCTCGCCGCCGGCGAGCGGCTGCCGCTGCTCGGCGTCCCGGTCGCGATCAAGGACGACACCGACCTGGCCGGCGAGCCGACCGCCTTCGGCTGCGTGGGCGAGTTCCAGCCCTGCGGCGAGGACGCCGAGCTGACGAGGCGGCTGCGCGCGGCCGGCGCGGTGATCGTCGGCAAGACCAACACGCCGGAGATCGGCCAGTGGCCGTTTACGGAGGGGCCGGCCTTCGGCGCCACCCGCAACCCCTGGAGCCTCGACCACACGCCGGGCGGCTCTTCGGGCGGCGCCGCGGCCGCCGTCGCCGCCGGTCTGCTGCCGGCCGCGGTCGGCTCCGACGGCGCCGGCTCGATCCGCATCCCCGCCGCCTGGACGCACCTGGTCGGCCTCAAGCCCCAGCGCGGTCGCGTCTCCACCTGGCCCGACGCCGAGGCGTTCAACGGCCTCACCTGCTGCGGCCCGCTCGCCCGCAGCGTCGGCGACGCGGCGCTGCTGCTCGATGTCCTCACCGGCAACGTCGAGGGTGACCTGCACCGACCGCCCGCCCCGGGCGAGCCGTTCGCGGCCGCGGCCCGCCGCGACCCTGGCCGGTTGCGAATCGCCCTCGCCCTCAACGTCCCCTACAGCGGCACCGCCGCGAGCCTCGACCCGCGGGTGCGGGCCGCGGTCGAAGACGTCGCCACCAGCCTCGAGGGCCTTGGCCACTCGGTCGAGCCGGTCGACCTCGCCTACGGCCTCTGGCCGGGCGCCAGCATCATGCCCCGCTCGATGATCGGCATTCGCGAGTGGGCGGGTCGCCACCCCGATCGCGCTCAGCTCGACCCCCGCACCCACCACGCCGCACGCCTCGGCCGCGCCTTCCGGCCGCTGCTCGGCATCGCTCACTTCTCCGAGCAGGTGGCGCGCCGCCGGATCGGCCGGGTCTTCCGCGACTACGACGTCGTCCTCGCCCCGACCACCGCCCAGCCGCCGCTGCCGATCGGCGCCTGCAAGGGGCTCAGCAGTTGGGAGACCGACAAGACGATCGTCGCCGCCTGCCCCTACGCCTGGCCCTGGAACATCCTCGGCTGGCCCGGCCTCAACGTCCCCGCCGGCTTCACGGCGGACGGCCTGCCGGTCGGCGCCCAGCTGCTCGGCCAGGCCCACAGCGAGCCGCGCCTGCTGGCTTTAGGCGCCCAGCTCGAGGCCGAGCGCCGCTGGCACGAACCGCGCCCGCCGGTCTGAGCCAGAGCCGACTGTACGCGTACGTATGGGTCAGGTGGGCACTGCTGGCCCTGCGGGGGGCCTTAATCGACCGAGCGCGCGAGGCTCAGTCGCCGAAGCCGGGCGGTGGCCCGGTGACGCCGTTGGCGCCGACGCCGCCGGTCTGGGCGCGGGAGATGCCGCCGGAGGGACCGCTCGGTACAGGCGGGGCCGGCGCTCGCGGGCTGCGCGGTGAGCGCGGTGACGTTTCGGTCGCTTCGCCCGGGCTGACCGGGAACACTTCGACCGATTCAGCGAGCGTGAACATCGGCGCCGGGGTGTGGTTCCAGGAGAGGTGGAGGTGGTTGCCGCAGCCGTGGCCGGAGTCGCCTTCGTAGCCGACCCAGCGGAAGGGGAGGACCGGCTCGCCCTGGACCGGCTCGGCCCATTCGGCGAGCGCGGTGATCGGCAGCCAGCTGGCGTCGCATTTGGTGCCGCCGCCGAGCGGGACGAGGTCGACGGCGAGGCCGTTGTAGTGGTCGGAGTTACGGGCGTGGCATTCGTCGCAGCCGGCGTGCTGGCCGCTGGGCAGTGGCCCGGAGTAGCCGTCGGTGACGTAGATCGGGTAGCGCCTCGCGATCCAGATCAGGTCGGGGACGATCCGCTTGTCGACCATGTCGCCGATTTCGTGCGGCACCGAGGCCGGCAGCGGCACGATCTTGCCCGGCGTCGAGACGAGCCGGGTCGGCCCCGGCGGACCCGCGGCGGCGACGCCAGGGAGGAGGAGCGCCAGGCAAGCAAGCGCAAACGCCGCCGCCAGCAGGGTCCGTCGAAGCCGAGAACTCACCTCCTGCCTATCGGCGCCACCGGCGAATGCTGTGAAACAAACCTTGCATTAACCCCAGCGGGATAGGGTTCGCGCCATGGCGACGGTCCGGGACGCGACGTTCGACCTCTTCCGGGAGCACGGGATGACGACGATGTTCGGCAACCCCGGCTCGACCGAGCTGCCGATGCTGGCCGACTTCCCGGCCGACTTCCGCTACTTTCTCGGCCTCCAGGAGGCCGTCGTGGTCGGCATGGCCGACGGCTACGCCCAGGCCTCTGGGCAGACGACCGTGGTCAACCTCCACACCGCACCCGGCGTTGGCAACGCGATGGGGGCGATCTTCAACGCCCAGGCCAACCACTCGCCGCTGCTGATCACCGCCGGCCAGCAGGTCCGGGCCCACATCACCATGCAGGCCAACCTCACCAACCGCGACGCGACGCGGATGCCGCACCCCCTCGTCAAGTGGTCATACGAGCCGCCGCGGGCCGAGGACGTGCCGCTGGCGCTCGCCCACGGTGCCCACCTCGCCGGCCTGGCGCCGCGTGGCCCGGTCTTCGTCTCGCTGCCGATGGACGACTGGGGGGTCGAGGTCGACGAGGCCGACGCCAAGGCGGCGATCGCCCGCAAGGTGGACGGCCGCTCGGCCGCCGCCCCTGCCGCCGTTCGCGCTCTCGCCGAGCGCCTCGACGCCGCCCAGAACCCCGTCCTCGTCGCCGGTCCCGACATCGATGCCTCCGGCGCCTGGGATCTCGGCATCGCCCTCGCCGAGCGTCAGCACCTGCCGGTCTGGGCCTCGCCGGCGACGGGCGGCAACCGGCTCGGCTTCCCCGAGAGCCATCCCAACTTCCGCGGCGTCCTCCCCCCGGCGATCGGGCCGGTGGCGATGACGCTCGAGCAGCACGACCTGATCCTCGTCGTCGGCAGCTCGGTCTTCCCCTACTACCCGCACATCCCCGGGCGGCTGCTGCCGGAGAACGCCGAGCTGATCGCGATCACCAGCGATCCCGACGAGGCGGTGCGGGCGCCGATGGGCGATGCGATCGTCGCCGACGTGAAGCTGACCCTGGAAGCGCTGCTCGACGCGGTGCCCGAGTCGAGCCGTCCGGTCCCCGAGCCGAACCAGCCACCGCAGGAAATCCCGGTCAGCGACCCGCTCAACCCCTCGACGGTGCTGACCGCGCTCGGCGAGGCGCTGCCCGAGGACGGGATCGTCGTGCTCGAGTCGCCGACCGCGACGCTGGCCCTGCGCAACCAGCTGCGGATCTCGCGCCCGGGCAGCTACTACTTCGCCGCCGGCGGCGGCCTCGGCTTCGGCCTCGCCGCCTCGGTCGGCGTCCAGATCGCCCAGCCCGACCGCCCGGTCGTCTGCGTGCTCGGCGAGGGCTCGGCCCAGTACGCGATCACCGCCTTCTGGAGCGCCGTCGCCTACGACGTTCCGGTCACCTTCCTGGTCCTCCAGAACCAGGAGTACGGGATCCTCAAGTGGTTCGCCGAAGCCGAGGGCGTCACCGGTGCTCCCGGCCTCGACCTGCCGAAGCTCGACGTAGCCGCCGTCGCCGAGGGCTATGGCGTCAAGGCCCACCGCGCGAGCGACCGCGACGGCGCCGCCGGAGCGCTCGCCAGCGCCCTCGCCTCCAGCAAGCCCGAGCTGGTCGAAGTCCCGGTCGCCCCGGGCATGGCTCTCTTCTAGGGGCGGACGTGGACGGCTCCCTCACGCGTCTGCTCTTACGCACCTATGGGGTGTACAAGTGCAGACGCGTGCCCGTAGGCGGATCGGAGCGCCGGTGAGCCTGGCGCCCCCGCCGGTGGCTGAGCCTGCGGTCGATCGGGCGCCCGACGAGATCGCCGCCGGGGTGGCGCAGCCGCTGCGCGGCGAGCTCGAGGCGCTCCTCGGTGCCGACCGCGTGCTCGGCAAGGCGAGCGACATCGTCAAGTACGCCTCCGACGCCAGTCCCTACCGGCTGTTCCCGAAAGCGGTCGTCGTCGCCAAGGAGGCCGGCGACGTCGCCAAGGTCCTCCGCTACGGGCGCGAGAAAGGGATCCCGGTCACCTTCCGGGCCGGCGGCACCAGCCTCAACGGCCAGGGACAAAGCGACGGGATCCTCGTCGACGTGCGGCGCCATTTCACGGGCGTCGCGGTTGAGGCCGGCGTGCCTCGCGAGGCCGGCGAGAGCGGCCACCCCGGCGACGACGAGCTGCGGACTGAGGCCGCGCTCGCCCGCGTCAAGCCCGGCACCGTGCTCGGCCACGCCAACCGCGTGCTCGCCCCGCACGGTCGCAAGCTCGGTCCCGATCCGGCCAGCACCGACATCGCCTGCGTGGGTGGCGTCGTCGCCAACAATTCGGGCGGGATGCGCTGCGGGACCACGCTCGACTCCTACTCGACGGTGCGTTCGCTGACCTTCGTGGTGCCCTCGGGGACGACGATCGACACCGCTGCGCCCGATGCTGCCGAGCGCTTCGAGCGTGAGGAGCCGGAGCTTGCCGCCGGCCTCGCCGCGATCCGCGACGAGATTCGCACCGACGCCGAGCTGAGCGAGCGGATCCGCCGCAAGTTCGCGATCAAGAACACGACCGGCTACCGGCTCTGCGCCTTCCTCGACGAGGACGAGCCCGTGCAGATCTTCCGTCGCCTGCTGATCGGCTCCGAGGGCACGCTCGGCTTCGTCGCCGAGGTGGTCTTCGAGACGGTGCCGGTGCCGGCCCGCACCACCACCGCCTGGATCCACTTCCCGGACATCGACCAGGCGATCGCGCCGGTCCGCGATCTCGTCGATTGCGGTGCCAGCGCGGTCGAGCTGATGGTCGCTCCGGCGTTGATCACCGCCGCCTGGAACATGGTCGGGGCGCCGGAGGAGTGGAAAGAGCTGCCGCCCGAGTCCGCGGTCCTGCTGGTCGAGTTCGGCGCCGAGGATGAGGCCGGCCTCGACGCCTACCTCGCCAAGGCGAACGAGATCCTCGCCGGCCACGAGACGATCCGCCCGATCGACTTCAGCCGCGAGGAGGAGGGGATCGAGCTTGCTTGGCGGGTCCGCGAGGGCCTGCATGGGCTGATCGGCCGGGTGCGGCTCCCCGGCACGGCGTTGATCGTCGAGGACGTCTGCGTGCCGCCGGAGCGGATCGCCGAGGGCGCACGGGACCTCCAGGCTCTGCTCGGCGAACACGGCTTCCTGCCCGGTGTCGCCGGCCACGCCTCCGCCGGCAACCTTCACTTCATGCTGACCCCGGATTTCGCGAAACAGGAGGACCTCGACCGCTATGAGGCCTTCATGGCCGGCCTGGTCGAGCTGATCGTCGACAAGTACGACGGCTCGCTGAAGGCCGAGCACGGGACCGGAATCAACATGGCCCCTTATGTAGAGCGCGAGTGGGGGGAGCAGGCGACTGAGTTGATGTGGCGGGTGAAGGAGCTGGCCGATCCCGACGGGGTGCTCTCACCCGGCGTCGTCCTCAACCGCGATCCCGGCGTCCACCTCCGCAACCTCAAGACGACGCCGCCGATCGAGGAGTCGGCGAGCGCCTGTGTCGAGTGCGGCTTCTGCGAGCCGGTCTGCCCGAGCCGCAACCTGACCACGACGCCGCGGCAGCGGATCGTCCTGCGGCGCGAGATGGCCCGCCAGCCAGCAGGCTCGCCTGTTCAGCGAGCCCTGCTGGAGGAGTTCGAGTACGAGGCGTTGGAGACCTGCGCCACCGACGGCTCCTGCCAGCTCGCCTGCCCGGTCGGGATCGACACCGGCAAGCTGGTCAAGGAACTGCGCACCCAGCAGCACGGCGAGCGCGCCGAAGCGGCAGCGCTGGCCGCGGCGAAGCGCTGGAGGAAGGTCGAGTCCGCCTCACGGCTGGGCCTGCGCTTTGGCGGTCCGTTGGCCCGGCGGACGAAGCGCGGCGCGGCGCTGCCGTCGCCGGCCGAGGGCCTGCCGGCGACGGGCCGCGAGGGCGCCGCGGCCGTCTACGTTCCCTCATGCACGAACCGGATCTTCGGCCGCAGCGCCGCCGCGGCGGGTTCGAATGGGCGGCGAGGACCGGGGGGAACGGGCGAGTTCGCCGGCCGGGCGCCCGCCGGCGAACTCGGCGGGGCCTCCAGCCCGAACGGCTCAGCGACATCAGCGGCCGGCAGCATCGCCGAGGCTCTCGTCGAAACCTCACACCGCGCCGGCCTGCCGGTCTGGATCCCCGCCGAGGTCGCCGGCAGCTGCTGCGGACTGCCCTGGAGCTCGAAAGGCTTTGCCGACGCCCACCGGCACAAGGCCAACGAGATGGTCGCGAAGCTCTGGGCCTGGAGCGGTGAGGGTGCGCTGCCGATCGTGATCGATGCCGCCTCCTGCACCGGCTCGGTCGCCGATCCCGGCGAGGGCGTCCTCAGCGAGGAGAACGCCGGGCGCCTTGCCCAGCTGCAGATCCTCGACTCGGTCGCCTGGGCCCACGATCGTCTGCTTCCAAACCTCGAGATCGGCGCCAAAGTCGCCACCGCCACCGTCCACCCGACCTGCGCCACCCGCCGCCTTGGCCTCACCCATCGGCTCGAGCGGCTCGCTCAGGCCCTCGCCGAAGACGTCCAAGTGCCGCCCTCGGCCACTTGCTGTGGCTTCGCCGGCGACCGTGGCTTCACCAACCCGGAGCTGACCGCCGCCGCCACCGCCCCCGAGGCGAGCGAGGTCGCCGCCCGCCCATTCGACGCCCACCTCTCCAGCAATCGCACCTGCGAGATTGGCCTCGAGCGCGGCACCGGCGCCCCCTACGAGTCCTTCCTCTTTCTCCTCGAGCGGCTCAGCCGCGTCTAGCGACCAATCGATCAGAATTTTCTTAGTATCTCCTCACCGGTGAACCGGAGGGCGAGGAGCGTGGGGTGCGGGGCGCCGGCGATGAAGAGGAGGAACCATGCTTCGTTTTCTGAAGACCGTGGTCTTGGGAGCGATGGCACTGACGGCCATGAGCGTCGCCTTTGCTTCGAGTGCCCAGGCAGCCGAATTCCACTGCTCCGTGGAACCGTGCGGATACACACTGAAACCGGACGGGACGGGGAAAACATCCCATCAGGTGTTCGCGGCCACCAACTCGGCTGGCGAATCGCTCTCCTTCACATGCCCTGAAATCAGTGGCGAAGCGACGACGGCAGGCAAAACAAACAGCATCCTCTCGGTCTCCTCGCTGGGCATGGGCGTCGGTTGTACCGGCTTTGGGGCGGCTGCCAGCTACCGGCTCAATGGCTGCCGCTTCGCCTTTGGGGCGGCCGGGACCCTTGCCGTGACCAACTGCCCGAAAGGGATCGAATTCGAAGTCGGGGCGACCGGATGCATCCTGCGGATCTCCGAACAGGGCCCAGTGAACGGGGTCGTCTTTCACAACATCGGGCAGGAAGCGTCGAACACCACAGAAATCACAGGCGAAATCAGCAAACTGCCTCTGGCCGGGGCGCTGATCGGCACGACCGCTCAGTGCTTGATCAACGTGACCAAAACGCCGATCACGTTCGAATATCGGACAGGCAACTTCCTGCTCACAGGGGAGAGTGGCTCGATGGCAAACGTCTGGTGGGCTTGAGGGGCGAGCTGAGCGGGCGGCGACCGGCCGTCGCCCGCTTCTCAGTCTTCGCCGAGCCGCTTGGCGTCGAGGTCGCGGAACAGCGCCCGCGTTTTTCCGTCGCTTTCCATGCGCCTGTCGAGCAGCGGGTTGACGAGGCCGCGCAGGGCGGAGACGTAGCGCCACCACTTGGGGACGAAGATGCGGGGGGCGCGTTCCTCGATGCCGCGGACGAGGCCGGCGGCGGCTTCGTCGGGGGTGATTCGTTTCATCAGGAAGTCAGGGCTGAGCTCGCGGACGCGATCGGAGTCCTCCTGGGCGAAGGCGTCCTGGACCAGCTTCGTGTCGACCCAGCCGAAGTAGGCGACGCTGGCGCTGGCGCCGTGGGTGGCGAGCTCGACGCGCAGTGAGCGGCCGAGCATCTCGACGCCGGCCTTGGCGACGGCGTAAGGGCTATTGCCCATCCCGTTGGCGAAGGCGTAGACGGAGGAGACGACGACCATCTGGCCCTGGCGCTCGACGATCTGCGGGAGGGCGGCGCGGACGGTGCGCCAGACGCCGAGCAGGTCGACCTCGAAGACGCGCTCCCATTCCTCGCCGGAGATGGCGCGGATGCTGGCGAAGCCCTTCTGGGCGATGCCGGCGTTGGCGACGGCGACGTCGAGGCCGCCGAACTTCTCGACCACCTCGGCGACCGCGGCCAGCATCGCGTTCTGGTCGGTGACGTCGCCGGCCAGGCCGATCGCCCGCGGGCCGATCCGCTCGGCCGCCTCGCGGGCCTCCTCGGCGTCGATGTCGAGGACCGCGACCGAGGCGCCGCGCAGGTGCATCTGGCGGGCGGTCTCGAAGCCGATGCCGCGGGCGCCACCGGTGACGAGCGCGACTTTGCCGTTGAGGTCGAAGGCCGGCATGGAGGCGGCAGCGTATCGGCACCGGGGAGAGGACAACGCCTTCGTCGGCGGGGTCGGCGCCGAGCATCGAAATAGGGTGCGTCCCGTGGCCGACCTCGAAGCGACCTACGCGGACTTCGCTGCCGCCCGCGGCCTGGAATCGCTGCCTGGCTTCGCGGCCGGGCCGCTGACGCCCCTGCTGGTCGAGTCCGGCGACGGCGGCATCGCACCGGCCGCCCGCGGCCGCCTCGGCGGCGAGGTCGACGGCGTCGTTGGGCAGCTCGCCTACACCCGCAACAAGACCTTTCGCTTCAGCGTCGCCCTGGCCGAGGTCCCGGCCTCGACGGCCTTCGTGCCGCGCCTCTTCTGCATCCGCCAGGGGCGCCAGACCCGCGACGACGAGTTCTACGGCTTCCAGGCGCGCGAGTCGAAGCTCTGGACCGAGAGCATCGCCCTCAACGAGCGCTACACGGTCAGCACCAGCCCCTACCAGGACCCGAACTGGCTGCGGCAGCTCTTCTCGCCCGCCTTCGTGGACTGGCTGGCGAGCAATGCCCCGGCCGGCTTCTCCTTCGAGCTCGCCTACGGTGCCCTGCTCGGCAGCGTCGAGGGCGGCGATCCCGACCGGGCCGGCCTGGCGGCGCTCTGCGAGGCGACCGCGCACGTCGCCGAGCGGATCGCCGCGGAGTCCGGGGAGTAGGGAGGGGCGATGCAGATCAACCGCGTCGGCTACGGGCTGGTCGCCTTCTTCGGCATTGCCGGCCTGCTGCTGGCGATCGTGCCGCTCTTCGTCTCGGTGCCGATCGAGGCCGTCGCCACCCTGGTCCTGCTCGGCGGGATCTGGTTTCTGGTCGCGTTAGGCCTGCTCTTCTACGCCCGCCACCAGAAGCGCAAGGCCGCCCACCAGGACTGGGTCTTCCAGAACGGAATCAAGGGCACGGCGACGATCGTCAAGGCATCCAGCAACGCGACGGTCAACGAGATGCCGCTGATGAAGATGGTCCTCGACCTCGACGTGCCCGGCCTCGAGCGCCGCCAGGTGACGCGACGCGAGGTGATGTCGGTCTTCGCTGGTCGCCGTCTCGAGCCGGGCCTGGTCCTGCCGGTCCACGTCAATCCCGAGGACCCGTCGGACTTCGTCCTCGTCTGGTGAGCCGCCGCCAGCGCGCGGACGGGGGTTTCGCCCTGCCCTCCTAGAATCCGCTGTTCGTGCCCGGATTCGAGCCAGTCGACGCCAAGCAGTCCTTCCCCGCCCTCGAGGAGCGGGTGCTGGAGCGCTGGCGCCGCGACGACGTCTTCGCCCGCCAGATCGCCAACCGCGAGGGGGCGGAGATCTGGAGCTTCTACGAGGGCCCGCCGACCGCCAACGGCCGCCCCGGCTCCCACCACGTGTTGGCCCGCGTCTTCAAGGACGTATACCCGCGCTACAAGGCGATGTGCGGGTACCAGGTGCCGCGCAAGGCGGGCTGGGACTGCCACGGCCTGCCGGTCGAGCTCGAGGTGGAACGCCAGCTCGGCATCTCCTCCAAGCAGGAGATCGAGGAGTTCGGGATCGCCGAGTTCAACCAGCGCTGCCGCGAGTCGGTCTTCGAGTACGTCGAGGAGTGGAACCGGCTGACCGAGCGGATCGCCTTCTGGGTCGACCTCGACCACCCCTACGTGACCCTCGAGGACGACTACATCGAGTCGGTCTGGTGGTCGCTGCGCCGCCTCTACGACGACGACCGCCTCTACGAGGGCCACAAGGTCGTCCCCTACTGCCCGCGCTGCGGCACCGCCCTCTCTTCGCACGAGGTCGCGCTCGGCTACCAGGATGTCGAGGACCCCTCCATATACGTGCGCTTCCCGCTGCTCGGCAAGGACGGGACCGAGAGCGGCGAGTCGCTGCTGGTCTGGACGACCACGCCCTGGACCCTGCCCGGCAACGTCGCCGTCGCCGCCGCGCCCGAGGTGACGTACGTGCGGGCGCGCGTCGCCGGCCCGGGCGGTGAGGAGACGGTGATCCTCGCCGAGCCGCTCGTCGAGAAGGTGCTCGGCGAGGGGGCTGAGGTGCTCGATCGCTTCGCCGGCTCGGACCTGGTCGGCCGGCGCTATCGCGGCCCGGTCTTCGACCTCGCTGACGGCGGCCCCGCGGCCCGGGATGGGGCCGAGCCCTTCCAGGTCCTCGCCGGCGACTTCGTCACCACCGAGGACGGCACCGGGCTGGTCCACATCGCTCCGGCCTTCGGCGAAGACGACTACCGGGTCGCCGCATCGGCCGGGATCTTCGACCCGACCGACCACGGCTCCCTCTACAACCCGGTCGGCCTCGACGGCAAATTCGATGACCGGGTGAGCGGCTTCGGCGGCGAGCCGGTCAAGGGCTCGGAGGTGACGAAGCGGCTGATCGCCGACCTCGAGGGGCGTGGCCTGCTCTTCCGCGAGCAGGTCTATGAGCACGCCTACCCGCACTGCTGGCGCTGCGGCACGCCGCTCCTCTACTACGCGAAGTCGAGCTGGTACGTGGCCACCTCCCAGGCCCGCGAGGAGCTGCTCGCCAACAACGAGACGATCGGCTGGCACCCCGAGCACATCAAGACCGGCCGCTTCGGCAAATGGCTGGAGAACAACGTCGACTGGGCGCTCTCGCGCGATCGCTACTGGGGAACGCCCCTGCCGATCTGGGAGTGCACCGCCGCCGAGTGCGACGGCCGCTTCTGCGCCGGCTCGGTCGCCGACCTGCGCGAGCGCTCGCGCGGCGGAGAGGTCCCTGAGGACCTGCACCGCCCCTACATCGACGAGGTCGTCCTCGACTGCGAGAAGTGCGGGGGGGAGATGCGCCGCGTCGAGTCGGTGATCGACACCTGGTACGACAGCGGCGCGATGCCGTTCGCGCAGTTCCACTACCCGTTCGAGAACGAGGAGCTGTTCGAGCAGCGCTTCCCCGCCGACTACATCTGCGAGGCGATCGACCAGACCCGCGGCTGGTTCTACACCCTGCTCGCCGAGTCGACGCTGCTCTTCGACCGCTCCAGCTACCGCAACTGCGTCTGCCTCGGATTGATCCTCGACCCCGAGGGCCAGAAGATGTCGAAGAGCCGGGGCAACGTCGTCGACCCCTGGGACGTGATCGCCTCCCACGGCGCCGACGCCTTCCGCTGGTACTACCTGACCGCCCAGCAGCCCTGGGCCGGCTACCGCTTCTCGGTCGAGATCGTCGGCGAGTCGGTGCGCCAGTTCCTGCTGACGCTCTGGAACACGTACTCGTTCTGGGTCCTCTACGCCAACGCCGAGGGCCTTGGCCCCGACGACTTCGCCGCCGCGCCCGAGCCCGCCACCGACCTCGACCGCTGGGCGCTCTCGCGCCTGCAGGCGACCGTCGAGACCGTCCGCGAGCGCATGGAGGACTTCGACTGCACGGCCGCCGGCAAGGCGATCGCCGACTACGTCGAGGAGCTCTCCAACTGGTACGTGCGCCTCTCCCGCCGCCGCTTCTGGGACGGCGACCGCGCCGCCTTCGCCACCCTGCGCCACTGTCTGCTGGAGACGACGGCGCTGCTGGCTCCCTTCATCCCCTTCATCGCCGACGAGATCCACCTCAACCTCACCAGCGGCGAATCGGTTGTCGACTTTGACGCCTCAGAGGCGCAAAACCCGCAAACCGACTCGGTTCACCTGCGCGACTACCCCGAGCCCGACGCGGCGCTGCGCGACGAGGAGCTGGAGCAGGGGATGGAGGCGGTGCGCCTGACGGTCGAGCTCGGTCGTGCCGCCCGCGCCCAGGCGAAGGCGAAGGTGCGCCAGCCGCTGCGCCGCGCCGTGATCGTCGCCAACGAGGCCGAGCGGGCGGCGATCGAGGCTCGCGCCGACCTCGTCACCGCCGAGCTCAACGTCAAGGAGCTCGACTTCGTCAGCGACGAGGGCGAGCTGGTCAGCTATACGGTCAAGCCCAACTACCGCTCGCTCGGCCCCCGCTTCGGCAAGAACATGCCGCAGGTGGCCGCCGCGGTCGCGGCGCTCGATGCCGCCCACGTCGCCCGCGCCCTCGCCGACGGTGGCGAGATCGGCATCGCCATCGACGGCACCGACCACACCCTCGGTCCCGACGACGTCACCCTCGCCCTGCAGCCGCTCGAGGGCTACGAGGTCGAGGCCGAGGCCGGCCACGCGGTTGCCCTCCAGCTCGAGCTCGACGACGAGCTGCGCCAGGAGGGCCTCGCCCGCGAGATCGTCCACGCCGTCCAGAACGCCCGCAAAGCGGCGGGCCTGGAGATCACCGACCGGATCGAGCTCGGCCTCGGCGGCGACGAGGAGCTGCTCGCCGCAGCCCGTGCCCACCAGGCCTACCTGTCCGGCGAGGTGCTGGCGACCGCGGTCGCCTACGACGCCGACGAGGGCGCCGACGCCCGGATCGACGGCCGCGACGTCGTCATCGCGATCGCCCGGGTCTGATTCGCTGCAGACAGAACGTTACTGTGGTTCAATATCTGTGATGGCAAGGGATGCCTGGACCGACGAGCGCCTCGACGATCTCAACCTCCAAGTCGGCCGCGGATTCGATCAAGCGGCCGTCGCCAGGCGGGTTCGAACAAGTGCACGGGACGGTGATCACCGTGCTACTCGCGCTTGTCGGCTGCATGTTCACCGGCTTCGCCACGGTGATCGCGGCGCTGTCGTAAGCCGCCTCTCGGTGGGCTTCCGAAATCGGCCCGCTCAGCGCGGCGCGGCGGCCGCGGCGACGGCGGTCATCGCCTCGACCTTGGCGCTGGCGAGGCCGCGGACGACGATCGTGTCGAGCGCGGTGTAGGCGGCGAGTTGCTCCTGCGCGGCGTCGGCGTCCGGGGCGGCGACGCCGACGGTGCCCGCGGGCTCGCCGAGGCGGGCGAAGTGGTTGCGGTAGCCGTCGTGGAGGTCGCGGTAGAAGGACTCCTCCTTGGCCAAGCGGGCAACGGCATCTTCGCCGACCGCGGTGCGGACGTAGCCGAAGACCGGCGGCGTCGGTTTGCCGGCGGCGCTCGCCCCGGCTTCGACCTTCTCGCGGGCACCGGCTGCGAAGGCCGGGGTCATCCAGTTGAAGAAGACGCCGTCGAACTCGGCTCCGGCCAGTTCGCACATCTTCGGTCCCATCGCGGCGAGGACGAGGCGGATGCCGGGCAGCTGCTCGCGCAGGACCGGCAGCTGCTCGCGCATCCGCGTCAGCGGCTTCTCGGCGAAACCGGCCCCGACGCCGAGCCAAAGCTTGCCGCGGTCGAGGTTGAGCCGCTCGACGTCTTCAGCGATCTTCTCCGGCGGCTGGCGGTCGAGGGCGATCACGGCGACGCCGAGGTCGAGCGCGGGCGCAGCACCGGCGAACTCGGCCAGCGTCTCCAGCCCGAGCGCACCCGGGTGGTCGTTCGACCAGAGCGAGTCGTAGCCCAGCTCGGCGCAGCGCGCCGCCAGCGGCCGCGCCACCTCGGGCGGCAGTCCCGCCGCGACTCCGAAGCCGCGGCTCACGCCGATTTCTCCAGCAGCGCCACGCACTCGATGTGCGGGGTCTGGGGGAACATGTCGACCGGCCTCACGCGCCGCAGCCTATAGCCGGCCTCCGCGAGCTGAGCCGCGTTCGGTGCCAGCGTCGTCGGGTTGCAGGAGACGTAGACGATCCGCGGCGCTTCGCACTCGATCACCCGACGGACGATTTTCTGCGAGAGGCCGGCGCGGGGGGGATCGACGACGACGACATCCGGTTTGCCGGCCTGCTCCAGCAGCGGCCGCATGCCGGTCCGCGCGTTGGCCGCGACAAAGCGAGCGTTGCCGATCCCGTTGGCTTCGGCGTTGCGCTCGGCGTCGGCGATCGCCTCGGGGACGATCTCCAGTCCCCAGACCTCGCCGGCCTGACCGGCCATCGAGAGGCCGATCGTGCCGATCCCGCAGAAGAGGTCGAAGACGCGCTCGCGCCCGCTCAGGCCGGCGAACTCGGCGGCGACGGCGTAGAGCTGCTCGGCCATCTCCGTGTTGGTCTGGAAGAAGGCGCCGTGGGACATCTCCAGGTCGAGGCCGCAGAGCTGCTCGCGCAGGCGCTCCTCGCCGAGCGCGCCGGTTGGCCCGTCGGTGCCGCCCGAGTCGCCCTCGATCACGGTGTGGAGGTCGACCGGGGGCCGCGGGAATTTCGCCGGCGAGGTGACCAGGCGGGTCTGGATCTGACCGGTCCGCCGTCCCTCGCGGACGGCGAGGTTGCGGAGGACGCCTCGCCGCGCCCGAGCGTCGTAGGCGGGCACCGCTTCGGCCCGGGCCCACTCGCGGACCTCGTTGCGCGCCGCGTTGCCGGCCTCCGAGGCGAGGTGGCAGTCCTCGACGTCGACGATCAGGTCCCAGCGACCGCGCGCATGGAAGCCGAGCGTCGGCTCGTCGTCTTCTTCGCCGAAGGAGTACTCGAGCTTGTTGCGGTACCGCCACTGCTGCTCCGCGGCGACGATCGGCTCCAGCTCGTAGCCCTCGAGCTCGCCGATCCGCCGCAGCGCCTCGTCGACCTGCTCGCTCTTGACCTCGAGCTGACGCTCATAGGCGAGGCCCTGCCAGGGGGCGCCCGGGCAGGGCTCGCCGCCGTGCTCGCAGACGTCGGCGAGACGGTCGGAGGCCGGCCGCAGCACCTCGACGGTTCGCGCCTCCGCGAAGCGCTTCTTTGCCTTGGTCACCTCGACCCGGACGCGGTCGCCCGGCAGCCCCCCGGCGACGAAGACGACGAAGCCTTCGGCGCGCGCGACCCCGCGCCCGCCGAAGGCCAGCGACTCGACCTCGACCTCGAGCAGATCGCCGCGACGCGCCCGCGCCGTCGACGTGGTGCCGGAGGCCGCGTCCACCTAGCTGAGTTTTTTCCGCGCTCGGCGCGCCGCCTGGGTGGCCTGTTTGCGCACCGGTTCCGCCTGGCGGCCGACCTCTTTGCGGGCCTGTTTGACCAGCCGCTCGAGCTCCCGCAGCATCGAGTCGGTTTGTTTACGGCCACGGTTGACGAGGTCGCTGAGCAGCTTCTCGGCGTCGCCGCGGGTCATCCGGCCACGCGTGACGGCGTCGTCGACGACCTCCTGGATGCGGTCGCGGCTGAGGGTGACGCTGTGCTCCAGGCTCTCGCGGAACTGGGCGACGCTCTTGTCGAGGCCGCTGGTCGCTTTGCTGTTGGAGCCTTTGGCGGCAGCTTTTTTCGGGGCGGCTTTTTTGGCCCCCGTTTTTTTCGCAGCAGTTTTTTTCGTCCCGCCCGCTTTTTTGCCTTTCGCGGGTGATTTTTTCGGGGACGCTTTGGCCGCCGGTTTCGCGGCAGCTTTTTTCGTAGAAGATTTCGCGGAGGCTTTTTTCGCTTTCGCTTTGCCGGTCGCTTTTTTGTCTGCCATCTCTTCGTGCCTCCTGATCGAGTGGTCGCCGAGGGGGGTCTGCAGGCCCGACTATCTCAGTTCGGCCCGATCTCTTGCGGCAAACGTCGCTTCCAGGGGGGCGTGATCGGAGAGTCGCAGGGCCCTGCCCTCGAAGGGCAGCTCGCGTCGCTCCGGCGGCCATTGGGTCGGCGGCTCCAGCACCTCTAGGTCACGGACGAGCAGGTGATCGATCGCTTTCGGCCCGGTCGGCCCGGTCAGATCGAAGTCCTCGCGAAGCCGCTCGAAGACGAGCGGGTCCTCGGCGGGGCGGAGGTTGAGGTCGCCGCCGAAGATCAGCGGCGCGCCGGCGGCGAACTCGACCGCGGCTCGGGCCGCCCGCAGGACATCGTCGGCCGCCATCTCCGGGCGGTCGTTGGTCGCGTGCAGGTTGGCGATGCAGAGGCCCGAGGCGGTGCGGGTCAGTGCCATCGAGCGCCGCTCGGGAAAGCCGCCGTGGATCTCGAGCTCGCGGCGCTCGGCGATCCCACCGAGGCGGCCCGGAACGCGGACCAGGGTGAGGTTGGAGCCACCCTCGCCGGAGGCCATCAGGTCGGGGTTCTGCCGGGCCAGCAGCGCCCGCAGGGGTCCCAGCGAGTTGCGCGAGGTGAGCGCCCGGTGCGACTCGGCGCCGCAGGCGCGGGCCAGCGGCGCCGCGAAGCGGGGCGGCGTCTCCTGGAGCAGCGCCACGTCCCACCTGGCCCCGGCCAGCACGGTCGCGAACTCGGCGGTGAGGTCGCGGTTGACCTGGACGTGCGTCTCGTTCCGCTCGTCGAAGCGCAGCAGCCGCGAGCGCCAGCTGCGCAGTCCCGGGTCGGGGGGAAAGTCGCGGCCGTGGAAGAGGTTCCAGGCGAGGGCGGTCAGCTGCACAGCCCTAGAGCCTGCCCCAAAACCCCGCCACGCGCCTGGCGGCGGCGGACACGGCGCGGGGCGGCGTCCTCGGTCGGCCGAATAGGAACCCCTATTCGGCCTCCCTGCGTCCTTGCCCCGCTTGGTCCGGCGCTCGCCAGCCGCGCGCCCGGGTTTCGCCAAGACCTCCTAGGGTTCGCGCCGGTGCCCTGGCTCTGGAAAATCGGCATGGTCGTCCTGATCGTCTGCCTGCTGGCCTCGATCGTGATCGCGATCGTGCGCCTCTCGACGACCCCGACCGAGACGATCGGCGCCGGCTTTCGCGACCTCCCGGCCAAGCAGGTCGCCGCCTACGAACGCGCCGCGCGCTGAGGCTCCCTGCGGTTAGTATCGACCGCGTTCAGCGACCGAGCAGAGGAGGGCGGCGTGTTCACTCGCATCGTGGTTGGGACCGATGGCTCTGAGACCGCCGGCGAGGCCGTTCGCCAGGCCGTCGACCTGGCCAAGCTGACCGGGGCCGAGCTCAGCATCGTCAGCGCCTACTCGCCGGTCTCCGACCGTCGCGTCAAGGACACCCAGAACGAAGCCCCGGCCGACGTCCAGTACGAGATCGGCCCCCGCGAAGAGGTCAACCTAGTCCTCGACGCCGCCGCCGCGGCCGCCCGCAAAGAGGGCATCGAGGTGCAGACCCACCCGGTCGAGGGCGAACCTGCCGAGGCGATCCTCAACGTCGCCGAAGACACCAAGGCCGACCTGATCGTGGTCGGCAACAAGGGCATGACCGGCGCTCGCCGCTTTCTCCTCGGCAGCGTCCCGAACAACGTGTCTCACCACGCCCCCTGCAGCGTAATAATCGTTCGCACCACTTGAGAGCACGCCTGGCCGGCGCATAGCGGCGTCCTCGTCGCTCACGTGCGGAGCACGCTCGCGACTTGCGTCCTTGCTCTGCTTGGCCAGTCGCACCCTCAAGTGGTGCGAGGCGTTTCAGGAAATGCCCGAAGGGCGGCGCGGCGCGGTTGCCGCAGCGGCGTCGATCAGGCCGGCGCCCTGCTCGACGCGGGAGAGGCCGAGGTCTCGGGCGGTGTGGCGGAGCCAGTGGGTGACGGCGACGACGCGATTCTTTGGGGTCTGTTCGCCGCTGGGATAAAGGCGGGGGCCGCCGTAGGTATCGGCGGCGAGGACCAGCGCGGCGACGCCGGAGACGTGGGCGGCGGCCATCGAGGTGCCGACGTAGTCGCCGGGGATCGCGAAGTCGTCGGTACTGCCGCGGCGCAGGGTCACCTGGTAGATCGGCCGCGAGGAGATCGAGGCGCAATCGCTGCTGGGTCGACCGCCGCCCGGGGCGAGGACATCGATCTCCGGCCCGGAGAGCGAGTAGCTGCCAAGGCAGCCGCCCTCGGTGCTGCCGCCGACGGCGATCACCCGCGGCCCGGTGGCCGGCTCCGAGACGCAGGTCTCCGAGCCGAGATTGCCGGCCGAGGCGACCGCGACGACGCCCTGTTCGTAGGCTTCCCGCAGCGCTTCGTCAACCTCCGGCACCTGCTTGCCGCAGCCGAAGTTGAAGCTCATGTTGATCACCTGAGCGCCGTGGCGGACCGCGAAGCGGATGCCCTTGGCGATGTCGCTGGCGCGACCGCGGCCGTGGGCGTCGAGCACCCGCACCGGCATCAGCTTGGCGTTGTAGGCGATGCCGGTGAGCCCGATCCCATTGCCGGTTTCCTCGCCGATCGTGGCGGCGACATGGGTGCCGTGCCCGTTTTCGTCGAGCGGCAGCCGGTCGCGGTCGACGAAGTCGAAGCCGCGCGCGAACTGGCTGGCGGCGAAGTCGGGGCTGCGCAGGAATTGCGAACCGTCGTCGCGGTAGGCGACGCCGGTGTCGAGAACGGCGACCGTGACCCCGAGCCCGCCCGGCCGCCCGGCTTCGGCGAGGTTCTGCCAGGCGCCGACCGCGTCGATGCCGCCGACCGAGGTCGGCATCCGCAGGCCCGCTTCGAATTCGGGGGAGAGGAAGTTCCACTGCTTGAAGACCCAGTCGCCCGCCGCCGACGCAGCTTCGGCTCCGTGCGCGAGGGTGCCGGAGTCGTCGGGGGGGACGAACGTGTCCGCCGAGGCGGTCGCGACGTAGTCGGGCACGGCATAGGCGACGCTGGGGTTGGCGCGCAGGGTCGCCGCGGTCTCGCGCACGCCCGTTCCGGCCGGCAGCGAGAGGGTGCGGCCGCGCCGCTCGCCTTCGAGCTTGACGACGACGTGGCCCGGCACGAACCCGTGGGCGGCGGCGATCCCGGTCGCTGCTCGCGCCGGCGTCGCGCAGACGACCGCGGCCAGCAGGGCCAGGGCGGCGAGGATTGGCGGCGTTCTTCTCATCGGTCGATCGGCTCGCCCAGTCCCTACACGCGCGAGCACTACAGCTAACACGAGCCAACCGGCGAAGTTGTAGGGGGACATACTCCTCGATCGGATGCCCGGCCAAGACGAGAACGCGACCCATGCAGCCTGGATGGCACTTGCGATCGAGCAGGCGCACCATGCCGAGGCTCACGGCGACGTCCCGATCGGGGCGGCGATCGTCCGCGACGGCGAGCTGCTCGCCGCCGCCGGCAACGAGCGCGAGCTGCGTCGCGACCCGACCGCGCACGCGGAGATCCTCGCGATCCGCGCCGCCGCCGAGGCGCTAGGAGGTTGGCGCCTGCCGGGCACGACCCTCTACGTGACCCTCGAGCCCTGCGCAATGTGTGCCGGCGCGATCGTCCTCGCCCGCATCCCCACCGTCGTCTTCGCCGCCCCCGATCCCAAGGCCGGCGCCGCCGGCAGCGTTCTCGACGTCCTCGCCGAGCCCGCCCTCAACCACCGCCCGGCGGTGATCGCCGGAGTCCGCGAGCCCGAGGCCGCCGCCCTGCTGCGCGACTTCTTCGCCAGCCGTCGCACCCCACGGCCGGAGCCGCCGCCAAGCCAATACCCTTGACGGACCCGGAGAGGTGTCCGAGTGGCTTAAGGAGCGCGATTGGAAATCGCGTGGGCGGGGTTAACCCGCCTCGTGGGTTCGAATCCCACCCTCTCCGCTGACCGGGAAAGACAAGCCCCGGGCGCAATGAAGTTCGTCCGCGTTTCCGACTTTTTACGTGCTATAGGACGTAAAAAGCTGGGAACGCTGCGGTCCTACCAGGGGCATCCACCAGATGTCTTAGCGCAGACAACGAGTTGTTGCGCTCCCGACAGATGGCTCCCGCCTCACGCCTGTTCGGCAACCGGGACCATCCCCGTACTCGCCGAGTCCCGGTAGTCGTCGAGCGAGACGACGATCGGCTCTGCCTCCGCCTCGATCGCCAGTGGCGGGGCTGCCGGG
Organism: Solirubrobacterales bacterium; assembly: GCA_040510155.1. Lineage (GTDB taxonomy): Bacteria > Actinomycetota > Thermoleophilia > Solirubrobacterales > 70-9 > VAYN01. The sequence goes on along the minus strand of JBEVJP010000073.1, from coordinate 13,809 downwards.
CGGACGCCGCGCAGGCGCTCGTGGCTGCAGACGACGTAACACCACTCCATCAGGCGCAGGCGGGACGAGTCGTCGATGTCGGCGATCGTGGCGCCGACCAGGAAGCTGCCTTCGACCTCGCGGCAGCTGCGCACCTCGACCTGGGCGGCTACCTCGTGGCGATCGCCGGCGGCATCCTCGAGCTCGAGCAGGACCGCCGGTTGCGAGCCGATCTCGAGCTCCATCTCGGCGACCAGGCCGACGCCGGCGGCGCTGGCGTCGATCAGGCGGGCCGGCACGTGGCTGTCGCCGGGGAAGCAGTGGGCGGGCGCGTCGCCCTCGAAGCGGTAGACGAGGCGCCGCTGGCGCCGCCGGCCGACCGCGAAGACCGTTTTCAACAGTCGCCGCAGCTCGTAGATCCCCAGCAGCGGCACTACGACCGCGGCGATGCCCGGCAGGTCCGGCAGCGGCCCCGCCCCGGCGAGGTCGAGCAGGCGCAGGATCGTCCCGGCCAGCAGCAGGGCGGTGCAGAGGAGGACCAGGTGCAGCTTGCGCACCGCCGGCAGGCCACCGCCGTCGTTGCCCTGCTTCGGAGTCACCTTGAAGGCGGTCCGGCTCGGCTTGAAGATGCAGCGCAGCGCTCGCGTGTAGATCTCCATCGTCAGCAGCTCGTAGTGCGCCGTCTCGGGGATTCGCATGTAGCCGCGTGCCAAGGCTGAGCCGGCGCCGAGGTTGAGGACGATGTAGGGCACCCAGAGCGCCCCCAGGGCAACGAGGCTGATCTTCATCGGCAGCGCCCCGGTCAGCATCACCAGAGCCAGGGTGAGCAGCAGCAGCAGCCGCATCGGCGGCGCCAGGTACGCGAAGAGGCTGGCGAAGTAGGAGAGGCGCTGCAGCGGCCGCAGCTCGCGGGCGCGCAGCGGCGACTCGGCCAGGGTGAAGACGGCGAGGTTGCCGCGCGCCCAGCGGTCGCGCTGCAGCAGGTAGCTGTCGAGGTCGTGCGGGGCCAGGCCCTGGACGAGGACCTCGTCGTGGTAGCGGCTGCGCCAGCCGCTGCGCTGCAGACGGATCGTGGTGTGGAAGTCCTCGGCGATCGTCTCCGTGGCGACGCCGCCGATCTCGAGCAGGGCGTGGCGGTTGATCAGCGCCGCCGAGCCGCACCAGTAGGCGGCGCCGTGGCGGTCCTTGCCGGGGCAGATCACCCGGTAGAAGAGCGACTGCTCGTGGCGGCTGGCGCTGTAGTGCTGGGCGGAGTCGTGGTTGAAGAAGTCGTGTGGCGTCTGCACGATCGCCATCCGCTCGTCGTCGAAGTACCCAACCAGGGCGTCGAGAGCGTCCGGCATCGGCACGTGATCGGCGTCGAGGACCAGGATCAGGTCGCCCTCGGTGCGCGGCAGCGCCGCGTTGATGTTGCCCGCCTTGGCGTGGGAGTTGTCGGGCCGGGTCATGTACTCGGCCCCGGCGAGGTCGGCCAGGCGGAGCATCTCCTCGCGGCGGCCGTCGTCGAGCAGGTAGGTCGTGTGGGGATAGGTGAGGGCGCGGCAGCCGGCAAGCGTCGCCATGACCACCTCGGCCGGCTCGTCGTAGGTGCAGACGTAGACGTCTACCTTTCGCCCGGGCGTCGTCGCTGGCCGTTCCGCCGGCCGTTGCGACCAGGAGAACCAGGTGAGGATTCCGAGCGCCCAGAGTCCGTAGATCTCGGTAACCAGCAGCAGTCCGAAGGCGACTGGGTTGGCGCCTTCGCCGCTCCAGCCGATCCGCCAGGCCAGATAGCCCAGGCCCCAGGCGAGCGCGCCCAGCGCTACCGCCCGCAGTAGCCGCGGATGCGTGTCGAAGAACCTGCCGATGCGAGTCTGCTCGCCTCTGCCCACGTGGATTTTTCGGCATCCACGTGCCTTTCTTTAGCCCTGCACGGCGCACGCCCCGGGCGCCGCGTCTCTAGAATCCGCGCGACCGAGTCCCTGGAGAGGTGCCGGAGCGGTTGAACGGGGCAGTCTCGAAAACTGTTGGCGTCGCAAGGCGCTCGTGGGTTCGAATCCCACCCTCTCCGTCTAGTGCGAGCCGTCGGACCGCTCGGCTGGCGCTTCCGCCAGCCGCATCAGCTCAGAGACGTCGACCCCGAGCGCGTCGGCGATCGCGGCGATGACTCGCAGCGTCGGGTTGCGCTGGCCGCGTTCGACCCCGGTGAGATAGGTCCAATGGATGCCTGCCTTGGAGGCGAGGGCTTCGATCGTCAGCTCGCGCTCCGTGCGGAGCCGCCGGATTGCCGAGCCGAGTTGGGCGGAGGACAGGGGCACGGGGCGGGAGCCTTCCGGCGCCACCCCCGATTGCCCATAGCCGATAGTCTAGGTCGGGTCCGGACTCGGCGACCCGTCCTGCGCTTGCCCAGCCCCAGTCGCCGTGGGGGAGCGGGCGACTGTCTCGGCGAGGCGGATCAGCGCCGAGGAGTCGATCCCGAAGGCAGTCGCGAGCGAGCGGATCTTTTCCCAGCCGGGATTGGTGACCCCGCGCTCGATCGCGGAGAGGTGGGTCGTGTGCAGCTCGGCGATCCCGGCCAGATCTTCCAGGGTCAGATCACGACGCTTGCGGAGCTCGCGAATCGCGATGCCGAGCTGAGCGGCGGTCGGGTTCGTGCCTCCCACGCACCGCAGCCTTCTCGCCGGCCAGCCGCCTGACCATAGCTTATAGTCTAGGTCCGCATGAATCGTGCCGACCGGTCAGCCCTGGATTTCGTCGGCCTGCGCCGCGATCTTGCCGACCGTCGTGTCGAGAGCCCCGGCGAGGCGGACCAGTGTGGCGTAGCTGGGATTGCGCAGGCCGCGCTCGATCCCACCGATCTGGCTGAGGTCGGTCCCAGCTCGCTCGGCCAGCTTCTCCTGGCTGAGACCGACCTCCAGGCGCATTCGCCGGATCGTCTCACCGAGCGCCGCGAGCTCCGGCGTACGAGGTCGGCTGCGGCGATGAGGTGGCATCCCCTCCGACCTTCTCGCTTTGGGTACCACGCTGTTAGGGCATTTATGCCCTAATCTTGCTGAACGCAGAGACCGCCTTCGAGAAGTCGAGGCTCTCTGATCCGGCTCCCCCGATGCCACCACCCGACACGCCTGAGCTGATCGCTGCCCTGAACCATCCGCTGCGCCGGCGGATCATGCGCGCCTATCTGGACGGCCGCTTCCAGACCGCGAGCTCGACCGTGCTGGCGAAGGAGATGGAGATGCCGCTCGGCAACGTCGCCTACCACGTCAAGACCCTGGCCCGGCTCGGTGTCCTGCAGCTGGTCCGCCGCGAGAAGGTGAGGGGGGCGGAAGAGCGCTTCTACGTGGTCAGCCTCGAGGACCAGAGCGGTTGCATTCGAGACGTGCTCGAGGCTTGCCGTAAGTCCGACGAAGCGGCCTGACCCGGATCAGGGCCCGTCTCGCCCGGCCGCGGGGGTCGCCCAGATCGCCAGCGGCGGTGGCACCAGCAGCAGCGCCAGCGAGGCGATCTCGGCGATCGCGTCCCCGGTCGAGAAGGCGCTGAGATGGCCGGCATGGAACACCAGGTGGATCGTCGCCGTGAGCAGCCAAGCGACGCTCACTGCCCGCACCAGCGTCGGCTCGAGGGTCCACGCCGCCCATACGAAGATCACCCCGAATCCGAGGTATAGGCCGCCGACGTCGGTGACCAGGTGCTCGTTGTACGGGGGCAGCAGCTCGACCCAGTGGGCGACGAAGGGGAAGTCCTCGTAGAACGTTCGCGGGGCGAAGGCCGCGGTGATCCCGATCAGCAGCGTCACGGCGGCGAGGTACCCGAGTGCTGCCCGGGCGACGTTCGGCGACCGCATCGCGGCAAGCATATTCGCGCCGCCGTCGGCGGCCGGGCCCATCCGTCTCAGCCCAGCGCTACGGCGAGCTCTTCGCTGGCGGCTTCGTGTCCTTCGTACGGGAGAACGACGAAGTACATCAAGGAGGGAAGGAGGGAATCGACGTCGTCGAGCTCCCCCTTGTTGAGCCGGGAGTAAAGGAGTGCTTCGACCCCGCCGACGACGCCGGCGGCGGTGATCTCCGAGTGGCTCGCCGCGCCCGCGAGGTGGTCGCGCACCAGCGAGTCCACACAGCCGGAGAAGTAGTCGAGCAGGCCGTCACGGCGCAGCAACGCCTCGGCGCTGGCCGCTCGTGCCTCGACGATCACGGCTCGGGCGGCGTCTGGTTCCTGGCTGACGAAGTTCAGCAATTCCTCGAGTGAGAAGCGCAGGCGGTCACGCCAGTTGGTGCCGCCCTTCGCGGCGGCGGCGTCGATCCGCTCCCGCAGGCGTGTCGCTGTCGTGTCAAAGGCAGCGAGGAAGCAGTCTTCCTTGTTGGCGAAGTGCTCGTAGAAGGTGGGGCGGGAGACCCCGGCGCGATCGATCACGTCCTGCACCGTCGCCTGCCGGTAGCCAAGCTCGGCGGCGGCTTTGAGCATCGCCGCGATCAGGCGCTCGCGCTGGACGGCGCTGACCAGGTCCGAGGGCAGCTTGCGGGCGCCGGAGGGGAACTTCCCGTTGCTGTTCGCCAGCAACTCCGCGGCCGCGTCGACCTGCGCGGCCGGCCAGGCGTCACCGACTGCCGCCCGCAGCATCTCCCTGCTCAGTTGGATTCGATCGAAAGGCACCGAGAAACCCGTATTCCTCGATATAAAAACCTCTAAAGTCCCCTCACGGTACCAGAAGAGTTAGGGTCACGCTCGTTCTTTTTGAGGACGCGGGTATCCTTTTTGGAGATGCTCCCGCCCCCGACCAGGGGAGCACAGGTGAAGCCGACTCGGCCCGTGCTTCCAAAGGAGTTCGTCGCTGCGCGCAAGCGTCGTCGCATCATGGACGCGATCGCCGAGCTCAGCGCCGAGCAGGGGTATGAGGCGACCAAGATCGGCGACCTCGTGCGACGGGCCGGAGTCGCCCGCAAAACGCTGTACGACAACTTCGAGGGCAAGGAGGAGGTCTTCCTCGCCGCGATCGACAGCGCCCTGCAGGAGGCCCTGGGTCGAGTCGAGGAGGCCTGCACCGCTGCCGGTGAGGATTGGTCGGAGCGGTTCGAGGCGGGCCTCGGCGCTCTGCTCGACCATCTCGCCGAGCACCCCGCCGAGGCCCACATGTGCATGATCGATGCGCTCTCGGCGACGCCCGCCTCCGGCGCTCGCTACGACGACGCGCTGCACCGCTTCGTCGAGTTGATGCGTCGCAACGCGCCAGCCAACACAGGCTTGCCGGAGACGATCGAGGACACGCTGGTCGGCGGGATCGCCTGGATCCTCAGTCAGCAGGTGCGCCGCGGCAAGGTCGAGCAGGCCCCCGAGTTGCTGCCCGAACTGTTCGAGTTCGCGATATCGCCGTACCGTGGTGTAGAAAAATCAGTTAAGTAAGGTGACGACGAAACGCCGAGTACGGTGGCAGACTTATATGCCTAGATGGAGCGTTTACCACGCGGGCGCCATGGTCTTTCCCCAGAGTTCGTCGCACGAAATCAGCGCGAAAGGCTGATCTCGGGGCTCACTCGAGCGCTGTACGAAGTGGGTTATCAAAAAACCACTGTGTCACTAATCGGCCAGCGGGCGGCGGTTTCGAAGAGTGACTTCTACAAGCACTTCGAGAGCAAGGACGAGTGCTTCTTCGCTGCCTACGAGGCGGCGGTGGAAACGGTTCGCGAGCGGGTTGTGGGCGGTTGCTCAGCGGTATCGAACGGTGCCTGGGCACTGCGCGTCCGCGAGGGGATCGTCGCCCTGGTGATGCTCTTCGCGGCCGACCCCGCGCTTGCCACGATCACCCTGGTCGAGGGTCTGCGGGCCGGGCCGGGCATGTACGACCGCTATCAGGCAGCCGTCGACAGCTTCGTCCCCTACCTGCGCGATGGGGCGCCGGTCGCTCCGGACGGAAACAGAGTGCCGGCGGCGATGGACGAGGCGGTGGTCGGCGGCATTGCCTCGCTGCTGGGGCGGCGCGTCCTTGCCGGCGAAGCCGAGCGGCTGGAAGAGCTGCTCCCCGACGTCCTCGAGTTTGCCCTTTCTCCCTACCTGGGCGCCGGCGAGGCGCGGCGAATAGTCTCTGCGGGGTGACCGCAGGCGTCTTCCCCTCGCAGGCCCTCAGCCGGGCGATCGAAGACGAGTGGGTCGGCTCCGGGGACTACCGGATCCGACCCGAGGCGATCCAGCCCGCCAGCATCGACCTGCGCCTCGGCGACTTCGCCTGGGCCCTGCGCTGCTCGTTCCTCCCCGACGTCGACTCGACCGTCGAGGAGAAGATCGAGGGCCTTGCCTTCCAGAAAGTAGACCTGCGTGACGGCGCGGTGCTGGAGCGCGATCGGCCGTACCTGGTGCCGCTGATCGAGGAGCTGGCACTGCCGGAAGACGTCCGTGCCAAGGCCAACCCGAAGAGCTCGACCGGCCGCCTCGACGTCTTCACCCGGGTGATAACCGACCGGCACCACCGATTTGACGAGATCCGCGCCGGATACCAGGGCAAGCTCTACCTGGAGATCGTGCCGCGCTCGTTCGCGATCCAGGTGACGACCGGGCTCTCGCTCAATCAGCTGCGCCTCGCCCGCGGCGACGTCCGTCTCTCCGACGGGGAGATCCGCGCCCTGCAGGACGAGTCGCCGCTGCTCTACCTCGACTCGCAGGCGCTCGGCCAGTCCGAGCTCTCGGTCGCCGACGGCCTCTTCCTCAGCGTCGACCTATCCGGGCCGGCCGACCGCACGGTCGGCTACCGGGCAAAGAAGAACAGCCTGCCGGTCGATCTCTCCCGGATCCGTGCCTACCGCTGGACCGACTACTGGGACCCGGTCTACCCGGAGCCGGGCGGACGGATCGTGCTGGAGCCGGAGATCTTCTACCTGCTGCTCTCCGCCGAGGGCGTCTGCATCCCGCCGCAGATCGCCGCCGAGATGATGGCCTACGACCCGACGGCCGGCGAGCTCCGCACCCACTACGCCGGCTTCTTCGACCCCGGCTTCGGGTACGACCCGAACGGTGGCCGCCCCGGCAGCCGCGCCGCCCTCGAGGTCCGCGCCCGCGACGTCTCCTTCATGGTCGAGCACCGCCAGCCGGTCTGCAAGCTCGGCCTCGAGCAAATGGCGGCGCCCGCCGAACGGCTCTACGGCAGCGACCTCGGCTCCAACTATCAGGGCCAGGTGACGATGCTCAGCAAGCACTTCGAAGAGCAGACCGCCGGCACCCCGGTCGCGGCCGATGCCTAGGCGTCACCCTCGCTCCTAGCTCGCCGCCGGCTCCCGATCGAGCTCGCGCAGCAGCTCCCGGACTCGCCTGCGGCGCGCCACCAGCTCCCCTTCGAGCTTGGCGATCTCGTCGCGCCGGCGCCGCACCAGCTCCAGCTGACGGGTGATGTAGCCGAGTGACTCGTCGAGGATCTGGCGGCGACGCACGGGGTCCTCGACGCCGCCGCGCCACTCGCGCCGCAGCTCGGCCCGCGCCCCCTCTGCCTCGACCAGCTCCTTCAACTCCTCGAGCGAGACGCCGAGCAGGTGCTTCAGCCGCAGCAGCTCCGTGAGGCGCTCGACGTCGGCCGTGGCGTAGGTGCGGTGGGCGCCGGGCTCGCGGCCGCCGGCGGTGGGGAGGAGGCCGATCTCCTCGTAGTAGCGGATCGTCCGCGGCGTCGTTCCCGCCAGCTTGGCGACGTCGCCGATCCGCAGCTCCCGCTCGGCGCTCATGGAATCGCTCGTACCTCGTCGGCGATTGCCTCCTCGATCGTCTCGGCGGCCGGGCGGTGGCGCTCGGCGCCCTCCTCGCGCGGGCGCAGCAGCGAGACGCCGGCGCCGATCACGGAGGTGGCGGCGAGCACCCAAAGCGCCGCGTGCATGTTGGCGATGAAGGGATCGAGCTGAGCCTTGGAGAGCCCGGTGGCGAGGCCGGAGAAGATCGCGAAGAGGACCTCTTTGGGGATCGAGTTGGTGACGATCGCCAGCACGAAGGCGATTGAGATCACCGCGCCGGTGTTCTGCAGCATCGTCCGCGCCCCAGCGGCGATCCCGCGCCGCTCGACCGGGACCGTGCCCATCATCGCCGCCGTGTTCGGCGAGTTGAACATGCCCGAGCCGATCCCGACCAGGGCCAGCCAGACGCCGCTCTCCCAGTAGGCGGAACCGGCCTGCAGGGTCGTCATCAGCGCCAGGCCGAGGGCGGTGACCAGCATGCCCAGGGCCGCCAGCGTCCGCGAGCCGTGGCGGTCGGCCCAGATCCCGGCAAGGGGAGAGGCGACGAGCATCCCGATCGCCATCGGCGCCAGCTTGATCCCCGCCGTGATCGGGTCGTCGCCCTGTGCCCCCTGGTAATAGAAGACGAAGATGAACATCAGCGCGAAGCGCGAGAGGCCGTTGATGAAGGCGGCTCCCGTGGCGGCGGCGAAGAGCCGGTTGCGGAAGATCGAGAGGTCGAGCATCGGCGCCTTGCCGCGGTGCTCGATGAGGACGAAGACCGGCAGCAGGATCGCGCCGACGAGCAGGCCGGCGATCACCAGCGGGTCGTCCCAGCCGGAGATGCCGCCGCGCGAGATCCCGTAGACGAGCCCGGTCAGGCCGACCACGAAGGTCAGCGTGCCGCCGAGGTCGAAGCCGCGGACGGGGTCGCGGCTCGACAGCTCGCGGAGGATCAGCGCCGCCCAGAGCGCTCCGGCCAGCGCCAGCGGCACGTTGAACCAGAAGACCCAGTGCCAGGAGATCGCGACCAGAGCGCCGCCCAGCACCGGCCCGAGGACGAGGCCGATCGCGGCGACCATCGTGTTCGTCCCCATCGCCAGGCCGAGCTGCTCGCGCGGGAAGGCGTCGGTGACCAGGGCGGGGCCGTTGGCGAAGATGAAGGCGCCGCCGATCCCCTGCACGATCCGCCAGAGGATCAGCTGCGTGCCGTCGGCGGCGAAGCCGGCGCCGAGCGAGGCGGCGGCGAAGATCACGAAGGCGCCGACGAAGGCGGTCTTGCGGCCGAAGAGGTCGGAGAGCCGACCGGCGGTGAGGACCAGGACGGTCGAGGAGATCATGTAGGCGAGGATCACCCAGACCAGTTCCAGCAGGCTGGTGCCGAGCGCGCGCTCGAGGTCCGGCAGGGCGATGATCAGCGTCCCCGAGTTGGTCGCGACCAGCAGCATCCCGAGGCTGGTGCAGGACAGGGCCCACCACTTGTAGTGCTCGTGGTCGGCGTCGACGCCGGCAGCGCCAGAGAATCTCTTTCTTACGTTCACGTCAATTACCGTAGCAAGGCCGTAGAATGGGCCGATGGCCGAGCGGACCTGGCACGTCTATCTCTCCGGCGAGATCCATTCCGACTGGCGCGAGCGGATCGAAGACGGCGCTGCCGAGGAGGGGCTGCCGGTGGTCTTCTCGGCCCCGGTCACCGATCACGCCGCCTCCGACGATGCCGGGACGGGGACCTTGGGGCCCGAGCAGGACTCCTTCTGGCGCGACCACAAGGGGGCGGGCGTCAACGCGATCCGCACCCAGACGCTCATCCGCAGCGCCGACCTGGTCGTCGTCCGTTTCGGCGACAAGTACCGGCAGTGGAACGCCGCCTTCGACGCCGGCTTTGCCGCCGCGCTCGGCAAGCCGATCGTCACCCTCCACGATCCCGAGCTCGACCACGCCCTGAAGGAGGTCGACCGCGCCGCCGAGGCGACCGCGCGCGAGGCCGAGCAGGTCGTTGACGTGCTCCGCTACGTGATCAAGGGCGAGCTCCCAGCCTCCTGAGCAACCCGGCGTTCGCGGCCGGCGTTAGGGTGGGCTCGTGGCGGCGGCGGAGAACCAGGCGACGATCGAGCGGCTCTACGCCGCCTTCGCGGAGTGCAATGGCACTGCGATGACGGCCTGCTACGCGCCCGGAGCGCACTTCCGCGACCCTGCCTTCGGCGACCTCGAGGGCGAGGACGTCGGGGCGATGTGGCGGATGCTGACCGGCCGCGCCAAGGACCTGGTGATCGAGCTGCACGAGCACGAGGCGGGGGAGGAGAGCGGCTCGGCCCACTGGATCGCCCGCTACACCTTCTCGACGGGTCGACCGGTCGTCAACGACGTCCAGGCCAGCTTCCGCTTCGACAGCGAGGGTCGCATTGCCGACCACGTCGACGAGTTCAGCTTCCGCCGCTGGGCCCGCCAGGCCCTCGGTCCCAGCGGCACCCTCGTCGCCCTGCTGCCGCCGCTGCGCGCCAAGGCCCGAGCCAAAGCGCTCGACCAGCTCGCCGCCTTCAAGCGCGACGAGCCCGGCTCCAGCATCTAGCCCGCCCGCCGTTCCCGCCCCGACTTTCCCCTGCAACTGCGCACAGGGCAGGACGGCGCGGCTATTTCCGTGGACACGTATGCGAACATATGTTCGTATGAGGTGGGATGAACAACTGGTTCAAAACGACCTGCGCTTGCCCGGCGTGGGGGACGGCACGGTGGTCCGGACCTTCGACGCGCCAGAGGCGATGGGGATCAACTTCCACGAGGTTCGCGCCCGCTCGGCGCTCAACCACGTTCCCGGAAGCCGCTACGGCTTCAGCTGGACTATCAACCCATATCGGGGCTGCACTCATGCCTGCAATTTTTGCTTCGCCCGCCGGACCCATACCTATCTGAACTTGGGTGCCGGCCGGGACTTCGAGCGCGAGATCGTCGTCAAGGTCAACGTCCCGGAGCTGCTGCGGGCGGAGCTGGCGCGGCCGAGCTGGGAAGGCGATCTGGTGGCGTTGGGGACGAACACCGACCCCTATCAGTGGGTCGAGAGCCGCTACCGGATGATGCCGGAGATCCTCGAGGCGCTTGAGGCGGCGCGGACGCCGGTCTCGGTCTTGACCAAGTCGCCGCTGGCGATGCGCGACGTGAAGATCTTCGAGCGCATGGTCAAGAAGAGGAAGCTGCCGGTCTCGGTGAACATGTCGGTGCCGACGCTCGACGAGGATGCCTGGCGGGCGACCGAGCCGCACACGCCCAGCCCCGCCGCCCGTCTCGATGCCGTCGCCGAGCTGCGCCGCCGCGGCATCGACTCGGGCGTTCTGATCGCGCCGCTGATGCCCGGCATCAACGACGACCCCGACCAGGTTCGTCCGATCATCGAGAAGGCCCGCAAGGCCGGCGCCACCTTCCTCGGCGGCGTCGCCCTGCACCTTCGCGGCGAGGTCAAGGACGTCTTCTTCGCCTGGCTCGAAGCCAAACGCCCCGACCTCCTCCCCCAATACGAACAGCTCTACGCCGGCCGCGCCTACCTGAAGCCCGAGCAGCGCAAGCAGGTCACCCGCGCCGTCAAGGGATGGGGGAGGGGAAGGGTTACGAGCTCGAGCAACTCAGGGGAGGCTGACGCGCCTCGGAGCTCGACGTCTCGGCGAGGGAATTCTGCTGCTCAGGACTCCCTCTTCTAGTCCCCTTCGTCCAGCTCCGAGAACGTGCACTCCGCCGGCTTTTTGTCGTCGCGGAAGCGGTGGAAGCGGGCGCCGTGGCGGATGCGGCCACCGGCCGCGTGGTCGTAGCCGACCTCGATCACTAGCTCCGGTCGCAGTGCCACCCACTCGAGGTCGCGACCGCCGGTCCAGCGGCTCGGCTCGGCGCTGCCGCGATCGCCGGTCTCGAGCGGCGCCAGCATCGCGCGCATCGCCCGTTTCGCTTCCTTGCTGAAGCCGGAGATGTGCCCGACCGAGTGCAGCTCGCCGTCGTCTTTGTAGAGGCCGAGGATCAGCGAGCCGACCGTTCCCTCCTCTTTGCCCGGCCGCCAGCCCATCACCACGCAGTCGATCGTCCGCTCGCGCTTCACCTTCGCCATGCCGCGCCGTTTGCCGGGCTCGTAGGGCGCGTCGAGCTGCTTGGCCATCACACCCTCGCCGCTCCGTAGCCACTTCTCCGCCGCGACCGGATCGGGCGTCAGCGGCGTCAGCTCGAGGTCGGCCTTGGCGGCGATCGCCTCGAGCCGACAGCGGCGCTCGGCTAGAGGGGTCTCCAGCAGCTGCTCGTCGCCCTCGGCGAGCAGGTCGAAGACGACGTACTCGACCGGGATCTCCTTGCTGAGCAGCTCGATCCGCGACTGGGCGGGGTGGATCCGTTCCTGCAGGGCGTCGAACTCGAGGTTGCCGTCGCTGTCGCGGATCACCAGCTCGCCGTCGAGCACCCAGCGCCCCGGCGCAAAGCTCAGCTCCGGGAAGTAGCGACGCAGCTCTTTGCCCCCGCGCGACTGTACGTAGAAGTCGTCCCCATCGACGAAGACGATCGCCCGGAACCCATCCAACTTCGGCTCATAAGCCCACTCCTCCCCTTCGGGCAGAGCTTTCCGCGTCAGCGCCAACTGCGGCTTGACAGGAGGTGAAAGAGGAAGAGCCACCGCGCTACCTCACTGCCCTTTCCCGTGCCTCTCGTGGATCGGGGATCGGCACTGCCGAGAGCAGCTTCTTGGTGTAGTCGTCGCGGGGGTGCTCGCAGACCTCGTCGGCGCTGCCCTCCTCGACGATCTTGCCCTTGTTCATCACCGCGATCCGGTCGGCGATGTGGCGGACGACGCCGATGTCGTGGGCGACGAAGAGATAGGTGAGCCCGAGTTCGTCCTGGAGGTCGTCGAGCAGGTTGATGATCTGCGCCTGGATCGAGACGTCGAGCGCCGATACCGGCTCGTCGGCGACCACCAGCTTCGGTCGCAGCGCCAATGCCCGGGCGATGCCGACGCGCTGTCGCTGGCCGCCGGAGAACTCATGCGGGAAGCGGTTGTAGTGCTCGCTGGCGAGACCGACCCTCTCCAAGAGCTCCTGCACCCGCTTGCGCAGCTCCCCACCGGAGGCGACTCCCTGTCGCTTCAGCGGGTCGCCGACGATGTGGCCGACCCGTTTGCGCGGGTTCAACGAGGCGTAGGGGTCCTGGAAGATCATCTGCATCTCGCGTCGCAGCGGCCGCATCTGTCGGCGCGAACGCCCCGCGATCTCCTCGCCCTCGAACCGCACCGAGCCGGAGCTGGGCTTGATCAGTTGCAGGACCGCCCGGCAGGCGGTCGACTTGCCGCTGCCGGACTCGCCGACCAGACCGAGCGTCTGCCCGGGCTCGATCCGGAAGCTGATCCCGTCGACGGCGCGCACCTGATCGACCTCGCGATCGATCAGCACCCCGCTCTTGACCGGGAAATGCTTGACGAGGTCGGTGACCTGCAGCAGCGGCTCGCTCACGGCGTCGGTGCCTCCAACCCGATCTGGCCGGCGACCTGGCGCTTGGCGCGCTTCTCGTCAGGGGTCAGCCAGCAGCGGTCGCGGTGCTCTGGTGCTTCCTCGAGCCGGGACTCGAGTGCCGGCACCTGCGGGCACTTGGCGAACTCGTGTGGGCAGCGGGGACGGAAGGCGCAGCCCTGCGGCAACTCCAGCAGCGAGGGCGGAGCGCCGCTGATCTGGGGCAGTCGCTTCGGTCGCGGCCGATCGAGCCGCGTCAGCGAGCCGAGCAGGCCCCAGGTATAGGGGTGCTGGGGGTCGTAGAAGATCTCGTCGAGCGTGCCCTGCTCGACCACCTTGCCGGCGTACATCACCAGCACTCGGTCGGCGACTTCGGCGACGACGCCGAGGTCGTGGGTGATCAGGATCGTCGCCAGGCCGCGCTCGCGGTTGAGATCCTCGAGCAGGCGCAGGATCTGGGCCTGGATCGTCACGTCGAGGGCGGTGGTCGGCTCGTCGGCGATCAGCACCTCGGGCTCGAGCGCCAGCGCCATCGCGATCATCGCCCGCTGCCGCATCCCACCGGAGAATTCGGGTGGGTAGTCATCGACGAGGCGGTCGGCATCGGGGATGCCGACCGCCTCGAAGAGCTCGACCGTCCGTTCCCGCGCCTCTGCCTTGGAGACGTCGTCGCGATGGGCCTGCATCGCCTCGGCGATCTGGCGGCC
>JBEVJP010000072.1:0-3294 GCA_040510155.1 Solirubrobacterales bacterium | reverse complement strand
TGGCGATCGACGTCCCCGAGGAGCACGTCGGCGCCGTCACCCAGATGCTCGCCGGCCGCAAGGGACGGATGGAGCAGATGGTCAACCACTCGACCGGCTGGGTGCGGATGGACTACCTGGTCCCGGCCCGCGGCCTGATCGGCTTCCGCACCGAGTTTCTCACCGAGACCCGCGGCACCGGCATCCTCCATCACGTCTTCGACCGCTGGGAGCCCTGGGCAGGGGAGCTGCGGACTCGCCAGACCGGGTCGCTGGTCGCCGACCGGCGCGGCCAGACCGCCAGCTACTCGCTGTTCAGCCTGCAGGACCGCGGCACCCTCTTCGTCGGCTCCGGCGAGGAGGTCTACGAAGGGATGATCGTCGGCGAAAACGCCCGCGCCGAGGACCTCGACGTCAACCCGACCAAAGCCAAGCAGCAGACCAACGTGCGCGCCGCCAGCGCCGACATCCTGGTCCGGCTGGCGCCGCCAACCCGGCTCAGCCTCGAAGCCTCGCTGGAGTTCCTGCGCGACGACGAGTGCGTCGAAGTGACGCCCGAGTCGGTCCGCCTGCGCAAGCTGATCCTCGACAAAGTCCAGCGCGCCAAGGCCGCCAAGCGCGGCGCCAAGGCACCGCTCCTCTAAGCGGGGGCTGACGCGCCCCGCTGGCTGCCGGGGCTCAGGCGAGCAGGCTTTCGAAGGCTCGCTGCCGCACCGCCTCGCGCCGCTCGCCCCCGTGGTCGGCGGCGATGAAGTGGCCACCGATCCAGAGCGCGAAGGCGAGCAGCGAGCGTGCCTCGGCCTCGGCCTGATCGGCGCAGAAGGCGGCGAAGAGCGACCGCAGGTAGTCCATGCGGCGGTTGTCGATGCGGCGCAGGCGGGCAGCGACGACGTCGTCCCGCCGGGCCCAGTCGCGAACGGCGAGGTCGATGTCGAGGATCCGCGCGTCGGCGATCGAGGAAAGGCGGCGGAGGCGAGCACGAGGGTCGTCGCCGGCCTCTTCGGTCAGCTCGATCGCGGTGTCGACGCTGAGCTTCTCCCAGGTGTCGAGCAGCTCGTCGAGCAGTGCTTGGCGATCCTCGAAGTGCCAGTAGAAGCCGCCCTTGGTGACGCCCAGCTGCTTCGCCAGCGGCTCGATCTTGACCGCCTCCGGACCCCCAGCCGCCAACACCTGCAGCCCCTGCTCGATCCACCGCTCCCGGGGCGTCCTCGTCACCGCCATCGCCGCCCATACGCTACCGTCTAGATGACCCATACGTATGCGTATAGAGGAGGCCGACGTTGCAGCTCCCAGATAGCGCCCACACCTCGCAGCCCTGGCGAATCCACGAAATCGCTCCAGACTTCGACCTCGAAGACGTTTGGGCTCTGCCCACGTCCGGCGGGCCGGACGACTTCCCGCAGCTGGTCGAGTTGGCCCAGACCTTCGACCCCGAGCAGGGCTCCTCGAAACTGGTCGCCGGCCTCTTCGCGCTGCGGTGGAAGATCGGCGAGCTGCTTGGCTGGGATCGCGAGAGCGACGGGCTCGGCTCACGCGTACCGACCCTGCGGGACCGCCTCCCCGAGGATCTCCTTCGCGACCTCCCCGAGCAAGCGCCGTCCCTCCCCTTCACCCCGCTCTACCTGACCGAGAACGAGTTCGCCGCCGAGATCGCCAACCGCACCATGCACGGGATCGCGCACGTCGGCTGGGTCGAAGACGGCCACGGCGGCTACCGTGGCCAGATGGCGGTGCTCGTCAAGCGCAACGGCCTCTTCGGCAGCGCCTACATGGCCGCGATCGCGCCCTTCCGGCACCTGATCGTCTACCCGCGGATGATGCGCGAGTTTGAATCCGAGTGGCAGGAGCGCATGCGCGGGCAAGGCAAGGCAGTCGCATAGAGACATGCCCGACGCCGGCGACTGGACGGTCCTCTATGACGCCGAGTGTGGTCTCTGCCGTGTCCTGCTGACGCCACTGCTGCACTGGGATCGCCACGGCCGGCTACGGCCGTTGCCGCTGCAGACCGAGGCGGCCGACGCTCTCCTTGCCCCGCTGACCCCCTCACAGCGGATGGCCTCCTGGCACCTGCTCTCCCCCTACGGCCAGCGCTGGTCCGCCGGTGCGGCGCTGCCGCCGCTGCTGCGTCTGCTGCCGGGCGGACGCGGCCCGGCGGCGCTTCTCGCCCGCTTCCCGGCGGCAACCGAGCGTTCCTACCGCTGGGTCGCCGACCACCGCGCCGGCCTCGCCCGTCTGATCCCGAGCCGCCTGAAGCGCCGCGCCGACTATCTCCGCGTTTCGCCCTGAGACAGCAGGCGCGCCACACGCCGTATGACCCGCTCCGGTTCGCGCTGCAGCCGTGGCCCAGTCACACGGGTCATCCGGATCTCCTCCAAGAGCAGATCCTCCTGGCGCAGCCGATCGCGCTCGAAGGCCGCGCGCGACCCGTGCGTCTCGTAGATGTCGAGTTCGACCACCAGCCCCTGCTCCGGCCAGTAGACGTCGAGCTCATGGCCGAGCTCGTTGAACCCGGTCGCCGGTCGCGGCAGGCCAGCCTCGGCGACCAGCTCGAGAAAGCGGATCTCCAGACCCGAACGAGTGAACGGCGCTGGCCGATAGAGCTCAAGCGCCCGCCGCAGGCGGCCGTGCCCAGGATGCCCGACGGTGCGCCCGAGCAGCTCGTCGATCGCGACGAGATCGAGCAGCTCCAGCTCTTCCGCCCGCTCGATGCTCTTTTCCAGCCAATGGGTGGGGACGGAACCTGCGTAATCGAGAAGCGTGCGCGGCAAGGCGGTAACGGGGATGTTCCGCTCGAGGGTGCGGTCGACGGAGCGAAGGTCGCGGGCATAGTGGATCTCAAACCGCCGGTGAGGGTGCCGCCGGCTCGGCGCAGTCACGTCGAACCGACCCGGAACGGCTCTCGTCAGGCCCCAGAGCCAGGCCGCCGACCTGTGGCTTACGAGCGAGCCGGGGCCAGAGGCGAGCATGGCAGCGAGGCAGTGCCCCTCGGGCGGGATGCTGATGTGGCCGACGGCGTACACGCCCCGATGCAGGGGATGAAGGCGGCCGCCAGCCACGGCCCTGCGAATGCCCGGTCGCGAGAAACCCAGCAGCTGGACCAGCTGGCGGACCGAGACCACACCGTGCTGACTGGTCGCGAGTCCCGCCAGGGTGACGACGGGACCCCTTTCTGACCACGAGTCGACGGGTCCACCGCGGTGGGGGCGTTGAGTGTTTGGGATAACGACCCAAAGAAATAAACCACCCCCCGGCCCCCCCCCCCGGGGGGGTGCGACAGGCCGAAAGGGCGGGCGACCCCCCGGCCCACCCGGCGTC
>JBEVJP010000071.1:0-2552 GCA_040510155.1 Solirubrobacterales bacterium | reverse complement strand
TACTTCGTCCCCGAGATAGGCCTGCGCGCCGACGGCCAGGACCGGGCAGCTGATCGGGTCGGCGTAATGCGGGCGGTTCTGTTCGGCGTCGGTCTGGCGGGCGCGGTACATCTCCAAGATGGCCCTGGTGCCGCCCGGCTGCTCGGCCGAGTGCACCATTTCGTCGATGTCCTCCTCGGCCAGCGCGCTGGGGTTCCACATGTGGCGTCTGGCGTACCATGTCCAGAACGGCCGTTCCCGCCCGGCCAGCAGCAGCTCTGGCAGGTTCGGCAGGCTGAAGAAGCTGAAGTGCCAGCCTGTGCGCATGTCGTCGGCGGCGAGCGAGGGGTCGTGTTCGCCGCCTGGCAATCCTGGGCCAGCTGGCAATCCTGGAAGGAGCGTTTCCTGGAACACCAGTTGCTGCACCCGGGGCCGGTGGAAGGCGGCGACGGCGTAGGCGATGGCCGCGCCCCAGTCCTCGCCGGCGACGCGGAACTGGTCGAAGCCCAGGTGGGTGGCCAGTTCGGCGACGTCACCGGCCATCGTGGCGGTGTCGTAGCCGGTCAGGGGGCGCTGGGAGCCGCCGGCGCCTCGGTTGTCGACCGCGATGACGGTGTAGTGCGGGGTCAGCAGCGGCACGACGTGGCGCCAGTACGACATGGTCTTCGGCACGCCGTGCAGCAAGAACACCGGCTCGCCGGCGCCGCCGATCGCGTAGTGGATCTCCACGCCGTTGACCTTGGGCTTGCCGTGTGTGAGCCGGACTCCGGCGTGGTCAGTGAGGTTCATCCCGGCGAACTCCTTCTTCCCTCCGGCCGCACGTGAAGGCTTTGGTCTTAAGCCGACGCGCGCTGCACCACGGCAGCGCGGATGAACTCCACGATGTCGTCGGTCGGGGCGCCCGGGGTGAACACCGCCGCCACCCCCAGCTCCTTGAGCTCGGCGATGTCCTCGTTCGGGATCGTGCCGCCGACGGTGACTACGACGTCGTCGGCTCCCTGCTCGCCGAGGCTCTTGATCACCCGGGGGACCAGCGTCATGTGGGCGCCCGACAGGATCGAGAGGCCGACCGCATCGGCGTCCTCCTGGAGCACCGTCGCGGCGATCTGCTCCGGGGTCTGGTGGAGGCCGGTGTAGATCACCTCCATGCCGGCATCGCGCAGCGCGCGGGCGATGATCTTGGCGCCGCGGTCGTGCCCGTCGAGGCCGGGCTTGGCGACGACGACCCTGATCTTGCGGCTCGGCGCCTGGGTCGTGCCCGCCGGCTGGCTCTCGGCCTGCTCGTTCACGGCCCAGAGCGTAGAGGAGTCAGAAAACCGGGCGCTCCGAGTAGGTCCCGTAGACCTCCTGCAGGGCGGCGACGATCTCGCCCTCGGAGGCGCGCGCCCGCGCGGCCTCGATCAGCGCCGCCATCAGGTTGTCGCCGCGCGACGCGCCCGCCCGCAGCCCGTTCAGCGTTCGCTCGACCGCGCCCGAGTCGCGCTGCGCCCTGGTCGCCTCCAGGCGCCCGGCCTGCTTGCGCTCGAGCGCCGGGTCGATCCGCAGGATTGGGATCTCCTCGTCGTCGGCGCTGCGGAAGTCGTTGACGCCGACCACAACGCGCTCGCCGGAGTCGACCTCGCGCTGGTACCGGAAGGCGGCGTCGGCGATCTCGCGCTGGGGGAAACCGTTCTCGACCGCCTCGACCATCCCCCCGAGCTCGTCGATGCGCGCGAAGTACGAGTAGGCGTGCGCCTCGAGGCGATCGGTCAGTGCCTCGACGAAGTACGAGCCGCCGAGCGGGTCGGCGGTGTTGGTGACGCCGGACTCGTGCGCGATCACCTGCTGGGTGCGGAGCGCGAGCCGCACCGCGTCCTCGGTCGGCAGCGCCAGCGCCTCGTCGTAGGAGTTGGTGTGGAGCGACTGGGTGCCGCCGAGGACCCCTGCGAGCGCCTCGATCGCGGTCCTGACCACGTTGACGAGCGGCTGCTGGGCGGTGAGCGAGACCCCGGCCGTCTGCGTGTGGAAGCGCATCCGCAGCGACTCCGGCCGCTCGGCGCCGTACGTCTCGCGCAGCTCGCGCGCCCAGATCCGTCGCGCGGCCCGGTACTTGGCGATCTCCTCGAAGAAGTCGATGTGGGCGTTGAAGAAGAAGCTGAGCCGGGGCGCGAAGTCGTCGACCGCGAGCCCGCGCTCGATCGCCGCCTCGACATAGGTGAAGCCGTCCTTGAGCGTGAACGCGAGCTCCTGGGCCGCGGTCGATCCGGCCTCGCGGATGTGGTAGCCGGAGATCGAGATCGGGTGCCAGCGTGGCATCCGTTCGCTGCAGAACTCGATCATGTCGGTGACCAGGTGCATTGCCGGCGCGACCGGGAAGCACCACTCCTTCTGCGCGATGTACTCCTTGAGGATGTCGGTCTGGATCGTGCCGCCGAGCCGGTCGGGCGTGATCCCCTTCTCCTCGGCGGCGACGACGTAGAAGGCGAGCAGGATCGCCGCCGGGGCGTTGATCGTCATCGACACCGTCACCTCGTCGAGGGGGATCCCCGCGAACAGCGTCTCCATGTCGTCGACGGTGTCGAGCGCGACGCCCT